>JACQYB010000037.1 GCA_016208415.1 Betaproteobacteria bacterium | reverse complement strand
AGTATCCAGACGCCGCCAAACACTCCTGCGCCTGCCTCGCGTTCCGTGCGCCTCCTGGACCAGGTTCGGGAGCGCGTCCGCTACAAGCATTACAGCATACGAACCGAGCAGCAATATGTCTACTGGGTCCGGGCGTTCGTGCGCTTCTCCGGCCTGCGTCACCCACTGGAACTGGGGGCACCCGATGTAGAGCGGTTTCTGGGCTGGCTTGCAGCGGAGAGGCGTGTAGCGGCTTCCACGCACAATCAGGCCCTGTCGGCCCTGCTGTTCCTGTATCGCGAGGTTCTAGGAATCAATCTGCCGTGGCTGGCCGACATCGGCCGGCCACAGGTGCGCAAGCGGGTGCCCACCGTGCTGTCGCGGGCCGAGGCCGCGCGCCTGCTGGCGGCGGTCGAAGGCGTCGAAGGCGAAGTGGTGCGCCTGTTGTACGGTACCGGTCTGCGCCTGATGGAGGCACTGCGGTTACGGGTGAAGGATGTGGATTTCGAACGGCGGGCGATTCTGGTTCGCGACGGCAAGGGCGGCAAGGACCGGATCGTGATGCTGCCCGACAGCCTGGGGGGTGTGCTGCGCCACCGGCTGGCGGCCTCCCACGCCCTGTGGTCTGCCGATCGCGCGGCAGCGCTCCCGGGTGTGTGGCTGCCGGATGCACTGGAACGGAAGTATGCCCGCGCCGGCCTGTCCTGGAACTGGTTCTGGGTCTGGCCAGCGCCGGGCTTGGCCAGCGATCCGCGTTCGGCAGTGGTGCGCCGGCATCACCTGTTCGAGCAGCGCATTCAGCGGGCGGTCAAGGCGGCCTTGCCCAAGGCGGGGATCGCGAAGCCGGTGACGGTGCACACCTTGAGGCACTCCTTCGCCACCCACGTCCTGGAGTCGGGATACGACATCCGTACGGTGCAGGAATTGCTCGGCCATTCGGATGTGAAGACGACCATGATCTACACTCATGTGCTCAACCGCGGCGGCCGTGGGGTGGTGAGTCCGCTGGACGGGTTGTAATCAGCACCCACATCCATTCGAACGTCCGATTTCCCATCCATGTCCATGAACACCACGGCTCCCTGGCTCCTGCGCGCGGCGCCTTTCGCCGTCTACATGCTCTTTCTCGCCTTGGGCGACAGGCCCGCCGAGTGGTTCGGACTCGCCGATGGCCGCTGGCTCTACGGCCTGCGGGTGGCGGCGGTGGCGGTACTGCTGCTGGCCTTCGCCCGCCACTACCGGGAACTGCGCCTGCCGCCGGCCCCCGCGGCGCGGGAGTGGCTGCTGGCCGTGGCGGTGGGGTTGGGGGTGTTCGTCGCCTGGGTTAACCTGGCCGGCGGCTGGCTGGTGCTGAGCGACGAGCCTGGCGGCTTCGATCCGCGCGGCGCCGACGGTCGGCTCGACCTGGCCCTGGTGGCGGTGCGCATCGCTGGCGCGGCGCTGGTGGTGCCGGTGATGGAGGAGCTGTTCTGGCGCTCCTTCATCCTGCGCTGGATCGACCACCCGCGCTTCCTGGAGGCGGACCCGCGCGCCATGACGCTGCGGGCGGTGCTGTGGAGTTCGGTGATCTTCGGCCTGGAGCACAACGAGTGGTTCGCCGGCATCCAGGCCGGCGCGGCCTACGCCTGGCTGTACCGGCGCGGCCACCTGTGGCTGGCGGTGGCCGGCCACGCGGTGACCAACCTGGTGCTGGGGGTGTGGGTGGTGGCCACGGGGAGCTGGCGTTTCTGGTAGGCGGGCGTGCGCGACCCGGCGCTCCGTCAGAGGGCTGCAACGCCGGCCCGGTATAATTGCGCGCTCCGAGGTCCAGCGGGGGCCGGCTCCGTCCGCCCCGCTGCGGTTTTCAGCAACCGGAGCCCGCCTTGTCCCTGCTTTCCAGCCTTCTCGTCCTGATCGTCGTCGCCCGGTTGTTCGGCAGGCTGTTCGCGCGCTACAACCAGCCGGAGGTGATCGGGGAAATCCTCGCAGGCGTGCTGCTGGGCCCGGCGGTGCTCGACCTCATCCGTCCGAACCCGGCGCTGGCGGGCATCTCCGAGCTGGCGGTGTTCCTGGTGATCCTCACCGCCGGCCTGGAGATGAAGATCGGCCACATCCTCGGCGCCATGCGGGGGAGGGGGCTGCTGCTGGCGGCCATCGGCTTCGTCATCCCCTTCCTGGGCGGTGGGCTGGTGGGGCAGTTGTTCGGGCTGGATGCCATGCGCACGGTGTTCCTCGGCCTGTGCATCTCCATCACCGCGCTGCCGGTGGCGCTGAAGATCCTGGAGAACCTGGACATCCTCGACACGCCCATCGGCCGCTACGCCGTGGCCACGGCGGTGGTCAACGACGTGGCGGCGCTGCTGGTGCTGGGCGTGGTGCTGGGGGTGCCGTCGCAGCCCACCTTCGGCGCCGTGGCCACGACGGTGGCGGTGGCCACCGGCAAGCTGGCACTGCTGGCCGGCTTCGTTCTGGCGCTCAACTGGACCCTGGAATTCCTTCACCGCCGGGGGGCGAGCATTCACGTGGTCCCCGAGACCCTGGTGCGCTACTTCGGTGCCGAGGCGCTGTTTGGCATCGTGGTGCTGTTCGTGCTGATTTTCGGCTGGGTCAGCGAGATGCTGGGCTTCCATTTCGTGATCGGCGCCTTCTTCGGCGCGCTGCTGCTCGACCAGCGGCATTTTCTCGCCTCGCGCTACAACGAGCTGCAGAAGACGCTGGGATCGGTAACGGGGGGCTTCCTGGCGCCGGTGTTCTTCGCCTACCTGGGGCTGGAGTTCGACATCCATGCCATCGACTCGGTGGTGTTCGCCGTGGCGGTGCTGGCCGTGTCGGTGGTGACCAAGATGGCCGCGGGGGTGTGGGGCGGGCGACTGGTGGGCATGTCGCGCCGGGAGGCGCTGGGCCTGGGGTGCATCCTCAACGGCCGCGGCGTGATGGAGCTGGTGGTGGCGAGCATCGCCTACGAAAAGGGCTTCATCAACGCCGGGATTTTCTCCACCCTGGTGCTGATGGGCATCTTCACCACCTTCATCACGCCCATCCTCTTCAGCCGGGCGTTTCCGCCGGAAAGCCTGGACGATTACCGCAAGACGGGCACGACCGTCACGCGCTAGCCCCTGACCGCCGGCCTAGCGTTCCTCCCGCGTAGGCCTTCATCCCGACGGATCTGCTCCGATCAATGCATGGGGGAAAGGGTGGACCAAATATCAGCATTTGCTTATCCTCCCACTTCCGCGACCCGTCGCCGCTTCGAGATCCCCGCATGACGACCGTGGCTCACGCCGTGCTCGGCCTGCCGGCGCTGGTGTGGCAGGTGCTGGCGGTGGTGGTGAGCGTGCTGTTCGTCTTCCTTGCCGCCGTCTATGCGGCCAAGCTGGTGCGCCATCCGCAGGCGGTGCGCTCCGAGCGTGCGCACCCGATCCGGGTGAATTTCTTTCCCACCATCTCCATCGGCATCCTGCTGCTGGCCATCCTGTGGGCCGACGAGGCGCCGGGCATCGCGGCCGTGCTGTGGATGGCGGGGGCGGCGCTGCACCTCGCCTTCACCCTCAGCATCATGAGCGGCTGGATCCACCACACCCACTACGACATCAAGCACGCCAATCCGGCCTGGTTCATCCCGGTGGTGGGCAACATCATCGTGCCGGTGGCGGGGGTGCGTTTCGCGCCGCCGGAGGTGTCGTGGTTCTTCTTCAGCGTCGGGCTGGTGTTCTGGCTGGTGCTGCTGACCATCGTCATGTACCGCCTGTTCTTCCACGAGCCGCTGCCGCAGCGCCTCGCGCCCACGCTCTTCATCCTGCTGGCGCCGCCCTCGGTGGGCTTCATCGCCTACGTGGCGCTCACCGACCAGCTCGACGCCTTCGCCCGCATCCTCTACCACACGGCGCTGTTCCTGACGCTGCTGCTGGCCACCAACGCGGCACGCTTCTTCCGCCTGCCGTTCTTCATCTCCGCCTGGGCCTATTCCTTTCCCCTGGCGGCCATGACCATCGCCACGCTGGTGATGGGCGTGCGCAGCGGCGAGGCCTTCTTCACCTGGCTGGGTGGGGCTTTGCTGGCGGTGCTGACGGTGGTGGTGGCGTTGTTGGCGGTACGCACCGCGGTGGCCGCGCGCCGCGGCCAGATCTGCCTGCCGGAGTGAATGCGACTTCTCCCGCCGGATGCACGGGAGCGCACCGGATCGTGAAGCACCTGACGGCGGCGGCGGCCAGGACATCCTTATACTGCCGGCTTTCATGCCGGAGTGGGTCATGTCCGCCGCCGCGTCGTCCGACCTGGAGCAAGCACCCGCAGATTCCGTTGCCGCGGGCGAACCGCTGCCGCTGAGCTTCACCGGGCGTGGCGCCGAGTACTTCGGCATCTGGATCGTCAATCTGCTGCTCACGGTGCTCACCCTGGGCATCTACTCCGCCTGGGCCAAGGTGCGGCGGCTGCAGTACTTCTACCGCAACACCTCCCTGGCGGGCTCGGCCTTCGACTACCACGGTTCGCCGGTGGCCATCCTCAAGGGGCGGCTGCTGGCCCTGGCGCTGCTGGTGCTCTACAACGTCTCCACGCAGTTCGCGCCGCTGTTCGGGGCGGTGGTCTTCCTGGCGCTGGCGGCGGTTTTCCCGTGGCTGCTGGTGCGCTCGCTGCGCTTCCGCGCCTGGAACACCAGTTGGCGGGGGCTGCGCTTCGGTTTCGACGGCACCGATGCCGGCGGCTACCGCGTCTTCCTGCTGTGGCCGTTGCTCACCGCCATCAGCTTCTACCTGCTCGGCCCCTTCTGGCACCAGCGCATGGCCGCCTACCAGCGCAACCATGCGCGGCTCGGCGCGACGCGGTTTTCCTTCCACGGCGAGGTGGGCCCGTTCTATGGCATCTACATCGCGGCGGGGCTGATCTTTCTTGGGGTGCTGGTGGTGTCGGGGATGGTGGCCGTGCCGGTGCTGCGCGGCCTGGCGGGGGACGGAGAGGGGGCTTTCCGCGCCACGCTGGGCCAGATGACCGTGTTGCCGCTGGCGGTCCTTGGCCTGGCGATGCTGTTCGTGTGGTCCTTCGTGTCGGCGAGACTGCAGAACCTGATGTGGAACCACACCCGCCTGGGAGAACACCGCTTCGAAAGCCGGGTGCGCCCGCTGCGGCTGTTCGCCATCATTGGCACCAACTTCCTTGCCATCGTCCTCACCCTGGGCCTGTTCCAGCCGTTCGCGGCGGTGCGGGTGGCCAGGTACCGGCTCGAAAGCGTGCGGGTGATCGCCGCCGGCAGCCTGGAGGAATTCACCGCCGGAGCGCAGCAGGCGGTGGCCGCCACCGGCGAGGAGGCCGCCGAGATGTTCGACGTCGATCTGACACTGTGAGCGCCGCGCCGGAGGTTCCCGCCCACTACCACGACGGCCGCAGCGCGCGCCGCTTCGAGGTGACGCTGCAGGTCGAGGACGGCGTCGCCCATGTGACGGGCGAGGGCGTGCAGCGCAGCGCGCCGCTGGCCAGCCTGCGCATCTCCGAGCCGATGGGTGCGGCGCCGCGGCTGATCACCTTTGCCGACGGCGCCTTCTGCGAGGTGCGCGACCACGCCGCCCTGGCCCGCCTGCTGGCGGCCACCGGCCACCGCGACCGCGCCCACGTGCGCTGGCAGTTCGCGCCGCGGGCGGTGGCGCTGGCGGTGATCGGCGTCGCGCTCCTGGCGCTGGGGATCTGGCGCTTCGCCCTGCCCCTGGCGGCGCAGTGGGTGGCGCCCAGCATCCCCGAGGCCGTTGGCCAGGAGCTTTCCGCACAGGTATTGGAAGTGCTGGATGCCCACCTGCTCGGACCCAGCGCCCTGCCCGAACCCCGTACCCGGGACCTGGCCGCCCGCTTCGCCGCCATGCCCGCGTCGGAGGGGGCGCAGATCCCGCACCGCGTGCTGTTTCGCGACGGCCGGCGCCTGGGCGCCAACGCCTTCGCGCTGCCCGACGGCAGCATCGTCGTCACCGACCAGTTGCTGGCCCTGGCCGCCGACGACGACCAGGTCATGGCCGTGCTGGGCCACGAACTGGGCCACGTGCAGGAGCGCCACGGCCTGCGGCTGGTGCTGCAGGGATCGATGGTGGCGCTGTTCATGACCTGGTATGTGGGCGACGTCAGCACCCTGCTGGCCGCCGCGCCCACGGTGCTGATCCAGGCCCGCTACTCCCGCGACATGGAGCGCGAGGCGGATGCCTGGGCGGCGCGCTGGCTGCGGGCCAACGGGCTTTCGCCGCTGCTTCTGTCCGGCATGCTGGAGCGGCTCGAGGCTGCGCATCGCCGTGCCGCCTCTGAAGGCGGCGAGACGGGATACCTGGACAGCCATCCCGCGTCCGGGGACCGCATCCGCGCCCTGCGGGAGATCCCATAGCCGCTCCCACAGGGGGGGCCCCAGGCATGGCGCCGTTCGCTTAAACTCGCCCCCTGACTCGCCATTCGCCCATCACCCAACAGAAGGGATCCCCCATGTCCACCACCCAAACGCCCAGCGGCCTGATCATCGAAGACCTCACCGTGGGCGACGGCGACACCGCCGGCGCCGGCCAGCACGTCCAGGTCCATTACACCGGCTGGCTCACCGACGGGCGCAAGTTCGATTCCAGCAAGGACCGCGGCGACCCCTTCTCCTTTCCCCTGGGCCGCGGCCACGTCATCGCCGGCTGGGACGAGGGCGTGCAGGGCATGCAGGTGGGCGGCGTGCGCAAGCTCACCATCCCGCCGCAACTCGGCTACGGCGCCCGTGGCGCCGGCGGCGTGATTCCGCCCAACGCCACGCTGGTGTTCGAGGTGGAACTGCTGGCGGTGGCCTGATCCACCAGCCTGGCGCGCGTCACCGGACCCACTCCCTTCCATGGACGAAACCCGGGGCATCCGCCTCAGCAAGCTCATGGCCAGCCGCGGCCTGTGCTCGCGCCGCGAGGCCGACGAGTTCATCGAGCGCGGCTGGGTGTTCGTGGACGACCAGCGCATGACCGAACTGGGGGTGCGGGTCGATCCCGACTGCCGCATCCACATCACGCGCGCCGCGCACGCGCGCCAGGCCGGCCGCGTCACCATCCTGCTGCACAAGCCGGTGGGCTACGTTTCGGGGCAGCCGGAGCCGGGCTTCACGCCGGCGGTGAGCCTGATCGGCCCCGACACGCGCTGGGCCGAGGGCGGCGGGGCGGCGTTCCACCCCGCGCAACTCAAGGGCCTGGCGCCCGCGGGGCGTCTGGACATCGATTCCACCGGCCTGCTGGTGCTCACCCAGGACGGGCGCATCGCCCGCCAGCTCATCGGCGACGACTCGCGGATCGAAAAGGAATACCTGGTGCGGGTGAGCGGCCGGCTGTCGGACGAGGGCCTGCGCCTGCTGAACCACGGCCTGTCGCTGGACGGGCGCGCGCTGCGCCCGGCGCGGGTGAGCTGGCAGAACGAAGACCAGTTGCGCTTCGTGCTCCGGGAAGGCCGCAAGCGCCAGATCCGCCGCATGTGCGAACTGGTGGGACTGAAGGTGAGCGGCCTCAAGCGCGTGCGCATCGGCGCCATCGCGCTGGGCGCGCTGCCGCTGGGGCAGTGGCGCTACCTGGGGACGGACGAGCGTTTCTGATTCCAGCGGGCGGTCGATTTGAATCCGATGGATGTGGGAGCGCGCTCGCCCGCTCCCACCAAACCGTCCGGATCTCGTTGTCTGCCGACTAGTGCATCAACCCGGGAAGGAAATCCTCCTCCACGAATCGGAACGGCCGCGGCGCGTGTGCCAGGGCCGTTTCCATGGCGCGAATCTGCTCATCCTCGTCCCGGCTCATGTCCAGCGCCAGGGTGCGGATGCGCGGGTCGGAGGTGTCCCGCGCCACGATCTCGAAGAACTCCCGTGCCCGACGCTGCGCGCCGATGGCGATCTTGAGCGCGTCGTGGGGCGTCATGAGGTGGAAGATCAGTTCGTGCGACACCGCCTCGGGCGGGGCATCGTCCAGCCAGCTCCAGGTTTCGGGGCGCAGCCTGGGCAGTTCGCCCGCCGCCACCTCCTGCGCCAGCGCCTGGGCGCGTTCGGCCTCGGTGCGCGCCAGCCGCCGGAACAGCTCCGCTTCGCCCCGGTTGCCGTGATCCTCCAGATGCGCGGCGAATTCGCGGTAGCGCGCCACGCTCTCGCGCTCGATCATCAGCGCGCAGGCATAACAGTCGGCCACCGACCCGATCGGGTTGTTCGTGTCCATGCTCGTCTCCTTCCTTCCCGTTTGTTGGGGCGTGTTGGGCACGACTCTACGCCGGCGCACGGGGCGGTGCGATCTGCACTGCAATAGCGGCAGTGCAGCATTCGCGGCGCCCGGGCGTAGCCCCTGGGGGTGTTCAGATCCCGGACAGCAGCGGCGGATCGTCCATGAGGGCGATCTGCTCGCGCATTTCCAGGATGCGGTCCTGCCAGTAGCGCTGGGTGTTGAACCACGGGAAGGCGGCGGGGAAGGCCGGGTCGTCCCAGCGGCGGGCGATCCATGCGCTGTAGTGGATGAGGCGCAGGGTGCGTAGCGCCTCCACCAGATGGAGCTCGCGCCGGTTGAAGTCGCGGAAGGATTCGTAGCCGGCCAGCAGTTCGCGCAACTGGCTCGCCAGCGTGGGGCCGTCGCCGCAGAGCAGCATCCACAGATCCTGCACCGCCGGGCCGTTGCGGGCGTCGTCGAAATCGACGAAGTGCGGGCCATCGTCGGTCCACAGCACGTTGCCGGCGTGGCAGTCGCCGTGCAGCCGCAGGTGCGCCACGTCTCCGGCGCGGTCGAAGCAGCGGCGCACGCCGTCCAGCGCCTGGTCCACCGCGGCGCGCCAGGGCGCCACCAGGTCAGGCGGGAGAAAGGCATGCTCCAGCAGCCAGTCGCGGGGTTCGGTGCCGAAGCCGGCGATGTCCAGCGTCGGGCGGGCCTGGAAGGGCCTGATGGCTCCCACGGCGTGGATGCGGGCGATGAAGCGGCCCATCCACTCCAGCGTGCCGGCGCGGTCGAATTCCGGTGCGCGCCCGCCCTGCTTCGGGAACACGGCCAAACGGAAGCCGCCATGGGTGTGCAGGGTCCTGGCCGGGGCGCCCAGGCGCAGGGCCGGCACGGCGGGGATTTCCCGTTCCGCCAGATCCTGGACGAAGGCGTGTTCTTCCAGGATGGCGGCGTCGCTCCAGCGCCCGGGGCGGTAGAACTTGGCCACCACGGCAGTTGCCGCGCGCATCGCCGGGTCTTCCTCCAGCCCCGCCAGGTAGACGCGGTTCTCGTAGCTGTTGAGCGCCAGCAGGCGGCCGTCACAGCGCAGGCCGGTGCTCTCGATGGCGTCGAGGATGGCCTCGGGGGTGAGGGTGGCGTAGGGCGGAGGGGTGTCAGCGGGGTCCATCCCGCCCATTCTACGGGAGCGGTAGTGGCTCGACGCCGGGGGACGGGTACTTTTCGGCCCGCCAACCTTTCTTCCGTATCCGGCGAGGTTGGCCCGTTTCGGAACCGTCGCCGCGGGGGCTACGCAGCGTGTCTTGCGGAGGAAAGCTTGCCCTGCTCCGACAGATCACGGTGGAGTGCCGACGGACTGAGTTCGAGACCGTTCTTCCAGCACAACGCGCCAAGTTCGAGAAAGAACCGGCGGAAGTAATCCGGATTGCGCAGTGGCTCGATGAGCGTGCCCTTCTTAGGGAGCAGGCTGGCGGCGGCATCGAAAACGCCTTCCGTCCCGTCCGAGAAGGATAACCGGATGCTAAAGGCTTCGAGGTGTTCTGCGCGTACGATCTTAATCATTGTCGGCTCCCGGAATCCTGTTGAGCGGTTCGTAGCGCTGTGCGAGATCCCAATCCTGCGTCAATTCCAGGTGATGCTCAAGGCACCACTCCTTGACCAGGCGGGCGGCACGCCTGGGCAGTTGGCCCTCGATGATCTCTCCCGAGTCTATGGCAACCAGCGCTTCATGCCCCTGATACTCGGCGTGGAGATGCGCAGGGAAATGGTCTCCGTGATACATGCGGATGTAAATACCGAAAAAGTAGGAAATAACCGGCATGGGCGATATCCCTCGGACCCGCTCAACTCTGGGCCTTGCCCCACGAATCCCGCAGCGTCACGGCGCGGTTGAACACCGGCGCTCCGGGGCGTGAATCCACCCGGTCGGCGACGAAGTAGCCATGGCGCTCGAACTGGAGGCGCGCCTCGGGCGGCGCGTCGCCCAGCGATGCTTCGAGGAAGGCGCGCACGACCTGGCGGGAGTGCGGGTTGATGTCGTCCAGCCAGTCGTATTCCTCGGGCACTTCCGCCGGCAGCACGTGGCCTTCCGCGTCCTCCGTCTCGTGGTGGTGGCGCGCGGCGGTGGACTGCACCATGGCCTGGCGTCCCTTGTGGGAGCCGGGGAAGGGCACGGAAAACAGCCGGTCGTACAGGCGCACTTCGGCTTCATGGGCGTGGGCGGCCGAGACCCAGTGGATGTTGCCCTTGACCTTGTAGCCGTCGGCGCCGGGGGTGCCGCTCTTCGAATCGGGGAAGTACTCGCAATGCACGGCGGTGACGCGCCCCTCGGCGTCCTTCTCGCAGCCGGTGCACTTCACCACGAAGCCGTAGCGCAGCCGCACCATGTTGCCGGGGAAGAGGCGGAAATAGCCTTTGGGCGGGGCCTCGGCGAAGTCCTCGCGCTCGATCCACAACTCGCGGGATAAGGGCATGTCGCGGCTGCCCCATTCGGGCTTCTGCGGGTGGTTGGGGGCGTGGCAGGTCTCGGTGTGGCTGTCGGGGAAGTTGTCGATCACCAGCTTCAACGGGTCCAGCACGGCGATGCGCCGCGGCGCCGACTCGTTGAGCGTCTCGCGCATGCAGTCTTCGAGGATGGAGTAGTCGATCCACGAATCGGCCCGCGACACGCCGATGCGCTCGGCGAACAGCCGGAAACCCTCGGGCGTGTAGCCGCGGCGGCGCGCACCGACGATGGTGGGCATGCGCGGGTCGTCCCAGCCATCCACATGGCCGTCGGCCACGAGCTGAATGAGCTTGCGCTTGGACAGCACCACGTAGCTCAGGTTGAGCCGGGCGAACTCGATCTGCTGCGGCAGGGGGCGCGCGAGCAGGCCGCCCTCCGCCAGGCGCTCCAGCAGCCAGTCGTAGAACGGGCGCTGGTCCTCGAATTCCAGGGTGCAGATGGAGTGGGTGATGTTCTCCAGCGCATCCTCGATGGGGTGGGCGAAGGTGTACATGGGATACACGCACCACCTGTCGCCGGTGTTGTGGTGGGTGGCCTTGCGGATGCGGTAGATGGCCGGGTCGCGCAGGTTGATGTTGGGCGAGGCCATGTCGATCCTGGCCCGCAGCACATGGGCGCCGTCGGCGAATTCCCCGGCCTTCATGCGGCGGAAGAGGTCGAGGTTTTCCTCGACGGAGCGGTTGCGGTAGGGGCTCGGGCGCCCCGCCTCCGTGAGCGTGCCGCGGTTGGCGCGCATTTCCTCCGCCGACTGCGAATCCACGTAGGCGTGGCCGGCCTGGATGAGGGACTCGGCGAAGGCGTACATCCAGTCGAAATAGTCCGAAGCGTAGTACAGGTTCCCGGCCCAGTCGAAGCCCAGCCAGCGCACCGCGTCGAGGATGGAATCGACGTACTCCTGCTCTTCCTTCTCCGGGTTGGTGTCGTCGAAGCGCATGTGGCAGGCGCCGCCGTAGTCCAGCGCCAGGCCGAAGTTGAGGCAGATGGATTTGGCGTGGCCGATGTGCAGGTAGCCGTTGGGCTCCGGGGGAAAGCGGGTGCGGATCTTCGCCGGGTCGGGGGCGCCTGCCGCCTGCACCGACACCGGGCCGGGGCGGCCGGCCCAGGTGCGCTGCGCATGCTTGCCGGCGGCCAGGTCGGCCTCGACGATCTGGCGGATGAAGTTGCCCGGGCGCAGGGCTTCCTGGCCGGGGGGGAATGCAGGTTTCTTGTCGCTCACCGCGGATTCCTCGGGGTTGATCTCGGCGCCGCCGCCCGCGCGGCGCGCACCTGCCTCCTTCGCCGCCATGGCATTGCAGGCCGGGCCGGCAGGCTTCCTGATGGGGTCATTGTACCGGCTGGCACGGCGCTCTTGCAGCGCAGCAAGGGCGGGCGGATGCCGCGCGCCCGCCGCGCAGGCGCGCCATCCGTCTTGCGACGGGGCCGTGGAATAATCGTTGAAACCGCAGTTGAACCTCTTTCAACGCAGAGATCGCAGAGACACCGAACCCGCAGGGCAAGAACGGACATTTACCCGTGGGGTGGATGGGACTTGCCTCGTGACGCTCTGTGTTCTCGTCTTTCTTCTCCGCGTTCTCTGCGTCAAGTGAGGTTTCTTGGGATGAAGTGCTCCTCTTGTGATCTCTCGCTGCGGGCGATGCGGGCCGCTTTCGCGCCGGGACGTCCCGCCGAGGGCCGACGCCTTACGTGCGCCAACGCACCCGCTGGCGGATCATCTCATCGACGGCCCGGGTGATGCGCTCCGAGGGCGTGACGATGGCGTAGTAGCCGGCACCGCCGGGCCGCACCAGGGCGTCCCAGCCGTCGCCGGCGTACTGCACTGCCTGGTCCGGCGCCTGGCGGCTGCGTACCAGCAGCAGGGTGGCCAGCCCCTGGTCGGTCTCGAAGACGATGTGCCAGCCCACGCCGCCGGGCACCGGGCAGAGCTTGACGAAGCGCACCTGGCCCAGCGGCACCGACATCTGGCCGCCGAAATCGGCCAGCACCTGCCGGAAATGCTCCGGATCGGGGTTGCGGGTGGTGGTGAGGGACTCCGGCTCGTCCAGCACGTGGGCGATGGCGACCCGCGCCGGATCGCCATCGGGCATGCGGCTCCAGTGTTCCACGCCGAGGCTCACCGAGAGCACCACCGTGGCGGCCAGTGCCAGCACGCGCCAGGGCCGGGGCGCCGCGCTGCCGGTGGCGAGCAGCACGCTCTCCGCCAGTCCTTCGGGCACCGGCACCCGCAGGGCGGCGTGCAGGCGGGCCTCGTCCTCGTCTACCCGCCGGGCGAAGACGCTGCAGGGGGCGCACACCGCGCCGTGCGCGGCGGCCGATGGCGGCAGGTGGCGCGGATCGGCCAGCTTGTGGCGGCGGAATTCGAGGCAGTTCATCGGCTTGTCCTCTTGCGGTCCAGGGCATCCAGGTTGGCGCGCAGCGCGTGCCGCGCCCGCGTCAGCCGCGTCATTACGGCGCCTTCGCTGGTGCCCAGCATCGCGGCGATCTCGGCGCAACTGTAGCCGCCCAGCACCTGCAGCAGCAGGGGTTCGCGGTAGGTGAGCGGCAATTCGCCGACGAACTCCTCGAGTTCGAGCTGCGCGCCGGGCCGTTCGGCCGAGGGCAGCTCGAAGTCAGCCGGGTCGCCTTCGGCGATGTCCAGCCGCTTGCGCTCGTAGAGCCGGGCATGCTCGTTGCGCAGAATGCTGATGAGCCAGCTCTTCACGGCGCCCGCGTCCTGCAGGCTGCCCCAGGCCTTCCACGCCCGGGCGAAGGTTTCCTGCACCAGGTCCTGGGCGACGAAGCGGTCGCGGCACAGCCACCAGGCGTAGCGGTAGAGGTCGGCGCTGTAGGCGCGCGCCGTCTGTTCGAACTGTCGCTGGCCGGGGGACTGGAACATGACGTCTTTCAATCGTTGCCTCTGACCGATAAGACCGGATGCGGCCGCAAGATCTTACTCAAGCCGGTCCCTGCCGGCGCGGCGGCACAGCCAGGCGTCCAGCGAAATCCGGCCGGCGCCATGGAACAGCGGCAGGACACGCTCTGCCGCGGTGCCCAGGTAGGCGCCCGCCAGCGGTGACAACGGGGGCGCCTCGAACTCGTTCTCGAACAGGAACGGGGTGCCGCTCCACGTTTCGACTTTCAGCAGGCCGGACATGAAGAAGACGTAGCCGACGTAGCGGCACACCGCCAGGTCGAGCAATGGCGCCAGGAGGTCGCGAGCGCGGACGGCCCGGACGTAGGGCCGGGTGACAAGGGATTGGACGGTCATCGTGCTGTCCTGTTGAGATCGGGGTGGCAGGCCCTGGAGCTTCTTCCTCGCCTGTCGCCCGATTGGACCGACCGCGGGCGGCGAACCTTACACGCGATCCGGCAACTGCCTTGCCGGCGGCCCACCGGACGGGCAGCCGCCGGCGGCCTGGCATGGGGCGTCATGCTTGCCGGCCCGTGCAGTGAGGAATAATTCCACCCCAGGCGGCGGGCGATTCGCTACCCTTTGCCTCCCCAAAACACTCCTGCCCGGCTCACAACAACATGCTCGTCGCACTCAAGCCCCTGATCAAGAAGCTCCCCGGTGTCGAAAGCGTCTTGCGCGAACGCGAAGTCCGCGCCGTCTCCGCCCGTTACCAGGGCATGAGCCCACACCAGATCTTTTCCTCCATCTACGACTGGAAGTGCGGCGAATTCGGCCCGGACAGCTCCACCTTGGACGGCGCCACGCCGCGCCAGACCCGGGCGGTTGCGCAGCAGTTGCCCGGCGTGCTGGAGCAGTTCGACGTGCGCTCGGTGCTGGACGTCGGCTGCGGCGACTTCACCTGGATGTCCCACGCCGACCTGGCGGGGGTTCGGTACACCGGCCTGGACTTCCTTGCCCCCACCCAGGAGAAGAACGCCCGCTTCGCCCGGCCGGGCGTGGACTTCGTGGTCGCCGACATGCTCTCCGAGGCGCTGCCCCAGGCCGACCTGGTGCTGTGCCGCGACGTCTTCGTGCATTTCAGCGACGCGCGGATTGGCCAGGCGATGGACAACATCAAGCGCAGCGGCGCCACCTGGCTGCTGGCCACCACCTTCCCGGAAAAGCTGCGCAATTTCGACTGCGCCACCGGCGGCTGGCGCGCCATCAATTTCCAGCGCGCGCCCTGGGGCTGGCCCAGGCCCGCGGCGCTGATCGTCGAGCGCGTGGCCGAGGCGGAGTTCTCCGACAAGGCCCTGGGCCTGTGGCGCCTGTCCGACCTGTGACCGGCCGGGTGCCGTACGGGCGCACCGGCACCCGCCCCGCGCCTGCGGCCGGGTGCCGGGGTGCATGGAAGGGCTCCGCCGCCACGGCACCATCACCTGCGTTCAGAAGCCGTACTCCCGTTCCACCCGGCACACCCGCACGCGCAAGCCGCGGTACCAGTCCCGCCCGCGCTGCTGCGCCAGCCGGTGCTCGGCGTTTTCCTTCCAGGCGCGGATGGCCTCCAGGCTCGACCAGTAGGACACGGTGATGCCCATCCCGTCACGCACCGATTCCATGCCGAGGAAGCCGGGCTGGGCCTGCGCCAGTTCCACCATGCGCCGGGCGGTCCCGGCATAGCCGAGATCGCCCTCGGTGCGCAGGCTGGTGAAAATGACTGCGTAGTAGGGCGGTTCGGGGGTGGTGGCAATGTCGCTCATGGTTCGCCTGTTGTCGGAAGTGTGGGTGAGCCGGATGGAGCGATGAGAGGCCAGGCTCCGGCGTGCGCCCGGCCTCGGCGCCGCCGCGGCGCTGGAAAGTCGGCGTGTACGGCGAGGTACTGGTGCCGTGACTAACGGACCACGAATGCTTCCGTGATGCTCTTCTTCTCGATCCCGGCCGCGATCAGGGTCGTCACCAGCGCGTACTTGCCCTTCGACAGCCCGCGCGGCAACGTCAGTCGCACCGACGAACTGACGATTCCCTGCGAACGGGCGATCTCCTTTCTGTTGAGTTCGATGCCGTCGCGTCCGAAGAGCAGGGTGCGACTCTCCGTCACGACGATGGGCGCATCCGGATCCGGCGCGAGAAGTGCGTAACGGATGGTGACGTCAAGCGATTCACCGGGCGTCAGCTCGGTTTGCGACAGGAAGTGCTCCCGAACCTCCAGCAGTGGCCGCTTTCCGTCGTAGGCGTATTCCTTGACGGCTTCTTCCCGCGTGCCGGCGTGCCCGGCCGGTTGGGCTTCGCCCCAGGTCTTGCGCGTCCAGTCGCCGATGTTCTTCCCCAATTCGGATACCGTCGCGCAGCCATTCAGCAGTCCCGCCACCAGGGCCAGCAGAATGAACGATTGCTTGCTGCGCATCGCCGCTTCTTCCATTGCATCAATATTCTTCGACGAGGAATACCAGATCCCTCACGCCCCTCACGCCTTCGCCGCTTCGCGCGATCTTGAGCGCCTGCTGCTTGTCGTCGGTTTTGGTCACCACGCCCTTGAGGTCCACGGAAAGGTCGTCGTTGACCTGTGCGGTGACATTGCCAAATCCCGCTCGCCGCAGCGCTCGATTGAGATCGCCTTCGAGCTTCGAGGGATCGGGCGCGGTCGTTGCCGGCGGGAGCGATTCCGGAGCAACCGGAGTCGGCGGCACGGACACCTCCAGAGACCGCCGGGTGAGCAGCGGCGTTTCTTCCAGGATCTTTTCTGCGGTGGCGAGTTGAGCCCGCGAAGCCACCGACCCGCGAACCACGGCCGCGTAGTCCGCAGACACGGATATCTCAAGCCCCTCGATTCCCGCCTCCGCCAATCCGTCCGCGATGTAGTCGCGCAGGGCGCCCGGACGAGGCTTGACCATCAGTTCATCGGTGCGAACGCGGGTGATGTCCGGGAATTGCGCCACCATGGCGAGGGCGGCGTCCTTCTGGCCGGCATCCTTCGCGCTTCCGGTGACCTTGGCCTCCCACTCGGGGGTCACGCTCACCGAGATCGCGTCCATCCCTCGCCTGGCGAGTTCGTCATTGATTCGGTTCTCGATGGTTTCCTGGCTGTCTCCCGTGAAACCGGAGAAATGCAGGTATGCCGCGCCGCTGCCCAGGGCGAGGAGTAGCGCGCCGGCGGTCATTGTTGTGGCCAGGCGTTTCCTTCCGGCGCTCCACGGGCCTGCGGACGCCGGTGCCGATGTTTCCGCCTGCCGTTCCAGCGCCACCCCGCAACTGCTGCAGAAGCGCGCTTGTGGCCGGTTCACATGGGTGCAATTCAGACAGACACGCGGTGCATCTTCCCCGGCGGGGGCACTGGCAACCCGGGAGGCGCAGTTCGGGCAAGCCTCGGCCGAGACAGGCAGCTCTGCGTGGCAGTTGTGGCAGATCACGACTCGCTCCGGCGACATGTCGCCCCTGCCGGTGCCTTCGGGAGGCCGAAGAAAGTAGCTGCAACGACCCGAGGACGAGGGAAAGCGCCGCCCGGTTGAGCCTCCGCTCTCTCGTGATCACGGAGTCCCATCATGAAATCTTCCACGCGCCACACCCCGGGTCTCGCTCAGGAGCAATCGACGCCGCCCTCCCCCGCTACTGGTGATGGAGCCCGCATGGGCGACATGTCGCGGTGACCTTACGCCCGCGCGGCGAGGGTGTCAATACATGCATATTTCATGTTGTGCGGCGGTTGACGACGTCTCCCCGGCGCGGATACTTGCGCAGGCGGCCGTGACGCTGATCCGGCGCCAGGGCCGCATGACGCACCCTGTCCAGACGATTCCCGGCGCACGACCTGTCATGACACGACACGCACGAACGAAATGGCGCTCCCGGCCCGGCTTTGCCCCGGCCCTGGCGCTGCTCGGCCTCGCCGCCGCCGCATGGAGTCCGCCGGCCCGGGCCGAGGCGGTCCCGGACGCGGCACCCACCTACACCATCAGCCCGGTCGGATGGGTCCGCAAGACCGAGGGCAAGACATTCATCGTGATCGACAAGCGCTACCAGCCGGCGCTGATGGGCGTCGAGGAGCTGAGGTCGATCTGGGTGCTGTACTGGTTCGACCGCAACGACAGTCCCGCCGGGCGATCCATCCTGCAGGTGCATCCCCGCGGCGATCGTGAGCGGCCCGTGCGCGGAGTGTTCGCCACGCGCTCCCCGTTCCGGCCCAACCTCATCGCCCTGAGCCACGTCAGGGTGCTGTCGGTGCGGGACAACGTCATCGAGATCGATGACATCGACGCCTTCGCCGACACGCCGGTGCTGGATCTGAAGCCGTGATGGCGCCGCGCACCCCGGCACGCGAACCGGGCGGCGCGGGCACGCGTTCCGCGGCGCCGCGGAACTCCACGCGACGGCACGGCAGCCATCGCAGACCCTGATGGTGACGATCACGCGGGCGGAAACCGCAGGCGCGAGAAATTGCGGCCATTGAGAATCGCCCGCCTTTCGATCTCCGTCGCCGATTCCAGCCAGCGCCGCTGTTCCAGAAAGATCAGAAAGGCGCGCGTGGTCACCTTGCGGCAGTTCTCCGGCAGGAGAAAGCTGGCGCGGGCGATCTTGTGGTCTTCGAACAGGAATACGCCGGTGCGGGGGGGACTGGCCAGGGCGAACTCCTGCATGGCCTCCTGGATGGCGAGTTCCCCGAGGTCGGATTTCCTTGTCGTCGATGGCCCGCGCGACACCCGCTCCAGGTAGTGGCGGAAGGTCCGGGTCGGCACGAGGAGCAGGCCGTGTTCCCGGACCCATGCCGCGATGCGCTGGCTGGCGGGGGTGTGGCTGCGTGTCACCTCATGCCGCACCATGTCCACGACCTCGACCGCCCAACCCGGCTTGAACAGCACATCCAGTGCGTCGGCGCAGGCCAGGGTGATGAGGGGGCTGTCGCCCGGCGCTCGCGCCGCGCCGTGTAAAATCGTGCCCATGACCGATCCAGCGACGACAGGCGCATGAACGCGGCGGGCCTCCTGGCGGTGGGCGTCGGCGCGGCGTTGGGCGCGTGGCTGCGCTGGTGGCTGGGCCTGGCACTCAACCCCGTGTTTCCCACCGTGCCGCTGGGCACGCTGGCCGCCAACCTGGTGGGGGGCTACCTGGTGGGACTGGCGGTGGCCTTCTTCGCCGGGCACGCCGGCCTGCCGCCGGAGTTGCGCCTGTTCGCCATCACCGGTTTTCTCGGCGGGCTGACGACCTTTTCCACCTTCTCCGCCGAGGTGGTGACGCTGCTGGCCCGCGGCCAGATCGGCTGGGGACTGGCAACCGCGGCGGCCCACCTGCTGGGTTCCCTGGCCATGACGGCGCTGGGCATCGCCACCCTGCGCCTGTTGCGCGCCTGAAGAGGAGGCCACCATGCAAGGCGAATGTCTGCGCTTCTACCTCCACGAGAACGACCGGCTGCACGGCCGGCTGGCCTACGACTGGCTGCTGGACAAGGCCCGCGCCGCGGGCATCGGCGGCGGTTCGGCGCTGCGCGCCATCGCCGGCTTCGGCCGCCACGGCGTGCTGCACGAGGATCACTTCTTCGAGCTGGCGGGCGACCTGCCGGTGGTGGTCGAGTTCTTCGTCACGCCGGACAAGGTCGACGAGCTGCTGCGGCTGCTGGAGGCGGAGAAGGTGTCGCTGTTCTACACGCGCTGGCCGGCGCGTTTCGACCTTACCGGCAAGAAGTCCTGAGTGACGGGCGATCTTGCTCCAGCCGTGGAGGAGACTGCCGGCGCCGACCTGCCGCACGATTGCCTGAGCCGTGACCGTCCGGCGCTGGAGCAGGCGCTCTCGCGTCTGCCCGCGCCGCAGCGCGATGCCCGCCGCTGGCCGGAAGACCTGCGCCAGCGCATCGAAGCCTCCCGCGCCCGCTTCGCCGCCCGCGCCGCGGCACTGCCCCGGCCCACGTTTCCCGAGGAACTGCCCGTGAGCGCCCGGCGCGAGGAGATCGCCCGCGCCATCGGCGACCACCAAGTGGTCATCGTCTGCGGCGAGACCGGCTCCGGCAAGACCACGCAGATCCCCAAGATCTGCCTGGAACTGGGTCGCGGCGCCGCGGGGCTGATCGGCCACACCCAGCCGCGGCGCATCGCCGCCCGCGCCACGGCGGCGCGCATCGCCCAGGAACTGGCCAGCCCGCTGGGGCAGGCGGTGGGCTACAAGATCCGCTTCACCGACAAGGTGTCGCCGCAGAGCTACGTCAAGCTCATGACCGACGGCATCCTGCTGGCGGAGACCCAGGGCGACCCATGGCTGGCCGCCTACGACACGCTGATCATCGACGAGGCCCACGAGCGCAGCCTGAACATCGACTTCCTGCTGGGCTATCTGCGCCAGTTGGCGCCGCGCCGGCCGGACCTGAAAGTGATCGTCACCTCCGCCACCCTGGACGCCGGGCGCCTGGCGGCGCACTTCGCCACCGCCGGGCAGCCCGCGCCGGTGATCGAGGTCTCCGGCCGCCTCTACCCCATCGAGGTGCGCTGGCGTCCGGTCGAGGGCGAAGAGCGGGGCAGCCGCGACCTGCCCGCGGCCATCGTCGATGCCGTGGATGAGGCCCAGCGCTGCGGGCCGGGCCATGTGCTGGTCTTCCTGCCCGGCGAGCGCGAGATCCGCGAGGCCGCCGAGGCGCTGCGCAAGCACCATCCGGCGGGCACCGAGCGGCAGGTCCGCGGGGGTATTGAGCTGCTGCCGCTGTTCGCCCGCCAGTCGGCGCAGGAGCAGCAGCGGGTGTTCGCCGAGGCGCGGGGGCGGCGCATCGTGCTGGCCACCAACGTGGCGGAGACCTCGCTCACCGTGCCGGGGGTGCGCTACGTCATCGACACCGGGCTGGCGCGGGTGAAGCGCTATTCGCCGCGCAACAAGGTGGAGCAGTTGCGGGTGGAGCCCGTCTCCCGGGCGGCGGCCAGCCAGCGCGCCGGTCGTTGCGGGCGGGTGCAGGCGGGGGTGTGCTTCCGCCTCTACGACGAGCAGGACTTCCAGCGCCGGCCGGAATTCACCGACCCCGAGATCCTGCGCTCCTCGCTCGCTGGCGTGATCCTGCGCATGAAGGCGCTCGGGCTGGGCGACGTGGAGGACTTCCCGTTCATCGACCGCCCGGCGCCGCGGCTGGTGAGCGACGGCTACCAGCTCCTGATGGAGCTGGGCGCGGTGGACGAGGCGCGGGATCTGACGACGGTGGGGCAGGAGCTGGCGCGCCTGCCCACCGACCCGAAGATTGGCCGCATGATCCTCGCCGCGCGGGAGACGGGGGCGCTGCGCGAGGTGCTGGTGATCGCCAGCGCGCTGTCGGTGCAGGACCCGCGGGAGCGTCCGCAGGAATCCGCCGCGGCCGCCGACGCCGCCCACGCCCGATGGCGCGACGAGCGCTCCGAGTTCCTGGCGTGGGTCAAGCTGTGGGCGGCCTTTGACGAGGTGTGGGAGCATCAGTCCCAGCGCAAGCAGCGCGACTGGTGCCGTGCCAGCCACCTTTCCTGGCTGCGCATGCGCGAGTGGCGCGACGTCCATGCCCAGCTCCACGTCCTGGCGGCGGAGCACGGCTGGCGCGAGAACGACATCCCCGCGAGCTTCGAGGCCATCCACAAGGCCCTGCTGGCCGGGCTGCTGGGCCACATCGGCCTCAAGAGCGAGGAGGACAGGCTCTACCTCGGCGCCCGCGGCATCAAGTTCCTGCCCCATCCCGGCTTCAGCCTGGCGAAGAAGGCCGGGCGCTGGATCGTGGCGGCGGAACTGGTGGAGACCACGCGGCTGTTCGCCCGCACCATCGCCCGCATCGAGCCGGAATGGCTGGAGCAGGTGGGCGCGCACCTCGTGAGCCGCCACACCTATGACCCCCACTGGGAGAAGCGCGCCGGCCAGGTGATGGCCTTCGAGAGCGGCACGCTGCACGGCCTCACGCTCTACGCCCGACGGCGCGTGGCCTACGGACGCATCGACCCGAAGGCGGCCCGCGAGGTCTTCATCCGCGAGGCGCTGGTGGGGGGCGAGATGCCCGAGGATTCCGCCCGGCGCATGCCCTTCCTGCGCCACAACCTCGAACTGGTGGCACAGATCGAGGCCCTGGAGAGTCGGGCGCGGCGCCCCGACGTGCTGGTGGACGAGACGCTCATCCAGGCCTTCTACGATCTCCACCTGCCGGCGGACATCAGCGACGTGCGCGCCTTCGACGCCTGGCGGCGCGAGCAAGAGCGCGCGCAGCCGAAGCTGCTGTTCCTGGAGCGCGAACAGCTCATGCGCCACGAGGCCGCCGGCATCACCACCGAGCGTTTTCCCCGCGCGCTGGCGTTGCGCGGCCTGGAATGCGCGCTGGAGTACCGCTTCGAGCCGGGCGCCGGCGACGACGGCGTGACCCTGGTGGTGCCCCTGGCGGCGCTTAACCAGGTGCCGGCGGCGCGGGCGGAATGGCTGGTGCCGGGCATGATCGAGGACAAAGTGCTGGCGCTGGTGCGTACCCTGCCGCAGAAGATCCGCCACCGCCTGCAGCCGCTGGGCGAATACGCCGCCGACTTTGCCGCGCGGGAGCATGACCTCGACCAGCCGCTGCTCAAGATGCTGGCCCGCGACGTGGAGGAACGCGTCTCCCTCAAGCTGCCCCCGGAGGCGGTGCGGCTGGAGAACCTGCCGCCGCACCTGTTCATGAACTTTCGCGTGGTGGACGAGCACGGGCGGGTGCTGGGGCAGTCCCGCAGCCTGGCGGACCTGCGCAGCCGGCTGGCGGGGCAGGCGGAGGCGGCATTTGCCGTCGCGGCCAGGGCCGCGAAACCGCAGCCGGCGGGAGGCGGGGAAGGGGCGGTTGTTGGCTCCGCCGGGGCCTCGACGGGCCGCGTCGCGGGCACGGTGGCCGCCACGGCGCGTGCCGCGGCCGTTGGCGCGGCCCGTGGCGCGGACGCCGGCACCGAAACGGCCGGCGCAAAGGGCGCCGCGGCGATCGAACTCGATGGACTCACCGACTGGAGCTTCGGCGAACTGCCGGAACTCATGGAAGTGACGGTGGACGGCCGTGCCCTCGTGGGTTTCCCGGCGCTGGTGGATCAGGGCAGGAGCGTGGCCCTGCGTGTCTTCGACACCCCGGAGAAGGCGGCGCAGCAGCATCGCGCCGGCCTGCGTCGCCTGTTCGCCCTGGCCCTGGTGGAGCAGATGCGCTACCTGGAGAAGAACCTCCCCGGCCTGCGGGACATGGCGCTGCAGTTCATGGCCCTGGGCAGCGAGACCGAGTTGCGGGCGCAACTGGTCGCGGCCACCCTGGAGCGCATCTGCATGGCCGAGCCCTGGCCCACGGATGCCACCGCCTTCGAGGCACGCCGCCAGGAAGCCCGCCCGCGCCTGGCCCTGGTGGGGCAGGAACTGGCGCGGCTGGTGGGCAGCATCCTGGCCGAACACGGCGCGCTGCAGAAGAAGCTCGCGGCCATGGGCAAGGCCTTCCCCGCGGCGGTGGAGGACATCCGCGCCCAATGCGCGGCACTGCTGGGCAAGGAGTTCATCGTCGCCACGCCCTTCGAACGATTGCAGCACTATCCGCGCTACCTCAAGGCGGCGTCCCTGCGGCTGGAAAAGCTGCACGCCGATCCCGCCCGCGATGCCCGCCTGCTGGCGCAATGGCAGGCGCTGGCGAAGCCTTTCGAGCGCGAGCGGGCCGTGCGTGCGCGGGCCGGCGTGGCGGATGCGCAGCTCGCGGAGTTCCGCTGGCTGCTGGAGGAACTGCGGGTTGGAATGTTTGCCCAGGAACTGCGCACGCCGGTGCCTGTCTCCGTGAAACGGCTGCAGAAGATCTGGGAGGCACGCCCCGGTGGGTAAGGCCGCCGCCCGGGCTTCTGGCCGACTTCGACCGACGAAGTCGGCCTGAAGGCCGACTCACACCGACACCCGCCCCTGCGAGGAGAACCAAACCACATGAGTCCGGTATTGATCGCCTTCGGCCGCGCCGCCCACAGCCTGACCCGGCGCGGCATCTTCTGGCACCTGCTGTGGCCGTCCCTGGCGGCGCTGGCGCTGTGGGGTCTGCTGGCGGGGCTGTTCTGGGGCACGGCGGCCGGGGCGATGGTGCGCATGGTGAATGGCTGGTCGTGGGTTACCTGGCTGGTGGGCCAGTGGGCGGGCAGCGAAACGGTGGCGGAGGCGACGGTGCACTTGCTGATGTTCCTGTTGCTGCTGCCGCTCATCTACGGCACCGCGCTGCTGCTGGCCGTCGCGGTGGCCGTGCCGCTGATGCTGGAGCGCGTGGCCGCCGACGACTATGCGGAACTGGAACGGCGCTGCGGCGGGACGCTTGCGGGCAGCGTCTGGAACGCCCTTGTGGCCGTGTTCTGGTTCGTACTGGCCTGGGTCGTCACGCTGCCGCTGTGGCTGGTGCCGGGGTTGGCGCTGGTGATTCCGCTGGCCCTGTCGGCCTATGTGAACCAGCGCGCCTATCGCTACGATGCGCTCATGGCCCATGCCGATCCGGGCGAGATGCGCAGCCTGATCGTACGTCGCAAAGGCGGGCTGTTCCTGGTCGGCCTTGGGGCCGGCGCGCTGGCCTATGTGCCGGTGGTCAATCTCCTGGCGCCGTCGTTTGCCGGCCTGGCCTTCGTGCATTTCTGCCTGGAGGCGCTGCGCAGTCTGCGCAAGGGAGTGGGGCGTGGGCGATGAGGAGGTTTTGTGGGAGCGGGCTTGCCCGCGATCGCAGCGGCCGATGTCGCGGGCAAGGCCGCTCCCACCACCAAACCGCACGGCCGGCACTTTCGCTCACCCGTCACGACTTTGAAGGATGCACACCATGAACTTCGGGGCAATCATCATCGGCGACGAGATCATGAGCGGCCGGCGCGAGGACAAGCACTTCGCGCGGGTCATCGAGGCGCTGGCGGCACGCGGGCTGGAACTGGCGTGGAGCCTGCACCTGGGTGACGACCGGCAGCGGCTGGTGGAGTCCTTCCGGCGCAGCCTCGCAGGCGGCGACGTGGTGTTCAGCTTCGGCGGCATCGGCATCACCCCCGACGACCATACCCGCCAGGCCGTCGCCGCCGCCCTGGGCGTGGAACTGGCGCTGCATCCCGACGCGCAACGCGAGATCCGCGCCCGCTTCGGCGACCAGGTGACGCCCCTGCGGCTGCGCCTGGGAGAATTTCCGGTGGGGGCCCGGATCATCCCCAATCCCTACAACCGCATCCCCGGTTTCAGCGTGGGCGATCACCATTTCCTGCCCGGCTTTCCGGTGATGGCGTGGCCGATGATGGAGTGGGTGCTGGATACCCGTTATCGTCACCTGCATCACTGCATGCAGCGCAGCACCGCCTCCGTGGTGGTGTGGGAGCAGCCGGAGAGCGCGCTGCTGGAGCTGATGGAGGCACTGACCCGGCGCTATTGCCAGGCGACGGTGTTCAGCCTGCCCTCGTTCGGCGGCGAGGGCGTGCGCCGCCACGTGGAACTGGGCGTGCGGGGCGATCCGGCGCAGGTGGCCGCCGCCATGGAGGAGATCCGGGCGGCGATCAGGGGCATGGGATTCGAATTCGACGAGTCCCCGGTGGCGCGATAGCGCAACGCGGGCAAAGAAAAAGCCCGGGGCGAACCCCGGGCTTCCCGGCTGAGGCCGCTTGCGGCCGCGGGCCCTGCAGACGCTGTTACGCGGCCTTCTTGGCCGCCTTCGGCGCGGGCGCGGAAGTGGTGGCGGCGTTCATGGCCTTGACGGTGGCGTCGGTGGCGGCGGAGACGTTCGCTTCGGCCAGTTCCGCGACCTGCCTGGCGGCCTTGGTCATGCTGTCGTAGGCGGAGTTGGCGGCGGCCAGGGCCGACTTGACGGCGGCCACGGCCACGTCGGAACCCGCCGGGGCGGACTTGACGGCGTTGTCCAGGGCGCTGCCGACGACGGAATTCAGTTCGGCGAAGCGGGACTCCAGTGCCTTGGAGACTTCTTCCTGGGTCTGGGTGGCGATTTCATACACACTGCGGGAATAGCCGACCATCTTTTCGATGGCGGGCTGGGCCAGGGAGGCTTGCAGCGTGGCCAGTTCCTGCGCGTCCTTGGCGCCCATCAGGTACTTGGCGTTGGCGACGGTATCCTGCAGCAGGGTACGGGCAACGTTCAGGTTCAGAGCGGCGAGACGCTCGGCGCCGGCGAAGGCGCTGTTGGCCAGGCCCAGCACGGTTTCAACATTGGCCTTGTTGGCGGCGGCGAATTGCTCGGGAGTGGCAAACATGGGTGGGCTCCTTTGAGTCGAAGTGGGTTGGGGATGGGGGAGGCAATGCGTTATTGTGTGGTGCACCGCACCATGCCCAAATTATAGGGCCTCGCTCTGGTTTGTCAAGAACTTTTGGTGCGATGCAAAAACTCGCTTGTTTGACAGGAAAGTGTAATGAAGATCAATGGTTAGCCTGGTATCAGGCCCGCTCGTTGGGCACCGTAGCCCGATGGACTGTGGCGGTGCAAGATGATGCCGGCGAAGCCCGCGGATGGACTATTGTCGCCATCGCGCTGCTGCGGCGCCGGCCATGGGACTCGCGGCATTGGGGGGTGGGCGGGTGGTGCGCCTCTACAGGACGGCGCGCAACGGGGCGCCGGCCTGATGGGGGGATGAAATCAGGCCGTGGCGCCCTCGGGAACGTAGCCCTTCTGCTGCATGAACCACACCAGGGCGGTGTACATGGTGGCGGCGTGGGTGGCGAACCACTCCGGCAGTTCGCGGATGAGGTTGCGCCCGAGGGCGTGGTCGCCGGCGGCAACGTGGCCGCGCACGTCGCGCATCACCTGCATCACACGCTTGTGTTCTTCGGTGTGGCAATGCACCGGAGGGAAGCCGCTTTCCTCCATCCAACGGTTTTCCTGGTCGAAATGCGCGGCGGTATGCTCCACCAGTTCGTCCATGCCGGCCAGAAGGCTGTCGTCGGGGAGAGTCTCCAGGTGGCTCACCATGTCGACGAACTCCCGGTGGGTGTCGTCCATCGGCTTGACCCCGAGGGTGAAGCTTTCCTTCCATTCCATGGTGGCTTTTCCCAAGTCGTTTGTCGCGAATGGCGCGACTGTAATGGGAGGGGAGTGCAGGGGAGTTGACGTAGTTCAAATCCCGGCAAGACCGTCGGGCCGCAACGCCATCCACCCGCACTGGGGGATTGCTGCGGCCCGCTCCAAGCGCCGACTGCGCGGCTCAGCGGTTGCGGAACTCGGCCTTGCGCTTTTCGGCGAAGGCGGCCATGCCTTCCTTCTGGTCTTCGAGGGCGAAGGCGGCGTGGAACACCCGCCGCTCGAACAGCAGGCCTTCGGCCAGGGAGCTTTCGAAGGCGCGGTTGACCGACTCCTTCACCATCATCACCACCGGCGCGGAGTAGCCGGCGATGGTCTCGGCGGCGGCCAGCGTTTCCTCCAGCAGGCGCTCGGCGGGGATGACCCGCGCCACCAGTCCGGCGCGCTCCGCCTCGGCGGCGTCCATCATGCGGGCCGTCAGGCACAGGTCCATGGCCTTGGCCTTGCCCACGGCGCGGGGCAGGCGCTGGGTGCCGCCGGCGCCGGGCAGGATGCCCAGCCTGATCTCGGGCTGGCCGAACTTCGCGCTGTCGGCGGCGAAGATCATGTCGCACATCATCGCCAGCTCGCAGCCGCCGCCGAGCGCGAAGCCGGCCACCGCGGCGATCACGGGCTTGCGGCAGGTCTTGACGCGCTCCCAGTTGCGGGTGATGTAGTCGGGTTTGTAGACATCCATGTAACCCCAGTTCTTCATCGCCTGGATGTCGGCACCGGCGGCGAAGGCCTTGTCCGAGCCGGTGATGACGATGCAGCCGATGGCATCACTGGCTTCGAAGGCATCCAGGGCCTGGCCCACCTCATCCACCAGGGCGTCGTTGAGGGCGTTCAGCGCCTTGGGACGGTTGAGGGTGATGAGGCCGACGCGTCCGCGCGTCTCCACCAGGATGTTGTCGTAGCTCATGGTTGGATCACTCCTGTTTTGCGGGCGACAGGGCCGGCGCTGCCTTGAGGCCGGGGGTGCCCGTGGCCGCGCCGGCGGGGGTGGCGCCAGGCGCCGCCGGGGCCGTTGATTTCCCTTCGTCCTTGCGCTTGGGCTGGATCACGGCGCGCACCCGGGTGCCGCCGGTGGCTGCGGCGGAGGTGGCGTTGGGACCGCTGGTCACCAGGTAGTTGTCGGTCTTGCCGTCGTACTGGATGTACTGGCCGCGCACTTCGTCCTGGCCGCTCTTGACGTAGGCGCGGATGAAGAACTCCGAACGCTCGGAGCGCGAGTCGTGCTCGATGCGCTCGGCCTCGCCATCCACGTATTCGTCGCTGCCGTCGCGCTTCTGGCGCAGACGCGCCAGGCCTCCTTCTCCTCCCGTGGCCACGCCCTTCTGGAAACCCTCGGCATCCTGGGTAACCACGATCTTGTTGGAGCGGATGACCAGCGTCCCCTGGGTGAGCGTGACCCTCCCCTCCAGGATGTGGACCTTGTTCTTGTCGTCGATGGTGATGCGGTCGGCGTCGATCTGGATGGGCTTGTCGCGGTCGGCACGCTCGGCCAGCACGGGGGACGCGATGGCCAGCAGGCACGCCAGGGCGGCGACGGTTCGGTACGAGGGCAGAGGGAGCATGGGAGCGTTCATCACTTCTTGCGGGGTATGTTGGCGTGCACGTCCGCCAGCAGCTTGAGGACGCGGGCCTTGTTGTCCAGTTCCAGGCCGACGCCGGTGACCACGGTCTGGCCCTGCACGATGCGCACGGGCTTGTCGGTGGAGGCCTGTTCCAGATCGGGCAGCACGGTCATGGCAGTGGTGGTGAGCACCACTGCGGGATCGTTGGCCGTGGCGTCGCGCACGACGGTGACGTTACCCAGCAGCGTCACCTTGTTGCCGTCGCCACTGACCTCGGCGTGATTGGCGAACAGGCGCATGGGCTGCTCCTGGCCGAAGTACACCAGCCGCGGGTCGGTGACGTCGGTGGTGTCGTTGTCGGGGTAATGCAGCATGCGCCGGGCCGTCAGCGAATGGCGCAACTGGCCCTGTGGGTCGAGGGTGCGTGCCACGAACCGATCGACGATGAAATCCGGGTCGTGTCGCAGCTTGCCGTCGGGCCCGCCGGCCTCCGGCCGGGTGGCGTGCTCCAGCCAGAAGGTGAGCGCCGCCAGCAGGGTCAGTATGACCAGCGGGAACAGACCGGAGGTGCGCAGGCGGGCGGCAGGCATGGGATCAGGCCAGGTAGCCGGCGAGGAGCGCGTCCAGCCGGCCCTGGGCGCGCAGGATGAATTCGCAGGTTTCGCGCACGGCGCCCCGCCCGCCCCCGGCGGCGGCGACGTAATCCACGTGGCGGCGCACCAGCGGGTGGCCGTCGGCCACGGTGGCGGAGAAGCCGCAGGCCAGCAGCACCGGCAGATCCACCACGTCGTCGCCCATGTAGCCGGCCTGGGGGAAGTCCAGTGCCTGTGCCGAGAGCATTTCCCCCAGCACGGTGCGCTTGTCCTCCACGCCCTGGGCCAGCAGGGAGATGCCGAGGTTTTCGGCGCGCAGCGCCACCGCCCGGGAGCGGCGCCCGGTGATGATGGCCACGCCCACGCCGGCCGCGGCGAGCATGCGGATGCCGTGGCCGTCCAGGCTGGAGAAGGCCTTCATTTCGTCGCCGGCGGCGGTGAAGTAGAGCGTGCCGTCGGTGAGCACGCCATCCACGTCGAAGGCCATGAGGCGCAGTGCGGCGGCCCGCTCCAGCGCGCGCATCAGATCACCTGGGCCCGCAGCAGGTCGTGGGTGTTGAGCGCGCCTACCAGGCGGCCGGCCTCGTCCACCACCAGCACCTGGTTGATGCGCAGCGTCTCCATCATTTCCACCACTTCCACCGCCAGGGCATCGGGGCCGATGGTGCGCGGGTGGCGCGTCATCACGGTGGACACCGGCACGGTGCGCAGGTCGCCCAGGCTCTCCAGTGCCCGGCGCAGGTCGCCGTCGGTGAAGATGCCGCAGATGCGCCCCTCGGCATCCAGCACGGCGGTCATGCCCATGCCGCCGCGGGTCACCGCCAGCAGCGCCTGGGGCAGCAGGGCGTCGTCGCGCACCACCGGGATGTCCTCGCCGGCGCGCATGACGTCGCGCACGTGGGTGAGCAGGCGCCGGCCGAGCGCGCCGCCGGGATGGGAGCGGGCGAAATCCGTCTCGGTGAAGCCGCGGGCGTCGAGCAGGGCCACCGCCAGGGCATCGCCCAGTGCCAGGGCCGCGGTGGTGCTGGCGGTGGGGGCGAGGTTCAGCGGGCAGGCTTCGGTCTGCACTGCGGCGTCGAGATGGACGTCGGCCTCCCGCGCCAGTGAGGAATCCGGGTTGCCGGTGATGGCGATGAGCTTGCCGCCGCGGCGCTTGACCTGGGGCACGATGGTCAGCAGTTCGTCGCTCTCGCCGGAGTTCGACAGGGTGATGAGCACGTCATGGCCGGTGATCATGCCGAGGTCACCGTGGGCGGCCTCGGCGGCATGCACGAAGTAGGCGGGGGTGCCGGTGCTGGCCAGGGTGGCGGCAAGCTTGCGGGCGACGTGGCCGGACTTGCCGATGCCGCTGACGACCACGCGGCCGCTGCAGGCCAGGATGAGGTCCACGGCGCGCAGGAACTCGCCGTCGATCCGGTCCGCCAGGGCAGCCACAGCGTCGGCCTCGATGCGCAGCACGCGGCGTGCGAGTTCGAGGGTGGTGGCCGTGGCGCGCGTTTGTTTCATCGGGTGCTTGCCCTTATCATCGGGCGGAAAGTATAACAAACCCTCCCCCTTTGCCCCGACCGCTCCGATGATCTGCCCGCTGCACCCGAGCCGCCGCATCCGTGCCCGCGCCGCCGCCGCGAAGGGGGTGCGCCTGTGCGCGGCATGGGTGTCCCGTGGACTTGCAGGGTGCTCCCGGGAGCCGCGCCCATGAGTTCCCTGGAGGCGGTGCTGGTGTTGCTGGCGGCGGCGGTGTTGGTGGTGGTGGCCTTCCGCTTCGTCGGCCTGCCGCCGGTACTAGGCTACCTCATGGTGGGGGCGCTCATCGGCCCCCATGCCCTGGGGGTGCTGCCGGACACCGACCAGACGCGCCACCTGGCCGAGTTCGGCGTGGTGTTCCTGATGTTCTCCATCGGCCTGGAATTTTCCCTGCCCAAGCTGTTCAGCATGAAGCGCATCGTCTTCGGGCTGGGGCTGGCCCAGGTGGCGGTGACCTCGGCGCTGTTCGTGGCCATGGCGCTGCTGGCGGTGGCGTCCTGGCGCGGCGCCCTGGCCCTGGGCGGGGCCATCGCCATGTCGTCCACGGCGGTGCTCTCCAAGATGCTGGTGGAGCGCATGGAGCTGGAGTCGCCCCACGGCCGCCAGGTGATGGGGGTGCTGCTGTTCCAGGACCTGGCGGTGGTGCCCTTCCTGGTGCTGATCCCGGCGCTGGGCCAGCCGGCGGACAAGCTCGCCATGGAGCTGGGCCTGGCGGCGGTGAAGGCGGTGGTGGCGCTGTCACTCATCCTTTACTTCGGGCCGCGGCTGATGCGCCGCTGGTTCGGTTTCGTGGCGCGGCGCCGCTCCGCCGAGCTGTTCATGCTCAACGTGCTGCTCATCACCCTGGGACTGGCTTTCGCCACCCAGCTCGCCGGGCTGTCGCTGGCGCTGGGCGCCTTCCTCGCCGGCATGCTGATCTCCGAGACGGAATACCGCTACGAGGTGGAGGAGGACATCAAGCCGTTCCGCGACGTGCTCATGGGCCTGTTCTTCGTCACCGTGGGGATGTTGCTGGACCTCGCCCTGGTGGTGCGGGAGCTGTTGTGGGTGCTGCTGGCGCTGGCGGGGATGCTGGCCATCAAGTTCGGCGTCATCGTTGCCCTGTCGCGGGCGTTCGGTACCGCCGCGGGCACGGCGCTGCGGGTGGCGCTGTGGCTGTGCACCGGCGGCGAGTTCGGCTTCGTGCTCATGGCGCTCATCGGCGCCGCCGGGCTGGTCACCGACGGCACCCTTCAGATCGTGCTGGCGGCCATGGTGCTGTCCATGCTGCTGTCGCCGCTGCTGGCGCAGTACGCGGACCGCATCGTGCTGCGGCTGGTGCCCTCCGAGTGGCTGCTGCGCTCCATGCAGCTCACCAGCATAGCCGCCCAGTCCATGGCCACGGAACGCCATGCCATCGTCTGCGGCTACGGGCGCAACGGCCAGTACCTGGCGCGCTTCCTGGATCAGGAGGACATCCCCTACATCGCCCTGGACCTGGACCCGGAGCGGGTGCGCGAGGCCGCGGCGGCGGGGGAGCGGGTGGTGTTCGGCGATGCCGGGCGGCGCGAGACGCTGCTGGCCGCCGGGCTGGCGCGCGCCGCGCTGGTGGTCGTCACCATGGCCGACACCCGTGCCGCCGAGCGCGTCCTTCATCTGGTGCAGGAGTTGCGCCGCGAGGTGCCGGTGGTGGTGCGCACAGCCACCGAGGATGACATCGACCGGCTCAGCGCCGCCGGTGCCGCCGAGGTGGTGCCCGAGGCGCTGGAATCGTCCATCATGCTGGCCAGCCACGCCCTGGCGCTGCTGGGGGTGCCGCTGTCGCGGGTGTTGCGGCGCGTGCGCGAGATCCGCGGCCAGCGCTATCACCTGCTGCGGGGGATCTATCGCGGCGCCGCGCCGGAACTGGGGGAGGATTCCGCCCAGGATCTGCGCCGGGCGCGGCTGCACTCGGTGGCGCTGACCTCCGGCGCGTTCGCGGTGGGGCGCAGCATCGCGGAACTGGGGCTGAAGGATCTCGGCGTGGAGGTCACGGCGCTGCGGCGCCATCGCGTGCGCGCGCCGGAGCCGCAACCGCAGACGCGGTTTGCGGGCGAGGACGTGGTGGTATTGCTGGGGACGCCGGAGCAGATTGCGCAGGCGGAGGAGCGGTTGCTGAAGGGGTGATATTCAGAGGAGTAGGAGCGGGCTTGCCCGCGACAGCGACCGCCGCCATCGCGGGCAAGTCCGCTCCCACATGAGATCAGAAGGCCACGCAGACGATGTAGCGGTTGCTGTCCACGATGTTGGCGCTGGCCGTCCCGGCAGTGCCGCGCCCCGATCCAGTGGGGACAGCCTGCACCGCTCCGCTGTTGGCGTTGCCGTCATCCATGGTGGTGTCGATCTGCCGCACGTAGCGCCCGAGGATCTGGTCGGAGCAGACGTAGAAGGCGCCGCGCATTCCGGCGATGTATGGGGCGGCGCCCCCGCTTTCCACGCCGATCTGGCCGCCGTCGGCGTTGCGGGGCAGGTAGGCGGCGTCGCCGATGACGGTCGTGCCTGTGGCGAGGTTGGAAAGGCGGAGGTGCTGCCACAGTACGAAGGCCTCGCTGCCGCCGGTATCGTTCCAGTTGCCGTCGATGACGCCGTTGTTCGGCGTGCCTGCAGTTGCTGCCGTGGCTGCGCCGGCGCCGAAGGCCGCATTCAGTTGCGCCTGGGTCTGATCCCCCGGCATGCTCCGATACCGGTCCTGGTAGCTATAGACCAGCGTCGATGTCGTGCGAAAATCCGCCACCATGCTCTTCACTTTGGCACTGTTGATCAGCTCCTGGCCCTTCAGCACGCCGCCCAGCAGCAGGCCGATGATGACCAGGACGATGGCGATCTCCACCAGCGTGAATCCCGTTTGCCGCGATCTCATGTTTTATCTCCGTTTTCTTTCAGCCACATGATGCTCCGCAAGATCAGTGCCAGGCAAGGCGCGGACGAGTGCGCGGCATTTTGCGCGTTTTCGGTGTTCATTGCGTCACGGTTTGGACATAGGTGTCCGTATTTCGACATCCCCGACCCGCGGCGGCCACGGAACTGATGCGCACCCCACGCCTGCACGCCTTCCTGGAACGCCACCGGCGCTGGCTGCTGCTGGGGCAACTGGCGCTGCTCTACCTGATTTTCGAGCAGGAGCCGGCAGGCGGCGCCGCCAGTCTCCTGGGGCGCATGCTGTTCATCGGCCAGGCGGGCCTGTTCCTGCTGTGGCAGCCGCTGATCCACGGCCAGCGTCAACTGGCGCTGCGCGAGGTGATCCTCACCGTGGCGGCGGTGACGGCCATGGTCTTGTGGCTCAATGTGTGGCTGCTGGCCATGTGGACCATGCTCATGGCCTCGATCATCGGCGGCCGGGTGTTTCTCGCCGAGGCGCGATGGACGCGCCTTTTCTACCTGCTGGCGCTGGGCTATCTGGTGGCGGCGCTGCTGCTGCTGGTCACGCCCCAGGGCATGCCGCCGGCGCTGCATCCGCCTGCGGGCGTGGGGCTGGTGACGACCTGGGCGCTGCCGGCGGCGCTGGTCCTCATGGCCCTGCTGCCCGGCGAGGACGGTGACCACACCGGCCGCGAGGCCATCGACTTCTTCTTCAGCGTCTTCCTCTTCCTGCTGCTGGCGGTGCTGGTGCTGGGCAGCATCGCCTTCGTGCTGCTGCTGGGGCAGGGCTACGTGGAGTCGCTCATCCTGACCCTCCTGTCGCTGGCCGGGGTGTTGCTGGTGTTGGGCTGGGCTTGGCGGCCGCGACTGGGCTTCTCCGGCATCGGCACCCTGGTGACGCGCTACGTGATGTCCTTCGGTGTGCCCTTTGAGCGCTCGCTGGCGCAGATCGCCGAGGCCTCGCTGCAGGAGCAGGGAGCCGAGGGCTTCCTGCGGCGTGCCCAGGGCGCCATCGCCGCATTGCCCTGGGTGCGCGGGGGCGAGTGGGAGGCCGGCGGCGCCAGTGGGAGCTTCGGCAAGGCGGGCGGCGTGGGCGCCGAGTTCCTGGGACAGGGCCTGCGCATGGTGCTGTATTCCGGCGAGCCCCTGAGTCCGGCCCTGGTGTGGCATGTGAAGCTGCTGGTGCAGATCCTGGGCGAGCTGCACCTGGCCAAGCTGCGCGGGGAGCAGTTGCAGCAGATGAGCTATGTCCAGGCGGTGCACGAGACCGGGGCGCGCCTCACGCACGACGTCAAGAACCTGCTCCAGTCGCTGAACATGCTTTGCTTTGCGGCAGGGCAGGAGGGCGAGGACGCCTCGCCACGCTTCCAGGCCATGCTGCGGCGCCAGCTTCCGGTGATCACGCAGCGCCTGCACCTGACGCTGGAGAAGCTGCGCCGCCCCGGCGACGAGCCGGTGGCCTGGTCGGCCGTGGGACCGTGGTGGGACGAATGGCGCCGCCGTTACGCCTTCCCCGGAGTGGAGTTCGAGGATGCGGACGTGAACCGGGAGGCCCAGGCGCCGGTGGGCTTGCTCGCCAGCGTGGCCGACAACCTGATGCACAACGCCCTGGGCAAGCAGCCCGGCATGGCGCCGCCGCGCATACGGGTGAGCTTGCAGACGCACCCGCGGCTGCGGCTGGCGGTATGCGACGACGGCGCTCCGGTGCCGCCGGAGGTGTTGCCGCGGCTTTTCCACGGTCCGGTGCCCTCGGAGTCGGGACTGGGCATCGGGCTGCTCCAGGCCGCGCGGCTGGCGGAGTCCGAGGGCTTGCGCCTGCGTCTGGCGGCCAACGAGCCGGGACGGGTGTGCATCGAACTGGTGCGCGAGGCGTCTGGGGTGTAGAACGCTCGCCAAGAACAGGTAACGTCATGCCGTTTGTAACCAGTTAGAGTTATAAACGGTCGATATTGGGCCATTGACTCAAGTGCTGTTAATGGTACAGACTTAAGCGGTAAGAAGCTGCTGTTTGATCTCTCATCAGTTTTTGAAACGGCACAAGACGACCGTATGTCTGCACTTGGTTTCAGTACTCCGCAAGAACTTCAGGTCGCTCTGGGCGAGCGGTTGCGGCGGGTACGCCTGTCCCGTAACCAGGACCAGCGCAGCACCAGCGAGAAGGCCGGCATCTCCGAGAAAGCGCTGCGCAGTCTGGAGACGGGGCGGGGATCCACCGTGGAGACCCTGCTGCGGGTATTGAAGGCGCTCGACTGTCTGGACGGCATCGACATGCTGGCGCCGCAGCCGGGGGTGGACCCCATGGCCCTGTTGAGCCGATCCAGGCCGCCGCAGCGCGCGCGACGCCCCCGCAAGGCCGGCTGACTTGGATACCCCGGTCGTCGAGGTGCGCATCTGGGGCCGGCGTGTCGGCGCCGTGGCACCCGATCCGCGGCTGGGGTGTTACGTTTTCGCCTACGATCCGGCGTGGCGGCGCAGCGGCGCGGAACTGGCACCCCTGACCATGCCGCTGGGCGATCCCCGTCCCGTCTTTGCCTTTCCCGAATTGCCCGAGCCGAGCTACAAGCGCCTGCCCGGTCTGCTGGCCGACGCCCTGCCCGATGATTTCGGCAACGCTCTCATCGACGCCTGGATGGCCGGCCACGGCGTGGAACGGCGTGCCGTCACCACTCTCGACCGTCTGGCCTACATGGGCCGGCGTGGCATGGGGGCGCTGGAATTCAAGCCGGCGCGGGGTTCGCACCGGGAAAGCGCCGAACCCCTGCGCATGAAATCCCTGGTGGAGGCCGCGCGCCGGGCGATCCACGGCGACATCGCCGGGGATCTCCACGCGCAGGCGGCCCTGGCCAACATCATCCGCGTCGGCACCTCAGCCGGCGGGGCGCGGGCCAAGGCCGTGGTGGCGTGGAATACGGCCAGCGGCGAGATTCGCAGTGGCCAGTTCGACGCCGCCCCGGGCTTCGAGCACTGGCTGCTCAAGTTCGACGGCGTGGGCGAGGACCTGGAACTGGGCGGCGGCGCCGACTACGGCCGCATCGAATACGCCTATCACCGCATGGCTGCCGCCGCCGGCATCACCATGATGCCCTGCCGCTTGCTGGAGGAAGGCGGCCGTGCCCACTTCATGACGCGCCGCTTCGACCGCGACACCGTCGCCGGCGAAACCGTCCGCCATCACGTGCAGACGCTGTGCGCCATGGACCATCTGGACTACAAGCAGCGCGCCACCCATGCCTACGCCCAGTTGTTCATGGTCGTCGCCCGCCTCGGGCTGGGGGACGAGGCCATCGGCCAGGTCTTCCGGCGCATGGCCTTCAACGTCATGGCGCGCAATTGCGACGATCACAGCAAAAACCAGGCCTTTCGCCTCAGGCAGGGCGGACGCTGGGAACTGGCCCCGGCCTACGACCTCACCCATGCCCATAATCCCCTCGGCCAATGGACCTACCAGCACCTGATGAGCGTCAACGGCCGCTTTGACGCCATCGGCCGAGCGGATCTGCTGGTGGAGGCGGATCGCTTTGGCGTGCGCCGGGCGCGGGATATCCTGGCCGACGTGCGCGCGGCGGTGGAAAACTGGCCCGGTTTCGCCCGGGAGGCCGGGCTGGGCGCGCCGACCACCGAGCGCGTGGCGGCAGATTTCGAGGTCGTGTGAGTGGTGACGGGTGCCGGGCTGGGGCCCGCCCCGTCCATCGCGCCGGCTACAAGGAAACTGCCGCCGGGGGAGGCGCATCGCGCTCGTCGTCGGCGTCGGGCCTGCGGCCCACCAGGCGATAGACCGGCATGGCGCCCTTGCCCTTGAGCTGCAGGATCTGGGGTTCGTGGAAGTCGAAGCGGGTGCGCAGGCGCTTCCACGTCACGCTATCCACCTGGACGAGGCCGGGCGGGCATTCGCTGCTGATGCGGCTGGCGAGATTGACGGTGTCGCCCCACAGGTCGTAGATGAACTTTTTGCGCCCCACCACGCCCGCCACCACGGGGCCGGTGGCGATGCCGATGCGGATCTCCAGCCGCGGCAGGTGCGGGGCCAGGCGCATGCCCGCCACCTCGCGCATCTCCAGGGCCATTTGCGCCACGGCGTCCGAATAGTCGGGCCGCGCGTGATGCAGGCCGCCCGCCACCATGTAGGCGTCGCCGATGGTCTTGATCTTCTCCACGCCGAGGCGCTCGCACATCTCGTCGAAGCGCGAGAACACGCCGTTGAGCAGGGCGAACACCTGGTTGGGCGCCAGGCCCTCGGCCACCTGGGTGAAGTTCACGATGTCGGCGAACATCACCGTCACGTCGGCGTAGCCGTCGGCGATCACGCTGTCGTCGCGCTTCAGGCGCTCGGCCACGGGCGCGGGCAGGACGTTGAGCAGCAGCCGCTCGGAGCGCGCCTGCTCGTGCTGCAGCAGGTCGTGGGCTTCCTGCATGCGCGCCTCGGCCTTCTGCTTCTCCTGCATGGAGAAGCGCAGCAGCAGATAGACGATGGTGGACACGGCGATGAAGTTCAGCGGGAAGAACACCACGCTGGTGTGGGTGGGTACGGCCTGGCTCGCCGCAAGACCCGGGGCCGGGGCGCTGAAGTAGTCCAGCACGCCGGACAGCGCCACCAGGAACACGTAAGCCACGAACCAGGGCACCGACTCCCGCGCGCCCATGACCAGGATGGCGCCCACCGGCGCCAGCAGCCCCCACAGCACGATGCCGCTGGCGCTGACGAAGTTGCCGATGGCCAGTTGCACGCCGAAGGGGAAGTAGAGGAACAGGCTCAACTGCACCACCCGGAACAACTCGAAGTTGCCGCTCTTGAGATACCAGGCCAGGTTGGCGGCCAGCAGCAACTGGAAGGCGAAGGGAACGGTGGCGGAGAGCTGCAGCCCCAGCACCCAGTAGATGAGCAGCCACAGGATCGAGGTCACGCTCACCAGGCCGGTGGCGAACATGAGCAGCGACTTGTTCAGCCGCTGGGCGTCGCTGTCCCCGGGCGCGATGCCCGCGGTGCGAAGCCGCTCCAGGAATCTTGGTGCTTCGTCCGCCAATGTGCCTCCCCGCGTCATTCCCGGCCGTGGCGGGCCCGCCGCGGCACTCGCAGAATGACCGGGGGAGTGTCGCAGCGCGTCGAACGCCGGTCAAGCAGCCATGGGGCGCCATCCCTTTTCCGGCGGGACGGGGCGAGGCCCACGCCGACGATCACCAGATCGGCCGGACGGCGGTGCCCGTCGGCGGCCCTACGGGCCGCGCCTCCAGGATCCGGCATCCCCGTGGACGCCGACAAGCCCTATGATCCTGGAAACCTCGGTTGAACCTCTTTCAACGCGGAGAACGCAGAGAAACGGAGGCCGCGGAGACAAACTGGACATTCACCCATTGGGTGAATGGGCATCGCCTCGCAATGCTCTGTGTTCTCGTCGTTTTTCTCCGCGTTCTCTACGTCAAAAGAGGTTTCCAGGATGATTGAAAATCATGGACGGTTCTAACGGGTTGCGGGATCTGGAACGCATTGTCGAGGAGGGCGAAGAAGACCTCCGCGCCGCTGCGGTGGGCTGCGGCGAGGGCTGCGGCGGCGAGCTCGCGCTGCGCGCCGTGGCATCGGGTCGGGGATGCGCGCGGCTGCTGGCGCTGGGCATGCTGCTGGCACTCGGCGCCTGCGCGCCGCTGCCCCAGCGCGCCGGTGTTCCGACGCGCTGGGAGCCCTCGCCGAACTTCGATGCCCGTCGCCCGAACTTCGTCATTGTCCACCACACCAGCAACGACACCACGGAGCAGGCGCTGCGCACGCTGACGGATCAGACCCGCAAGGTAAGCGCGCACTACCTGATTGGTCGCGACGGCACGATCTGGCAGTTGGTGGACGAGCGTGCCCGAGCCTGGCACGCCGGCCAGTCCTTCTGGGGTGGCAGCACCGATCTGAATTCCGCCTCCCTCGGCATCGAACTGGATAACACGGGTGACGAGCCCTATCCGCAAGCCCAGGTCGACGCCTTGGTGGCGCTACTCGAAGATGTTCGCCAGCGTTTGGGCATCCCGGCCGCGAACGTGCTCGGGCACGGCGACGTGGCGCCGCGACGCAAGACCGATCCCGGGCGGCTGTTTCCGTGGCGGACACTGGCGCACCGCGGTTTTGGCCTGTGGTGCGATCCGCCCTGGCCGGACACGGCGAACGCCATGGATCCGCTGCTCGGCCTGCGCGCGCTGGGGTATGACATATCCGACCCACAGGCGGCCATCGCCGCCTTCAGGCGCCACTATCGGCCGCAGGACATGGGGCTGGTGCTGACGGCGAGCGATGCCGGCCTGATCCGATGCCTGCTGGAGCAGGAGATGCCCGCAGGCCAGGGAAACTGACGGATCGCCCTGGGGCGTGGCGTGCTTGCTCAGCGCTTGTGCGTCGGGCGTGGGGCCGCGGCAGGGCGGGGGGCCGAAACGACATCCTTGTGACGGAAGTTGATGCGGCCCTTGGTCAGGTCGTAGGGCGACATTTCCAGCGTCACGCGGTCCCCGGCCAGAATGCGGATGCGGTGCTTGCGCATCTTGCCGGACGCGTAGGCCGTGACCTCGACTCCGTTGGCCAGCAATACGCGGAACAGCGTCTGGGGTAGCACCTCACTGACGACGCCTTCCATCTCGACCAGGTCTTCCTTTGCCATGCGGGATACCTCGCGGCCAGGGGGCGCGGTACGCCCGCGCACCCGGCATCAATGAGGGCCGTGGCGGGAACTGCCGTACGCGGCGGAGGGGGAGGGCGCCCCTGTGGGACGACCTGCCCGGGGGAGATCAGAGCACCTTCAGGTTGACTGCGGAGAGGCGGCCATCGCGGCCCGCTTCCACATCGAACGACACCTGCTGGTTTTCGGACAGTCCTGGAAGCCCGGAACGCTCGACGGCCGAAATGTGCACGAACACGTCCTTCGTGCTGTCTTGTGGCTGAATGAAACCAAAGCCTTTGGTCGGATTGAAAAACTTGACGGTGCCAGTGGGCATGTGCGTCCTCCTGAGCTGGCGTGGCCGCGCCACGGATTGGGCACGGCATCAAATGGCGATTGGGAGAAGACCTGCGACCGCATCCCGAAGGGATGCGCGGGACTGGCACAAAAGCGGATTCGACGGCGGGAGTATGGGGCAGTGGCGTCTGCGAGGCAAGAACGGAAATCGGTGGGGGGCCATCGGCGGATGCTTCAGCCCCGCCAGGAAGGTGCTCGGCAAGAGCGCCCCGGCGCGCGCAAAGCGGTGCGTGTCAAGATACGTATCGCCTCGTGCATGCAGCCCGAGGCTGTCGATCCGTGGCGGGCGACGTCATGGCGACCACCGGGTCGCGTTCCGGATTGAGCGTCACGGCGCCGATGGGCGGCCGGTCGCGCGCGCGTGGCGCAACCATCGGCCCGGATTGCGCCACGCCGAAGACGCAACAAAAAGGGCCGCCAGCGGCGGCCCGACGGGCGTTGCCCGACTTCCTGTTGTTATTTTTCCACCATGGTGTAGGTGCCGTCCTTCGCCCACTTGATATCGGCGTTGAGGAAGAAGGTCCTGAGTTCCGAGCGGTAGAGCTTGGCCATGTCATGGGCCTCGCCGGCGCGTGCTCCCGTGCCGCAGAGGAAGACGATGGGCCTATCCTTGGGCAGGCTGTCCATCTTCTTCTCCAGTTCGTTGATGGGGACGTTGATCGCGCCCTGGATGGTGCCACTGGCGAATTCCTTCGCGTCACGCACGTCGATGAGCAGTATGGCCGCCGGGTTCTCCTTCCACAGTTGCTGAAAGGAAGCGACCGTCACGGAACCCTTTTCCTTGCCGGGCGCCAGTGCAACCGTCGATGCCCTGCCCGTATCGGGCTGGGATGCGGGGGCCGCCGCAAGGGGCGCGGCACCGTAGAGCTTTGTCCACTCGGGGTAGCCCTCGGGATACGTCTTGACGTCCTTGTAGCCGAGCTTGCGCGCCTTTTCGGCGGACTTGTCGCTGAGCACGCACTCCAGGCCGCCGCAGTAATAGATCAGGGGCGTGGCCTTGTCGGCAGGCAATTTGTCCACATTCTTGTCGAACTCGGTATCGGAGATGTTGACGGAGGTGGGGATCATTCCCTTTTCCGCGGTGCGCCGCGGGCGTGCATCGATGAGCATGTAACTCGCCTTCTCGTCGATGAGCTTCCTGATGTGGGCAGCCGACACGGACAGAGCCAGGCCCTTGGCGATCCAGTCCGGTTCGCCGGCGGCATACACCCGGATATTGGTGTAGCCGAGCTTCTCCGCCTTGAAGGCCGAGTTATGGCTGAGCATGCAGTCGAAGCCGCCGCAGTAGAAGACCAGCAGCGTACCCTTGTCCGCCGGCAGCCGGTCCGTCATCTTGTCGAACGCGGTGTCCGGGATGTTGATGGCACCCGGAATGTGGCCGACATCGTAGCGGCGGGCGGCGGGCCGCGAATCGATGACCACCACGTCCTTCTTCGGCGGGATGTCCACCTGACTGCGGACGAAGTCGGTGTCCACCAGCTTCGGGTACCAGCCTTCCTTGGGCTGAACGACCACGGCGTCGGCGGCTGCGGCCGTGACAGGACAGGTGAGAGGTGCGGCGAGAACGGCCAGCAGGCTCGTCAACAACAGGGCACGTGCGGACTTCATGATGATCTCCTTTCGTCGTTCCACCGTTTGGTGTCAACACTGTCCCCCGCAACGGCGTCGGGCTCGGTCGTGACCCCCGGCGCCACTCACGCGCGCCGCGCCGGCCCGCGCATCAGGTGGGCGGATGGTTCAGAGCAGTGTGAACTTTTCCGTCGATTCGTTGTAGCGCACCAGGGCGTACCAAAGCAGGAGCGCACCGCCACCGATCAGCAGAGCCCAGCCCCAGCCCGGCAGCATCTCCGGGAAATAGGCCTGGTAGCCGACCTTGGTGACTTCGTAGAGTTCCACGTTGGTCTCGTCCACCGTGGTGAGTCCGAATTTTCTCAACTGGGCGCTGGCAACGGAACCCATCCACGAGAAGAAGAAGGCCGCAACCCACAGCTTGAGGTGGCCTTCGCCCATGCGCCACAGCGATCCCGAGGCGCAACCGCCCGCGAACACCATGCCGATGCCGAAGATCACCCCGCCCAGGAGCGATCCGATCCAGAACGTGGCCGGGATGGCGACGTAGGGATCGATGATCTTCTTCTGGAACAGCAGCGCCGCGAGGGGAATGCCGATGGCCAGCGCCAGGATCACCGCCTTGGTCATGTCGCCCTCGGCGGTCATGAAGGGTTCGCGGAAGGCGCGGGCAAAGCACAGGCGCGAGCGGTGCATGATGAAGCCGATGGAAAAGCCCGCCAGCACGATGACCGCCCTTGCGGCCAGGCGCTCGTCCTCGGAGCCGTACCAGCGCGATGCCCACAGCAGCACGGCAACCACCACCGCCAGTCCGGCAAGCGGATAGAAGCGCTTCACGCCCTCGGGCATGTGCAGGGTTGGCGGCGCCGCCATGCCCCACTCGATGTTCTCCAGGGTCCACAGCAGCAGCTTGAGGCCGATCGCGGCACCCGCCAGCAGCCCCGCACCCATGACCCAGCCCGCCGGCGAGGAATGCAGTACCGGGTTGAAGAAACCCCCGGTGGTACAGCCCCCGGCCAGTGCGGCACCGATGCCCATGAGGCAACCGCCCAGGGCCGCCCAGACGAACTCCAGCTTCGGTGGCCGATTGACGAGGAACTGGCCGGACAGCAGTGCAGCGCAGAACGCCCCCACCACCAGGGTGATGTTCATCAGCGACATGCGATGCAGCAGCGGTCCTTCCAGATTCTGCGGCACGCCGATCGCCGGTCCCAGGCCAATGAGGTTGTTGAACCAGTCACCCCATAGCTTGACGCCGCCGAACACGCCCCAGATCAGCCCGTTGACCATCAGCCCGATGATCACCAGCACCAACATGATGGCGCCTACGTAGGGCGACCATTCCTCGACGAACAGCCTCCGGTAGTCCTCGCCAAAGCCTGCGGACCAACCCCCGCCGCCTTCAGTGCTCATCTCATCCCCCAGTGATTCCGTGTAGTTGTTTTCCGCGGGCGCGATGCCGCTTGCGGCATCACGCCCTCAGGCTTGTTCAAGACCTCCTTCGGAGCGCTGCGAGACCCCGTCACGGCGGCGCAGGGTACACGCACGCGCCACCGGAGCGGGGCGACGGGGCGCTAGCTGCAGCCTGCCGGGCTGTCGCCGTCCTTGGCGCCCTTGGTCACGAAGGCCTTGATGTCCTCGAACAATTCCTGGTCGGGTGTGTCGGCGAACTTCTCGGCGGCCTTGTTCTGCGCCTTGATGCTGGCGCGGTACTGCTTGCTGATGTACTGCTTTACCGTGTCCTTGCCCTTGGCGTGCTTGTCGGCCTGGAGGTAGGCGGCCCATTCCGCCTTCGTCTTTTCGTTGGGCGCAAAGGCATGCCCCGACTGACTGGTGTGGCAGGAGGTGCACACACTGCGGTAATACACGCGGCCGCGCTTCCAGTCGCCGTCATAGGCTTGGGCGGAGAAGGAAACGCCGAGCAGGGCAAGCGCCGCGGCGGCGGTCAGTGTCCTGGCGAATGTCATGAGTAGCTCCCTTGTGAGATAAAGGCTTTGGCTATTCCACTTCTTCCCACCCCGTGATCATCGCCTTGATGTGCGATGTCGGCGTGTGGCCGGCGGTGGTGAGATAGAGGTGGGCGATGAGGAAGGTCAGCATCAGGAACGCCGCCACGGTGTGGAAGAAGGCCACCCATTCCAGGCTCAGGTACTTGTCTACACCCCAGGCGTTCCACGCGTCGTAAAAGAGATAGAACCAGCCGGTAAACCAGATCAGCGGGCCTATGCACAACATCACGAACAGGTAGGCGAGCCGCTGCAGCGGGTTGTGCTTGGACAGACGGGTCGCGCGGAAGGGGTGCGCGGCGTTGGTGAATATACCGAGCGCGTAGTACTTGATCATCGCATCCACCTTCTTCAGGGTCGGGACGTACTGCTTCCATTCCCCGGTGGTGAGATGCCAGAAGATGGCGAACACCCACAGGCCGATGAGCGTCCAGGCTGCGATGGTATGGATGTTCACCGCCTTCTCGAAGCCGAACAGCTTGTAGGTGCCATGCACCTCGAAGCCGGTGATCAGCATGGTGATGATGAGTGCCGCCTGGGACCAGTGCCAGAAGCGTTCGAAGCGCTGGAAGACGTAGATGCGGTTCGCGCTCATGATGTCATTTCCTCCGGCTCATGACGATGCGGATGGCGCCGTGGACCAGCACTCCCGCCAGAGTCGCCGCGGCAGCCAGCCAGCCCAGCAGATCGAGCCACCCCTTGTTGCTGTGCGAGGGCATGTAGATGCCGCTGATCCCCTTGAGCCGGCTGTCCGCCGTATGGCATTCGGCGCAGGCGACGGCATTCTCCTTGGGCGCCACCATGTGGGTGATCGGCCAGTACATCTCGGTCTTGATGAAATCCACCTTGCCGGAGAAGGGTGCGTCCATATTCTTCATCCCATCGGCAATGGCCTTCTCCCATTCGAGATTCTTCCAGTAACCAATGTCGTCGTTGCCGGCCGTATGCGGCATGACCAGCGTCTTGTTCACCGGGTCGAAGGGCTGCACGCCACGCATGATCTTCATCGGCCAGATCATCGAGCGGCCGTCCGCGGGCGAGCCGGCGATGCGGTTGATGGGGGTGGCGATATCCGATTTCTCGACCTTGTCGCCCAGCAGCGTGTAGGTGATGTCCCCGTTGAACCAGCGGTATTCGGGTTTCACGTTTTCGCCCAGGACGAAGTCACCCTTGCGGGTATCGTAGATGACGTGGCCCTTCGCGTCCTTCTTCGTCATGTGCTTGCCGTCGGGGCCCTTCCGGCCCGCCGTGGACCAGTCCCAGGACATCTTGGTCGCCACACCGCCACGGGCAAAGGTGGGCACATGGCAGGTCTGGCAGGCGATCTTCTCGGCGTGAGCGTTGAGGCGCGGGTGCTCCTTGTGTGGCGTGTTGCCGTGGCAGGCCTGGCAGGTGGCCGGGTTGCCCTGGCCGACCTTGCCGCGGATATGGGCGTCATGCTTGTCGATCGCCGTGGGCTTGTAGCGGCTCCCGGGCACGTCGTGGGACGAGGTTGAATGGCAGGTGCCGCAGGTGAAGTCCAGGCCGGTGGCGTCCATGTGGACGTCGAGCTCCTTGTCGGGCGCCGCCATGGAACTGTCCAGGTCGCCGTGCTTGACGCCGTCGCCTCCGCCGCCGTAGAAGTGGCAGGAGCCACAGGTGTCGCGCGTGGTCTTGCCGACCTTCTGGGCGATCTTCGTCAGGTCGGGCGGCTGTAGGATCTTGCCCGATCCGGGAGGCGATTCGATGGGCTTGTAGGCCGGGTGGCCGGCCAGCCCTGCCGGCTTCTTGTAGTTGCCCGTGGTGTCGTGGCAGGCCAGGCAGTCCACGTTCTCCTCGACGGTGAAGTCGAAGTTCTTGTCCTTCCATCCGTACCCCACGTGGCAGCCGGTGCAGAAGGGATAGTTCTGGGAAATGGAGATGCAGAAGTTGTTGAGCACGTGCTGCTTGCCCAGCTTCTGGTTGTTCTGCGGATTGAGGAACTCCCACTTCCAGTGCTTGGTGCGGTGGACCTGCTTCGCCGCCTCGGTGTGGCAGCTCAAGCAGGCACGGGTGACGTCGGGACCGGACTCGAGCTTCTTCTGAAGCTCCTTGAACTTCGAGTGGTCTGCCGTGCTGTTGAGTTTGACGGGGGGCGCTTCGTCCGCCAGCGCGGCGCTGCCCAACACCCCCACGCCGGGTAAGCCGGCCACCAGAATTGCGCAGAATGCCCATCGGGCTAGTTGGCGGTTCATGAAGCCTCCCTGACTTCCGAACTTCTTCTCTGTCTGCTGGGAGTCGGGTCTAAGATTTTTTAGCTGCGGCGGTGATTCTGCCGGCCGTGCAGCCGAGCGTTGATCATTCTTTCTGATTCGTGCAGCAGGAAAAATGATTTGTCTCAAGGCGGGAGCGGAGTGCCGCAGGATGGACGCACCACCCCGCGGCTACTTCGCCAGCCCCCATGCCTGGAGCCGCGTGTAGGCGTACCGGGCCTGTTCGTTGCGTACGCCGGTGCGCAGGAAGCGGGTGTATTGGTCGGCCGCCGCACGCCGGTTCTGCATGTTCTCGTAAGCCACGCCCTTGAAAAAGAGCATGTTCGGGTTGCCGGGCAGGGCACGGTCGCAGGCGTCGAATCGCGCCAGCGCGGCCTCCGGCTTCTTCAGCGCCAGCTTGGTGAGACCGGCGAGCTGCTGGGCCTGGGCTTCAGCGGGGTAGACGGCGGTGGCGCGCTCCAGGTAGTTGTCGGCCTCGGCGAAGCGCTTCTGGGCGATGCGCAACTTGCCCATGGCCACCAGGCCGGTGTAGTCCTGAGGTGCCAGTTGCAGGGCCTGGGTGAGGTGGACGTCGGCCTCGTCCAGCTTGCCGCGGCCGGCGAGCTGCTCACCCTTCTGCTGTTGCTCGATGGCCGGCTTCAGGTGGCGCAGGCGGGCGGTGCTGTCCATGTAGCGCTCGCGCTGGAGGGCGCGGCCCCGTTGTCCGGCATAGGTTCCCTCGGCAGCGCTGCGTGCGCTCTGGTGGCGTTCCTCGCTCATGGGGTGGGAGGAGAACATCGTTTCGATGAGCCCGGGCTGTTCGCGCTGCTGGGCGCGCAGCATCTCCATCAGGCGCACCATGCCGTCGGGGTTGTAGCCGGCACGGGTCATGTAGCTCATGCCCAGGGCGTCGGCTTCGCGTTCGTTGTCGCGGCTGTACTTTGAGAGCAGCGCACTGGCCCCGATCTGGCCGATGAGGTCGGCCACGGGCAGCAGTGCGCCGCTGTCGCCGGCGGCCAGCGCCACCTGTCCCAGGGCCAGGGTCAGCCCCGCCACCATTTGCCGGCCTGCCTGCTCGGCGGCGTGGCGGGCATTGACATGGCCGGTTTCGTGGCCGAGCAGCGCGGCCAGTTCGTCCTCGTTCTGCACCTCCAGCAGGATGCCGCGGGTGGCGCCCATGCTGCCGCCGGGGAAGGTGTAGGCATTGACGTAATTGGCATTTACCACCCGCGCCGAGTAGGGCATCTGCGGCCGGTGCGACTGGGCGGCGAGGCGCCGGACAACGCCGTCCACGTAGGCATTGAGCGCCGGGTCCTGCACCGCGCCGTAGTCGGCCGAGAACTGGTGCGGCGACTGTTCGCGGTCGATGGCCACCTCCTGCTGTTCCGTGAGTCCCACCAGGGTGCTGCGGCCGGTGACCGGATCGGTGGCACAGCCGGCCAGGAGAGGGGGCAGGATTACAGCGCCCCCGGCTGCGGCGGCCAGCCAGACGAAGTCGCGGCGCGTCATGCGGCGGCGCTCGATGCGGTCGGCGGGAGAGTGGTCCATGGTGGTACCCCTGCGGGTTTGGGAACCCGCATATCTTAGCGAGAACTGCGGCGCGATCACCACCGACTTCGGGGAGGGGGAGTGCCCGCTGGCGCCGCGTCCCGGCCTGCTCCGCGGCGCAATGCGCGGCCCCCGGCGGGGCGTGCCGGGCGGTTAGAATGACCGCCCGGAGCAAGTCAGATCGGCGGCGAGCAAAGGCCTGCGCGCTGTGGTCCCGTGCCATGTATCTTCTCAAGCTCGTCCTGCGCAACGCACTGCGCCGTCGCCTGCGCACGGCGCTGACCGTGCTGGGGCTGGTGATCGCCGTGGTCGCCTTCGGCCTGCTGCAGACGGTGGTGGATGCCTGGTACGCCGGCGCCGAAGGGGCTTCCGCGGCGCGGCTGATCACGCGCAATTCCATCTCCCTGGTGTTTCCGCTGCCGCTGACCTATCGGGAGAAGTTGCGGCGCATGGATGGGGTGCGGGTGGTGGCGGCGGCCAACTGGTTCGGCGGCATCTACAAGGAGCCGAAGAACTTCTTCCCGCAGTTCGCCGTGGATCCGGCGTACTTCGACCTCTACCCGGAATACCGTATGGATGATGCCGGCAAGCGCGCCTTCCTGCGCGAGCGAAAGGGTGCCGTGGTGGGACGCAAGCTGGCGCAGGACTACGGATTCCGCGTCGGCGACCCGGTGACGCTCAAGGGCACCATCTTTCCCGGCAACTGGGAGTTCGTGGTGCGCGCCATCTATGACGGGCGCGACGCCAGGACCGACACCTCCCAGTTCTTCTTCCACTGGGACTATCTCAACGAGACGGTGCGCAAGACCATGCCGCGGCGCGCCGACCAGGTGGGCCTGTTCGTGCTGGAACTGAGCGATCCGCAGCGTGCCGCCGAGGTGAGCCGGGCGGTGGACGCCATGTTCCGCAATTCCCGCGCCGAGACGCTCACCGAGACGGAGCGGGCCTTCCAGATGGCCTTCGTGTCCATGACCGAGGCCATCGTGGTGGCCATCCGGGTGGTTTCATTCCTCGTCATCTTCATCATCCTGGCAGTGATGGCCAATACCATGGCCATGACCGCGCGCGAGCGCCTCGGCGAATACGCCACCCTCAAGGCGCTGGGTTTCGGGCCGGGGTTTCTGGCGCTGCTCATCTACGGCGAGTCCCTGGCCATGGCGCTGGGCGGCGGGTTGGCGGGCATGGCGCTGACCTGGCCCGTGGCCGGGGCTTTCCGCGACGCGGTGGGATCGCTCTTTCCGGTGTTCGAGATCTCGCCGGAGACGGTGGCGCTGCAACTGGCCTGTGCCGTGGCCGTCGGCGCCGCGGCGGCGCTGGTGCCGGCGTGGAGGGCCACGCACGTGGGCATCGTCGAAGGCCTGCGCAGCGTCGGCTGACCGTCATGGGCGTACCGCTCTCCTACTCCCTGCGCAACCTGTGGACCCGTCGACTCACCACGGCGCTCACCGCCGGGGGCATGGCGCTGGTGGTGTTCGTCTTCGCCGTGGTGCTGATGCTGGACGCCGGCCTGCGCAAGACCCTGGTGGATACCGGCCTGGACGACAACGTGGTGGTGATCCGCCGCGGCTCGGGCACCGAGGTGCTGAGCGGACTGGAGCGCGACAAGGCGGCCATCGTGGAGAGCCAGCCGCAGGTGGCGCTGGACGCCGACGGCACGCGCATGGTGTCGAAGGAGGCGGTGGTGCTCATCACGCTGAACAAGCGCGGCTCCACCCGGCCGTCCAACGTGGTGATCCGCGGTGTCTCCGCCAAGGGGCTGGAACTGCGCCCCCAGGTGCGTGTTGCGAAGGGACGGGGCTTTCGCCCCGGCTCGGGCGAGGTCATCGCCGGACGCGCCGTGGCGCAGCGCTTTGAAGGGGCCGGTCTGGGCGAGACGGTGCGCTTTGGCGGGCGCGAGTGGCAGGTGGTGGGGGTATTCGACGGCGGCGGCAGCGGCTTCGATTCCGAGATCTGGGGCGACGTGGATCAGCTCATGCCGGCGTTCCGGCGTCCGGTGTATTCCTCGATGCTGCTGCGCCTGGGCTCCGCGGAGGGCTTCGAGGCACTGGTCAGGACGGTGGAGGACGATCCGCGCCTCAAGCTGGAACTCAAGCGCGAGCGCCGCTTCTACGCCGACCAGTCGGAGGCGCTGTCGCGATTCATCCGCATCCTGGGGATGTCGCTGTCGGTGATCTTCTCCCTGGGGGCCGTCATCGGCGCCATGATCACCATGTACGCCGCGGTGGCCAATCGGGTGGGGGAGATCGGCACGCTGCGGGCGCTGGGGTTCCGGCGCCGCGCCATCCTGCAGGCCTTCCTGGCCGAATCCATGCTGGTCTCGCTGCTGGGCGGCGGCGTCGGCTTGGCGCTGGCGTCGTTCATGCAGTTCTTCACCATCTCCACCATGAACTGGCAGTCTTTCGCGGAACTCGCCTTCCGCTTCACCCTGGACGCCGGGACGGTGCTGGCGAGCCTGTCGTTTGCGCTGTCGATGGGTCTGGTGGGCGGCGTGCTGCCGGCGCTGCGGGCGGCGCGGCTGAATATCGTCGATGCCCTGCGCGCGGCGTGAGCCGCGGCGGGTCGGCGAAGGTACCCGCCACAACCCGCCAACGCGGCGGTCTCGTGACACGTCGATTACATGACCATGGCAATTCCGTGACCGCCGGCGGCTCGCCGGCGCCTCGCAGGCGATCGTGAACCGTTTCTGGTCGAGGGCGTGATGTGATGCACGTTTTCGCCCCTGCCCCCCATGTTACTTTGCAGCAAACGTAGATCTCGGGGGGAGGCAGGGTGTCGGATTTCATCGAGGCAGGGGTCGCCGAACGTCCCAGTATCGTCGGCATCGAGAGGCTTCTGGCCCGCAACCTCACGTGGCATCGCAGCGACGTCACCGCGGCAGAACGTGCCGCCCAACTGGGGCAGAGGCCGGTGACGATATGGTTTACCGGGCTGTCGGGCGCGGGGAAATCCACCCTCGCCTTCGGCCTCGATCGCGGCCTCCATGAGCTCGGCGTCGCGTGTTTCGTCCTCGACGGCGACAACGTCCGCCACGGGCTGAACCGGGACCTGGGATTCGGCGCCGAGGCCCGCAAGGAGAACATCCGTCGCATTGCGGAAGTCGCGCGCCTGTTCAACGACGCCGGACTGGTGGTGGTCACCGCATTCATTTCCCCCTACCGGGCGGACCGGCGGTTGGCGCGGCAGACCATCGGCGCAGACCGGTTCGTGGAGGCCTGGCTCTCGGCGGATGTGCATGCCTGCGAGCAGCGCGATCCGAAGGGTCTGTATCGCAAGGCGCGCGAGGGCACGCTGCCGGATTTCACGGGGATCTCCGCCCCCTACGAGGCACCGGAAGATCCCGAGCTCGTGCTCGATACCGGCATCCTGGGCGTGGATGAGTGCCTGGCGCGGCTGGTGGCAGACGTGGCGGCACGGGTCCGCCGCGGCTGAACGCGCAACAAGCCCTGCCTCCCAAGTCCATGAACTGGATCGACGTCTTCAACGGCGATGCCGACGGGCTCTGCGCGATGCAGCAGCTGCGGCGCCACGGCGGACGGGCCTGTGTGGTCGGGCGAGGCCCCGACGTTTCCAAGGAAAGACCCTCTGCATGAGACAGTCCAGGCCGATTCTGGTCACCGGCTCCCATCGTTCGGGCACGACCTGGGTGGGGCGCATGCTTGCCGCCGCACCGCGCGTCGCCTATATCCACGAGCCGTTCAATCCGGAGCTTGAGCATGGGTCTTGCAGGGCGCGCTTCGATCACTGGTTTACGTACGTCTGTGACGAAAACGAAGGTGAGTACTACCGCGCCCTGAGCGACACCGTGCGCCACCGCTACAGGCTGGGAGCCGGGTTGGGCATGGCGCGCCGACCGGCGGACGTCGGCCGCCAATTCAAGACCTATGTGTCCTGCGTCGGCCGCCGGCTTGCCGGCGCCACGCCACTGCTAAAGGATCCCATTGCGCTGTTTTCGGCGCCGTGGCTGCATGCGCGCTTCGCCGCCGACCCCGTGGTCATGATCAGGCATCCCGCGGCCTTCGCCGCCAGCCTCAAGGTCAAGAACTGGACACACCCGTTTTCGCATTTCCTCAGCCAGCCGCTCCTGATGAGGGACGTGCTCGGACCCTTCGAAAAGGAGATCGTCGAGTTTTCGGAAACGCAGAAAGACATCATCGACCAGGCGGCGCTGCTGTGGAAGCTCATCCACTGGATGATCCTGGAGTACCGCAGGATGCACCCCGAGTGGATCTATGTTCGTCACGAGGATCTTTCCCGCGACCCCATGGGGGGCTTCAGATCGTTGTTCGATCGCCTGGGCCTGGAATTTTCGGCCAAGGCCGCGCAAGTGATCCGGGAACATTCCCTTCGCCCGTCGCGCAATGGCGCCCGGGCAGGTCGGGGGGGCACGGAAGACCTGGTTCGGGACAGCGTCCAGAATATCGAGACGTGGAAGAAGCGGCTGACCGGGGCGGAGATCGGACGACTGAGATCCCAGGTGTCGGAAGTATCCCGGGAGTTCTATTCCGAAGAGGAATGGTGAGCGGCGGAGAGCGTTGCGGCCTTGGGCAGTGGCGTGCGTGGGGCAGCGCCGGAGTCGCGGCGGTGCGAGGCAACATGCAGAGGCGAGGGCGGCGATCCCTTGCTGGAGAGTCCCTCGTAACGTACCACCTTATGGTCGCCAGTGAGCACCAGGCGGGGGTTTTCGGGCTCGAACCCGGCGCTGAGGATCGACTGCGCCGGATCGAGTTGCGACACGCGCAGCCCCGCCCAGTCCACGATGGTATGGAACATGCTGCCCAGGTTGTAGGGCTTGCCCGTGCGTCCCTGAGGTAAGTGGGGCATCGGGTAACTGTCGGAGAACCAGAACACCAGCGGCACTTCATAGGCGGCGCGGCTGGGTTTGCGCCCACCGTGGAACAGATAGGGCGAAGTCCCGGGGTCCCATTCCAGCCCATGATCTGCGAAGAAGACCAGGCTGGAGCGCTGGGTGCGCAGCAGGGCGAAGATCTGCGTCAGGATGTGGTCGGTGTAGCGTACGGAGTTGTCGTAGTCATCGAGCGCGGCCTGGGGGGAGTCCGCCGGTGCGCCGCCGAAGATGGCGAACTCCGGGGGATAGCGTCGCTCGGCGGGCGGGTGGCTGCCGATCATGTGCACGAAGATCACCTTGTCGCGCTGGTCACCCTTGCCGAGAATCTCGCGCAGCGGGGGGAGCAACTTGCCGTCCAGCGAGCGGGCGTGGAAATCCGAGTTCAGCCAGTTTGTCTGGCGGGCGAAACCGGCGATGGCGGCGATCTTCGTGTCATGCTCGCCGAGGCGCGCCTGGTTGGATACCCAGTAGGTGTCGAAACCCGCGTCATTGAACAGCTGCACCAGATTGCCGTAGCGATAGAAGGCCTCCGGGTCGTCCGGCTTCTCGAGGCTGAGCATCATCGGCACCGAGTAGAGCGTGTGGGCCGCGGCCGAGACGACATTGTTGAAGCGCAGCAGGCGTCTTTCCGCATTGAGACCGGGCGTGGTATCGCGCCCGTAACCATAAAGCGACATCTGGCTGCGTCGCATCGACTCCCCGATGACCACGACGTAAGTCGTGGGCTCGCCCTGGCCCGCGACATTGCCGGTGACGGCCCAATGAAGGCCGGACAGGCGTTGGCCGTAGTCGGCCAGCCTGGCGCGTTCATTGACGTAGCTGACAAGCTGGCTGCCAAGCCTGAGGAAGTGCACCCGCTGCACCGCCATGCTCAGCGCGTTGTGGTTTTCCACGTGCAGCAGCGGCAGCTCGGCCACGTCGCCGCCGCGGATGAGCTTGCCGGTACGCAGCACGCCCTGGGCGTGGAACACGGCGAGCATGGTCAGCAGCGGAATGACCAGAAGCCAGCGCCCGTGACCCGAAAGTCGCGCCCGCGTGCCCGCCAGTAGAAGAACGGGGAGGGGCGACACCAGGACCAACGCAATCCAGGCCCAGGCACGCGCCGGCACGGCAGCAACAAACTCCAGCGCTTCTCCCGGATTGGTGCCGACGATGGATGCCAGGGCGCCGGCGGATAATTCCGTGCCGTAGATGCTCGCATGCACGAGATTGAAGACCGCCACGACCGCCAGCAAGGGCCAGCAGAAGACGATGAAGCTGCGGGCCGTGCCACGCCACAGGGGAAATGCCGCGAGCAGCAGCGAAGGCACCAGCAGGGAGCTGATCAATGCCCTTTTCGTGACGTCCCAGGTGAAGATGTAATAAGGAAGACTTGCAGCAAGCAATGCCAGGAAGACCCAGATTCCCGGGGTCACGTCGCCAAACACTTCCCGCAGGCCCTGCTGCGCGCGCCCACCCGCCTTGGGCGCGGATGCCCGCTCGATGCTCGCGGCAGAGGCCAGGTACGGGTCGGGCGTTTCGTAGGGCGCAGGTTCCCGGTTCGCCGCCGCATTGCCGCGTGGGGAGGTATCGGCGGTGAGGACTGTGAGGTGCATGTTCTTCGAGCCTGGAGGGGAAGCGGGTTACGTACCGGGACGAGCCCGCCGCAGGGTGCTACAAGACCTTCTTGGAGAGTAGTGACGATGGGCCTTGTGGACCGTGGACAATGTCACGAATGTGACGGATTCGTGAATTGGTGCGGCGGACTAAGCCGAAAGTGGACCTCCTTCCTGGCACCGTCGGCCCGCAGCGGTGGGTGACGGAGGCGAACCGGGGCAATCGCATATACTCGATGCCGTGTCCGGGGCAGGCAGATCGTGGTGCTGCGGGCAGGATTCCGGAACGGGAGCGATGAACTCGATGGCGGAAAAGGCGGGGACTACAGAGCCGGTGGAGCGCAACGGCGCGGCCGGCGCTGGATCATCAAGGGGCGGGCCAGCGCAGGCCGAAGCGGGCGACGCGGGTCCGGTGAACGGCTTCAAGGGCGTCACCGGTGTGCGCCGCCTCGCGAACGCCGCGCGCTATTCCATGGACGGATTCAGGGCGGCCTACCGGCACGAGGAGGCCTTTCGCCAGGAGGTCTGGGTGGCCGCCGTGCTGGTGCCGCTGGCGCTGTTGTTGCCGGGTTCGGGCGTGGGGCGCGCCCTGATGATCGGCAGCGTATTGCTGGTGCTGATGGTGGAACTGCTCAATTCCGCGATCGAGGCCACGGTGGATCGCATTTCCGGCGAATCCCATCCTCTGGCGAAGCAGGCCAAGGACATCGGCAGTGCCGCGGTGTTCGTGGCGCTCGCCAACGCTGCCGTGGTCTGGGGCCTGGTGCTGTTCGGCTGAGCCGGTCGCCGTCGGTCGCGACGTCGGCGCAAGCGGCAAGGGCGCGCCGCGGGGACCCCGCAAGGCGGCGAAAACGAAGGAGGGCGCCGGGGCGGCAGGGAAGGCGAGGATCGCGGAGTAGTACAGGGGGCGGGGCGCTCCGACCCGACCAGGTTGCGGAGAGCCACCGTTCTTCAGGGAAAGGCTTTCGCAGCGGCGCCTACATCATCTGGGATAGATGGAACCCCAGCCGCATGTCGGCCGTGAGGATGTGCCCGGTCAGCCAGCGCTCCAGAAACTCGATCTCCTCCTCCGCCACGGGCTTGTCCGCCTGGAGGATCTCCTGCTGCAGCTCCTTGACGCTCCTGATCAGTTCCCGGTGCTCGGCCTTGTGTTCTTCCACGCCCTCGTAGCCATACTTCAGCATCAGCCGCTCCTCATGGCTGAAGTGCCAGACCGTACAGTTGATCAGTTCCTCCAGTACCGCCGCCAGATACTCCGGGGGCTCTCCTTGCGTCACGGAATGATTGAGAATATTGAAGATATTCACCAGCTTGCGGTGATCGTCGTCGATCTCGTCGACCCCGACGCTCAGTATCCTGCCCCAAACGATATCTTTCACGAGCCTCCTCCTGTCCTGCAAGACGATTCCCGAAACCGCGGTCGAAAGGCTGCGGCCCGTTGCCCTCCAGAATGACGCTGCCTGTGGTGCAGTATACCTCTCGCATCGCTGAGGATCGCGGGATCTTCGAAGGGAGGGCAATTCCGGGCCGGCCTTGAATTGCTCACGGCCTGGACGCGGGCGCGCCGGCGCGCGGCGCGGCGCTCAGGGCCGGATGTAGGCGTAGCCCTGCTTCTGGCGCAGCATCAGTTCCACCACGCCCGCCGGCACGTAGTCGATCTTCTTGTTCATGTCGTCGCGGCCGAGCTTCTGGGCGTGCATGGTGTTCTCGCAGGCCACCACCTTCACGCCGGCGGCGGTGGCGTCCTCGACGCGGTTGGCCACCAGGGAATCGGCCTTGAGCATGCCGATGCCGGGGCCATAGGCCACGATCTCCACGTCCACCTTGTCGGCACCCAGGTCCTTCTGGATGTTGCGGGCGTTGTTGAGGGCCAGGTTCCACTTGCCCGGGTCGTTGTCGCTGACCTGCATCACCACGCGGTGCTCCTTGTCGGCGGCGCCGGCCCATTGGGCGGGAAGGGCGGCGAGCAGGGCCGCGGCGGCCAGGGCGGACAGCAGGCTGGTGGTCTTCATGTCGTCTCCTCTCTTTGGGTGGTAGTGCGGCGGGCGTGCACGTCGGCACCGCCCGCGTCGCCGCCCGCCGCTGAGGGGTAGACGGCGCCGGGCGGGCGTTTATTCCGGCGGGCAACGGTCTCGTGGGAGCGGGGTTGGCCGCGATGTCGCTCGGCCCCCGCTACGCCGCCCGGCGCAGCGCCAGGCTGCCCCCCGGCTCCGCCGCCCAGGGGCGGGGCACGCCGCTGCTTTCGTGGGCGGCGGCAAACACCAGTACCTGGCCGACGCCGGGGAGTTCCAGCCCCGCCGGGGCGGCGGCCTCGGTCAGCGTGCGCCCCGCTCAGGCGGGCGAAAGCCGGCGCCTGCCAGGCTGGCCAGGCTGTCCTCCAGCCTCCGGTAACCCCGGTCCAGGACGTGGTTGTTGGCCAGCACGCAGCAGTCGATGCCGGCCGCGGTGAGGTAGCCGAGGTTGCGCGGATGCATGCGGTACTGGATGCCCTTGCCCGGCCAGGGCTCGCCGGCGGCGGCGGTGACGGCGGTTTCCAGGTTGACGATGCGGGCGTGGGGGGGCGCGGCGCGCGGGGCCGGAGGCGGGCGCGGCCGCGGGGGCGGCCGGCCCGGAGGAAGCGGCGTCGCCCGCCGCGGGGGCGAGTTCCGCCTCCACCAGGCCCGGGGTCACGGCGCCCGACGCCTTGAGGAAGCCACGCCTGTCCAGGCCCGGCGCCATGCCGCCACCTCCGGAGGAATGCCCGTGGGGGAAGGGTAGCGCATCGCTGCTCGCAGCCGAAGGGGGGCGGGCGGCGCTGCCAGGTGATCCGCAACGGCCGGTTCAGTTACCGCCGGGACCACTTGACTTGGAGGACAGTTCACACCACATTCGCCCGCGGTTGCGCTAGAATCCCCCCGCCCCTTGCTTCGGCAAGGGCGAATTGGTGGTACGCACCCCTTGGCGGGGTGCTCAGAGGGGAGTAGCTCCCGGCGTCCTTGCCGGAGGCATCATCGTCAAGACGGAGCGCGTGCTCCCGGTGGTGCCGGCAACCCAGGTTGTCGAGCAAGACCTTTGCCGCACCGGACAGGCCGTCCGGAGTGCGTGGCAATGGTCGCCCCGTACTCCGGATGTCCGGTGCGATGTGACGACAACGCGACCGAGGGCACATCATGGAGTGGATTACTTCTCTGCCGAGCGCCGATTTCCTGGCGGCACTTCTGTCCATCGTGGTCATCGACCTGGTGCTGGCCGGCGACAACGCCATCGTGATCGCGCTGGCGGCGCGCAACCTGCCGGGCCATCTGCAGAAAAAGGCCATCGTCTGGGGCACCGTGGGCGCCATCGTGGTGCGCGCCGCGATGACGATGGCCGTGGTATGGCTGCTCAAGGTACCGGGCCTGCTGCTGCTGGGCGGCGCGGCGCTGATCTGGATCGCGTACAAGCTGCTGGCCGAGGATGAATCCGCCGGCGAGCACGGTCCTGTCGGCGCCACGCTGTGGGCTGCCATGCGCACCATCGTCGTCGCCGACGCCGTGATGGGCCTGGACAACGTGCTGGCCGTGGCGGGGGCGGCCCACGGCAGCTTCCTGCTGGTGGTGCTGGGGCTGCTGATCAGCATCCCGCTGGTGATCTGGGGCAGCAGCCTGGTGCTGCGGCTGGTGGGGCGCTTTCCGGCCATCGTCTACCTGGGGGCCGGTGTGCTGGCGTACACGGCGGGCAAGATGGTTGTCACGGAGCCGCTTTCGAAGGCCTTCTTCACCGAGCATCCCTTTCTTACCGTGGCCATTTACGCCGTCATCCTGGTGGTGGTGCTGTGGGGCGGCCACCTTGCCCGGAGGGAGGCGGTCGCCGCCCGCGCCGGAGAGGGGGCTGAACCTGGCGAGGCGGTGCTTGCCGAACCGATACGTGTTCCATCCCGCAGCAACTGAAAACCCAAGTAGGAGAACCTCGATGAAACGCATCCTGCTGTTCCTGGCCACCAACATCGCCGTCATGCTCGTGTTGAGCGTCACGGCCAGTGTGCTGGGCGTGAATCGCTATCTGGCCGCCAACGGACTCGATCTCGGCGCCTTGCTGGGCTTCGCGGCCATCATGGGCTTCGGCGGTGCCTTCATTTCGCTGTGGATATCCAAGCCCATGGCCAAGTGGTCCACCGGCGCCCAGGTCATCGAGAGGGCGCGCACGGCCGACGAGCAATGGCTGCTGGATAGCGTGGCCGCGCAGGCGCGCAGTGCCGGCATTGCCATGCCCGAAGTGGCGATCTACGAGGGCGAACCCAACGCGTTTGCCACGGGCGCCACGAAAAACAGTTCTCTGGTGGCCGTGTCCACCGGCCTGCTGCAGTCCATGACCCGCAAGGAAGTGGAGGCCGTACTGGCGCACGAGGTGTCCCACGTGGGCAACGGCGACATGGTGACGCTGACGCTCATCCAGGGTGTGGTCAACACCTTCGTCGTGTTCATCTCCCGCGTCGTGGGCTACGCGGTGGATCAGTTCCTGCGCCGCAGCGACGGCAGCAGCGGCCCGGGCATCGGCTACACGGTGACCGTCGTGGTCTGCGACATTCTCTTCGGCATCCTGGCCAGCATCGTCGTCGCCTGGTTCTCGCGCCAGCGGGAGTTTCGCGCCGACGCCGGCGCTGCCCGCATCCTCGGCACACCGCAGCCGATGATCGCGGCGCTGCAGCGCCTGGGCGGGCTGGAACCCGGCCAACTGCCGAAGAGCATGGCGGCGTCCGGGATCTCGGGTGCGCCGGGCTGGATGGCACTGTTTTCCAGCCACCCGCCCATCGAGAGCCGCATCGCAGCGCTGGCCGGTCGCTGAGCAGCCGCAGGCTGCGCTTTCGCTTCGGCGCCGGGGTGGGCCCGCCGCTAAAATGGGCCTTCAAACGCGGGGATCATTTCCCCGCGGCCCACGATGGAAGACTCATGGAAAAGCGCTCGGATCTCGCCGAGGATTTGCTGGGTCAGGTGCGTGCCGTTGCGCGGCGTCTCAGCCCCCCAAGAGTGGCGAGGCTGCATCTTCCCGCTCTCCTGTGTAACGACATGGCCGCGAAGAAGGACGCCGAGTTCTGCGCGGTGGAACTCGAAGACGGCGCGTTCGGGCTGTCCTACATGCTCCTGGGCCGGTCCGTATCCGACCTGGCGGCGCGGCTTGGGGCAAGCGATGTCCTTGCCGGGCAGCCGGCGCTGGAGGTGGCGCAGGGATTCGCCGGCAGCGATCCGCTGCGCCGCGCCATCGGCCTGGCCACCCTCAACGCCCTGACCCAGTCCGTATGGCGCCGCCTGGGTTACGCGCCGCCCTGCGCCGGCAACTCCCTGGGCGAGATGCGCCCGCGCCCCGGCGAAACCGTGGGCATGGTGGGCTTCTTCCCGCCCCTGGTGGCCCAGGTGCTGTCGTGCGGCGCGCGGTTGGTGGTGGTGGAACTGGATCCGCAGACTGTGGCGCGCGAGCAGGGTGCCCACCCCGAACTGGAAGTCACCCTGGATCGGCGGGCGCTGGGCCGCTGCCAGCGCGTGCTGGCGACGTCCACCATGCTGCTCAACGACACCCTGGACGCCATGCTCGGCTGCGCGCAGGGCGCGGAGTCTTTCGCCGTCATCGGTCCCAGCGCGGGTTGCTGGCCGGACCCCTTGTTCGCCCGGGGCGTGAGTCTGGTGGGCGGCACCCGCATCACCGATCCCGAGCATTTTCGCCGCGCCATGGCGGACGGCAGTTCGTGGGGCGGTGCCGCCGAAAAGTATGCCATCGCACGCGGGCAATGGCCGGGGTGGGAGGATCTGCTGCGCTGACGCCGTGGGACGCCCGGCGCCCGGAGACAAGAAAGCCCGCGAATCGCGGGCTTTCGTACGTCGGGGCTTGTAACCCCTGCGGACCCCTTACACGGCCGCCTGCACGGGGATGCGGTTGCGCCGGGTGATGGCGCGGTTGCGCGCATCCACATACACCAGCTTCGGTTCGTGCTTCTGCAACTCCAGCTCGTTGTAGTTGGCAAACGCGGCGATGATGAGAAGGTCTCCGGGGGCCGCCCTGCGCGCTGCCGCACCGTTGATCGAGATGACGCCCGAACCGCGCTCCGCCGAAATGGCGTAGGTGGAGAAGCGCTCGCCGTTGTTGATGTTGTAGATGTCGATGGCCTGATACTCGCGGATGTCCGAGAGATCCAGCAGATCCTGGTCGATGGCGCAGGACCCCTCGTAATGCAACTCCGAATGGGTGACGGTGACGCGGTGGAGCTTGGCTTGAAGCATGGTGCGCTGCATTGTTGACTTGCTCCTTCTCAGGCAAGAGCAATACGGACCGTGGGCTGCGGCAGCCCACCCTTGACGCTGCTGGAACACCGCCGGCCTGAGCGCATCGCGGTGCCCTAAACTTCCAGGTTGTCGATGAGTCGCGTGTTCCCGAGGAACCCCGCGGCCAGAACCACCAGCCCGGAATCGTGAGCGGCGGGCAATTGTAGATCAAGTTTTTTGCGCACTGCAACGTACTGTGTTCGCCAGCCGTGGGCGTTCAACGTGTCCATGGCCCCGGCCTCCACGGTGGCGTAGTCCCGGCGTCCGGAAAGCACCGCCTGGCGCACCTCCCCCAGCACCCGGAACAGCCGCGGCGCCTCGGCGCGGTCGCTGGCGGACAGGTAGGCGTTGCGAGAGGACAGGGCCAGGCCGTCCCGGTCTCGCACCGTCTCGCCGGCGACAATGTCGATCGGCAGCGCCAGCTCCCGCACCATGTTGCGGACGACCATGAACTGCTGGTAGTCCTTCCTGCCGAAGAGGGCCACTTGCGGCTGCACGATGTTGAACAGCTTGGCCACCACCGTAGCCACGCCGCGGAAGAAGCCGGGGCGGAACTCGCCCTCCAGGATGTCGGCCTGGGCCGGGTCCGGGAGGACGAAATAGCGCTGAGGCTCCGGATAAAGCTCCCCCTCGTCAGGGGCGAAGACGTGATCCACGCCAGCCTGCTCCATGGTGGCGCAGTCGGCCTCGAAAGTGCGCGGGTAGCGGTCGAAATCCTCGTTGGGTCCGAACTGCAGGCGGTTGACGAACAGGCTCGCCACCACGCAATTGCCATGGGCGCGCGCCTGGCGCATCAGGCTGGCGTGCCCGTCGTGCAGGTTGCCCATGGTGGGCACGAAGGCGATGCGACCGCCGCCTTGAAGGGCCGCGCGCAGGCCGGCGATGGTGGGGTGGATCTTCATGGGGTGGCTCCAGTTGCCGCCGGGGGCACGGAGAATAGCGCGCCCGCGGGCCGCTTCCAAGCCCCCGCGGCCAGGATCAGTACCCGTGCTCTGCGGCCGGAAAACTGCCTTCGCGCACCGCGGCAACGTAGGCCCTTACCGCCGCATCCACGCTGCCGGCGCCGCCGAGGAAGTCGCGCACGAAGCGCGGCCGGCGTCCGGGCGTGACGCCGAGCATGTCGTGCAGCACCAGCACCTGGCCGTGGCACTGGGGGCCGGCGCCAATGCCGATGGTGGCGCAGGTGGTGAATGCGGCCGTGATGACGGCGGCCAGCGTCGCCGGGACCATCTCCAGCACCAGCAGCGCCGCGCCCGCCTGCTCAAGCGCCAGCGCATCGTCGCGCAACTGCTGTGCCGCGTGTTCGGAGCGTCCCTGTACCCGATAACCGCCGAGCTGATGCACCGACTGGGGCGTGAGCCCGATGTGGGCGCATACCGGCACGCCGCGTTCCACCAGGAAGCGCACCGTCTCGACCATGTGCGCGCCACCCTCGAGCTTGACCATCCGGGCGCCGGCGGCCATGAGCTGAACGGCACTGCGCATGGCCTGCGACGGCGATTCCTGGTAACTGCCGAAGGGCATGTCGGTGGCCAGAAAAGCCCGGGCGCCGCGTCCCAGGCCGCGGGCCACGCAGGCGGTGTGGTAGGCCATGTCCGCCAGCGTCACCGGCAGGGTGGAGCCGTGGCCCTGCAGCACGTTGCCCAGGGAGTCGCCCACCAGCAGCACGTCTACGCCGCAACCGTCCAGCACCGTGGCGAAGGTGGCGTCATAGCAGGTGAGCACGGCGATCTTCTCGCCCGCGGCGCGCATGCGGCCCAGTTCGGCCAGGGTGACCGGCTTGCGATCCTTGCTTTCCTGCAGGTAGCTCATGGGAAACCCTCCGCTGGGGATGACGGGCAGGCGTCTTAACGTCCGCGCCCGCGCCGGAAGTTGACAGGTGCCGGCGTGGGCGCTGTCGGATGACGGTGGCGATGGAATCAGTCGGCGTAGCCGAAATACTCCCGGTAACTGCGCATGGCGTTGAGGCGCTGCCACAGCAGCTCGAAGTCGTCGTCATCATCGATGGGGTTGAGCCGGCCGGCCTGGACGATGAACAGCGGCGCGGCATCGAAATGGTGGAAGAAGCTGGCGTAACGCTGCGCCACCCGTTCCAGATAGGTCTCCGTGATCGGACGCTCCGCCTCCGCCGCCCGCTGGCGCACGCGCTGCATGAGCACCTCGGGCGGCGCCTGCAGGTAGATCACCAGATCCGGCGTCGGCGCGGGTATCCGCAGCCGCGCGACGATCTGCTCGTAGAGGGCCAGTTCGTCGCCCTGGAGGATGAGGCCGGCAAACAGGGCATCCTTCTCGAACAGGAAGTCCGCCACCACCTGCGAGTTCGCCGAATCTACGTGTTGCTGTGCCTCCAGTTGCTCCAGCCGCTGGAACAGGAAGGCCAACTGTACCGGCAGCGCGTGGCGCACCATGTCCTGGTAGAAGCGGCCGAGGAAGGGATTGCGCTCGGGTTCCTCCAGCAGCAGCCGGCACCGCAGGCGTTGTGCCAGGCGCCGTGCGAGCGAGGTCTTGCCGGCACCGATGGGGCCTTCCACGACGATGTAGCGGGATCTTGCGAGCATGGATCGACGGGTTCCAGGGCAGTGGGACTCGGGCGGATGCTCCCTCTCAGGTGTCCTGTGCCGGCGCGTGGGCGGCCTGGGTGCCCGCATCCCGGTCAGCCCCGTCGCCGGAACTGCGTCGCGGTCGCCGGCGCCGGCGCGGGGTCTTGTCGGGCTCTAGCATCTCAAGGCGTGCCTCGGCGTCCGAGTTGGCGAAGCGCTCCCACCACTGGGGCATCTCCATGGGCAGTTCGCCACTTTGCGCCCGCAGCAACAGGAAGTCGTAGCCGGCACGGAAGCGCGGCTGCTCCAGCAGGCGCAGGGGGCGGCGCCCCGAGCGCGCTTCGAAACGCGGCTGCAGCGCCCAGATTTCCTTGACGTCGCCGGCGATGCGCCGGGTGATGGCGAGCTTTTCGCACTGTGCGTCCAGCACGTCGCCCATGGCCGCGTGGAGTGCGGCCATGGTGGGCTCGTCGCGGCTCTTGCGGCTCTCCCAGTGGGCCAGCACCTCGTGCCACAGCAGCGTGGCGAACAGGAAGGCAGGCGATACGGCCTTGCCGGCTCCGACGCGCTCGTCGGTGTTGGCCAGCGACAGCCATACGAAGCGTTCGCCCAGAGGCTGTTCCATGATCACGTCCAGCAGGGGCAGGAGGCCGTGGTGCAGGCCTTCGTCGCGCAACTGGGTCAGGCAGGGCACGGCGTGGCCGGACAGCAGCAGCTTGAGCATCTCGTCGAACAGGCGTGCCGGCGGTACGTTTTCCAGCAGCCCGGACATCTCGCGGATGGGTTCGCGCGCCGCCGGATCGATGGCCAGCCCCAGCTTGGCGGCCATGCGTACCGCCCGCAGCATGCGAATCGGATCTTCACGATAGCGCTGGCGCGGGTCGCCGATCATGCGCAGGGTCTTCTGGCGCAGGTCGGCCACGCCGTGGTGGTAGTCGATGACCGTCTGGTCGCCGGGGTTGTAGTACAGGGCGTTGATGGTGAAGTCGCGGCGGGTGGCATCCTCGGCCTGGCTGCCGAAGACGTTGTCGTGGAGTACGCGGCCGTGCTCGTCGGTCTGGGTGCCGTTGTCGTGCAACGCGCGAAATGTGGACACCTCGAGGGTCTCGGCACCGATCATCACATGCACGATGCGGAAGCGCCGCCCGATGATGCGCGCGCGCCGGAACAGATCCTTCACCTGCTCCGGCGTGGCACTGGTGGCGATGTCGTAATCCTTGGGCCGGAAGCCGGCGATGAGGTCACGCACCGCGCCGCCCACCACGTAGCCGTGATGACCGGCGCCCTGCAGCACCTCGCATACCTTGCGGGCGGCGGGGGAGATGGCGTCACGGGCGATGCCGTGCTGCCCCGGGCCGATGATCGCGGGCTCGCGCAACGCCTCCGCGGCACTGGCCTGGGGACGGCGAAAGACGCGTCGCAACAGCTTGCGGATCATGCGGGCCGGAATCCCTGTCTCATTGACTGGTTGGAAACAACGAATACTAGCAGCGTTTCCCGCCGTGGAACGCGGCGGCGCGGACAGCGGGCGGCGCGTCTCATGCCGCCGCCGGGCCGCCCCAAGGGGGCATGCGCCCCCGCGGGGGGCGGCGAAGCGTGGGGGTTGTCATTGCGCCGCCGGGCTGCCCCAAGGGGGTATGAGACCCCAGGGGGGCAGTGTGGGAGCGGGCTTGCACGCGATTTCACCCGCCACGATCGCGGGCAGGCCCGCTCCCACAGAAAAGCCTTCCACGGCATGAGCCCCCCTGGGGGGCAGCGCAGCGTGGGGGGGCTCGTCATGCCGCGACGCACAGGGAAATGATGCTCCAGCCATGATCCCGGGCGTACTGCTCCAGGGTCGGGTCCGGATCCACCGCCACCGGCCTGCTCGCGCGCCGCAGCAGCGGGAAATCGTTGAGGGAATCGCTGTAGAAAGTGGTGGAGGCGAAGTCCTCCCAGCGCTGGCCGAGCCCGGTCAGCCACTGGTCGACCCGTGTGAGCTTGCCCTCGCGGAAACACGGCACGCCCTGCACGGCGCCGGTAAAGCGCCCGTCAACCTGCTCCGGTTCGGTGGCCACGAGGTGCCTGACACCGAACTCGTGGGCGATGGGGCGGGTGACGAAGCTGTTGGTGGCGGTGACGATGGCGGTGAGTGCGCCCGATTCCTGATGGCTGCGCACCAGTTCGCGCGCTAGCGGCGAAATGATGGGGAGGATGGCTTCCTGCATGAAGCGGGCGTGCCAGGCGTCCAGGTCGCTACGGCTGTGGCGCGACAGCGGCTTGAGCTGGAAATCCAGGAACTCGTGGATGTCCAGGCTGCCCGCCCTGTACTGCTCGTAGAACTCGGCGTTGCGGGCTTCGTAAATCTCGCGGTCGAGCACGCCCTGGCGGATGAGGAATTGCGCCCATTCGAAATCGCTGTCTCCCGACAGCAGGGTGTTGTCCAGATCGAAGAGAACGAGGTCCGTGGTCATGGTATGTCGGGGTCGGAGGGTGGCTTCGGATCCAGGGCGGCGGGCGGGCAGGACCGTTTTGGGGTGGCTTCGCGGTCTGGCTGGCTATCGAAGAGTTCGCGCGCCATGGCCAGGGTGATGGGCCGCTGGCGGGTCAGGGAAAGCTCGTCCAGGGCGTCCAGGGCCGCCATCAGGAACGGCAGGTCGCGCCGGCCGCGGCGCAGCAGGTAGGGCACGATCTCCGGCGCCAGGCGCAGGCCGCGGGCGGCGGCGTGCCGCTCCATGCTGCGTGCGGCGTCCTCCTCGCCCAGGGGGTGAAGTTCGAACACCAGTGCCGCGCCCAGCCGGGTGCGCAGGTCCTCGCGCAACGCGAGGTGCCGCGGGGCGCAGGGGCCGCTCGCCAGCAGCCGAATGCGCGCGCCGGCCATGTCGTTGAAGGCGCGAAACAGCGCCACCTGGCCGGCTTCGCCCAGGACGTCCACATCGTCGATGGCCAGCAGCCCGCCGGGTGCCAGGGGCAATTCGGTACCCACCGCGGCGGCCTCCAGGTACATGGCCTCCTGCCCGGCGGCTCGTGCGGCCGCCACGGTGGACCGCAGCAGGTGGCTGCGCCCGCCATGCTGCGGTCCCCAGAGGTAGAGCGCAGCGGATGCCGGATCGCACGCCAGCGCGCGCAGGCGCTCGAGCACCTGCGCATTGGCGCCGACGACGAAATTGTCGAGGCTGGGTTCGGGTTCCGCACGCACGTCCAGGGTGAGCTGACGCATCAGGCTCCGTCCCGGTGGCCGAGGTAGAAGGGGCTGGCGAGGTAGCGTGCGCGCAGTTCCCGCAGCGCCACCAGCAACGCCGCCGAGGCTGGCAGCGCCATGAGCACGCCGGCAAAGCCGAACAACTGGCCGAAGGCGAGCAGGGCGAAGATGACCGCCAGCGGGTGCAGGCCGATGCGCTCGCCCACCAGCCGCGGCGTGAGCAGGAAGCCTTCCAGCACCTGACCGATGCCATACACCACCAGCACGCCGATGATGGCTCCCCAGCCCTGGAGCTGCAGCGCCGCCACCAGCACGGCCAGCAGGGCACCGATGCCGAAGCCCACGTAGGGGATGAAGATCAGCAGTCCGGTGAGGATGCCCACCGGCAGTGCGAACTCCACGCCGGCCAGCCACAGGCCGAGGCTGTAATACACGGCCAGCGCCACCATGACCAGCAACTGGCCGCGCAGGAATTCCGCCAGCACCCGGTCCACGTCGCCCAGCATCTGCCGTGCGCGTTCGTGCCACGGCCGCGGGATGAGGTGGTCGATGCGCCGGACGATGTCATCCCAGTCGCGCAGCACGTAGAACATCACCACCGGCAGGAGGAGCAGCGTAACGGCCCAGCCGATCAGCGCCTTGCCGCCCACGCCCAGGGAGCGCAGCAGGGTCGTGGCCACGTCCTGGGCGCTGTCCCAGTTGTCGGTGAGCAGCTTGCGTACCGAGGCGATGTCGAATTCCAGCGCGACGCCAAACTGCTCCTTCAACCATGGCGCCAGTTGCGTCTGCAGCACTTCCAGGTGGCGCGGCAGTTGCTCCGCCAGCAGCGCGGCCTCCTTCTGCACCAGCGGCACCAGGATCAGTCCCAGTAGCGCGATGGCTGCCCCCAGCAGCAGGATCACCAGCGCCGCCCCCAGCCATCTCGGCAGGCGCCGCGCTTCCAGCCGGTCCACCAGCGGATCGAAGATGTAGGCCAGGATGATGGCGAGCAGGAAAGGGGTCAGGATGGGCGCCAGCACCCGCAGCAGCACGAAAGCCAGGGCGGCGAGGAAAGCCCAGAAGAGGATGTGGGGCCAGCGGGAGCGTGGGGCAGAGGGCATGTCAATCCAGGTTGCATTGAAGCCGATGCTTTGTCGACGTCGCTTGCCGTACCAGGTGTACAGTCTGCGCTCCGTCTTCGCGTCTCGCCTTGAATGCAACCTGGAATCACGACGGCGCGGCGGGTTTCCGGTAAACTCGCCCCGCAGTGCCGCAGCACCATCCGGCGGGCGACCGGCGAAGCCGGCAGTTTATCAAGATTCCAGCGCCCGCGCGGGCGGGCGCCCCAGGCCTGAACATGACATCCGACCGCGATTCCCAGGGCGCCCCTGCTGCCCGCCTTGCCGCTTCCCGCCCCGATTCCCTCACCTACCGCGACGCCGGGGTGGACATCGAGGCCGGCGACGCCCTTGTCGAACGCATCAAGCCCCTGGCACGGCGCACCCTGCGCCCGGAAGTGCTCACGGGCATCGGCGGCTTCGGCGCGCTGTTCGAGCTGACCGGCAAGTACCGCGAGCCGGTGCTGGTGTCCGGCACCGACGGCGTGGGCACCAAGCTCAAGCTGGCCTTCCAGCTCGGACGCCACGACACCGTGGGCATCGACCTGGTGGCCATGAGCGTCAATGACATCCTGGTGCAGGGCGCCGAGCCCCTGTTCTTCCTCGACTATTTCGCCTGCGGGCGGCTGGCGGTGGACGTGGCCGCCGAGGTGGTGGGCGGCATCGCCCGCGGCTGCGAACTGGCCGGCTGTGCCCTGATCGGCGGGGAGACGGCCGAGATGCCGGGCATGTACCCCGACGGCGAGTACGATCTGGCGGGCTTCGCCGTGGGCGCGGTGGAAAAATCGCAGATCATCGACGGACGCGGCATCATCCCCGGCGATGTGGTGCTGGGGCTGGCCTCCAGCGGTGCCCATTCCAACGGCTATTCGCTCATCCGACGCGTCCTGGAACGCTCCGCGCCCGACCTGGCGGCGGACTTCGACGGCCGCCCGCTGGCGGACGTGGTGATGGCGCCCACCCGCATCTATGTGAAACCGCTGCTGGCACTGATGCGGGCGCTGCCGGTGAAGGGGCTGGCCCACATCACGGGCGGCGGGCTGCTGGAGAACGTGCCGCGGGTGCTGCCGGATGCCGTCACCGCGGTGCTGGATCGCGGTGCCTGGACGCGCCCGAAGCTGTTCGACTGGCTGCAGGCCGAGGGCGGCGTGGCGGACGCGGAGATGCACCGCGTCTTCAACTGCGGCATCGGCATGGTGGTGGTGGTGGGGGCGGAGCACGCCTCGCGCGCTGCACATCTGCTGCGCGCGGCGGGCGAATCGGTGTTCGAGATCGGCCGTATCGAGGCGCGCCGCGAGGGGCAGCCGCAAACCGTGGTGGTGTAGGCCGCGCGCACCTGCCCCTCGATGCGGGCGCGCACTACGCGCCGCCCGGGCGGTCCAGGTGCCTGGCGATGGCTTCGAACAGTGCCGGTCCGGGCGCGTCGAATACCGCCGCGTCCGCCATGCCCCGCAGCCAGGTGAGTTGCCGCTTGGCGAACTGGCGCGTGGCGAAAACGCCCCGGTCGCGCAGTTGCGCCGCCGGCAGGCGGCCCTCCAGATACTCCCACACCTGGCGATAGCCCACGCAGCGCATCGAAGGCAGCTCCGCCAAGAGCCGGTAGCGGCTGCGCAGGGCGCGTACCTCCTCCACCAGTCCGTCATCGAGCATGGCGTCGAAGCGCAGCGCGATGCGCCGGTGCAACTCCGCCCGCTCGGCGGGCACCAGCGCCAGGGGGAGCATGTCCCACGGCGGGGGCGCATGGCGGGCGCCGGTGTAAAGCTGGCTCGGTGGCCGGCCGGTGAGGGTCAGCAGTTCCAGTGCGCGCTGGATGCGCTGGGCGTCGGTGGGATGCAGGCGGGCGGCGGTGGCCGGGTCGAGCCGCGCCAGTTCGGCGTGCAGCGCGGGCCAGCCCCGGGCTGCGGCGCGGGCGTCGAGTTCGGCGCGCAGCGCGGGGTCGGCACCGGGCAGGTCGGACAGTCCTTCGCGCAAGGCCTTGAAGTAGAGCATGGTGCCGCCCACCAGCAGCGGCACCCTCCCGCGCGCCGCAATTTCCGCCATGACCGCCAGTGCGTCGTCCCGGAAGCGTGCGGCGGAATAGCTCTCCTCCGGGCTGATGAGGTCGATGAGGTGGTGCGGATGGCGCGCCAGGGTGGCGGCATCCGGCTTGGCGGTGCCGATGTCCATGCCGCGGAACACCTGGGCGGAATCGACGCTGACGACCTCCAGCGGCCAGCGCTCCGCGAGTTCCAGCGCCAGCGCGGTCTTGCCGCCCGCGGTAGGGCCCATGAGCAGGATGGCGGGGGGGTAGGCGGTGGACATGGGCGGGCAGGCGGCTAGCGCCCGCGCAGGAACATCCGGTCCAGTTCGGCGACGCTGAGTTGCACCGAGGTGGGCCGGCCATGGTTGCACTGGTCTGCCCGCTCGCAGGTTTCCATCTCCCGCAGCAGGGCGTTCATTTCCGGTACCGACAACGGACGGTGGGCGCGCACCGCGCCATGGCAGGCCATGGTGGCCAGAAGCTCGTTGCGGCGCGCCTCGATGACCCGGGCGGCGGGGAAGTCCCGCAGATCCGCGAGCAGTGCGCGCACAAGTTCCGCCACCGCCGCGCGCGCCAGCAAAGCCGGAACGCTGCGCACCGCCAGTTCGGCGGGACCCGCCTGGCCGACTTCAAAGCCGAGACGGGCCAGCGTCTCGCCGTGCTCCAGGGCCGTGGCGAGTTCCCGCGCGCTGGCGCTGAACACCGCCGGGATCAGCAGGCGCTGGGTGGCCGGAGCGCCGTCCGGCATCGCCTTGAGCCGCTCGTAGAGGATGCGCTCGTGCCCCGCGTGCATGTCCACGAGCACCAGCCCCGCCTGGTTCTGGGCGAGGATGTAGATGCCATGGAGCTGGGCGAGGGCATGGCCCAGCGGTGGGGCGGGGGAGACGTCATTGTCCGCTGCGGCGGGTGGACTTGCGTCGATGTCTTGGGCGGCCGAACCGGTGTCGGCGTCGCGGCTTATCGCCGTGGCCACGAATTCCAGATAGGTGGCCACGGGCTGCTCGACGCCCAGGGCGGTCTGGCGGGGCGACATGGCCGACCGCGCCGGTGTGGTGGGCGCTGCCCCGACTTGCGAGGGCGTCTCCGGTCGCGGCGCAGACCCCGCGTGCTGCGGTACCGCAAGCGCGCGCTCGACGGCGTGGAACACGAACTGATGCACCGCCCGCGCGTCGCGGAAACGCACCTCGGTCTTCGCCGGGTGGACATTCACGTCCACCATCGCCGGGTCGATTTCCAGGAACAGCACGTAGGCGGGGTGGCGGCTGCCGTGGAGCACGTCCCGGTAGGCCTCGCGGATGGCGTGGGAGAGCAGGCGGTCGCGTACGAAGCGCCCATTGACGAAGCAGTACTGAAGGTCGCGACCGGCGCGGGAGTAGGCGGGGAGCGCAGCCAGTCCGCTCAGCCGCAGGTTGCCGGCCTGGGCGTCGATGTGCCGGGCGTGGGCAGCGAATTCGCCGCCCAGGGCATCGGCCAGACGCTGTTCGTGGCTGCCCGGTGCCCAGCGGTGCAGGGTCCTGCCGTTGTGCTGCAATTGAAACAGCACCTGCGGCCGCGCCAGGGCGATGCGGCGGAAGGACTCCTCGCAATGGGCGTACTCGGTGGCCTCGGTCCTGAGGAACTTGCGTCGGGCCGGGGTGTTGAAGTAAAGGTCGGCCACTTCGACGACGCTGCCTGAGCCCAGAGCCGCAGGTTCGGGTGCGGCGCCGCGGTCATCGACGCGCCAGGCGTGGGGGGCTCCGGCGCGCCGGGAAGCGAGTGTCACCCGCGCCACGCTGGCGATGGCTGCCAGTGCCTCGCCGCGGAAGCCGAAGGAGCCCACCCGCTCCAGGTCGTCCAGGGAAGCAATCTTGCTCGTGGCGTGGCGCGCCAGGGCCAATGCCAGGTCCTCGCGGTCGATTCCGCAACCGTTGTCGCTGACGCGTACCAGGCGCACGCCACCTTCCGCGAGCTGCACCGACACCTCGGATGCCGCCGCGTCCAGGCTGTTTTCCATCAGTTCCTTGACGATCGAGGCCGGCCGCTCAACGACTTCGCCGGCCGCGATCTGGCTGATGAGTGCATCAGGGAGAAGATGAATTGCGGACATGGTGCGGGAGGATTATAGGCTCCCCACGGGCGATCCCGGGCAGTGGGCGGGGCAAGGCATAGGGGGACGGCGAGACGCGGTCGAATCCGGTCAAAGTGGTGCGACCGCCACTCTGCGAATGGATCGGACGCAGGAGGACTGCCGAAATTCCCGGGTGTGGATGTGTCGGAATGAGGTGGGTGAGGGGAAGGGGAAAACCTGGCACTGCAAGCCCGATGCCAACAGCAGGTTGGGGGCATCGGACTGTCGAAGCTTTAGCGGACTCGGAGGGAGCCCAATTCCGCCGATTCATGGCCGCAGTGATCGATGCGGCCGAAGCGACTTGCGAGACGTCAGGGGGCAGGAAAACGACTTGTGGCGTTTGTCCCGGGTAATTGGATCGCCAGGGTGCGGTATCGAAAACCCTGCCAACCAAAGCGATGCGACGACAAATCCAGCGAGGATCCGATTGGACTTCGGGTTATCCGCGCGGCAGTGTCATACGACCACGTCCGCCGCGCCCATCCGATCCCGTGCTTAGCCGATGCGCAGGTCGTTGCGATTGCCGCCGGCGGCCTCGTGGGCCTTGATCCAGTTGGGTGCCTTGCCATAACCCGACCAGGTCTTTCCAGTGGACGGGTCGCGAAACTTGGGAGCCCCCTTCGACTTGCCGGCGGTCTTGTCGCCGAATCCCAGGTCGGCAGCGCCAAGACCGTACTCCGCCATTCTTTCCCTGATCTCGCGGATGACCACCGCGAGTTCCTTGCGCCGCAAGTCTTCGGCCTGCTGCTCAAGTTCGGCAATTCGTGCCTTAAGTTCTTTGTAGCTTTCCATGGTGGTCCCTTTGACAAAAAATACAATAGTCCAATTTAGCCATAGACAAATGTCCGAGTCAACCATTCGGATTAGTGAGTGCCGGCATTCGGCCGTGTGCCGGATCGAAATGGGCCTCGGAATGGCGCCATGAATGGCTATTTCCATGGTCGGCCATTCCCGCGAACCACCAAACAATTCGGTGCCTGAACCGCGGGAAACGGTGCGCAGTTGACATACCGCACCGGTGGTTCGGCGCTCCGGAAATCTGCACTGCCGTTGCCATGCGCAATGCTGGACGAAAACGTGGGACGAATTCTCAAAGCGCATTGGGTGCCGTGGAGCCAATTGGCTGCCCGAAGGCGGGGTACCGGCTGCGGATCTGCGGCGGCATCGGCTTGCGAGGCGTGAAGATGTCACGGCGGGAATGACCTTCGGCCGGGTTATCATGTGATTTTCGATTTGCCCCCGACATGGAACTCCTGGCGTCCTTCGTTGACCTTGTCCTGCATCTGGACAAGTACCTTGCCGTGCTTCTCGAGCAGTACGGCACATTGATCTACGGCATCCTGTTCGTCATCGTGTTTTGCGAGACCGGACTGGTGGTGACCCCTTTTCTGCCCGGTGATTCGCTGCTGTTCGTGGCCGGCGCCCTGGCCGCTACCGGCGGCATGGACCCGGTGCTGCTGGCGGGCTCGCTCATTTGCGCCGCGCTGCTGGGGGACAACGTGAATTACTGGGTCGGGCATTACGCCGGCCCACACCTTTTCCGCTGGGAACAGTCGCGGCTGTTCAACAAGGCGGCGTTCGACAAGACGCACCTGTTTTACGAACGCCACGGTGGCAAGACGGTGATCATTGCGCGCTTCCTGCCGTTGGTGCGGACGTTCGCGCCCTTCGTTGCAGGGGTCGGGCGCATGCACTATGTGCGGTTCCTTGGCTTCTGCGTGGCGGGGGCGCTGCTGTGGGTGATTTCCCTGACTGCGGCCGGGTACTGGTTTGGCAATCTGCCGGTGGTGAAGAACAACCTGTCGGTGGTCATCCTGGCGATCATTGCTCTGTCGCTCACGCCGCTGGCCGTGAGCTATCTGCGACAGCGCCTCGCCCCGGCGGATCGCTGACGGCGGGCCTGCTTTTTCCGCCGCCACGGTGATCGGCGACGGGCGCCAATGCCCACGCCAATGGGTCGGTGGGGCATTTGCGCTATGATTCGCCATGAACCGAGCGTGGTTGCAACCCTGCTGGATTTCGATGGCCGTGCTTCTCACGGCTTGTTCCACCGGCGCAGGCAATGGGCGCTCGGCCGGTGCTACATCCTTCGACGCCAGCCAGCTTGCCAAGACCGACATCGACCGGGTGGCGGAGGCCCATCAGCGGGAAATCCGTGCCAGCCTGCACGTGCTTGCCGAAAAGCTCTACCGGCGCAATCCCCGCGAGTGGCGCAAGTCCGGGGAGGCGGGGATCGAGACCGCGGTGGCGCGCATCTTCTCCGCTGCTCCGCCCTGGAACCTGCCGGAACTCGAGGGCCGGCGGGGAACCGAGGCCCTGGCCCTGGCCTTCCGCGAGGACTACCGCGGCGACCGCGTGGCGGCCCTGATTGCCGGGCTCGGCGGCATGATCCAGCGGGCCTTCAACGACAAGAGCGAATTCTTCATCCTCGACGACCTCGATCCCCAGATGCTCCATAACAGCGCACGCAACGTGGAGATCGCCGCCTGGAAGCTGGCCCATGATCAGGATTCCCGGGGCGGCGCCTTCCTGCTGTCGAACGAACTCGGACCCGCGGGGCGCAACCTCAGCTTCGAACGCGAGTTCGGCCGCATCATCGGCAATCTCGACCTGCTCGCGCGCATCATCGCCGACAAGGCCAACCGCAGCATCGTGCGCGTGATGCAAAGCCTGGCCACGGCGGTGTTCCTGCCGGTGCCGATCCGGTGATGCCCGCCATGGCAGCAGGTGAAAAGTCCGTCGTCATCCTCATCTCCGGGCGCGGCAGCAACATGGAGGCGATGCTGCGGGCGCAGCTTCCGGGCCGGGTGGCGGCGGTGATCAGCAATCGCCCCCACGCCGCGGGACTGGCCTACGCCCGGGAGCGCGGCGTGGCCACGGCGGTGGTGGATCACCGCGGCTTCGATTCGCGCCAGGCCTTCGATGCCGCCCTGGCGCAGGAGATCGATCGCCATGCCCCGGGCCTGGTGGTGCTGGCCGGCTTCATGCGCGTGCTGGGCGACGAGTTCGTGCGGCGTTTCGAGGGCCGGCTGATGAACATCCATCCCTCGCTGCTGCCTGCCTTCCCCGGGCTTCACACCCACCGTCGGGCGCTGGAGGCGGGGGTGCGGCTGCACGGCTGCACGGTTCATTTCGTCACCCCTGCGCTGGACAACGGGCCCATCATCATCCAGGCGGCGGTGCCCGTCCTGCCCGGCGACGACGAGGAGCGCCTCGCCGCCCGGGTGCTGGTCCAGGAGCATCGCATCTACCCCCAGGCGGTGCGCTGGTTCCTGGAGGGACGGCTGCAATGCACGGCCGGCGGCCCCGTGATCGTGCGCGATGTACCCGGTAACGCCGCGGCAGCGGTGCTGTGCGTACCGGCGGTGGAGATCCGGGAGCGCGATGGCGCCACGGAGCGGGTCGCGGACCGGGCGACGGCGGGTGCCGGCGGCACCTGAACGGCGTGGGGCGACGGCGGCCGCAGCGGCGTCTGTTGTGGGCCCTGGCGGCATCCCTCGGCTTGCACCTGAGCTTGCTGGCGTCGCCCCCACCTGTGGCCGACCTGGCACCGGATGCCAGACCGCTGCGCCTGGACGCGCGGCTGATGCCGCTGGAAGCCCGGGCCGAACCGAATCCGAATCCGCGGGCGACAAGCCCGGCCGGCGATCGCAATCCGCGCCAGGCGCGTGCGCCGCGCGCACCCCCGGCCCCCCTGCCGGAGCGGGCGGCACGGGTGGATATTGCGCGGCCCGCAGCCACCGAAGAAGCACCCGCGACGGACGAGCCCGCTGCGGCGCTTGCGTCCGACGTGCCTGCGCCCGGTGTGCCGAACGCGGGTGCCGAGGCGGCAAGCAGCGCCGCTTCGCCCCGGTCCGGCGTTCGTCCGGACAGCCTTGCGACGCTGCCCTTCCCCCCCAAAGGGCGTATCCGTTATGTCATCATGCGCGGCAGCGAGAATTTTGAGGTCGGCCGGGCGGAGAACTCCTGGCACATGGAGGACATGCACTACCGCCTGGAGAGCGTGGTGGAGACCACCGGACTGGCCGCGCTGTTCAAGCCGGTGCGGGTGGAGCAGTACAGCGAGGGGGAGATCACCGCAGACGGGCTGCGGCCGCTGCGCTTCCGCGCCCGTCGCGATCGTGGCGGCGAGCGCGCCGACGGCGCGCAGTTCGACTGGGCGCGCATGCGCGTCGCGCTGGCGGGAGGGGGGCGCGAGCGCGAGGAGGCCCTGGAACCGGGGGCGCAGGATTTCCTCAGTCTGTTCTTCCAGTTCGCGGCCCGGGCGGCGGTCACGCCGCGCATGGAAATGATGGTGGCCACGGGCAAGAGTTTCCACCGCCACGTGGTGGAGGTGGTGGGCGAAGAGGACCTGGCCCTGCCCCTGGGACAACTGCGCACGCAGCACTTGCGCGCGCTCGGGCAGCCGTCGGGGGAACGTTCGCCGGAGGCCTGGGACATCTGGCTGGCCCGCGATCACGGCAACCTGCCGGTGCGCATCCGCCACCGCGACCGGCGCGGTGACGTCTGGGACCAGTTGGCCACCGGCATCGAAGTGACGGATCGGGAACCCCATTGAGTCAAATGAATACACCGCAAGGCGCGCGTCCGTCGCGCTGCTCGCCGCAACTCCTGCAAAGCGCCGCAACCGCCCTGGGGCGGGTGCTGCGTTTCGACCGACCCGCGGACGGCGTGTTGTCGGCCTTCTTCCGCGAGCATCACGGCCTGGGCGTGCAGGACCGCGCCTTCGTGGCGGAATCGGTCTACGCCGTGCTGCGCCGCAAGCGCCTGCTGGAGCGACTGGCCGCTCCGGATCCCACGCCGCGGCGGCTGCTGCTGGCGGCGCTGGTTGGGCAGCTGGGTGTGAATCCGCGCCGGCTCGCACCCCTGCACGGCGATGAAGCGGCGTGGCTTGGACGGCTCGCGGAGGGGCCTCGGGGCGCCTTGTCCATCACCGAACAGGCCGACATGCCGGACTGGCTGGTGCAGCGGCTGCTGGCCACCATGAACCGCGCCGCCCTGCTCGAACTGGCGGGCGGGCTCAACCAGCCGGCGCCGCTGGACCTGCGCGTCAATGCCCTCAAGACCAACCGCGAGGCGGTGCTGGCGCAATTCGCCGCCGAGGGCATCGCGGCGCAGCCTTGCCCCTTGTCGCCGCTGGGCGTGCGCCTGGAGGGCAAGCCGGCGTTGCAGCACCATGCGCTGTTCCTCTCGGGGGCGGTGGAGGTGCAGGACGAGGGCAGCCAGTTGCTCGGTTTTCTGCTGGCGCCGCGGCGCGGCGAGATGGTGGCGGACTTCTGCGCCGGCGCCGGCGGCAAGACCATGCTGCTCGGTGCCCTGATGCGCTCCACCGGCCGGCTCTATGCCTTCGACGTGGCGCAACGTCGCCTTGCCCGCCTGCGCGAGCGCGTGGCACGGGCGGGGCTGTCCAACGTCCATCCGGTATGCCTGTCCGGCGAGAACGACGTGCGGGTGAAACGCCTGGCGGGCAAGCTCGACCGGGTGCTGGTGGATGCGCCCTGCAGCGGCCTGGGCACGCTGCGCCGCAATCCCGACCTCAAATGGCGCCAGAGCCCGGAGAGCATCGCCGAGATGACGGTCCGGCAGGCGGCCATCCTCGGCTCCGCGGCGCGGCTGGTGAAACCCGGCGGGCGCCTGGTGTACGCCACATGCAGCATCCTTCCCGAGGAGAACGAGGATATCGTGCAGGCCTTTCTCGCGACGCGGCCGGAGTTCCACGTGCTGGCGGCGCGGGACGTGCTGGAGCGGCACGGCATCGCCGTGGGTGGCGACGGTCCCTGGCTGCGGCTGCTGCCCCACCGGGACGGCACCGACGGCTTCTTCGCCGCCGTGCTCGAACGCCAGGCTGTGCAGACGCCTGTCGAGCCGGCGAGGATCCCGGCTTCCTCCTCGGCGACGCCGCAGCCGGCCGCCTCAGACGAAGAGGCCGCGGGCTGATGCGCACGGCGAGTTGGTGTGTCGCCTGGGCGTTGGCCCTGCTGCCCGGTGCGGCGGGTGCTTTCGAGGCCGCAGCCGCGGGACCGCAACCGGCAGTGGGCACGGTGGAACTGGCCTTCGAGCCCTGGGACGACGCCGAAGCCGCCCTGCGGCGGGTGATCGCGCAGGCGCGGCGGGAAATCTACGTGCAGGCCTTCCTGTTTACGAGCCGCGCCATCGCCCAGGCCCTCATCGATGCCCACCGGCGGGGCGTGCGGGTGGAGGTGCTGGCCGACCACGGGATGAACGCCAAGGGTGGGGCGTCCCAGATCCAGCGCCTGGCGGCTGCGGGCATCCCGGTGATGCTGGAGACGCGCTATGCCTCCGCCCACAACAAGATCATCATCGCCGATCCGCACCACGCGCCGAATGCCGTGGCCACCGGTTCGTTCAACTTCACGCTCTCGGCGCGCACCCGCAACGCCGAAAACGTGGTCATCCTGCGCAACAACGCCGCGGTGGCCCGGGCCTACTACCGCAACTGGCTGCGTCACCGCGCCGACGCCGAAGCGCCCGGCGCGCCGTACATGCCGCTCCACTGATCGTCACGCGCCGACGGGCATCGACCGAGTCCTGCCATGATCCTTGATTCCTCTGTTGACCGCTCATTTTCCCTCGGGAGGCCGCATGGAATTTGAGGTCCGTGCCTTCGCTCACGCTCACCGGATGGGTGAGCCCGCTACGCGCCCGATTGCGCGCCTGCCGGGCCGTCTGGCGGCGTTGCGCATCAAAGCGGGGGGCGGCCCCGCGGCCTCGTCGCGCCTTGCCAGCCGACCCGGCAGGCGCACACTCGGGCGCGTTCAACTGAGGAATCAAGGATGATTTCCTCCAAGCTCGCAGCAACCCTGAGTCGCCTGGATGTCTACCTTCTCACGCCGGGGGGCGCGCTGGATGCGGTCCTCCTCGCCGTGAGCCTGATCATTGCTGCCGGCGTGGCGCATCGCCTGCGGCACGTGGCGGCGGCGCAGGAGGTGCCTTCCAGCGCGGCGGTGCGCCTCGGCCGCGGCGGGCTCAGGCGCCTGATCTTTCCCATGCTGGCCCTGGTGCTGGTGGCGGGCTGCCGGCTTGCCGTCGCAGGGTACTCGCCGGCGCACCTGCTGACGCTGGCCGTGCCGCTGCTGCTGGCGTTCGCCGTCATCCGGCTGCTGGCCTACGGGCTGCGCTCGCTATTCCCCGCTCTGCCCTGGCTGAAGGCCCTGGAGCGCAGTCTGGCGCTGTTCGTTTGGCTGGTGGTGGCGTTACACATCAGCGGCTTGCTGGACGGCGTCGTCGACGCGCTGGAGCAGTCCGCGCTGGTCATCGGTCGCACGCGGATCTCCGTGTGGGCGTTGCTGTGGGGCGGCGTGACGGTGGCCGCGGCGCTGTTGATCGCGTTGTGGATCGGGCGGGTGGTGGAGACGCGGCTGATGGCTTCCGCAACGCTGGATTCCAGCCTGCAGGTGGTCCTCTCCCGGGCGGCGCGGGCGCTGCTGCTGGTGGTGGGCGGGCTGGTCAGCCTGCAAATGGTGGGGGTGGATCTCACCACGCTGCACGTGTTCGGCGGCGCCCTCGGCGTGGGGCTGGGCTTGGGTCTGCAGAAGATCGCCAGCAACTACGTGTCGGGCTTCATCATCCTGCTCGACCGTTCCATCCGTATCGGCAACATGATCGCCGTGGACAACCACCGCGGCCAGGTTACCCGCATCACGACGCGCTACACGGTGTTGCGGGGCTTGAACGGCGTCGAGCACATCGTGCCCAACGAGGTGCTGGTGGGCTCCGTGGTGCTCAACGAGTCCTACTCCGATCCACGGGTGTGGGTGGGGCTGAAGGTGCAGGTGAGCTATGGTTCCGACGTGCCCGCGGTGCTTCGCATCCTGGAAGACGCTGCGCGAGCCCACCCCCGGGTGCTGGCGGACCCCGCGCCCCGGGGTTATCTGGCAGCCTTCGCCGACAGCGGCATGGACCTGGAGGTGGGTTTCTGGATCGCGGATCCGCAGGAGGGCACGCAGAACGTGCGCTCCGACATCAGCCTGGCCATCTGGCGGGCGTTCCGCGATGCCGGGGTGGAGATCCCCTATCCGCAGCGCGAGGTGCGCATCGTGTCGCCGGCCGCCCCGGCTGCGTCGTCCTGAGCCTGGAAATCTCCCCGGGCTGCTTTCTTGAAGCCTGAAGGAAATGGCTTAAACTTCGCGCCTCGTGTTGACTCCGCCGGGGGGCCGACGGGCCGTCTGCGGCATCGGGTGTGCCGCGGAATGCGGTGCTGGCCGGATCTGCTGGGGGACGCGCCGACATTGGCCCGCGAGGGCCTCAGGGAAGGGAAGCGAATTCATGTATGCCGGAGTATTCGACTTGCCGTGGTGGGGGTATGTGCTGGTGGCGCTGGGGCTGACCCACGTCAGCATCGCTTCCGTGACCATCTTCCTGCACCGCCATCAGGCCCATCGGGCGCTGGAACTGCATCCGCTGCCCAGCCACTTTTTCCGCCTGTGGCTGTGGCTCACCACCGGCATGATCACCCGCGAATGGGCGGCCATCCACCGCAAGCACCATGCACGGTGCGAGACCGCCGATGATCCCCACAGCCCCCGGGTGCTGGGCATCAACCGGGTGTTGTGGGGCGGGGTGTTCTTGTACGTGAAGGAATCACGCAACCGGGAGACCATGAAGCGTTACGGCCACGGTACGCCGGACGACTGGCTGGAACGAAACATCTACACGCCGTCGCACAAGTGGGGCATTGTCGTGATGGCTTTGGCAGATGTGGTGCTGTTCGGGCTTGTGCCGGGGGTGCTGATCTGGTGCGTGCAGATGGTGTGGATCCCGTTCTGGGCGGCGGGCGTGATCAACGGCATCGGTCATTTCTGGGGCTACCGCAACTTCGACTGCGCCGATGCCTCCGCCAATATCTTCCCGTGGGGCATCCTCATTGGCGGCGAGGAACTGCACAACAACCACCACGCCTTCGCCACTTCGGCCAAGCTGTCGGCGCGGTGGTACGAGTTCGACATCGGCTGGATGTACATCCGCCTGCTCCAGGCGCTGGGCCTGGCGCGGGCCAAAAAGGTGATCCCGCGGCCGCGGTTCCGCGCGGCGGCCCAGGTTGCCGATCTGGATACGCTGCAGGCCGTGATCACCCATCGCTACGATGTCATGCGCCGCTACATGAAGTCGCTGGGGGAGATCTACCGCGAGGAGGTGTCGCGGCTGCGCGCGTCCCTGGACGCGCAGCAACTGGCCCCCCTCAAGCAATGGCTGGCGCGTGATGCGAAGGATCTGCCGGCGGCGGACAAGGCGAAACTGCAGTCGGTCCTGGAAAAGAGCGCGCGGTTGGCCACCGTCTATTCCATGCGCTGCGAGCTGGTGGCGTTGTGGCAGCGCTCCACGGCCTCGCGTGAGCAGTTGCTCAGGCAGTTGCAGGACTGGTGCCACCGCGCCGAGGCCAGCGGCATTGCCCAGTTGCAGGAGTTTGCTGCGCGCTTGCGCAGCTACGCGGCATGAGCGGCGGAGTCCCGCGCGCGTCGCGACCGGGAGCGGCGGATTGCGAGTCTCGACGGAGCGTGCCGTCTCACCAGCCACGATCCGGAGGGACAACAAAAAACCCGCCACATGGCGGGTTCTTGCGTTACTGCGACAGCGCCCGCTGCCGCTCTCCCGGCCCGGAAGGAAGGGCTACTTCAGCTTCGTTTCCTTGTACGGGACGTGCTTGCGCGCCTTGGGATCGAACTTCATGAATTCGAGTTTTTCCGGCGTGGTGCGCTTGTTCTTCGAGGTGGTGTAGAAGTGACCGGTGCCGGCGCTGGACACCAGCTTGATCTTTTCACGTCCGCCTTTGGCCATGGTTCAGTTCCTCAGTTGCAACGCACCCGTTTGGGGTGCTCAGATCTTCTCGCCGCGGCCGCGCAGGTCCACCAGCACGGCATCAATGCCGTTCTTGTCGATGGTGCGCAGACCGGCCCCGGATACGCGCAGGCGCACCCAGCGGTTCTCGGACTCCACCCAGAAGCGGCGATAGTGCAGGTTGGGCAGAAACCGACGCTTGGTCTTGTTGTTGGCATGGGAGACGTGGTTCCCGACCATCGGCGCCTTTCCGGTGACTTGACATACTCGGGCCATCTCGTGCTCCAGATTCAGCAAAGCCGGGGATTATACGGGAGCGCGGGCACGGCCCGCAAGGCCGGTGTGCCTGTGATCGCGAGGCAGGCAGCGCGCAACGCGCGGCCCTTGCCGGCATGGCACATCACAGCAGACCCCGTTCCGCGAATGACAGCGGGGCGTGGCTGCCGGCGACGATGAAATGGTCCAGCACCCGCACGTCCACCAGCGCCAGGGCCTGCTTCAGGGCCTGGGTGAGGGCCTCGTCGGCGCGGCTGGGCTCGGCCACGCCGGACGGGTGGTTGTGCGCCAGGATGACCCCGGCGGCATTGTGGTGGAGCGCCAGCTTGACCACTTCCCGCGGATAGACGCTGGTCTGGGTGAGGGTGCCGCGGAACAGTTCGTCGGCGCGCACGAGGCGGTTCTGGGCATCCAGCAGCAGCACGGCGAAGACCTCGTAGGGCAGCCGTCCCAGCCACAGGCGCAGGTAGTCGCGCACCGCCTGGGGCGAGGAAAGCGCGATGCCGGCGGCCAGTTCCTCGCGCAGGGTGCGCCGGGCGAGTTCGAGCACCGCCTGCAACTGTGCGTACTTGGCGTCGCCCATGCCGGGCACCTGGGCGAATTCCCGTGCCGTGGCGCTGAACAGGCCGGTGAGGCTGCCGAAGCGCCCGAGCAGTTCCCGCGCCAGGTCCACGGCGCTCTTGCCCTTCATGCCCACGCGCAGGAAGATGGCCAGCAGTTCGGCCTCGGACAGGACGGCGGCGCCGTGGCGCAGCAGCTTCTCGCGCGGGCGTTCGTCCTCGGGCCAGTCGGTGATGGGCATGGGTTGTCGCTCCAGGGTGGAGGGCCGCGGCGGGCACACGGCGCATCCGTTACAATTCATGGCATCGGCAGCGGCGGATTCTAGCAGGCGCATGACGGATCTCGATGGCAAATGCATCACGCTCGGCGTGACCGGGGGCGTGGCGGCCTACAAGGCGGCGGAACTGGTGCGCCTGCTGGGCAAGGCGGGGGCCCGCGTGCGGGTGGTGCTCACCGGGGCCGGGGCGCGCTTCGTCACGCCGGTGACTTTCCAGGCGCTGTCGGGCAACCCGGTGTGGACCGACCTCTGGGATCCCCGCGCGTCGAACAACATGGCGCACATCGAGCTGTCGCGCGATGCCGACGCCATCGTGGTGGCGCCCGCCAGCGCCGACTTCCTTGCCCGCATCGCCCACGGGCTGGCCAATGACCTGCTGACCACGCTATGCCTCGCCCGCCCGCGCGCCGGGGTGGAGGGGGCGGCGCGCGACTGCCCGCTGCTGGTGGCGCCGGCCATGAACGTGCAGATGTGGGAAAACCCGGCCACCCGTCGCAACATGGACGTGCTGCGCCAGGACGGCGTCGTGGTGCTGGGTCCGGGCAGCGGCGACCAAGCCTGCGGCGAGACGGGCATGGGCCGCATGCTGGAGCCCGAAGAGCTGTTGGACGACATCGTCGCGGCCTTTCTGCCTGCGCTGCTGGCCGGGCGGCGCGTGCTGCTCACCGCCGGGCCCACCTTCGAACCGCTGGACCCGGTGCGCGGGCTGACCAACTCCAGCTCGGGGCGCATGGGGTACGCGCTGGCGCGGGCGGCGGCGGAAGCGGGCGCGCAGGTGACGCTGGTGAGCGGGCCGGTGTCCCTGGCGGCGCCCCGTGGCGTGCGGCGCGTCGATGTGACCACGGCGCGCGAGATGCACGCTGCTGTAATGGAACGGCTTGCGGGTCAGGACGTCTTCATTGGCGTGGCGGCGGTGGCGGACTTCCGTCCGGCCGAATTCGCGGTGCGCAAGATCAAGAAGGGTGCGGCGCGCCTGACACTGGATCTCGTCGCCAATCCGGACATCCTGGCCGAGGTGGCGGTGCGGCCGGATCGGCCGTTGTGCGTGGGCTTCGCCGCCGAGAGCGAGAACCTCGACGCCTACGCCGAGGCCAAGCGGCGTGCCAAGGGCCTGCCCCTGGTGGTGGGCAACCTGGTGCACGAGGCGCTGGGGCGGGAGGACAGCACCGTGGTGCTGTTCGACGATGCCGGCCGCCATCCCTTGCCGCCCGGGCCGAAAATGGAGGTGGCGCGGCGCATCATCGCCCACATCGCGGCGATGATGCCGCGCCGCGCACCCGTGTAGGGTGGGCTACGACCGGGGCAGCCCCACCGTATCCACCGCACCGCAGATCCCATCCCATGCATCGCATCGACATCCGCATCCTCGACCCGCGCCTGCGGGACCATCCGCCGCACTACGCCACGCCGGGTTCGGCAGGCCTGGATCTGCGCGCCTGCATCGACGCGCCCCTGGTGCTTGAGCCCGGGCAGACCTGCCTGGTGCCCTCGGGCATCGCCATCCACCTCGCCGACCCGGGGCTGGCGGCGATGATCCTGCCGCGCTCCGGCCTGGGCCACAAACACGGCATCGTGCTGGGCAACCTGGTGGGGCTGATCGATTCCGACTATCAGGGCCAGATCTTCGTCTCCACCTGGAACCGGGGCCATCACCCATTCACCCTGGAGCCGCTGGAGCGTCTGGCGCAACTGGTGGTGGTGCCGGTGCTGCAGGTGGCGTTCAACGTGGTGGACGAGTTCGAGGCCAGCCATCGCGGCGACAACGGATTTGGCAGCACCGGCAAGGCCTGACGGCCACGGGACATTTCTTTGCGGAGGATTTCGAGATGAAGGCGACGCTCACACGGATGCTGCCCATGATGATGACCGCCGGGCTCCTGGCGGGGGTGACGTCGTCCGTCCTGGCCGCCGATGCGAAGCGCGTGGATGAGCTCGTCGCCGGGCGCTGCGCCCTGTGCCACGGCATGGAGGGCGAAAGCGCCAGCGCGGTATTCCCCCGCCTGGCGGCGCAGCATCCGGACTACATGGTCAAGCAGTTGAAGGATTTCCGCGACGGGCGGCGCAAGAGCGACACCATGTCCGACCAGGCCGCCGACCTGAAGGATGACGAGATTGCCGGGCTGGCAGCCTATTTCGGGGCCAAGAAGGCGGCCGCGAAGCAGCCCGGGGATGCGGATCTCGCCGCGGTGGGCCGCTACATCTACCTGAAGGGCAATCCTTACTCGGGGATGGCAGCCTGCGGTTCGTGCCACGGTCCTTCCGGCCACGGCACCCACCAGTTGCCACGCCTGGCCGGGCAGCATCCGGCCTACCTGGAAAACCAGCTCAAGGAATTCAACAAGCGCGAGCGCACCAACGACAATGCCATCATGCATGCCATCGCCTCGAAGCTGACCGAACTGGAGACGCGGGCGGTGGCGGTGTATGTCGGCGGGCTGCAGTAGCGGCGAAGTACGGGAACGGGGTTCCCGGAGCCGCAGGCAGGAACGAAAAAGCCCCGCCGTGGCGGGGCTTTTCCCGGGTGCGCCCGGGAGGGCGCACCGATTTCGAGACCGCGGATTTCAGGTCGACATCTCGGTGAGGATGTTCCTCAGCCAACTCTCCGCATAGATTGCTTCCGTCTTGGCCTGTGAGTAGTCGCCCGGCGAGACGCCGCCCGAGTTCGGCACGCCGATGATCTTGCCGTCCTTGACCGCGTAAACACCCGCCACACTGATCGCTTCCTTGTCGGTGATGTAGCTGTAGCAGGTGTTGATGCCGGACAACTCCACCGGTTCCTTGCCGTTCATCAGGGCGACCACGTTGGTGGCACAGACCTTGGCCTCGGAATTGGCCGAATAGCCGGACTTGGGCATGGCGCCGGCGATGCACGCATCACCGATGACATGGATGTCCTTGTGCTTGGTGGACTCGAAGGTCGTGGCGTTGACCGGGCACCAGTTCTTGTCGTCGCCCACGAGCCCCGCGGCGACGGCGATGTGCCCCGCACGCTGCGGCGGGATCACGTTCACCACGTCGCCCTTGACTTCGTCAATGCCTTCGATCAGAACGGACCTGGAACTGGCATTGACCTCGGTGACCTTCTTGGCGGGCATGTACTGGAAGATGCTGGCGTAGTTGTCCTTCCAGCCCTTCTTGAACAGGGGACCCTTCGATGCCACGTCGGGGTTGGCGTCCAGCAGGATCAGCTTCGACTTCGGCTTGTGGTGCTTGAGGTAGAAGGAGATCATGCTCGCCCGCTCGTAGGGGCCGGGGGGGCAGCGGTAGGGCGCCAGGGGTGCGCTCATCACCACGGTGCCGCCGTCCTTCATGGCTTCGAGCTGCTTCCTGAGCAGCACCGTCTGCGGGCCGGCCTTCCAGGCGTGGGGCATGATTTCCATGGCCGCCGCGTCGTAGCCCTTCACCTCGCCCAGGCGGAAGTCGATGCCCGGGGACAGGATGAGACGGTCGTACTTGAGTGTGCCCTGGGAGGTGACCACGGTCTTGGCCGCGGGGTCGACGGCCGTGACTTCCGCCTGCACGAACTTGACACCATGGTTGGCCACCAGCTTGTCGTAACGGATGGTCAGGGGTGTCAGGTCCTTGATGATGCCGCCGATGTAGAGATTGCTGAACGGGCAGGACACGAAGTGGTCATTGCGCTCGATCAGCACCACCTCGATGGACTTGTCCATCATGCGGATGTACTTGGCGGCGATGGTGCCGCCGTAGCCGCCGCCCACCACCACCACGCGCCGGCCGGTCTTGGGCATGAGTTCCTTGGACGAGCCTACCGCTGGCGCGCCGCCGGGGGTCGCGCACCCATAGAGGGCGCCTGCTCCGGCGCCTGCACCCAGGAGGCGGAGAAAGTCTCTGCGATCAATGGTCATTGTTTTGGTCTCCCCGGTTATTTCACGCTGGCGTAGAAGTGAAGCAGGGCGTCAAGATCCTCCCTGGACATGGGCTTGGTCTTCTCCTCCATCTTTTCCGGTATCTTGCGCTTGCCGGACAGGTAGTCGGCCATCTGCATCTGCAGGTAGGGCAGCCACTGGCTGGCCATGACCGGGGTGTCGTCCTTGCCGTCCTTGCCGTCGTCCAGGTGGCAGCGCGAGCAGTTGGCTTCCTGCAGGCTGGCACCCCTGGCGACCTTCGCCTTGTCCACCGTCTGCACGGTGGGGTGGAACTTCTGCGCCGAGAAATACCCCCCCAGGGCCTCGATTTGTGCGTCGCTGTAGCCCTTGGCCAGGCGTCCCATGATCGACGACAGACGCTCCCCGCTCTTGAACTTCTTCATCGCCTCGACGATGGCCGTCTTGGACTGGTTCGCCAGGCTCGGCATGGTGGGCCCCGCGCTGCCACCGTAGGTGCCGTGGCAACCGGCGCAGGCGTTGGCCAGCATTTCCGGCGTGGCCGGCGCAGCGTGGGCGCCCGCGGCAAACAGGATTGCGCCCGTCGCCAGGGTGAGTCCTCTCCATCTCATCCTCATCTCCATCTCCTCCTCTAACTGGGGTTACAAGCACTGAGCCCGACGGGCCCCGACAGTTGGCGCCTTGCGGGTGCTACTGCTTGGCGACATTGATATAGTTCTTGACGTCCGGCACGGCCTTGTCGAGGCCGAACTGGTAGCCCAGCGACACGTAGTGGAAGCGGGCGTTCGTGTAGTCCTCGTGGATGGCAAAGCCGAAGTTGTAGATCTTGTCGGCGGCGATGCTGTGGTCGCCCGTGCCCTTGCCGGCGAGTTCGCGCTCGAAGGTCACGACCCACTTGTTGCCATCCTTCTTGCCCTCGGCCTTGAGCAGGCTCTTGCCGCCCTCCATGTGGCGGTCATCGGTGACGTAGCCATCCACGGGCTTCTTCTCGCCGCTGCGGAACTGCAGCAGATTCATGAACTTGCCGCCCGCGAGGTCTGCCCCCTTGATGTACTTGTGCTTCTTGTCGTCCTTCGCATCCTTCATGGTGCGCAGGTCGTTGTGGCAGGTGCCCCAGCAGCCGTTGAGTTCCGCGACTTCCACCGTGCCGCCGCCGTCGAACATCATGGTCAGCTTGACCTCGTTCTTGGAATCGAGCTTCTTGCCGCCGAGCTTGGGCGGCGACCACTCGAAGCGGAAGTAGATCTTGTTGCCGTCGTGGGCGGCCTGGAACAGCACCGGAATGGCGCCCACCTTGCCGGCGGGCGGCGTGGGCTCGAGCACCGTCTTGGACTGGCCCACGGGCTTGCCGGCGACGATGGCGGCGCCCACATCGGCAGCATCGCCCTCGTGACACTTGGCGCAGGTGCGCTTCTTGTTGACGATGTCGGGGACGGCGGAGTGGTCCGCCTTGTTCATGATCCACTCGAGACCGGATTGCCCGGGGTAGAACAAGGTCATCTTGCGCGGCGCAACCTTGGACCAGTCAACATCGGCCATCGCTCCGCCGGCGACGAACATGCCCACCACCGCAACTGCAATCTTCTTCATCTATCAGCTCCTAATGCGCCTGCCCGCATGGGGCGAAAACGAACTGTCCCCGACCCTCCGCGGGTCGGGGCGCAAACCTGTCGATCAACCGTCCTTCTGGGCCTGCTTGGCTTCTTCCGCCTCAAGCATCTGATGGACGGGCTTGTGGACGATACCCTTGTGGCAGTCGATGCACGTCTTGCCGTCTTCGATGGCGCCTTCGTGCTTCACCGCGGAGCGGTCCTTCTGCTTGGTGGTGTCCATGGTATCGAAGCTGTGGCAGTTGCGGCACTCTTTCGAGTCGCGCTCCTTCATGCGCTCCCAGACGCGCTTGGCCATGGTCAGGCGGTGTTCGTCGAACTTCTCCGGCGTATCCACCGTGCCCTTGATGTGGCCGATGACGTCGCGCGCGGCCATGAGCTTCTGGAAGGACTTGAACATGTAGTCGGTCGGAGTCTTGCTGCTGGCAACGTGGCAGTCGGAACAATGGACGGTGGTGCCGCTGCGGTTCTTGTAATGGACGGTCTTCTTGAGTTCTTCGTATGGGATGGTCATCTCGTGGCACGAAGTGCAGAACTCGGCGCGATTGGTGTATTCCATGGCCATGTTCAGCCCGCCCCAGATGGCGATGCCTGCAACGATTCCAACAACGAGCAGGGAGCGGAGGGAGCAGTTGGGAGGCCTCTTCATTCGTGACCAGAGCCCCCTTCCTTGCCCGGCCGTCTGTTCACTCTGTTGGATCTTGACGTTCTCAGCCATATATAAGTTCTCGCTAATGTTCTGATATACTACTTGCCGTAACTCGAAAACCAAATGAATGGGAGGGCGCACGACGGCAATAGCTGATCGCGGCGCCCGGCAACGAATTGCGGCGCCGCAATCTGCGGGCAATACCGACTCCCGAGATACATCTCGAGACCAAGGACGTCTCCTCCATCCTGGGACAGCCCGGCAATTCCTCCATGCCGGATGTCACTTCCGTCTTTCCTGCTGTTGTTTTTTGCGCCGGAGTATCGCAGCATCGCTCCGCACAAGACAAGGCGCCGATACTTATGCGTCAATTAGTCCGCCTAATGACGACCGGCATGGGACTTTTCGTGCGCTCTGTGCACGGCTGCAAGACTTCACGCGATGGCGCGAGGCGCGCGCCTCGTTCGCTTCGCCCGGAAATCCGTCTCGACGCCTGACGAAGTCACGGACATGCCCGGCGTTCGCGACACCGCTACCGTGATGTCGTGGCCTCGCCCCCGGCATGCCTGCCGCCACCCAGGGCCTTGTAGAGTTGCGCCGACGCCGACAGCGATTGCCGCCGCAGTTGCACCACCGCCTGCTGGGCGGCGAAGGAATCGCGCTGGGCGTCGAGCAGTTCCAGGTAGTTGGCGACGCCTGCCTTGTAGCGCGCCCCGGTGAGTCGCACGCGCTCGCTCTGGGCGCGTCCGGAAGCTTCCTGCGCCTGGAGCTGCTGACGCAGCTTGTCCCGTGCCACCAGCAGGTCGGCCACCTCGCGGAAGGCCTGCTGGATGGTCTTCTCGTATTGCGCCACGGCGATCACCTTGCGCGCCTCGGCGAGATCGACACCGGCGCGCGTGCGCCCGGCGTCGAACAACGGCAGGCTGAGCACGGGCTGGAAGGACCACGTTTCGGATCCGGCGCTGAACAGGCCATGCAAGGCCCGGCTGGCGGTGCCGAACAGGCCGGTCAGGGTGATGCGCGGGAAGAACGCCGCCCGAGCGGCACCGATGTGGGCATTGGCCGCGATCAACTGCTGTTCCGCCGCGGCCACGTCGGGGCGGCGCAGCAGGACGTCCGAAGGCAGGTTCGCGGCCAGGTCCGGCACGATGCCCTGCTCGGTCAGGGCGCGGGCGGGAGGAAGCTCGGGAAGTGGTGCCGCCACCAATAGCTGCAACAGGTTCTCGGCTCCGGCCTGCTGGCGTTCCAGACTCGCCAGCTCCACCCGCGCCGTGTGCAGCGCCCCTTCCGCCGCCAGGAAATCCAGATCGCCGGCAATGCCCGCCTCGCGCCGCCGCGCCATCAGTTCGCGCGCCTCCTGCCGCGACTGCACGGTGTCGCGGGCGAGCGCCATGCGTTCCCCCATCTCCTGCAGCGTCAGGTAGGCATCGGCCACGTCGGAGATCAGCGACAGGCGGAAAGAGCGGCGCGCCTGCTCGGTGGCCAGGTACGACGCCAGGGCCGCCTCCCCCAGGTTGCGCACCCGCCCCCAGAAGTCCAGTTCGAAGGCGGCCAGGCCAAGATTCACGTCATAGCGCTGGCCCATGAGGGACTGGCCGCTCTGGGACAGATCCGCCGGCGTGCGCGAAGCGACGCGATCGGCGCCAAGGTTTATCGTCGGCAGGCGGTCGGCACGCTGGATGCCGTGGAGCGCCCGGGCCTCCGCCACCCGGGCGGTGGCGATGCGCAGGTCGCGGTTGTTCTCTAGCGCGCTCGCAATGTGTGCGCGCAGCCGCGGGTCCGGAAAGAATGTCTGCCAGTCCAGGTCCGCCACCTGACGGGTGCCCTCCGCTCTGGCCGCGGCGGGCCAGTGCTCGGGTACGGGTGCCTGGGGGCGGACGTAATCGGGTGCCAGGTTGCAGCCCCCCAGGGCGGCGGCGAGCAGTGCCCCTACGGCCGGCATGGATCTACGCATGGCCCGTCTCCTTCCCGTCCTCCTTGCGGCGACGGCGGTGGCCCGGCAGCAGGCGCGTGACCACGACGAAGAACACCGGCACGAGGAAGATGGCCAGCAGCGTGGCCCCGATCATGCCCCCCATGACGCCGGTGCCGATGGCGTGGCGGCTCTGGGCGCCGGCGCCGGTGGAAATGGCCAGCGGCAGCACGCCGAGGATGAAGGCAAACGAGGTCATGAGGATGGGCCGGAAGCGCAGCCGGCAGGCCTCCAGCGTCGCCTCGACGAGATCCGTGCCCTGCTCGTGCAGCGTCTTGGCGAACTCGATGATGAGGATGGCGTTCTTGCTCGAAAGTCCGATGATGGCGATCAGCCCCACCTTGAAGAACACGTCGTTGGGCAGCCCGCGCAAGCTCACCGCCAGCAGTGCGCCGAGGATGCCCAGCGGCACCACCAGGATGACCGCGAAAGGCGTGGACCAGCTCTCGTAGAGCGCCGCCAGGGCGAGGAACACCACGATCAGCGACAGTGCGAACAGGAACGGCGCCTGGGCACCCGAAAGCCGCTCCTCGAAGGACGTGCCCGACCACTCGAAGCCAAATCCCGGCGGCAGCCTGGCGGCGATCTCCTCCATGGCCGCCATGGCCTCGCCGGTGCTGCGTCCCGGCGCCGGCGTGCCGGAGATCTTCACCGCCGGGCTGCCGTTGTAGCGGTCCAGCTTGGGCAGGCCCACCACCCAGCGCGGGCGGGCGATTTCCGCCAGTGGCACCATCTCGCCGCGGGTGTTGCGCACCGGCAGGCGCAGGATGTCCTCCGGCCGGGCGCGCAGGCTCGACTCCGCCTGCATCTGCACGCGCAGGATGCGGCCCTGGCGCACGAAGTCGTTCACGTAGGCCACCCCCAGCACCGACTGCAGCGTGTCGTTGAGCTCCGCCAGGTCGATGGAAAGCGCCCGGGCCTTGGCGTGGTCGATGTCCAGCATGAGTTGCGGGGCGGGCTCCTGGCCTTCCGGACGCACCCCCGCCAGCACCGGGTTCTGCGAGGCCAGGCCCAGCGCCATGTTGCGCGCTTCCAGGAGCTTGTCGCGCCCATGGCCGGAGCGGTCCTGGAGGCGAAAGTCGAAGCCGCCCACGGCCCCCAGTTCGGGAATGGGCGGCACATTCACCGCGAACATCATGGCCTGCTTGATCTGGGACAGGGCCATGTTGGCGCGGCGGATCACCGCGCCGGCCACGCTGTCCGGTGCCTTGCGCTCGTCCCAGTCCTTGAGCCGCGTGAACACCAGCGCTGCATTCTGGCCGCGCCCGAAGAAGGAGAAACCCACCACGCCGATGACGTGGGCCACCTCGGGCTGCTTGAGGTAGAACTCCTCCGCCTGCCGCACCACTTCCAGTGTGCGTTCCTGGGTGGCTCCCGGCGGCAGCTGGATCATGCTGATGAAGTAACCCTGGTCCTCCTCGGGCAGGAAGCTGCCCGGCAGGCGCGCGAACAGCACCACGGCGGCGGCGATGATCGCCAGGTAGACGATGAGCCAGCGTCCGGTGCGGCCGAGCACGCGGCTCACCGTCACCCGGTAGCCCAGCGTGGTGCGCGAAAAGAAGCGGTTGAACCAGCCGAAGAAGCCCGTGGTGGGCATGTGCGCCTTGCCCGGAACGTGCTTCAGCACCGTGGCGCACATCGCCGGTGTGAGCGTCAGCGCCATGAGCGCCGAGAACAGCATGGTCAGCACCAGGGTGACGGCGAACTGGCGGTAGATGGCCCCCACCGAGCCGCCGAAGAAGGCCACGGGCACGAACACCGCGGAGAGCACCAGGGTGATGCCGATGATGGCGCCGAAGATCTGCCCCATGGCCTTGACCGTGGCCTCCCGCGGCGCCAGCCCCTCCTCGGTCATGATGCGCTCCACGTTCTCCACCACCACGATGGCGTCGTCCACCACGATGCCGATGGCCAGCACCATGGCGAACAGCGTCAGCACGTTGATGGAGTAGCCCAGGGCGTAGAGCCCGGCCACGGCGCCCATGAGCGCCACCGGCACCACCACCGCCGGCACCAGCGTGGCGCGCAGGTTTTCCAGGAACAGGTACATCACCAGGAAGACCAGGAGCATGGCCTCCACCAGGGTGAACAGCACCTCGGTGATGGAGATGTCCACGAAACGCGAGGTGTCGTAGGGCACCTCCCAGGCGATGCCCGGCGGGAAGAAGTGCGCCAGTTCGGCCATGCGCGCCTTGACCGCCTTTGCCACCTCCAGGGCGTTGCCGTTGGGGGCCACGCGCACCGCGACGGCGGCGGTGGGCTGGCCGTCGATGCGGGCGAAGATGTTGTAGTTCTCCGCCCCCAGTTCCACCCGCGCCACGTCCTTGACGCGCACGGTCGAGCCATCGGGCTGGGCGCGCACGATCACCTCGCCGAATTCTTCCGGCGTCTGCAGCCGGCCGCGGGTGACGATGACCGCCGTGAACTGCTGTCCCTTGGCGGCCGGCGCCTGGCCCAGTTCGCCGGTGGCGAGCTGCACGTTCTGCGCCCGCACCGCGCGGAAGACGTCGGACGGCGCCAGGTTGAAGGCGTGCAGCCGGTCCGGCTTCATCCAAAGGCGCATGGAATACTCGGTGCCGAACAGGATGGCCTCGCCCACGCCCTTGACGCGCCGGATCTGGTCCAGCACGTTGGCCGCGGCAAAGCTGCCCAGGGCGACGTTGTCCAGGCTCTTGTCCGGCGAGTAGATCGTCACGAACATGAGGTAGTTGCGCTGCGGCTTGGTGACCGGCACGCCCAGGCGGCGCACGTCCTCCGGCAGGCGCGCCTCGATGCGCTTGTAGCGGTTGTGCGCCTCCACCGAGGCGGTGTCGATGTTGGTGCCGGGCTCGAAGGTCAGCGTCAGCGTGCCCACGCCCAGTTCGGAGGATGCCTCCATGTACAGCAGGTGCTCGATGCCGTTCATCTCCTGCTCGATGAGCGCGGTGTCGGTGTCCTCGATGACCTGGCTAGATGCGCCGGGATAGGTGATGTTGAAGGCGATGGACGGCGGGGCCACCGTCGGGTACTGGGACACCGGCAGCTTGCGCAGTGCCAGGCTGCCCGCCAGCACGATGACGATGGCGATGACCCAGGCGAACACCGGGCGATCGATGAAGAATCGGGCCAGCATGTCCGCCTCCTACTTCCTGCTGCCGTCGCCCGCCGGCGCGGGTGCCGCACCGGGGGCGCCGCCGGCGGGATTCCACGGCACCGGCTTCACGGGCGTTCCGGGACGCGCCTTCTGCAGGCCATTGACGATCACCTGCTCGCCCCCCTGCAGGCCTTCGGCGATGATCCAGTCCTGGCCCGCCATGCCGCCGGTGCGCACCGGTCGCGGCGCAGCCTTGCCTTCCGGATCGATGACCATCACGAACTGGCCCTGGGGGTTGGACTGCACCGCCCGCTGCGGCAGCTTGATGGCGCTGTCGGACCGCGCCATGGGCAGGCGCACGCGCACGAAGGTGCCCGGGAGCAGTTCCCGGCTGGGGTTGGGAAACCGGGCGCGCAACTGGATGGACCCGGTGCCGGGGTCCACCGCCAGATCCGAGAACAGCAGCCTGCCCGGCAGCGGGAAGACGCTGCCGTCTTCCAGGATCATCTCGACGCGGGTCTCCTCCGCGCGCTGGAGCTTGCCGGAGCGCTCCGCCTGGCGCAGGCGCAGGATCTCGGCGTTGCTCTGGGTGAAGTTGGCGTAGATCGGGTCGATCTGCTCGATGGTGGCCAGCAGCGTCGCCTCGCCCTTGCCCACCAGCGCACCCTCGGTGACCATGGCGCGGCCGATGCGACCGGCAATCGGCGCCAGCACATTGGCGTTTTCCAGGTCCAGGCGGGCCTTGGCCAGCGTCGCCTCGGCCTGCTTGAGTTTCGCCTGAGCCTGGTCGTACTCCTGCTGGCTCACGGCCTTGAGCTCCAACAGCGGCTTGTAACGATCGACGGTCAGCCGTGCCAGCGCCACGTCGGCCTCCGCCGATTCGGCCGCCGCCCGGTAGGTGCGCGGATCGATGAGGAATAGGCTGCGGCCCGCCGCCACGTCGCTGCCTTCGGTGAACAGGCGCTTCTCCACCACGCCCTCCACCCGTGCCCGCACCTGGGCGGTGCGCACCGCCTGCAGCCGGCCCGGCAGTTCCTGGGTGAGCGTGGCCGGCCCCGGGGTGGCCGTCACCACGTCCACTTCCGGCGGCGGCATGCCGCCCGGACCACCGGGGCCGCCGGGCCCGCCCGGACCACCGGGGCCGCCGGGCCCGCCCGGACCACCCTGTGCCTGGCCGGGCCTGTCGCCGCAGGCGGACAGCAGCAGGGTCAGCATGGCCACCGTCAGGGCGGTCGTCATGAGGGGGCGTACGGGCATGAGTTTCCTCCGAATCCACGATGCGGGGCGGCCGGCGCCCCGGCGTCCTTCGATGTCCGGCGCGGACCGGGACGGGCCTTTCCGCGCGGCGCAGGCGTAAGGGTACGACAAGCCGGCGTAAAGTCAGGTAAAGGCCTTGCCCCTCGTGCCTCAGCACCGAGAGCGGCCTGGGGCGCCGAGCGCAAGGCGCAAACCGCAGCGATGCCCGGTGGCATCGCGAGGATTTGCAACGCTGCGCTCGGCGATGCCAGGCCGCTCGAATGTAGCAAGACTTGTGCAAGTAGGCACTAGAGCAGCGCCGCCACCTCGGTGCCCTGCTCGATGGCGCGGCGGGCGTCCAGTTCGAGCGCCTCGTCGGCACCGCCGATGAGCGTCACCGCCACGCCCGCCGCCTTCAGTTCGGCCTGCAGTTCGCGCTGCGGAAGCTGGCCGGCGCACAGGACCACGTTGTCGACTTCCAGCAGGGTGGGCTGGCCGTCGACGGTGAGATGCAGGCCGCGATCATCGATGCGCTCGTAGCGCACGCCGGAGAGCATGTGCACGCGGCGCAGCTTCAGCGCGGTACGGTGGATCCAGCCGGTGCTCTTGCCGAGGTTTTCGCCCACCTTGCTGGTCTTGCGCTGCAGCAGCCAGATCTCCCGCGGCGAGGCTTCGGGCCGCGGCCCGCGGGGCGCCAGGCCGCCGCGGGCGCCGTAGTCGCCGTCGATGCCCCACTCGGCGCGGAAGGCCGCCGGGTCGGTGGAGGCATGGCTGCCGCCGTGGCTGAGGAATTCCGCGGTGTCGAAGCCGATGCCGCCGGCGCCGATGATGGCCACGCGCCGCCCCACGGGGGCGTCGTCGCGCAGCACGTCGAGGTAGCCCAGCACCTTGGGATGGTCCCGGCCAGGGATGTCCGGCAGACGCGGCACGATGCCGGTGGCCAGGATCACCTCGTCGAAGCCCGCCGCGATCAGCTCGCGGGCGGTGGCGCGGTGGTTCAGCTTCAGTTCTACGCCGGTGAGTTCGATGCGCCGCCGGAAGTAGCGCAGCGTCTCGCCGAACTCCTCCTTGCCGGGGATCTTCCTGGCGATGTTGAACTGGCCGCCGATGGCGGATCCGGCATCGAACAGCGTTACCCGGTGCCCGCGTTCCGCCGCCAGGGTGGCGCAGGCCATGCCCGCCGGCCCCGCGCCCACCACCGCTACACGCTTCGGCTTCGCGGCCGCCGCGATGGCGAGCACCGTCTCGTGGCAGGCGCGGGGGTTGACCAGGCAGGAGCAGACGCGGGCGTTGAAAATGTGGTCCAGGCAGGCCTGGTTGCAGCCGATGCAGGTGTTGATCTCGTCGGCGCGCCCCGCGGCGGCCTTGGCCACGAATTGGGGATCGGCCAGGAAGGGGCGGGCCATGGACACCATGTCGGCGTCGCCCCGGGCCAGCACCGCCTCGGCCACCTCTGGGGTGTTGATGCGGTTGGTGGTGACGAGCGGGATGCCCACCTCGCCCTTCAGCCGGCGCGTCACCCAGGTGAAGGCCGCCCGCGGCACCATGGTGGCGATGGTGGGGATGCGCGCCTCGTGCCAGCCGATGCCGGTGTTGATGAGCGTGGCCCCGGCCTGCTCCACGCCGCGGGCGAGCTGCACGATCTCGTCCCAGGAACTGCCGCCCTCCACCAGGTCCAGCATGGACAGGCGGTAGATGACGATGAACGCCGGCCCCACCCGCTCGCGCACACGGCGCACGATCTCCAGCGGGAAGCGGACGCGGTTCTCGTAGGTCCCGCCCCAGCGGTCGGTGCGGCGGTTGGTGGCGGCGACGATGAACTGGTTGATCAGGTAGCCTTCGGAACCCATGATCTCCACGGCGTCGTAGCCTGCGTCCCGGGCCAGGGCGGCGCAGGCGGCGTAGTCGTCCACGGTCTGCTCCACCTCGGCATCGGAGAGTTCCCGCGGGCGCGCCGGGGAGATCGGCGCCTGGATGGGCGAGGGCCCGACCACGTCGCCCGCCACCGCGTAGCGTCCGGCGTGCAGGATCTGCATGGCGATGAGCCCGCCTTCCCGATGCACCGCCTCGGGGATCACGCGATGCTGCTCCATGTGTTCGGGGCCGGTCATCATCGCCGCCCCTGGCATCGCCCGACCGGCCTTGTTGGGCGCGATGCCGCCCGTGACCATCAGCGCCACGCCGCCCCGCGCCCGTTCGGCGTAGAAGGCGGCCATGCGGGCGAAGCCATCCGGGGCCTCCTCCAGCCCCGTGTGCATGGAGCCCATGAGCACGCGGTTCTTCAGCGTGACGAAGCCGAGGTCGAGGGGGGCGAGGAGGTAGGGGTAGGGACGGGTGGCCATGCTGCGTCCGGACTCAGGGGGTGCCGACGATAATAGCCGCAGGGTGCGACCGGGAGTTGATGCGGGGCTCTATTTCCGGCGGCTGGTCGCGGGTCCGCGGCGGCGGGGAAGGTGCTGCCCAGTTGTCAAAGTTTGACATTTCCAGGACTGCCGCGGCGGAACTGCCGTCGGCGCGCTGCGCTACCATGGATCCATCATTTCGTGGCACTTGGGAAAAGGAGGGCGCTGTGCAACAACGAGACGACGAAAGACGCGATGTCGCCATAGCGGTGATCCTGGCGCTGACCATGGTGGCGGGGGTGTGGCTGTACGCCACCAGGGCCGGGCAGGGAACGCCCGCGGCAGCCCCGCGGGTGGGCGTGACGGATTCGAACGAACCCGCACCGATCACGGCGATGGCGGGCGCCGCTGCGCCCGAACGCGCGCCGTTGGCGGTGATGGCCGCTGCGCCTGCACCTTCCTGGTCCGACCCCGGCCGCAAGGGATACGCCTCCATACCTGCCGCGCCGGCCGCAGTGGCGAGGACTGCGCCGGCACCGGAGGTTCCGCCCGTGGAGCCGGCGGTGGTGCAGCCCTCCGCAAGTCCCGTGACCGAGGTGGCGGTGGCGCAGCCCGCTCCACCCCCCGTGACCGAGCCACCCGCGACCCTGGTGATCCCGCCGCCGCCCACCCAGCCACGCATCGTGGTGAGCGAGTCCTTTGAATTCGCCACCGGCAGCGCGGTCATTCCCGCCTCGGCCATTGCGCGTCTCGACGAGATCGCAGGACTGCTGCGCAACGATCAGCGCACGCTCACCATTGCCGGACATACCGACAACACCGGCGATGCGGCGGTCAACTCCGAGCTGTCACAGCGCCGCGCCGAGGCGGTGCTGCGGCATCTGGTGAGCCGGGGAGTGCCGGCCGCGCAGTTGAAGGCCAGGGGCATGGGGCAGGATCAACCTGTCGCCGACAACGCCACCGCCGAAGGGCGTGCCCGCAACCGGCGCATCGAGATCGCCGAGTAGTCCGGGTGGTCCTTGCATGCAGCGGGGCGATGGGGTGATGGCAGACGGCTTCGTGTCGACCCGTGATGACGACGCTATGTGGATCGGGCCGGTGCGGACGTCGAGCGCCACGACCGGCTGGCGAGCCCCGCTGCCATCCACGCCAGGATCGGCAGCGCGACCAGGATCGTCGCCCAATGTGCCTGCTGCGGCAGGCCGAGGGCAGCAGTAGCGATGCGCACCAGCGTCGCCAGGGCCAGCATGGCGAACAGCAGGCCGGTCATGGTGGCTTCCCGTCCCGGCTTGGCGGCGCGGGCGCAGTCGGCGCTCAGGCCGAAAGCCGCGGCCAGTGCCGCGCCCCACCCCAGCCCGGCCAGCATTTGCCCGGCCGTGGCGGCGGCAAGGCCCGGCAGCCACGCCCCCGCAGTGGCCCCCACGGCGCCCACCAGGCATGCCGCCGCGAATGCCCGGGCACTGCCCAGGCGGCGGGCGAGTGGGCCCACCGAGAATACCGCGACGTTGAATCCGATCCAGAACACCGGCATCAGCCATGGCAGGGCGGCCGGCGCGGCGTCGCGCAGGTAGCGCGGGGCGGCGTTGATGCCGAACAGGATCTGGAAGGCCAGCGCCGCCACGGCGATCACCGGGAACACCAGGCCCGGTGCCGCAGCAGACGCGGCCAGCGCCTCGCCCTGGGGCGACGGGGTGGCGCGCAGGGCGCGCTCCGCCCGCACCAGTCCGGCGGCCAGCGCCAGCAGCGCAAGGCTGGATACTGCGAAGGGCAGCCGCGGATCGAGCCCCTTGAGCGTTACCCCCAGATAGGGCGCCACGGCACCCGCCAGCGCCATGCCCGCGAGCGCCAGCCCCGCCACGGCTGGCACCTGTGGGGGCGGGACGTGACGCGACAGCATGGCGAACACGGGCGCCCGCAGCGCCGAGGACGTGATCGCCCACACCGCCGTGAGCGCCAGGAACACCGGCGCTCGCCAGGCCCCGCCGCCCGTTCCCGCGAGCCACGGCAGCAGCAGAAAGGCCAGGCAACTCGCGACCGTTGCCCCGACCACCCACGTGCCCACCCGGCCATAGAGGCGGAAGGCACGATCCGCCGCGAAGCCCGCCAGCACGTCGCACACAGCAAACAGCACCTGGTCGGCCAGCAGCAGCCACGCCGTCCAGGAGCGCGCCACACCCACCGACTGCAGCAGCTCTGGCAGGTAGATGGCATAGACGGTCCAGGTGGAAAGGAAGACGAACTGCAGCACGGCGAGGTACATGGCGGGCGCGTTCGCGGCGTGTCGGGGGTGGGGATCGCTCATGACGGTCATCGGCGCGGAAGGATGCCTTGAGCTTAGAACTTCGTGCCGGTGGCCGAAAGGTCCGGATTGCGGGGCGAACTTGGTTGAACCAGTTGGGGCTGTTGGAATCCTCGAAGTCGGTCATGTAGCTGTCGGCGCCCGAGTTGTAGGCGTTGATGATCATCTTCGCTTCCACCGGGCCGGTGATTTCCACGCGGCGGCAATGCAGGGCCGGCGGCACCGCGCAAGGTTGATTCGAGTTAGCCGATACGCTAACATCCGCGGATGAACTGGACGCTCCTTTTCTATAGTGAGCGGGTGCGTGAACAAATACGTGCTTGGCCGGCAGGCATCTACGCCGACTTCCTGCGCCTCGCGGGTCTGATGGAAGAGCATGGCGCCGATTTGCGCATGCCGCATTGGCGGGCGATGGGCGAGAGTTTGTTCGAGCTGCGCTGCAAAGGGGAGGAAGGGATCGGGCGGGCGTTCTACTGCACGATGGTAGGGCGACAGGTCGTCATCCTGAACGGCTTCGTCAAGAAGACCCAGGAAACGCCGCCTACCGAACTACGCGTTGCGCGCAAGAGAGTGAAGGAGGTGAAACGTGAAACGTAGCGAATTGAACGAGCCGTTCAACCCCGTTCCGCTCGATATCAAGGCGGAACTCGAACAGGCCATGAGCCGACCGGGCTTCAAGGAAGCGTGGGACGCGCTGGAAGAGGAGTATGCAACTCTGGCAACACTGCTTGCGGCCCGCCGGGACGCCGGGCTGACGCAGGATGAGGTGGCCGAGCGCATGGGGACGACCAAGAGCGCGGTGTCGCGGCTGGAGGCGTCTCTGCGCAACGACAAGGGGTCACCGTCCTTTGCCACCCTGCGCAAGTATGCACACGCTTGCGGCAGGCGCTTGGTCGTCCGCCTGGTGTAGCCGCGCGACCGCGCCGCTACGGTTCCGATCGTCCCTCCGACGGCACCTGACTGGCGCGGTATCGCGCAATGAACGCGGACGCGTCAACGCCGAGGATGTCCGCCACTTCCAGAAATTCCGTAAAGTCGAGCCTGCGCTCCCCGCGCTCGTACTTCGAAACAAAACTTTGCGGTTTCCCCAGCCGCGCGGCTACCTGAACCTGCGTCAGACCAGCCTCCTCTCTCGCGCCGACGAGTAGTTTCCTAAAGATTTCATACTGATAGCGATGGAGTGGATTTGGCATCCACCCAAAGTAATAACCCGTTGCGGGATATCCCAAAACAGGTTATTCTCCATGCCAAGAAGAATGAGTTGGCCTGTCAACACCAAGACGAACAATGGCTCGCGATAACCGCAACATCGGCGCCGTACGCAGTGACTCGCCGATCAGGTCGAAGGGGATGGGTGCCAGCTTGAGACGGGCGCCATGGTTGCCACTGCTGGTGGTCGCGTCGTTTCCGGCCCGCGCCGATCTCCCGCTCACCGTCGAAGAACTGCTCACCGCCGAGAACCGCTGGCGGGCCGAATTCGCCGCCGTCTACGCCAATACCGAGCGCCAGGGGGTGAGCACCGGCGAGCCCATCCTGGTGCAGACCGGAGATACCCAGTACGTCTCCATCCCCACCCGCATCGGGGCAAGTCGCATCAACACCGACACCTGGGTGCTGACGCCGGGCCTGCGTTACGGCCTGAGCGCCGACACCGAGATCTACGGCCACGCCTCGTGGCTCGCCCAGCGCACGCGCAGCGAAGACCCGGCGGGCGCCGCTGGCAGCGGGAGCGACCGCTTCGCCGATGCCTGGGTCGGCGTCAATCACCGCCTGGTGCGCGAGTCCGCCAGCCCCGGCGTCATCGCCTTCGCCGATCTGGCGCTGGCCGAACGGGGCAGCGAGCGCACCAGCCACGGCAAGTCGGCGTCCTTCGGCGCCACGGTCTATCGGGTGAACGACCCCCTGGTGCTCTCCCTCACCGCCGCCTGGCGCCTCAACCGGGCGCGGCAGGACGGCGCCCCGCGCCGCGATCCGGGCGACAGCGTGATGCTCAACCCGGAAGCGTCCTTCGCAGCCAACAACGACCTCACGCTCTCCGCCGGCCTGCTGTGGCAGCGGGTGGGGGCGGAGGCCATCGACGGGGTGAAGCAGGGGCTCGCCCATACGCGCACCAGCCTGACCCTTGGGCTGGCCTGGGCGGTGAGCGAACGCAGCACGCTGCATTTTTCCGGGCGTTCCAACGCCTCCGGCGGCGACGGGGCGGAATTGGGGCTCACCTGGGTGGTGAAGCTGGGGGAACTGCCGAAGCGGCAGCGGTGGAAATAGCGGATTTGTCTGAAGGGTGACAAGGGTTGCCGGGGCCGAATGCCCCGGCGTTGGAAGGCGATGTAGTCGGAGAAGGAGCGAATCATGAACAAGACATTGATTGCGTTGGGGCTGGCACTGGCGTTCTCGCAGGGAGCGGTGGCGGCGCAGGCGGAATTGGCCGCGGAGGATGCCGCAGCCGTTGTGGCGGCAATCCAGGTGCTCGGCGAGGAGGACTTGACCGCCGCGTTTGGCGCGGGCGAGACGGACGAAATCGCCGTGCTGTCGGATGAGGAGATGGTGGAGACCACCGGGGCGAAGGCGAAGACCTCGGTGGCTAAAAAAATAGCGGAGGCGGCCAAGAAGGCTGCGAGCAAAGCGAAGACAGCAGGGGCGGTCACCAAGGCGGTGGTGAAGGCAAACATCGGTACCGCGAACGACAAGGACTACGCGTTGATAAACAAGCACGATGCCACGCTCACCAAGGTCCAGAAAGGAGCCAAGGTAGTTGTAGTTGGTTCAGCGATTGCGGGGGCTGGCGTTGCCGCAGCGATTGTCGCTCCAGCCGTCGCACCTGCGGCTATCGCAGCGGCAAAGCTCAAAGCCATCCAGATCGCCGGAGCAGCTGTGGCGAGTCCTGTGGTGACCACCTCGACCGTAAGGGGAGTAGTTACGCTGGCCAATGTTGGGAAAAACGCCTTAGATCAGTACAAAACAACTGGGAAAATCGATCCAGGCAAACTGAGTCAACCTCTTATATCCGGTGGATTCGGGGTGGTTCGGACTCTCAGCGGAGCGAAGTAGCCTACGCATTGGGGCGACCTTGGGAACGCGGTAGCCCAGGTAGGGCGCAATAGCTGCCCCATCGCGTATTGCTCCGCAAGTCGCCAACGTGTGAACTCACATCCATCCGTTGGCCATCTCCCTGCGGCGCAATACGCTGCGCTATTGACGCCTTATGCCAGCTACTGACCACGGTATGTCCCGGCGTAGAGCCGTTACTTTCCATCCTCGGTCTCGGTCCCTGTCGAGAGCGGCGGCCAGTTGGCTGTTACTGTTGGCGTTCTGGCCGCCATCGTCACCGGCATCGGCTGACGCTCCGCAAGGCATCACCCGCATGCTCGGCGGTATCCATGCCGGCTCCTGGCTCGCCCGGCGCGACGCCGCCATCGTCAAGCAGAACCTGGACTGGTCCTGCGGCGCTGCGTCCCTGGCGACAATTCTCTCCAGCTTCTACGGCCTCGAAGTCTCCGAAACCGACGTCCTGCTGGCCATCGGCAAGGAGGAAGAGGCCTCCTTCGACGATCTGGCGCGGGTGGCGCCGGAATTCGGCTTCAAGGCCGCCGGCCTGGCTTTCGGCCCCGCGGAACTGAAGCGGCTGGCGCTGCCGGTGCTCCTCTACCTGCGCGTGCGCGGCGAGGACCACTTCTCCGTGTTGCGCGGAGTGAGCGAGGAACGGGTGTGGCTGGCCGACCCGAGCTGGGGCAACCGCATCCTCTCCTGGCCGGATTTCCTGGAATACTGGCAGACGCGGGATGACCCCCGGCGGCCGGGCAAGGCGTTGTTGGCCCTGCCGGCGGAGGGCGCTGTGAAGGCACGCGAGGGGTTTTTTCAGCCGCCTTCAATTCCGGGTCTTCCCCTGGAATCGTTGCTGTTCCGGCGCCGCCCATGACATGACGGCGACGGGGTGGGGTGGATCCGCAATTAACAGCCAGATTCGGAGAGGTACCTCGGACGGCTCGGGTGTAGCGGAGTGTCGCCGGCAGGACGCCAGCCTTGATTCCACCGTCCTCCGAGGGAGTAGCGGTTACGGGACGGCCAGGAAGGGATTTCGTATCTCGACCCCATCCACCCTCTGCCCGTTCTGAAGATCCTCGGAGTACAGGATTTCGCAGCGGGCCTCGATGGCCGCAGCGACAATCAGGGCGTCCCAGGGTGAGAAGCGGAATCGCTCACGAAGTTGCAGCGCCCGCCGGACGGTGTCGGCACCTGTGGGTGAGGCAACCCAGGCTGCGTAAGTGTTCACCACCCGGGCGGCGCCTGCTTCGTCCAGCGGTTGGGCGAGCTTGCGAGTGGCGTTGACGTAGAACTCCATCAGCACTTGGGTGCTGACCACCCCTGCGTCGGATTCGACCAGACGGCGCAGCAGCGCAGCCGCCGCCACCCGCTTTTCGCCCGCCCCGGCATCGTGGGCGTAGAGCAGGATGTTCGTGTCAACGAAGGCCGGCACGGTCGTGGCACTGGTCGCGGGAGAGATACTGCTCGCCGAGATCGAGCGGTGGATGGTCGAGCATTTCCAAGGCGTCGGCGCTGGCCAGGCGTGGCCGCCAAGCCTGGCGGGTCTTCAGAAAGCGAACGAAATCCAGGACTTCGGCGGCGAGTTCTTCGGGAAGCGCCTTCACTTCTTCCGAAATCTGGTCGGCAGCGGTCATGGCTGATCTTCGATGGGCTACGATCACATCATTCTAGCCGGACGGGCGATGCGGGGAAAGAAAGGCGGCGTCGGGTTTTCCCGGCGCCGCTTCTGCGCTCCCGCTTCTGCGGGAGAGCGTTGCATGGCCTTTCGGCCTACTCCATCGCCTCGTACAACGGCAGCGTCAGGAACTCCGGATAATCCGGCGTCAGACTCATCTTGTCGAAAATCACCGCCGCCTGATCATAGGTTTCCGTCTTCTCGCCCTGGGCGGTGACGGTGGCCTTCACTTTCTCCAGTTCTTCCGCAATCATCGGTCGCACCATCTCGGCCGTGACCTTGCGCCCGTCGTCCAGCACTCCCTTCGGGCTCACCACCCACTGCCACACCTGCGAGCGCGAGATCTCGGCCGTGGCCGGTTCCCCGCGCTTGTGGCAGGCCTGCACCAGCGCCAGGGCGTAGCTGCGCATGAAGGGCACTTCCCACAGGCGCGCTTCCAGATGGCTTTCCATCTTGGCTTGGTTTACGAACGCCATCTGATTGTGTAATCTAATGCGTACGCAATCAAATCTAACGGAGCATCACATGAGCCTGCGCATCGGCGTGCGCGAATTGCGCGAACAACTCGCAAGCTACCTGGAGTCGGCAGTTCCCATCGAAGTCACTCGGCACGGGCAGACGATCGGCATCTACATTCCGATTCCGAAACGGCCGGGGCAATCCGAGCGGGACGCGATGCTCGAGGCCGGGCGCCGCATGCAGGAAGAACTCGCACGCCTGGGTGTTTCCGAAGACGATCTGGTGTCCGACTTCAAGGCATGGCGGGCAGCGGGTCATGCAGAGTAGGTGTCTGGTCATCGATGCAAATATCCTGATTCGCGCCGTCTTCGGGCGGCGCGCGCGGGATCTTCTTGCCACCTACGGTGACGCGGTGGCGTTCTATGTCGCCGAGGCCAACTACGAGGAGGCGTTCCGCTACCTGACGGAACTGGCGCCACGGCGCGGCCTCGCAGAAGTCGTCTGGCGCGAGGCCTTGTGTTCCATCATGGCGGCTGTGCAGCTCGTTGCGCAGGAAGAACTGGAACTGGTTCGAGAGCAGGCCACGGCACGCATCGGCAAGCGGGACGTGCGCGATTGGCCGGCGGTGGCAGCGGCGCTGCAGCTTGCCTGCCCCGTGTGGACCGAAGACGCGGATTTTTTTTGGTTCCGGTATCGCGACCTGGACCACCGAAACGATAGAGATTTACCTGAAAGGGGAGTGATCGGCCAACGACAACGGCGCCCGGAAACCGGGCGCCGTTGTCGCTTCTCCCGTTACGTCGGGGCTCGAGTCTTACTCCATCGCCTCATACAACGGCAGGGTCAGGAACTCCGGATAATCCGGCGTCAGCGACATCCTGTCGAAAATCACCGCCGCCTGATCGTAGGTTTCCGTCTTCTCGCCCTGGGCGGAGACGGTGGCTTTCACCTTGGCCAGTTCCTCGGCAATCATCCTGCGCACCATGTCTTCGGTGACCTTGCGCCCGTCGTCCAGCACGCCCTTCGGGCTCACCACCCACTTCCATCTCGAAGGTGGCCAGTATCGTTTCCACCAGCACGGTGGCCTTGATGGTGCCCTGGGGCAGGCCGATGTGCTCCTGCGCCATGACGAAGATGTCGTTCCACAGGCGCGCTTCCAGATGGCTTTCCATCTTCGGCAGGTAGTAGTAGAGCTGGACTCGGTGGTGATTCGGCGGCCCCGCTGAGACAGCGTTCCGCATTCGGTTCCTTGGGCTTCTCCGTTTGGGTGACATCACGCGCGTACAATCCGTGTGTCTTCCAGACGCGTTGTCTCAGCCGCCACATCATGTTGACCGACCAGGCCATTCACGACGCAGTAAGCCGCATTGTTGCCGCCGCGCGGCAGCCGAGCAGAGTGATCGTATTTGGCTCTTACGCGCGTGGTGACGCCAACGAAGGCTCCGATCTGGACGTGCTCGTGGTGGAAAAGGAGATCCCGGATTACACGCAGGAGTACGTCCGGTTGCGCGACGCCATCGGCTCCGTGGGCGTCGGCATTGATCTTCTGCTCACCACGCAAAGCGAGTTCGAGCAGCGGCGCCAGTGGTGGACGACGCCTCTTTATTGGGCCGACCGGGAGGGTAAGGTGCTTTATGAATCCGCAGGCTGAGCAGGCGAGGGAACTGGTCGCGGCCGCGGAGCGCGATATTGTCACGTTCGACGTCCTGTTCCGGGCTGCGGAGGCGCCCATCGAAGCGACCTTGTTTCATGCGCAGCAGGCCCTGGAGAAGATGATCAAGGCGGCGCTCGTACGCCAGGGCGTCGTCTTTCGTCGCACCCACGATTTGGTAGAACTGTTTGAACTGGCGGCAGCGGCGGGGATTGCGATTCCTGTCAGCCGCGAGTTGCTCGCGCGTCTCGGTCCTTACGCCGTCGAGTTCCGCTACCTTGGCGTGCGGGCTCCACAGGTCTCCACGCAGGAGGCAGCCAAGGCGATCGCGTCGATGCGCGAGTGGATCCGCCTGACGCAGGCTGACTGATCGGGGGTTATCGGATTCGCCGCGCGAAGCAAGAAACGGCGCCCGGTTTGCCGGGCGTTCGTTCGTGCCGGATCTGGCGACGCTTACTCCATCGCCTCGTACAACGGCAGCGTCAGGAACTCCGGATAATCGGACGCAGCCGTTGCCGGCGAGCCATGAACCCAGGTAGTGGATGCCGACGTTGATGTTGTTGCGCACGCCGACTTCGGTGATGGGCTGCTCGGGCTGGAAGTTCAGCCAGTCCTTCGGCCCGAACGTGCCTTCTACCTGCTTGCCGAACTGGTTGGGCCGCGCATTTTCCCCACTTCCCAGCACCTTGACGAACTCCTCCATGGCGATCGGCACCAGCCCCGGGTGGGCCACCCAGCCGCCGTCGTAGCCATCAACGGCGTCACGCGTCTTGTCGTGGCGGGTGGGCGCGGAAGCCATCGACAGGGTGAAGCAGGGATTGACCAATACCCGCACCAGCCTGACCTTCGGGCTGGCCTGGGCGGTGAGCGAGCGCAGCACGCTGCATTTTTCCGGGCGTTCCAACGCCTCCGGCGGTGAGGGTGCTGAGGCGGGCACGACCTGGGTGGTGAAGCTTGGGGAACTACCAAAGCGGCAGCGATGGAAATGAAGGGATTCTCCGTATAACGGAGATAGTGGCGCCGAGGTTAACCGCCTCGGCATTGGCATCGTGGTATGGACTGTGAAGGGGCAAATCATGAAAAAGACGTTGATTGCATTGGGTTTGGCGCTGGCATTCTCGCAAGGGGCGATGGCGGCTCAGGCGGACGTGGCTGCACCCACGGGGGCTATGCAGGTTCTGGGCACCGCGGAAATGGCGGCTGCGACTATGGGAGCTATCGCTCTTACTGCTGGTAGCGGTGGATTGGCTGCACCGGTAACGGGCGCGATACTCGCAAAGGTCGCGCTAGCGTCGACTGCCGCGATCGCCTCAAGCGCGGTTGGTAAAATCAAGTAGCCCGCACAGGTCGGACTGAGATTGCGAAGCCCAACGGCTGCTGCTGGGGCAACCGCATCCTGTCCTGGGCGGATTTTCTGGAGTACTTGCAGACGCGGGACGATCCGAAGCGGCCCGGCAAGGCGCTGCTGGTATTGCCGGCGGACAAGACAGTGGCGCCGCAAAGCGGGTTCTTTGGCCTGCCTCGAACTTCCACGTTGCCGGTCGAATCTCTCGTTGTTCGCCGCCGTTTCTGAGGGCGGAATCTGGCGGCCGGGTACGTGTCGCACGCCTTTGAACATCACGCCAATTGGTGCTATCGTGCCTTCGTGCAATTCACTCGAAGGATGCCCCATGACCGCAACCACTACCCCGGTTTCCGTCAAGGTCGTTGGCGCCAACGGCCAGATTTCCCTTGGTAAACAGTACGCCGGCCGGCAGGTCCTGGTGGAGGAACAGGAGCCGGGAGTGTGGCTGGTCCGCACCGCCACCGTCGTGCCGGACAACGAGCGCTGGCTGCACCTGCCGCAGACGGCGGCTGATCTGGCGCGCGCCCTGGCATGGACCGCCATGAATCCAGCCTCCGAAAGCGGCACTGACGAGGTGATGGGGAAGGCGGCGCATGACGCGCAGTGACTCCGATGCGCGGGTCCTCCTGGATCTGAACAACCCGGTGTTTCAGGAGAACCTTTTCGCCCTGCAGAAACCGGACCGCCTGGCGGTACTGGAAACCCTGAACAAACTTCGCCAACTGACCTGGACCCAGGTCTATCGGGACGCCGGTCTGAAGTGGGAGAAGATCGTCAGTGTCAAGCCACCCGCCGGGGTTGAGGGGCTGTACTCGTTGCGTATTACCCGGTCGCGTCGCGCCACCGCCTTTCGCGACGGGGACTTCATCCGCTTTCTGAACATCGCGCCGGATCACGACGGTACCTACGGCAGGAAGTGAGCTGATGCTGGCGGATCGTCACACCCGGCCGGGCCGCAGGGCGTGCCGCCAAAAAACGGCGCCCGGTCTCCCGAGTGCCGCCTCCATTGCCCACCAGTGGTTTCGGCTACTCCATCGCCTCATACAACGGCAGCGTCAGGAACTCCGGATAATCCGGCGTGAGCGACATTTTGTCGAAAATCACCGCCGCCTGATCGTAGGTTTCCGTCTTCGAAAATCACCGCCGCCTGATCGTAGGTTTCCGTCTTCTCGCCCTGGGCGGTGACGGTGGCCTTCACCTTCGCCAGTTCCTCCGGGATCATGCCGCGCACCATCTCGACGGTCACCTTGCGGCCGTCATCCAGCACGCCCTTCGGGCTGACCACCCACTGCCACACCTGCGAGCGGGAAATCTCTGCCGTCGCCGCATCTTCCATCAGGTTGTGAATCGGCACGCAGCCGTTGCCGGCGAGCCATGAACCCAGGTAGTGGATGCCGACGTTGATGTTGTTCCTCAGTCCCGCCTCGGTGATGGGCTGCTCGGGCTGGAAGTTGAGCCAGTCCTTCGGGCCGAACGTGCCTTCCACGGGCTTGCCGAACTGGTTGGGCCGCGCATTTTCCCCACTTCCCAGCACCTTGACGAGCTCCTCCATGGCGATGGGCACCAGGCCCGGATGGGCCACCCAGCCACCGTCGTAGCCGTCGTTGGCGTCGCGCGTCTTGCCGTGGCGGATGCCGGCCAGCGCCTTCTCGTTGGCCACCGGATCGTTCTTGATCGGAATCAGCGCGCTCATGCCGCCCATGGCAGGCGCCCCGCGCTTGTGGCAGGCCTGCACCAGCGCCAGGGCGTAGCTGCGCATAAAGGGCACTTCCATGGTGGCACCGCGGTTGGCGAGGCAGAAATCCTTGTTCTTCTTGAACTTCTTGATGCAGGAGAAGATGTAGTCCAAGCGCCCGGCATTGAGCCCCGCGCTGTGCTCGCGCAGTTCGTAGAGGATCTCCTCCATCTCGAAAATGACGGGGTGGCTTCGTCTGCGTGACGACTTTCGCAGCCGATTGGCAACTTGACACAGGCATTGTTCGAGCGTAGCTTTCAACCATTAAGGGGGTGGGCTCTTTTTTTGCGGGGCCGTCCGTGGCTGTTGGTTTGTCCATCAAAAGGGGGAACAAATATGGCGTTCGATGGACCGATGCTAGCAGCCTCAGTTGTGCAAGCTATTGCCGCAATCCCTGGCGCTATCCGCGAGTTACACTCCCTCTTAAGCACCGAAAAGACTCCCGATAAGAAGCAGGCATTGGATTGTCTTGACGACTTGAAGACCGAGATCAGAAACTTGGCTTCGGTGCAACACTCCCTAAGAGAGGCAAAAGAAATCCACGATGCTCTGCACTATTTAGATAGTGAACTGGAGGGCATTCGGATCGCCTACGACAAGTCGATCGCATCGTCGCGTTTTGTCCCACATCAATATGAGCTACCAGAAGTTAGAAGAAGTTGGCAGACTATCAAGAAGAGTGCGCTGCCAATCCTTTTTTCGCGTGCCACGGGGCTCAAATTCATAGAGCTCTCACCTCTCGTATTGGACGCGAATGGCGGCCCGCTGAGCGGTCCAGATTGGGCTATTAGGCTCATCGAAATGAGAGGATCGATTGATCAGTATTTTTCAAGCCTTGATTCCAATGGGCTACACGATATTAAGCCTCTTGTAGACGAATTCGACAGGTTTGCGAGTAGAGTAAAGGAGCTCTTGGAAATGGCAGATATACGCATTCTGAAAGAGGCTGACTTCCTTAGTAGAAAGCTTGTCGATCTGACGGTAGCGCTGAGATAAGAGGTTTCCAATGGTCCGTCGCATTAGCTGTGACGCATTCGAGCGCTTCCGAGAGGGGAATATTGAGCTGGAGCGACGGGTCGTAGAGGTGGACGACGTAACTCCAACCATAATTCTGGATTTCATTAATGAGGGGGTATCGCTGGCACGAGGTGCCAACGTCTTGGAAGATCGCGTAGCGCTACGCAGAATACTTCGTATATGGGCGGCCCGCCTTGTACGCCTGGGAGGGGTTTATCCAGGGATTGATATAGATAGACTGACGTACCCATTGGTACAACAAGCGCGAAGCGGGCTCCACGAACGTGATGATCTTTGTCTGCACAACCTTGCATCGCTCCGTTCGGAGGAGGATGGAGGGCCTAAGCGGCAGGCAACTCTCACATTTGAGGAGTTTGCCAATCTTGAGATGACGCTTCCAGGGCTGATACGAGTTCTCGTTGTATGCCATTTCGTAGAAAGTCCCTTGGGCACGTTGGCGAAAGCCGTGGAGAATAATTTCCGAAGGGGGGCACGCTATCAGTTTCTAATCTCTAAATTCCACGCGGAGCGGGAACTTAATGGCTACTACATCATATTTCGCGCGATGGCTGATATGGTTAGAATGCAGTTGGGAGCAGAAAAGGGCGCGGAAGATCTAGTATCTATTAGCCGCTTGACCTATAATTGGACCGAATATCCATATGTGTTCTACGAATATCGGCCGGTTGACGAAGAGCCGGTAAAGGTGATTGCTCTTCGGGGTGATCAAAAGCAAGAAGGGATAGCACAAAACTATGAATTGGTTAGTCCGCACGACGCAGAGTCTTTGCTTCTTGCAATTCAAAACGGTGCTCCGCAAGCGATTCTTATTCCTGTAGGTCGTCCGGAATATGAGCTTCAGTCTGAATTGCCACCTCAGGCGGATAAATTTGGGTAGGTATTACAGGAGAAAGACAAAATGCCTTCTTTTTCGAACTCATTGGTCGGCGGCGCGAGATACCTTGGGCTCTTTACCGCGCTAAATATAGCGTTCCAGCTGATCTCGGATGTTTCTGCTGGAAAGATCATATCTGTCCTTGGCGTTGGTGTTTCGGTTACAGTCCTGTATTTCCCAGTTACGTACATCATCTCCGATGTGTTGACTGAGGTCTATGGATACGGGCGGGCGAGGACAGTGCTTTGGTATACCATGTTTGCCTCTATTACTGCGGGGGTCGTTTACCAATTGATTGTAGTAATTCCCCCAGCGCCCTTTTTTCAGGATAATGATGCGTATGCAAAAGTTTTCGGGACAGTCCCCAGGATTTTGCTTGGAGGCTGGCTCGCGGTGTTCTTGGGCGACATATCAAATAACTATGTGTTGGCCAGAATGAAGTTATGGACGAATGGAAAGTATTTATGGACACGCACGATCGGGTCGACGATTGTTGGGCAGGGAATTAACACAGTTGTTTTTTATGTCGTCGCGCTGGGCGGTGTGTTGCCAACAGACGTTTTGGTTTCAGCTGTTATGGTGGGTTGGCTGGTAAAAACATGCGTTGAGGCTTTGATGACGCCTTTCACGTACGCGGTGGTTCGTTTCTTGAAAAAAGCAGAAGGTGTGGATTACTTCGATAGGGATACTGACTTTAACCCGTTCCTGATTTTTGAGAATAGATCGCGGCGGCAGAAGTGAGAACTTACTGGTCGGTCAATTCATATTGCTTGGATGGGGCAGCGTCGGGCTGCTGTGCAGTAAACTAGTATGTGTCGTCACAATGGATTCTGATCGCCTCAAATCGTATGTCGACGAAGAACTCGCTCCCCTTCCAAACGTAGGGTGTTGCACTTGATTATTGAGCCCGTCCTGCAATACATTGAGCAGACACTAGGCGCGCCATTCGAACGGGAAGATGGAACTGCTCTGTTTCGGACAGCTGACGCAAATGTGCGTATAGCTCATCGCGCGGGGCAGGTTATCTCGATTGAGCTTGCTCCTTCAAATCCATCTACAATGAAGCGATTTGTGCTTGACGGGAAGTGGTGCGGCACATCGAAGCGTTTCGGGGATGCACGCATACAGGATATCAACGACTCGGGAAGCGTTCAGGTGAACTGTTGTGGATCGGCCAACTGTACTCAATACGTACGCGTCTTTAGCGGTAGATCCAATGCGTGCGGAGGCCAGTTGGTTGAGGTGGGGTTTGTCGATGAGTGCGACGAATACTACCCGGTTACCTTTGAACGTCCCACGAAGATGATTCTCGATGCGATGCACCAAGCTGTAGAGGGCCGTGAGAATAGAGTTTATGAAATTGTTAAGCGTGAGCGAATCAACTTTGTGAAACTTTCGAGTGAGTGAGGATCGGCAGGAGTACGGCGCCGGATTACCCCGGCGCCGTCTTCTTCAGAGCGCAGTTTGCAGTAGCGCCCCGAAAATCACCGCCGCCTGATCGTAGGTTTCCGTCTTCTCGCCCTGGGCGGTGACGGTGGCCTTCACCTTCGCCAGTTCCTCCGGGATCATGCCGCGCACCATCTCGACGGTCACCTTGCGGCCGTCATCCAGCACGCCCTTGGGCGACACCACCCACTGCCACACCTGCGAGCGCGAGATCTCGGCCGTGGCCGCATCCTCCATCAGGTTGTGAATCGGCACGCAGCCATTGCCGGCGAGCCACGAACCCAGATAGTGAATGCCGACGTTGATGTTGTTGCGCAGGCCGGCTTCGGTGATGGGCTGCTCGGGCTGGAAGTTGAGCCAGTCCTTCGGGCCGAAGCTGCCTTCCACCCGTTTGCCGAACTGGTTGGGCTTGTCGCCCAGCACCTTGACGAACTCCTCCATGGCGATGGGCACCAGGCCCGGATGGGCCACCCAGCCGCCGTCGTAGCCATCAACGGCGTCGCGGGTTTTGTCGTGGCGGATGCCGGCCAGCGCCTTTTCGTTGGCCACCGGATCGTTCTTGATCGGGATCAGCGCGCTCATGCCGCCCATGGCCGGGGCGCCGCGCTTGTGGCAGGCCTGCACCAGCGCCAGCGCGTAGCTGCGCATGAACGGCACCTCCATGGTGATGGCGCCGCGGTTGGCCAGGCAGAAATCCTGGTTCTTCTTGAACTTCTTGATGCAGGAGAAGATGTAGTCCCAGCGCCCGGCGTTCAGCCCTGCGCTGTGTTCGCGCAGTTCATAGAGGATCTCTTCCATCTCGAAGGTGGCGAGGATGGTCTCCACCAGCACGGTGGCCTTGATGGTGCCCTGGGGCAGGCCGATGTGCTCCTGCGCCATGACGAAGATGTCGTTCCACAGGCGCGCTTCCAGATGGCTTTCCATCTTCGGCAGGTAGTAGAACGGGCCGGCGCCGCGCGCGATCTGCTCCCTAGCGTTGTGGAAGAACACCAGCGCGAAGTCGAAGATGCCGCCGGAGACACGCTGACCATCCAGGTTGAACCAGTTGGGGCTGTTGGAATCCTCGAAGTCGGTCATGTAGCTGTCGGCGCCCGAGTTGTAGGCGTTGATGATCATCTTCGCTTCCACCGGGCCGGTGATTTCCACGCGGCGGCAATGCAGGGCCGGCGGCACCGGGGCGACCTTCCAGTCGCCTTCGCGGATGTGCTTCGTCTCCGGCAGGAAGTCGGGCATCTCGCCGGCGTCGATGCGCGCCTGGCGGGCGACGCGGGCCTGGAGCAGTTCCTGGCGGCGGCCGTTGAAGGCGCGGTGCAGCTTGGCCACGAGTGCCAGCGCGTCGTGGGTGAGAATTTCGTCGAAACGGGGATGGATGGGGGCGTTGATCTGCACGCCGTCGGGGAGGTTGAGATTCATGTCTTCTCCTTGTCGAATCAGTAGGTCTTGAAGAAATAGTAGAGGGTCAGCACGCTGCCCACGGCGATGATGAACCGCCGCCGCCAGGCGGGGCCGGCACGCGGCGTGGCGCCACGACATGCCGGTAGCCGCCGTAGATGGTCACCGGCAACCGGAACAGCGTGCCGCCACACCAATGAGCATTGCCTGGGCGGCGTCCATCGGCCATTCATCCCGCGGCGCGGAATTCGCGCACGAACTCCACCACCTCCACGAGGCTGTGGCCGACCCGCGACGGGCTCGCGTCCAGCACCTCCTCGGGCTGGCGCGCGCGGTTGATCCAGAACGTGGTGTAGCCGAACCAGGTCGCCCCCGCCGCGTCCCAGCCGTTGGACGACACGAACAGGATTTCCCGCGCCGGCAGGCCGAAGGTCTCCGGGCCAAGCTGGTAGACCTCGGCTGTGGTCTTGTAGCGGCGCACCGCATCGGCCGAAATCAGGTGGTCGAACAGGCCGTCCATGCCGGCGCTCTTCACCGCCACCTCCAGCATGGGCGGATTGCCGTTGGAGAGGATGGCCAGGGGCACGCCCAGCGCCTTCAACTCGCGCAGTGCGCCGAGGTTTTCCGGGAAGGGGGAGAGGCAGGCGTACTGGTTCATCAGACGGTCCGCGGTGGCGGCGTCCAGGGGCAGGCCGAGGCGCCGGCCGGAGAATTCCAGCGCATCGCGGGTCAGATCCCAGAAGGGCTTGTAGCGGTCGGAGAGCGTGCGCAGCCAGGTGTATTCGATCTGCTTCTGGCGCCACAGCGCCGCCAGTTCGCCGCCCTTGCCGGGAAAGAGCTGCTCGGCCAGCGCGGCCACGGAATAGACGTCGAACAGGGTGCCGTAGGCGTCGAAAGCGACGGCGCGGATGGGGGACATGATCGCCTCCTGTTCGAAAGGGTGATGCTTGCAGTGTATTGCCAGCGCCGATGAACGAAAATAGCGCGATTCGGCAAATCATCTTTTACATCCAGACAAAGATGGACCACTTCAAGCAGATCACCGCCTTCGTCGCCACCGCCTCCCGCGGCAGCCTGTCCGCCGCCGCCCGCGCCGAGGGCGTCACCCCCGCCGTCATGGCGCGGCGCCTGGACGCGCTGGAAGAGCGCCTGGGCGTGCGCCTGCTGGTGCGCACCACGCGCCGCCTGTCGCTCACCTTCGAAGGCCAGGCCTTCCTGGAGGACTGCCAGCGCATCCTCCGCGACCTGGCCAACGCTGAGGCCTCCGTCTCCCTGGGCGGCGTCAAGGCGGCCGGCCATATCCGCATCTCGGCGCCGGCGGGCTTCGGACGCCTGCACGTGGCGCCGCTGCTGATGCGTTTTCTCGACGCCCACCCGGAAGTCACGGTGAGCCTGGACCTGTCCGATCGGCTGGTGGACCTGGTCAATGAAGGCGTGGACTGCGCGGTGCGCATCGGCGAACTGGCGGATTCCAGCCTGGTGAGCCTGCGCCTGGGCGAGATGCGCCGCGCCGTGGTGGCCAGCCCGCAATACCTGGCACGCCGTGGGGTTCCCCAAACGCCGGAGGACCTGGCGCGCCACGACTGCCTGTCCCTCTCTCAGCAGCGCGGCTGGGTGCTGATGCAGGACGGCGTGCCGCTCACCGTGCGCGTGTCCGGCGCGCTGGAATGCAACGACGGCGCCGTGCTGCGGGAATGGGCGCTGGCCGGCCGCGGGCTGGCGTGGCGTTCCATGTGGGAGGTGGGCGAAGACCTGGCGGCGGGGCGGCTCGTTTCGGTGCTGGACGCCCACGCCGCCGCGCCCATGGGCATCTACGCCGTCTTTGCCCAGCGCCGGCACCTGCCCCTGCGGGTGCGGCTGTTCATCGATCTGCTCAAGCACAGCTACGGCAGCCCCGGATATTGGGCGGCCGGGGGACGAACCCCCGCGCCGGCATTGCCTGGCGAGCCTTGACGTGTGGGCGGCGGCCGTTTGCCTGTGTGCTACCCTCGAATCGGGTCAGGCAGGTGTGCCTGGTGGTGGAGCGAAACCATGAAATCGACACCGGCAACAAAGGTCGAAGTGCGGCTTGACTACACCCTGCACCTGCCGTGCGGGGCGCTCGAGCCGGGGCTGCTGCGACTGCTGGCGGGCATCGCGGACGGCGGTTCCCTGGCGGATGCCGCGCGCAAGACGGGTCTTTCCTATCGCCATGCCTGGGGCCTGATCGTCAAGTGGCAGGAGTGCCTGGGCGAGCCGCTGGCGGTGCCGGAGCGCGGGCGCGGCACGCGGCTGGCGCCCCTGGGCGAGAAACTGCTGTGGGCTGACGCCCGGGCACGGGAGCGCCTGTGCGGCCCCATCGCGGAGGCGACGACGGAACTGGGACAGGAGTTCGCGCGCGTCTTTGCCACCGCCACGACGCGCCTGCTGGTGCACGCCAGCCACGACCTGGCCCTGGCCGGGCTGCGGGATTTCCTGCGCCAGCAACACCAGGTCAGCCTCGAGGTGCAGTTCAGCGGCAGCGTCCCCAGCCTGGCGGCGCTGGCGCGCAACCGGGTGGATCTGGCGGGATTCCACGTCGCGCAGGCGAATCACGGTGGTGCGTTGCCCGCGGCCCTGATGCGCCATCTGCGTCCCGCAACCCAGCGGCTCATCCGCTTCGTCAGCCGGGAGCAGGGGCTGATGGTGGCGCCGGGCAACCCCCGGTGCATCCGCGGTATCGAGGATCTGGCGCGCCCGGACGTGAGCTTCGTCAATCGCCAGCGGGGCTCGGGCACGCGCATCCACGTGGATACGCTGCTGCGCAGCCATGGCATTTCGCCGCGGCGGGTGCACGGCTACGACACCGAGGAAGTCAGCCATCTGTCCGTGGCGGCCCTGGTGGCCACGGGCCTCGCCGATGCCGGCATGGGCATCCGCGCCGCGGCGGCGCAGTACCGGCTGGAATTCATCCCCGTCTTGCGCGAGCACTATTACTTCGCCTGCAACGCCGAGACCCTTGAGCGCCCGGAGATGCGCGCGCTGCTGGCGGCGCTGGCCGATCCGGCGTTGCGCGAGACGGTGATGCGGCTGCCGGGGTACGACGCCCGGGCGGCGGGCACGGTGGAGGAGATATCCGGGGCCTTCGGCGTGACGTTGCCGGAAATACCCGTCATCGGCTTGCAGGAGGAGTGAGGCTGAACCCCCGAGCGGAGCCCCTGCCTGTTGGCGCGAAACTGCTTGTACCGGGTGGAGTGGGAGCGGCCTTGCCCGCGATACGAGCCGCCGCAATCGCGGGCAAGCACGCTCCCGCAGAGGCGCGGTTTCACCATCCGGGGTGGTACCGAAGCCCGGCCGGTCAGGGCGAGGCGCGCAGCGGCGTGGCGGGCGTGCTGGCAGGCCAGGTGCCGCGCTTGAGCGCGCCGTCATGTCCCTGCACCACCCACGAGCTTCCCCCCACGTGGGGGAGGCGCCGCCCCAACTGCTCCAGCGCCTGGGGCGATTCGGCCGACATCACCAGCAGCGGCTGGCCGGCGCGGCGCGCCGACCAGGCCTGGGCCGGGCCGGCGGCAAGATCCGCCGGCGGCGGCACCCCCAGATCCCGCAGCGTCTGCGTCACGGCGGCGGCGGGGCCGATGAGCAACAGGGCGCGGCCGGGCTGGGCGGCGGTACGGGCGTCCGCCAGCGCTTCCACCTGGCCTTCGACGGCCTTGCGGGCGAAGCCGTGGGCGGCGGCGCGCCAGTCTTCCTCGCCCAGCGCCAGCAGGCCGGCGCGGGCGGCGTAGAGGGCTTCGCGCAGGATGGGCGGTGCCTCGCCGGGGGCCAGCCGGCGCCACAGGCGGAATTCCGGGTCCGGCGTCACCGTGCCGCCGCCGTGGTGGCCTGGGGGCAGGGGCAGGCGCAGCGTCTCCGTACTCCCCGCGAGCTTCGCCCGCAGGTCGAACTCGCGGCCGCCGGCATCGCGCAGGCGCAGCGGCAGTGTCAGGGCGAGGGGCTCTCCGCCCTGGGCGACGCGCAGTTCCAATCGGCCGCCGTTCGCTCGCGCATCGGCCAGCGCCAGGTCGGCGACGCCGGTGCGTTGCGTCCATTGGGCGAAGAAGCCCGCCAACGGGCGGCCTGCCGCCTGCTCGAAGGCTGCGCGCACCTCGTCGAACCCGGCGGCGCGGAAGCGCTGCGCCTGCCACAAGCGCCGCAGCCCGGCGTTGAAGGTGTCCCGGCCCAGTTCGTCGCGCAGCATCAGGAACAGCATGGCGCTCTTGCCGTAGCCGATGACCGAGGTGGCGCCGCCGTGGCGCGCGCGAAAGGCGGCCAGCGGCTGTTCGGCGCCGGGGGGCAGGGCGGCGTAGTCCCGCAGCCAGCCCAGGCGCATGGCGGCGGCCTCGCGGGGGGCGCGTTCCTCCTTCAGATCGTGGTCGGCGAGCAGGGTGGTCAGGCCCTCGGACCAGTTGCCGCGGCGTCCGTCCACATACACCCCGTTGCCCCACCAGCAGTGCAGGATCTCGTGGGGCAGGGAGGTCTCGGGGATGAAGGGCAGGCGCAGCACGGTGGCGCCCAGCAGGGTGAATCCGGCCATGCCGAAGCCGGTGGGCAGCGGACTCTCGGCCACGGCGAAGGCCGGGTAGGGGTAGGGGCCGATGAGGCTGTCGTAGCGGCGCAGATGGCGCTCGCCCGCTTCCAGGTAGCGCTCCGCCAGGGCGGCGTTGGCGGCGCCGAGGTAGGTGCGCAGGCTCACGCTGCGCCCGCCCGGCAGCGCCACCGCGCGTTCCTTCAGTTCCCAGGCGCCCAGCGCCAGATCGATGCCCTCGGACGCATCGGGGAACTCGAAGCGGGTGACGCGCTCCCCCGCCGCGTCCCGCTCCCGGCCGGCACCGCCGGGGGCCACGGCGCGCCAGGTCGCCGGGTGCGTCACCTCCAGGGTGAACGAGAAGGCTCCCAGCGGCTGCGGCGCCCAGCCGCTGCCGGAGAGCAGCAACGCCCCGGCCTCGCCGGACATGGGCGGCAGGGGTCCGAGCACGTCGCGGTGGTCCATGCCGCTGTCCAGGGGCGCCAGGCGACCGGACCAGCGCAAGCTAGCGCGGTGCGTCTTGCCGTCCCGCGGCGCGGCGAGCTGCCGCTGGAAGAGTCGCCGCGCGGGCTTGCCGTCCAGTTCGACGGCGTCGATACGCAAGCCTTCGGCCAGGCGCAGGTCCAGGGTTTCGCCGCTTTCCAGGCGCACCTCGGCGGATGCCGAAAGCGTGCGCGCGACGGGATCAACATGGGCGCGCAGATCGAGATGCGCCGCGGCGGCGGGCGCGGCGGCCGCCAGCGCCAGGGCGGCGATGCTGCCGATGCGGCGGATCACCTGGTTTCCGGCACGGGGGGGAATCGCGCCACCAGGGCCAGGCGCTCGGCTCCGCGCTCGATTTCCAGGGGCAGCCAGGTGCCATCGGGCTGGCGTCCGACCGCGGCGATGAGGTCGGCGCCGTGGCGCACCGGCTGGCCGGCGGCCGTCACCACCCGGTCGCCGGAGCGGATTCCGGCTGCTTCCGCCACGCTGCCCGCGCTCACGTTCTCGATGGTGGCGCCGGCGGCGGCGCCCGACAGGGCGATGATCACGCCCAGGCGCGGCTTGCGCGGCGGGGCATCGACCACCACGTCCGGCGAGGCGGGCAGGGCGAACACCGCATCCGCCATGGCCGCCGGCAATTGATTGCAGTCGCTGTTGGCCGCCACCGGCAACCACACCGCCGCCGTGCCCGCACCCAGGTCGGCGAGCTGGCGGGGTACGCCGTGGCGGTCGCGCACGTGGCCGCCGCCCATGACGCCCACCACCAGCTTGTGCTTGCCGGCGGCTCCGGCCAGCCCTTCGGCCATGGCCCGGTCCCACAGCAACTGGGTATCCACGAAGCGGCGGAAAGCCTCATCCTCGGACACACCCGGGCGCTTCGGATGCAAGGCGTAGGCGGACTTCAGTTCCTTCCGATAGGCGGGCGAGGCCGCGGCCGGCCTGCCGATGCCGTCGGCAATGGGCTGGTCGGCTGCGTCCCGGTCGGCATTGAGGGCGATCATGGGGATGCGGTGCATGCGTGCGAACTGGAACAGCGGCATGTACAGCCCGGGATCGTAGCGCCACACCCGGCCCCATTCCACCTCCTTCAGGAACTGCGCCTCGCCCAGTTGGCCGCGCACCCAGCGCTCCAGCACCGGCTGCTTGCTGCGCGGGAACATCTCGAAGCCGATGGCCATGTCCGGCTCGGCGGCGTGCAGCAGGGTGAGGGCGCCAAGCTGCCAGCGGTGGTGGTCGGCGTTGTCGTGCTGCTCGCCCAACAGGACGACGCGGCTGCGCAGGGCGGCTGCGACAAGCTGGGATGCCGGCCTCACCTGGGGCGCGCCGTCGGTCAGCGCATGCCATGCCGACGGGGAGAGACAGGCGCGTTCGGCGGCGCGGGCCGTGGAATCCTGGATGAGCGCAGCCACCAGCACCAGCGCGGCGCCGACGGCGACGGTCGCCACGGTCACCCCGGCCGTGACGATGGCGCGGGATCGCAGGCGCTCGGGAATTCTCGGGTTCATGGCAGGGTCGTGGGACGGGAGGGCACGCGCGTCAGACAGGGCGCCATGCCGTCGGGTTCCGGCGGGGCACTTGCCGCGTGCCGGGGGAGGATGGGCGGACGCGGTGCGAGTTCTGCTTGCTCAGGCCAGGATGCGCCGCAGGGCGGCGAGATTCTCTTCGACATCGAACAGCGCCGCGATGGGCACCCGAAACCCCGGTATCGCCTGTGCCACCGCCTCCCCCGATCCCGACTTGAGCGCCAGCTCATAGCGGTCGCCGGCAAGCAGATACTGCTCCAGCACACGGCGGGCCGGATCAACCAGCCAATACTCCGCCACGCCGTGGGCGGCGTAATCGTCCATCTTCACCCCGCGCTCGCGCGCCTCGGTGGCGGGGGAAAGGATCTCGACGATGAAGTCCGGCGCCGGAAAGCGCACCTGGTCGGGTTTGAACCCGGCCGATTTCCCGGTACTCCAGAAGGCTATGTCGGGTTCGTAGTCGTTTCTGGTCAGGGACACGGTGAGTTTCTCGTGGCCCACGTAGCCGCAGCGATGGCGGGAAGCGAATGTGTCCAGGAGCTTGAGCAGCAGCTTCTCGCACTCCACGTGCTCAAGGCGGGCGGGTGGGTTCATCACCACTTCTCCATTGATGAATTCGGCCTTGACGTCGTCACCCGTCTCGTCAAGGTAGCGTTGCCGCGCCTGCGCCTCCAGCGCCAGCACGGCCTGGATGTCGGCCAGGTAGAGGGCGAGGCGGGGCGAGCGTTCGAGGATTTCGGGCAGGGACATGGTCTTCTCCAGCGGGCGGAGCCTGATGCCAAGTTTGGGCGAATCGGGCGGGGCGATCAAGCGGCCGATCTGCCGGGACGTGTCAGGCTGACCGGGCGATCCCTGCCGCGGTGCCGTATTCCCGCAGCTCGACATGCCGTGGCTCCAGCGCAAGGCCATAGCGCATGTGATTTCTCACTCCGGCGCTTTGCACCCGATAGGGTTCGGCACCCAGGGACAGGGCACCCTTCAGCAAGCCGTTGATCTTCGCCCGCTTTTCCTGGAAGAACGCGCCATAGAAGCCGCCCTTGAGGGTGGCGCGCAGGGTAGCCAGGCTGTCGTGGGTGCGGCCGACCAGGCGTTCGTAAAGCTGAAGATATTCATCCGGACTTTGCTGCCGGATGGCGATGAAACCACCCTCGCCGTCACCGCGTACCCGCAGCCTGGCCAACCACCAGTAGAAGGCGAACAGCGCCGGCGACAGCTTGATGGCATGCCCGCCGCAGATAGCGGCCAACTGGCCGGGCTCGAAGCGCAGGCTGGGTTCGCGGTGCTGCTGGGTTGCGGCCACCAGCGTCGCGAACGGGGTGGGGTGGCGCAGGGCGTCGCGCGGCAGGTCTTCGCGCAGGCGCACGAAGGGGATCTCGGCCAGCATCACGCGGGCGTCGGCGGTGTGGATCGAGCGGTTCTTCTCCAGGTGAAGCACCCGGGGCCGGGCCGGCGGGAAGTAGAACATGCGCGTGGACTCGAACGGTGCATTTACCAGCACGTGGGAGAGCCGGTCCTGCGGCCGGCCGAACAGCGATAGCGCGTAGCCGACGAAGAAGCCCATGGTCTTGCGCCCGCCGGCGATGGACACATGCACCGCCGCCTGCGGGTCGTCGCACAGGCTGCGCACGTGGCCCAGCAGGCAGTCGGCCGCCAGGGTGTTGTCCTCCGGGGTGCGGATGTCCTCCAGCGGCGCACCGGAGGCGTCTGGAATGACATGGATGTTGGCGGCGGGGAAGTCGATGGCCGCGTCCAGACCATAGTCGCGGCAGAAGGCATGGAACTGCCCGCTCTCGGCGTCCAGCAGCGCCAGGCGCGCCTGCTCCGCGCCTTCCGCCGTTGTGACAAGATGGACCTCCGTGGGCACGAAGGGCGGGTCGCCGGTCACGCACATGGCGTAGAGCGTCTCGGTGACCACCTGCGGCGTGAGGCCGGTGACGGCCAGCAACGCGCGGCGGGGGAAGTCATGGGGTGCCACTGAGCCATCTCCGCAACTCGCCCTGCACATCGCGCAACTGGCGGCCGGCCACGATCCGCAGCCCCATCTGGGCTGCGCGGCGCCGGTCGTGTTCGGTCAGGCTGCCGCGGAAATCCACCAGCATCGCCTTGGTGCGCAGCCCGCCCATCTTGCGCAGGGTGTCCAGCTTGTAGAGCGCCTCGGCGCCGCTTTCGCCCCCGGTCCTGCCGCTGGCGGCGAGGTTGGCTGACTTGCATTCGACGAGGTACAGCGTGTTGCGGTGCAGGCACGCTGCGTCGATCTCGTTGCGCGTCTTGCCGTCGGGGGCGAGCACCTCCAGGCTGGTGGCGTAATCCGCCAGCCCCAGTTCCGGCGAAAGCTGCGCCAGGCAGTGGTACACCAGCATCTCCAGCCAGCCGCCGTTGACGAACCTGCGGGCTTCGTCGTCAGGGAACGACAGGCGCTTGCCCTTCTGCGCCATCAACCCTTCCGCCGAAAAGACCGAGATCAACTCGTCGAGTGTCCGGCTGTCCTGATCGTCGGGGTCGAGTTCAGGGGTGGTCAGGTTCCGTTGCGCTTCCTTGGCCAGCCAGTTCAGGCGGCCGAGCGCTCGCCCGAGCCGTTCGCTTTCATACGCCAGACGCTGCACCAGTTCGCGCCGGCTCGCGGGCAGTTCCGGCTTGTGGGGTTTGCCGGGCAGGCCGTAGCCGTGCGCCTCCAGATACTCGCGCAGGCGGACCTTGGTGGGCAGCACGAATCCCGCATCCCTCCGGTCAATGCGCACCACCTGGTCATTCTCGATGTTGATGTAGAACACCGGACGCTCGTCGTCGTTGCGGAAAACGTCCTGCGCCGCCATGGCCATGACCTTGGTGCCGCCGGTGACGTTCAGGGCCACGTCGCGGTCCTGGCCGCCCATCCAGTTGGCGAAACACTCCCAGCACGCCGCGAAGTCGTAAGGGTCGGCGATGTCCAGGGTCTCGACGCGGATCTGGTGGCGCTTCAGTACTGCCGCCAGCCACTGCGCCTGCCGTTGCATGTCATGGCTGACGGCCAGCACCACCCGCTGCGGCGCGAAATCCGGATCGAGCGCGGGCGCCAGATTCGGCGTAGCCTGGGCGGACACCAGGCAAAGATGTGTGTTGAACCGGTTCATGGATTCTTCCCCCTGGTGTGCACGATGTACTCCTCCAGCTCCGCGCCCGCCGCCTCCAGCTCGTCCGCGCTCAATTCCCGCCCGCGCTGGTGGGCGGGCAGGTCGAGGCGCAGGTGCAGGTAGCGTCCGCCCCGCGAGCATACCCCGGCGGCGATCTGTATCGGCAGGGTGCCGATCACCACGTCACCGGCGGCGACCTCCTCCAGGTCCAGGTGCGCCATCCACCGATCCACCACCAGCCCCCGGCGACGGGCCCATTCCACCGCCCCCGGGTGGCGCGACACGAACCAGGTGCTCATGCCAGCGCCGCCGGCAACCCGGTCCAAGTGATTCCCGCCGGCAGGCTCGCCCGGCCGATGCGGCCCTGGAAGCCGCGGGCCGGCAGGGGGTAGCAGCGCACGTCGTCGCTGCGGCGGTCGATCAGCCCTTCCATGGCCTCCAGGCAGGTGGTCTTGTCCGCCTCGGAGCCGACCAGCAGAAATACGCTGTACTCCAGCGGCATGGCATGGCGGCACACCGCCCGGTACACCCGCTGCAGGCGGCCTGGATCGGTGATGTCGTAGCCGATGACGAAGGCGCGCCCGGTCATGGCTGCTCCGCGCCGTCGAATTCCTCCTCCGCGCCGCCGTCGGCAGCGCTCCGGCGGCTAGTCGCCACGGCGCCGATGGTGCCCGACACGTCGGTAATCGACTCTGCCAGCCCCTTGCGCAGGCGCTCCGCCAGGTTTTCCCACTCGCCGTAGAAACGCGCCCGGCCGGCCTTGCCCAGCAGGCAGGCGCCGTCGGCGTGGCTGAAATCCTCCGGGCGCAGCGCCTCGCGGCGGAACAGCGCCACGCAGAAGCGATCCACCTCCGGGCGCAGCGGCTCTACGATGTCGCAGGCCAGCGACTCGCGCCCGAAATCGAGCGCGTGGTAGAAGCCCACGAAGGGGTCCAGGCCGGCGCCATACAGGGCGATCACCGCCTCGCTGTGCAGCAGGGTGTAGCCCAGCGACAGCACGGCGTTGAAGGGGTCGCGCGGCGGACGGCGGTTGCGCCCGGAAAAATGCAGGCGTTCCGGCAGCAGCTCCGCCAGGCCGCCGAAATAGGCCGCGGCCGCAGCACCTTCCAGCCCGCGCAGCGACGCCGGCGAGCCCTGTGCATCCACCTGGGCGATGAAGGCGTCGAGCCGACGCAGGCACACCGTGAGCGGATAGCGCCAGCGCAGGTCCTCGTCGCGACGCTCCTCGATGATCGTGCGCTGGGCGCGCAGCTTGGCTTCCACCACGGCGCGGGAGAAACGCAGGCAGAAATCCGCGTCCAGGCTCAGACGGTACTGCGCCACGCGCCGGGCGGCGTCATTGTGCGGGCGGCCGAGCAGCATGGTGGGCTCGCCCTTGCGCCCGGATAGCACCACTACGCCGATGCCGCGCTCGCCCAGCTTCCCCAGCAGGCTCGAAGACAGCGTCACGTCGCCGCGCAGAAACACTCGCGAGAGCGGCGCCAGCGGCACGGTGCCCACCCGCGAATCGTTCTCGTAGAACACCAGTGCCTCGCCGTCCGCCTTGAGCGTCGTGCCGCGCCGATCCACGTAAAGACTGGTCATCGCTCCCCCTCACAACACCATGAACGCGCCCGTCACGGGCGGCTGCGCCACCCCCAGGCACTCCATCTTCATGCGCGGGTCGAGCTGGAAGATGTGCACCCGGTCTTCCACAGGGTCGACCAGTTCCTCCAGTTCCCGCTGCACGCGCTTCAACTCGGCCGCCGTCAGCCAGCACTCGAAGAACGACTTCTGGCCGCCTACCCTGTAACCCTGCAGGAAACGATGCACCCGGTACAGCCGCTTGGGGCAACTCACGTCGTAGCACACCAGGTACAGGGTCCGGGCCGCATCGCTCATGGCAGCACCATAAACGACGGGCGGCGCCGCCGCCACTTCGTAGGTTATCCAAGAGACGGCTACGGCCGTTGCCACAATGTCTCAATCCCTTTCGATTCAGGGCTTTCTTGCTAGTGATAACCTTTGTCTGGGTGGTTTCGTGAGATGCATCACACATGCCAAGATGGTGCGGCGCAGCGTCGCGGCGAATCGGAAAACAACTGTTGCGCCCCACGGCGCGGTGCCGGCGCGGGATAATTCGCAGCTTCACCGCCACCGCATCGATTCCGGAGCCGTCCATGCCGCCTGCCGCCAAGACCACCGCCAAGTCCAGCGCGCCCGGGGGCGCTTCGGGCCGATCCCGATCCGGCAAGTCCGCTGCCCCCAAACCGCCGAAACTCTCCCGCACCCGCGCCCCCGAGCATCTCTCGCCGGAGGACTGGCAGCGGGTGCTGCGCCGGCAGTACGGGCGGGAGCAGGTCTTCGGGCTGGAGAACCTGGGTTCGGAGCTGGTGTTCTCGGAGTTCCGGGTGGGCAACCCGGCGGCGGGCACCGCCTATCGGGTGGCGATCCGCGGGCGCCGGCCGGGGGAAAACTATTGCAGTTGTCCCGACTTCGCCACCAACGAGCTGGGCACCTGCAAGCACATCGAATTCACCCTGGGGGCGCTGGAGCGGCGGCGCGGCACGCAGGCGGCGTTGCGTCGCGGCTACCGGCCGCCGTTTTCCGAGCTGTACCTGCGCTACGGCGGTGCGCGCGGCGTGCATTTCCGGTCCGGGAGCGAGTGCCCGCCGCAGGTGCTGGCGGCGGCGCGGGCGCTGTTCGACGAGGCGCAGGACTGGCGCCTGCCGCCGCAGCGCTTCGGGCTGCTGCAGGGCTTTACCACGGCGGTGGCGAAGACCGGCCACGAACTGCGCTGCTACGACGATGCCCTTGTCTTCGTGGCGGGCGTGCGCGACGCCCAGTCGCGGGAGCACGCGCTGGCGAAGGAATTTCCGCAGGGGGCGGCGGACCCGGGGCTGGCGAAGCTGCTGAAGGTGCCCCTCTACCCCTACCAGGCGGAAGGGGCGCTGTTTGCCGTGCAGGCGGGGCGCTGCCTGATCGGCGACGAGATGGGCCTGGGCAAGACCATCCAGGCCATTGCGGCGGCGGAGATCCTGGCCCGTCTGTGCGGCGTGACGCGGGTGCTGGTGGTGTGCCCCACGTCGCTGAAGTACCAGTGGCAGCGGGAGATCGCCCGCTTCTCCGGGCGCCAGGCGCGGGTGATCGGCGGGCTGCGGGCGGTGCGGCAGAAGGAGTATGCCGAAGAGGATTTCTGCAAGATCACCAACTACGAGAAGCTCAAGGCCGACCTCGACCTGATCGCCCACTGGGGGCCGGAGCTGGTGATCGTGGACGAGGCGCAGCGGGTGAAGAACTGGAACACCATCGCCGCCCGGGCGTTGAAGCGCATCGACAGCCCCTACGCCGTGGTGCTCACCGGCACGCCGCTGGAGAACAAGCTGGAGGAACTGATCTCCATCGTCCAGTTCGTGGACCAGCACCGCCTTGGACCCACCTGGAAGCTGCTGCATACCCACCAGATGCGCGACGACCACGGGCGGGTGGTCGGTTACCGGGAACTGGAGAAGATCGGCGAGACCCTGGCGCCGGTGCTGATCCGCCGGCGCAAGGCGGAGGTGCTCACGCAACTGCCCAGCCGCACCGACCAGACGCTGCTGGTGCCCATGACCGCGGCGCAGATGGGCCATCACGTGGAGAACGGCGACATCGTGGCGCGCATCGCCAAGCGCTGGCGCAAGACCGGTTATCTGTCGGAGAAGGACCAGCGCATGCTCACCTGCGCGCTGCAGAACATGCGGATGTCGTGCAACAGCACCTGGCTGCTGGACAAGGAGAGCGACCACGGCGTCAAGGCCGACGAGCTGGCGGCTCTGTTCGACGAGCTGTTCGCGCAGCCGGATGCCAAGGCGGTGGTGTTCAGCCAGTGGCTGGGCACCCACGAGATTCTGGTGCGTCGCTTCAAGGCGCGGGGCTGGGGGCACGTGCTGTTCCACGGCGGCGTGCCCAGCGAGCAGCGCCCGGCGCTGGTGGATCGCTTCCGTGATGACCCGCACTGCCGGGTCTTCCTCTCCACCGACGCGGGGAGCACCGGGCTGAACCTGCAGCACGCCTCCACGCTCATCAACATGGACCTGCCGTGGAACCCGGCCATCCTCGAGCAGCGCATCGCGCGCATCCACCGGCTGGGGCAGAAGCGGCCGGTGCAGATCGTGAATTTCGTCTCCCAGGGCACCATCGAGGAGGGGATGCTGTCGGTGCTGGCGTTCAAGCGTTCGCTGTCGGCGGGCATCCTCGACGGCGGCGAGGGGGAGATTTCGTTGGGCGGCTCGCGCCTGTCGCGCTTCATGAAGGACGTGGAGAAGGTGACGGGCGCCATGGGCGAGGCCGACGCGGTGGAGCCTGCGGAGGAGATGGGGGCGCGCGAAGAGGCTGCCGAGCCGCAGGAGGTGCCGGACGTTTGCGCGAATGGCGCGGCGGAAGCGCCGGTGGCGGCCGCCGGAACGGCGCGTTCAGCCGTCACGGCCGGCGCGGCCGAAGGGGATGGCGCGGCCGACGAAATCCCACCGGCCGGCGCCACCGATGCCGGCGAGGCCGCGCCCGTGGGCCCCGCGGCCGGTGCCTCGTCTCCGCCCGCGGCGGCGCCCGCCGGTGCGGACCCGTGGGCGGCCTTGCTGGGGATCGGCGCCCAGTTCGCCGAGGCGCTGAAGGCCGCCGCCGCGCCCCCCGGGGCTGGCGCAGGCGCTCACCCCTGGGTGGTGCGCGACGAGGCCACGGGCGGCAACAGCCTGAAGATTCCGTTGCCGGAACCGGAAACCGTGCGGTTGCTGGCGGACACGCTGTCGCAACTGGCGCAGGCGCTGCGGGGGCGGTAAAGGCGACCCTTCGGTGGTCGGGCCGCCGGCCCGATATCCGGGCTAATCCGCCCAGAGGCCGGAAAGGCTGAACGCGATGGCGTCGAAAGGCGGCTGGGAGACGGCGGCGTCGTTTTCCAGGACGGTCAGCAGCAGCCAGCGCCCGTCGTGGTTTTCGAACACCTCCAGGGTGCGCAGGTCGGGGTCCACCAGCCAGGCGTGGCGTACGCCGTGGGCGGCGTAGATGGGCAGCTTCTCGGCACGATCCACCTTGGCGGTGGAAGGGGAGAGGATCTCGCAAACCCAGTCCGGCGGCAGTTCGAACCAGGCGGTTTCCGGCAGCCTGGGCATGCGTTCGCGGCGCCAGCCGGCCAGGTCCGGGACGAGGATGTCGCGGGCCAGGTGGAGTTCGGGCTCGTCCAGGATCCACCAGCCGCCGGGGCCGTTCACCCCGTCGTCGTAAGCACCACCGACCTTGAAGCCGAGGGTGTAATACGCACGCGCATGCTTCGGTGCCGGTCGGGGATGCGTCACCAGTCGCCCGCCGATGATCTCGCCCACCAGGTTCTCCGGCAGGTCGAAGAGGTCTTCGTAGGTGGCAGGTCTTGCGGCGGGCAGTCCCATGACGGCGGCGAGAGCGGGTGCGGTCTGGCCAGTCTATCGGACTTCCACGCACGAAAAAAGACCGGCGGCGCGACGCCTGCCGGTCTTGACTGCACGCTTGGCCGTCCCGCCGCAGCGGGACGGCGGCGCGTGTCAGTGGAACTGCTCTTCCTCCGTGGAGCCGGTGAGCGCCGTGACGCTGGAGGCGCCGCCCTGGATCACCGTGGTGACGTCATCGAAGTAGCCGGTGCCCACTTCCTGCTGGTGCGACACGAAGGTGTAGCCGCGCTCGCGGGCGGCGAACTCGGGCTCCTGCACCTTCTCGACGTAGGCCGACATGCCGCGCTGGGCGTAGTCCTGCGCCAGGTCGAACATGTGGTACCACATGTTGTGGATGCCGGCCAGGGTGATGAACTGGTACTTGTAGCCCATGGCGCCCAGCTCGCGCTGGAACCGGGCGATGGTGGCGTCGTCCAGGTTCTTCTTCCAGTTGAAGGAGGGCGAGCAGTTGTAGGCCAGCAGTTGATCCGGGTAGCGGGCGCGGATGGCTTCGGCGAAGCGCCTGGCGAACTCCAGGTCCGGCGTGCCGGTTTCGCACCACACCATGTCGGCGTAGGGGGCGTAGGCCAGGCCGCGGGAGATGGCTTGCTCCAGGCCCTTCTTCGTCTTGTAGAAACCCTCCGCGGTGCGGCTGCCGGTGCAGAAGGGCTTGTCGTTGGCGTCGCAGTCGCTGGTCAGCAGGTCGGCCGCTTCGGCGTCGGTACGGGCCAGGATGACGGAGGGCACGCCCAGCACGTCGGCCGCCAGGCGGGCGGAGATCAGCTTCTGAACCGCTTCCTGGGTCGGCACCAGCACTTTGCCGCCCATGTGGCCGCACTTCTTGACGGAGGCGAGCTGGTCTTCGAAATGCACGCCGCCGGCGCCGGCGCGGATCATGGACTTCATCAGTTCGAAGGCGTTCAGCACGCCGCCGAAACCGGCTTCGGCGTCGGCCACGATGGGCGCGAAGTAGTCGATGTAGCCTTGGTCGCCCGGGCGCACGCCCTTGGCCCACTGAATCTCGTCGGCGCGCTTGAAGGAGTTGTTGATACGCTCCACCACTTGCGGCACGGAGTTGACCGGGTACAGGGATTGGTCCGGGTACATCGCCATGTAGGAGTTGTTGTCGGCGGCGACCTGCCAGCCGGACAGGTAGATGGCCTTGATGCCGGCCTTCACCTGCTGCATGGCCTGGCCGCCGGTGAGCGCGCCGAGGCAGTTCACGTACGGCTCGTTGTTCACCAGGTCCCACAGCTTTTCGGCGCCGCGGCGGGCCAGGGTGTACTCGATGGGTAGGGAGCCGCGCAGACGCACCACGTCCTCTGCGCTGTAGCCGCGCTTGACGCCCTTCCAGCGGGGGTTTTCCGCCCAGTCGCGGGCGAGCTTTGCTGCTTCAGTGTTGTCGCTCATGGCCTGAAGTCCTCGAACGTTAGGTTTCTCTCTGTTGGGGTCGGGGTTGCGCCAGCCCGCGGCGGACGGCCCGCGGATTCACCGGCGCAGTGCAACGCTTCACCGCCCCTGTGATGAAGGGGCGACACGCCTTGGTGCACGGTGGTCAGAGATCCGGTCTGACGAACCTGCCGGGCAACGAAGGGGTAGAGCGTTACCCGTGGGAAAGGAGCAGGTGGTTCGCCTGGCCCCTAGCGTGTGGACTCAGTATAGAAGTGCTTGTGCGTTGCAACAAGTAGTCTTCTATAAGACAGACGAAAAAAGTTAAAGTGATAAAACATAGTGTTGTGAACGTTGTGCCGCATTGTGAGACGGCATGCAGATCTGCGAAATGGACGTATCGTGCACTGCATCAATTCAAGCCCGAACGCAGTGTGCGAGATCGGTGCGCGCTTCGGTCATGCGCCGGACGGACGGCCGGGTTGCGCGGGGTGGGATCCTGGCGCGCGGGCAGGGATCGCCCCCAACCCGCGCGGCGCCGCTTACGCCAGAGGGGAGGGAGCGACGATCACGCCGTCGTGGTCGGCGCACAGCCACTCGCCCGGGTTGAAGACGACGCCGCCGAAGGCGACGGGAACGTCCGCTTCGCCGGCGCCGCGCTTGACGCTCTTGAGGGGGTGGGTGGCCAGCGCCATCACGCCGATGTCCATGGCGCCGATGGCGTGGGAATCGCGGATGCAGCCATGGACGACGATCCCGGACCAGGCGCGGGTGACGGCGAGCCGCGCAAGCTGGTCGCCGACCAGGGCGCAGCGCAGGCTGCCGGCACCGTCCACGACCAGCACCCGCCCGTTGCCGGGGGTCTCCAGGGCCTTGCGCACCAGGGAGTTGTCCTCGAACAGGCGCAGGGTCGCAATGGGGCCGGCGAAGTGGCGCCTGCCGCCGAAGTGCGTCAGGATGGGCGCCAGAACGCGGATGGCGCCGCTGCGTGCGGCGTCTTCATGCTGGTCGAGAAGGTCCGCGGTTTGCAGATTCATTTGCGTGCTCCGGAAATTGAAACGGCGGCTTGCGCCGCCGTCGGAACGATCCTGCCGGCGATCAGGCCGGCGTGACCTCGGCCGGGTTGACTTCGAACATCAGTTTGACCGCGCCCGCCTCATCCACGTCTATGGTGACCTTGCCCCCCGCGGTGAGCCGGCCGAACAGCAACTCGTCGGCCAGGGCGCTGCGGATGGTGTCCTGGATGAGCCGGGCCATGGGGCGCGCGCCCATGAGCGGGTCAAAACCCTTCTCTCCGAGCCAGTTGCGCAGCCGGTCGGTGAAGATGGCTTCCACCTTCTTTTCGTGGAGCTGGGCTTCGAGCTGCATGAGGAACTTGTCCACCACCCGCAGGATGACCTGGTGGTCGAGGGACTTGAAGGAGATGGTGGCATCCAGGCGATTGCGGAATTCCGGCGAGAACATGCGCTTGATGTCCGCCATCTCGTCGCCCGCTTCCTTGCTGGTGCTGAAGCCGATGTTGGCGCGCTGCAGCGTCTCGGCGCCGGCGTTGGTGGTCATGATGATGACGACGTTGCGGAAGTCGGTCTGGCGCCCGTTGTTGTCGGTGAGCGTGCCGTGGTCCATCACCTGCAGCAGGATGTTGAAGATGTCCGGGTGCGCCTTTTCGATCTCGTCCATCAGCAGCACGGCGTGGGGCTTCTTGTTGATGGCCTCGGTGAGCAGGCCGCCCTGGTCGAAGCCCACGTACCCCGGAGGCGCGCCGATGAGCCTTGAGACGGCGTGGCGTTCCATGTATTCCGACATGTCGAAGCGCACCAGTTCGATGCCCATGCAGTAGGCAAGCTGGCGGGCGACCTCGGTCTTGCCCACGCCGGTGGGGCCGGAGAAGAGGAAGCTGCCGATGGGCTTCTGCGGATTGCCCAGGCCGCTGCGCGACATCTTGATGGCCTGCGCCAGGGCCTCGATGGCCTTGTCCTGGCCGAACACGGTGGCCTTGAGGTCGCGGTCGAGATTCCTCAGCGCCGTGCGGTCGTCGCTGGACACGTGTTGCGAGGGAATGCGGGCGATCTTGGCCACGATTTCCTCGATCTCGGTCTTGCCGATGACCTTCTTCTGCTTGGACTTGGGCAGGATGCGCTGCGCCGCGCCGGCCTCGTCGATGACGTCGATGGCCTTGTCGGGCAGGTGGCGGTCGTTGATGTAGCGCGCCGACAGCTCGGCGGCGCTGGACAGGGCGGTGGCCGAGTACTTGACGCCGTGGTGGGTCTCGAAGCGCGACTTGAGGCCGCGCAGGATGGAGATGGTTTCCTCCACCGACGGCTCGTTCACGTCGATCTTCTGGAAGCGCCGCGACAGCGCGTGGTCCTTCTCGAACACGCCGCGGTATTCGGTGTACGTGGTGGCGCCGATGCACTTCAACTGGCCCGAGGCGAGCGCCGGCTTGAGCAGGTTGGAGGCGTCCAGGGTGCCGCCGGAGGCCGCACCGGCACCGATCAGGGTGTGGATCTCGTCGATGAACAGGATGGCGTTGGGGTTTTCCAGCAGTTGCTTGAGCACCGCCTTGAGGCGCTGTTCGAAGTCGCCCCGGTACTTGGTGCCCGCCAGCAGGGCGCCCATGTCCAGCGCGTAGACCTGGGCGTGGGCCAGGATCTCGGGTACCCGGCCTTCCACCACGCGCCGCGCCAGTCCCTCGGCGATGGCGGTCTTGCCCACGCCGGCTTCGCCCACCAGCAGCGGGTTGTTCTTGCGGCGCCGGCACAGAGTCTGGATGACCCGTTCCAGTTCGCGCTCGCGGCCGATGAGCGGGTCGATCTTGCCCATCAGCGCCAGGGCGTTGAGGTTCTGGGTGAAATTCTCCAGCGCACCATTGGCTGCCTGGGCTTCCTGCTCGCCCTGCTCACCCTGCTCGCCTTCGGTGCGGGGCGGGCTCTGCTGCGGTGCCTTGGTGATGCCGTGGGAGATGTAATTGACCACGTCCAGCCGCGTCACGCCCTGGCGCTGCAGGAAATACACGGCGTGGGAGTCCTTCTCGCCGAAGATGGCCACCAGCACGTTGGCGCCCGTCACTTCCTTCTTGCCGGAAGACTGCACGTGCAGGATGGCGCGCTGGATCACGCGCTGGAAGCCCAGCGTGGGCTGGGTGTCGATTTCCTCGGCGCCGGCGACGGTGGGCGTGTGCTCGTTGATGAACGCCGCGAGTTCCTTGCGCAGTTCGTCGATGGTGGCTGCGCAGGCGCGCAGGACTTCGGCTGCCGAGGGGTTGTCGAGCAGCGCCAGCAGCAGGTGTTCGACGGTGATGAACTCGTGGCGCTTCTGGCGCGCCTCGACGAACGCCATGTGCAAGCTGACTTCAAGTTCCTGCGCGATCATTTCAGTTTTCCTCCATCACGCACGCGAGCGGATGCTGATGCTGCCTGGCAAAGGCACTGACCTGCTCGACCTTGGTGGCGGCGATGTCCCTGGGAAACACTCCACACACTCCGACACCCTCTCGATGAACTTTGAGCATGATCCTCGTCGCTTGTTCTCGACTCTGTCCGAAAAAACGCTGCAATACCACGACCACGAAATCCATCGGGGTGAAGTCATCGTTGAGCAGCAGAACCTTGTATAAGGGCGGAGGCTTGGCCTTGGTGCGCTGCGGCTCAAGCACATTTTCCGTTTGCCTGCGCGAGCTCATGAACGGATTCTAATCGTAAACCCGGTTTGTGCAAGCAAGCCCTGACGCCCTGCCAATATGCGTGAACCCCCCCTGCGCGGACCAGGAAAAATGTCTCGCGGCGGCGGGCGTGGAGGCGCTTCGGGAGTGCTTCCGCGCACTAGTGCGCATCTGCATGTTTCGACACAATGGATTTGCTGCACCGCCAGTTGACGGGCGTCGCTGACTCGCGTCATAGTTCGTGCGTGTTTGTACTTGCACCAGAACGTATCCTCTGCGGCACCCGCGTTTCCACCCGTGATCCAGCGTCAAGCCCCGGCTGTTGCGATTTTGACGGGACAAACACAACAAGTGCCCCGGGCCGCTCCAATGGCGGAATCGGGGGAGCATGTCTGCGATTTGAGGTAAGGCAATATGGCAACAGGCACCGTGAAGTGGTTCAATGATTCCAAGGGTTATGGCTTCATTACTCCCGATGACGGCGGCGAGGATCTGTTCGCGCATTTCTCCGCGATTCAGTCCAAGGGATTCAAATCCCTGAAGGAAGGGCAGAAGGTCACCTTCGAGGTTACCCAGGGTCCGAAGGGCAAGCAGGCGTCCAACATCAACCCGATGTGACGTCGGCGGGTCCAGCCGGTACTGCCGGCCGGACGCCTCGATTGAAAAGCCCCCTTCGCGGGGGCTTTTTTCTACCCCTATCCCGAATCCATGCCCTTCCGCAACTGTTGCTGCTGGGCGGCCGTGACGGCCGCCTCATGACGGAAGACGCCGTGGGGCGACTCATCCTGTTCAACAAGCCCTACGGCGTGGTGTGCCAGTTCTCCGGCGACGGCAGCCGCCCGACGCTCAAGGACTTCATCCCCGTGCCCGACGTCTACGCCGCCGGGCGCCTGGACCTGGACAGCGAGGGCCTGCTGCTGCTCACCGGCGATGGGCGCCTGCAGCACGCCATCGCCCATCCGCGGCGCAGGATGGAAAAGACCTACTGGGTTCAGGTGGAGGGGCTGGCGCAGGAGCCGGCGTTGCAGGCACTTGAAGCGGGCGTGGAACTCGCCGACGGCCCCGCCCGCCCTTGCCGCGTGCGCCGCATCGACGAGCCGGCGGGGCTCTGGCCGCGCCATCCGCCCATCCGCAGCCGGCGGCACATTCCCACCGACTGGCTGGAGATCGTGCTCTCCGAGGGTCGCAACCGCCAAGTGCGTCGCATGACGGCGCGGGTGGGCCTGCCCACCCTTCGGCTGATCCGCTGCGCCATCGGCCCGTGGTCGCTGGGGGATCTCCAGCCCGGGCAATGGCGGGTAACGGAGGCCAGCCCGTGAGCGCTCCGCCCGTGCCCGCAGGACGCCCCTGCGGCGGCGACGCCGCGATTCCCGCCACCATTCCCGTCCCCCGGAGGGCAGAAAACATGATCGAAACCCACAGCCGCGCACGACCCTTCCTCCAGTCCCGGGCCCGCCGCGCGGCGCTGGCCGTCACGGCAGGCCTGCTGCTTGCCCCGGCTGCGCCGCGGGCGGCGGAAACCCTGGAGCTTGCGGCGGGCATCCACCGCATCGAGGCGGAGGTGGCCAACACGTTCGAGGGACGCGCCACGGGCCTGATGCATCGCAGCGCCATGGCCGCCGGGCGCGGCATGCTGTTCGTTTTCCCCGACGTGGCCGTGCATTGCATGTGGATGCGCAACACCCTCATCCCGCTGAGCGTGGCCTTCCTCGACGAGGGCGGGCGCATCATCAACATCGAGGACATGCAGGCGCAGACGGAAACCAACCACTGCGCCCGCAGACCGGCCCGTTACGCCCTGGAGATGAACCTGGGGTGGTTCCGCCAGCGGGGCGTGAAGGCCGGGGCCGCCATCGCCGGCATGGACCGGGCGCCGCCCCCGCGCTGAATGCGGTTGGGGCGGCGGCCTGCTCCATGGGGCCGTGGCGGCCCTGCGCGCTGCGCTGCGGCGGGGCGGCGGCGCAGATATGTTTCGCGCCACATATTTTGCGGGCCGGGGCGTCTTGCTAGGCTTGAGCGCATGTTCATGAACATGCGCTCCGGTCCACGTGCATCCGCGCTCGTCCGCGGCTGAACGGCGCCCCGTCGGGATGAACGAGATCCTCCAGTCCTTCGTCGCTGCCACGGCACTCGTCAGCCAGGCGGATGCCCGGCTCATCCACATCATCCTGCTAAGCCTCCAGGTCAGCGGAGCCGCTGTGGCGCTGGCGGCGCTGATCGGCATGCCCGTGGGCGCCGTGCTGGCCATCGGGCGCTTTCCCGGCCGCGAGTCGCTCATCGTCGTGGCCAACGCCTTCATGGGACTGCCGGCGGTGGTGGTGGGGCTGATCGTCTATCTGCTGCTGTCACGCTCCGGGCCGCTGGGGGTGCTGGGGCTGCTGTTCACGCCCACGGCCATGATCATCGCCCAGACGCTGCTCATCACGCCCCTGATGGCGGCCCTCACCCGCCAGATCGTCGAGGACGCCTGGTGCGAGTATGCCGAGCAGTTGCGCTCGCTGGGCGCGGGCTGGGTGGATTCCGCGGCCACGCTGCTGTGGGACACGCGCTTCTCGCTGGTCACCATCGTGCTGGCGGGCTTCGGGCGGGCGGTGGCCGAGGTGGGCACGGTGATGATCGTCGGCGGCAACATCGACGGCGTCACCCGCGTCATGACCACCGCCATTGCCCTGGAAACCACCCGGGGCGACCTGCCGCTGGCCCTGGCGCTCGGCGTCATCCTCGTGGCCCTGGTGCTGGTGCTCAACGCGGCGACGTACTGGATACGCGAGGCGGCGCAGCGCCGTTATGGCTGAGCGGAGCAGCATGCTTCCCCTGGTGCTCGAGGACCTGGGCTTCGAGGCCGGCGGGCGGAGCATCCTGCAAGGGATCTCGGCGCGCGTCGAGGCCGGTACCCGTACCGTCATCCTCGGCCACAACGGTGCCGGCAAGAGCGTGCTCATGCGCATCTGCCACGGCCTGCTGGCGCCCACATCCGGGCAGGTGCGCTGGACCGGCGCCTCCGGGCCCGTTCCCCCCGGCCGACAGGCCATGGTCTTCCAGCGTCCGGTGATGCTGCGCCGCTCCGCACTGGCCAATGTGCTTTATGCCCTGCGGCTCGCGAAGCTGCCTGCGCTTGAACGCCGGCGTCGCGCCGGTGAAGCGCTGGAACAGGTGGGGCTTGCGGACCTGGCCCATCGGCCGGCGCGGGTGCTGTCCGGCGGCGAGCAGCAGCGTCTCGCGCTGGCCCGGGCCTGGGCGCTGCGCCCCGAGGTGCTGTTCCTGGACGAACCCACCGCCAGCCTGGATCCCTCCGCCAGCCGCGAGGTGGAAGCCAGCATCCAGGCCATCCATGCCGGTGGCACCAAGATCATCATGACCACGCACAACCTCGGCCAGGCACGCCGGCTGGCCGACGAGATCCTGTTCCTCTACGAGGGGCGGCTGGTGGAGGTGGCGCCGGTGGAGCGCTTCTTTTCCCAGCCCCGGTCGGCGGAAGCCGCCGCGTTCATACAGGGAGAACTGCCGTGGGGATGACGAGGAGACGGCTTCTTGCCGCGCTTGCTGCGGGGCTGTGCGCGGCCCGCGGCGCCGGCGCCCGGGAACGCTTCATCACCGTGGCCTCCACCACCTCCACCGAGCAGTCCGGGCTGTTCGGCCACCTCCTGCCGGCGTTCCAGAAGAAGACCGGCATCCAGGTGCGGGTGGTGGCGCTGGGCACCGGCCAAGCACTGGACATGGCGCGCCGCGGCGATGCCGACGTGGTGTTCGTGCACGACAAGGCGGCGGAGGAGAAATTCGTCGCCGAGGGATACGGGCTGGAGCGCCAGGAGGTGATGTACAACGACTTCGTGCTCGTCGGCCCCCGGGATGACCCCGCCAGGGCTCGCGGCAAGGACATCGTGGAAGGGCTCAGGCGCATCCGGGCGGCGGGCGCGCCCTTCGTCTCGCGGGGCGACAAGAGCGGCACCCACGCCGCGGAACTGCGTTTCTGGAAGGTCGCCGGCATCGACGTCGCTGCCAACCGCGGCACCTGGTACAAGGACACCGGCTCCGGAATGGGCCCGGCGCTCAACACCGCCGCCTCGCTCAATGCCTACATCCTGGCCGACCGCGGCACCTGGCTGTCGTTCAAGAACCGGCGCGACCTGGACATCGTGGTCGAGGGAGACACGCGGCTGTTGAACCAGTACGGCGTGATGCGGGTGAATCCCGCGAAACACCCCCACGTCAAGCAGGCGGAGGGCCAGCAATTCATCGACTGGCTGATCGGGGACGATGGGCAAAAGGCAATCGCCGACTATCGCATCGGCGGGCAGCAGTCGTTCTTCCCCAACGCGCAGCGCTGAAGCGCCGTCAATCGAAACTCGGACCAGGCCGTTGGCACGCCGGGCGCAGCGCGCCGTTCAGTTGACCGCCGCCCCCGGCATGCTGCCGTCCACCCGCGCGCCATGTTCGCGCGCCACATCGTCCAGTGCATCTTCCAGGGGCATGCCGCTTTCCACCCGGTCCATGAGGTGCCGCTGGAGGATGGCGCCCAGCATGGCGGCGTTGTCGGCCATCATGGGGCGCATCTCGCGCAGGAATTCGCAGGTGGGCGGATCGAAGGCGTAGGCGGCGAGGTAGGACTCGAAATCCTTGTTCGTCGCCTCGGCGTAACACAGGTCGTACAGCAGGTTGAAGCTGCGGGTGAGTTGCTGGGGATCACTGGCCTGCAGGTTGGTGCGCACTTCCTGGGCCAGGTCGCGGCGGAACTCGGCGATATCGTAGCCGACTTCGCCGCGCACCACCTGCTGGGGGGAGAACTCCCATTCCATCGTGCATTTCCTCCTATCCGACGTCAGCCAAAGATGGCCGAGAACGCGTCCTCGTCGTCGTGGCAGACGGGGCACACCGGCTGCGGCGATGATGACACGAAAAAGCGGTCGCAGCGTCCGCAGCGCTGCTTGCACAGGCTGTGCAGTACCCGCTCCGGCCGCTCCGGTCGGGCATCGAACTCGGCCTGCGCATCCAGCACCCGCGGCTGGCAGACCTCCAGGCATACGCCGCAGGCCACGCAGCGATCCGCGCGGAAAAGCAGCGCCCAGTCGCTGGGGTTCTCGCGGATGTGCAGCGCGCCGGTGGGACAGGCGCGAAAGCACGCTTCGCAGGCCGTGCAGCCCGCGCTCAGCGACAAGCCCATGGCCGGCAGGCCGTCATGCAGGGGCAGTGGCCAGGCCTGGTCCTCGTCGCGCCGACAGACGATGTGCAGCAGTTCCCGCTGTTCGGTGACGGCGTAGGCGCCGGCGCGGATGGCCTTTTCGGGGATGGGCTGGGCCTCGGACGGGGCGGCGGCGCCGGTGGCGGCATCCACGCCGCGCCCCACGAAACGGCGGAACAACTGGCGGCGGGCGCCGGCGAAGGCAGCGCCGCGGGGGGCCGTGCCGGCGGATTGCGCATCGACGGCCAGTTCGACGCCGGCCCGTTGCTGCTCGTCCATGCCCTGGCGCAGCAACTCCATTGCCTCCAGATTCAGCGCCAGTTGCTCGGCACCCCGGGGCCCGTGCTCGCACTGGCCGCAGTGCTGGCTGCCGTGCAGCGTCACCGGGATGCCGCGCCGCGCCAGGTAGGCCAGGGTCACCCCATCCAGGGCGCCGAGGCAGGGCACGATGGCGTCGGCCGCCACGCCGGAGGGCGCGCAGGAGAAGCTGAACGCCTTCTGCTTGATGGCCTGGCGCAGCAGGTCGATGGGCTTGAAACCGTCCGCGGCCCAGGCGCCGGTGCGGCAGGCGCTGACGCACAGCGCGCAGTTGCGGCAGCGCACCTGATCCACCGCCGCGCCTTCGTCCGTGAGGCCGATGGCCTGGTGCGGACAGGCATCTGCGCAGCGCCGGCATTCGCTGTAACGGTAGCGGTAGCGGGTGCAGCGGGCGACGCGGAACTCCGGATAGGCGCTGCTCACTGGGGCTTGCTCAGCAGCTTCTGCAGGGGGGTGCCCGACTCGCAGGTGTTCCTGGGGATGACGAACTGGAAGGGCTTGCCCTTCGGTGCGGCCTGCGCCAGTTCGGCGGTGGTGGCCTCCCAGGTGACCACGCCGCCCTTGACGGCGATGATGCGCTTGCCGGGATAGTCCTTCGCCAGGGCGCGGGACGCGGCCAGGGCCTCGCCGTCCGTGTCCGCCAGCACCACGGCCGCGGCGGTGGGCGTGATCTTCATGCCCGGGCGGTAGGGCAGGGCGTCGGCGACCGGCCGGCGCTCGCGGCTGGCCTCGCTGCGGGCGTCGATGATGCAGCAGGGCGGGCTTTTCCTCAGCGCCTGGGTGAGTTGCCCGCCGTCCTGGAGTTCCACCGCCGCCAAGGCGGGAAATGCGACGCCGAACGTCGCCACGGTCAAAGCCACGCGCAGCAGCGGCTTCATGCGTCCCCCTGCTCGCCGGCGGCTGCGGGCTCCGGTGCCATGACGCCCGCCCACAGCGAATGGGGCAGGACGAGCCGGCTCACATGCCCGTAGGCGAGCCACTCCTCCAGCGGCGGATCGGCATCGTCCAGCGGACCCAGCCACAGGCGCTGGCCGAAGTCTTCCACCAGCCCGGCGCAGAGGTTGTAGTCGACATCGTCGCGCAGATCCACCCGCAGCAGCGCGCTGGCGGCGCCACGCTTGAACATCTCGCCGATCCACCAGCCAGCGAAGGTGCCGGTGGGGCTGCCGTCGGCGCGCAGGATTTCCCAGGCCGGCTCGCACAGGGACGGGGTGACGACACGGAAGTCGGCATTCGAAACCGTGTCGAAGGACCAGCTCACCGCCATGCGCCGCGCGGGGGCGTACACGCCGACGCGGGCGCCCCCGAATTCGGCGATCAGCCGCTCCACGGCGCCGCAGTCCAGCAGCGCCGCCTCGCCCAGATAGACGACAGGCGCCCCGGCCAGCAGCAGTTCGCGGGCGCGCTGCTCGGTCTCGCCGGGCAGCACCACGCCGGCCACGCTGGACAGGTCGCCGTCGAATCCGGCATCCACGAGGGTATCGAGCCCCGCCTCGGCCGCCGGAGGAAAGAGGCAGCGCAGCCTGCCGCCTGCGTGTTGCGGTGCGGGTGAGGGTGCGGGCGCGGTGTCCGGAGAATCGCAAGCGGTGGGCGTCATGGGCTCAGTCGAAACGCAGACAAGCTGCTCAGCGGGAGTACTCGAACTTTGGATAGACGAAAGGATACAGCGGACACTCCGCGTCCGCCGGCAGCCCTGCCAGCATGAAGCCCAACTCGCTCAGGGCGCCGACGATGGGCGCCACGTGCACACCCAGGAAGCGCGGCTGGTATTTGTTCAACACCACCAGGGCGTCGTCGATGAGCAGCCGGGCGCCGTCCTGGTTGTGGTTCTGGGTGAAGAACAGCGCCAGCGTGGCGAAGGCCAGGCCCTGCAGGAACTCGGCCTCCGGGTCGGACTGGCCCAGCGGGCTGTTGCGGATGAGGCGCGACCAGCGTTCATTGAACCAGTCGTGCAGCGCCGCCAGGTCGTTGCTGTTCCACATCACGGCCACCTCCGACCAATCAAGGTGCGACAGCACCTGGCGGTCCGGGGGCGCGAAGGGGCGGGAATGGAGATCGAGCAGCATGCCGGGTTCCTCCTAGCGCAGATCCTGCAGGGGATGGACGCTGGCCCGTGCCGGCGCGCCATCCGGGCGTCCCGGCGTGCAGCCGTTGCACACCGGTTCGTCGGGATTGACGGCGACGCTGACTTCCTGCTTGGGTACCACCATGCGCCCCTGGTCGGCATCGTCGATGCGCAGGCCCATGGCGGCGATCTCCTCCTCGGCAAAGGCGTTCAGGTAGCGCGCCATCTCGCGATAGAAGGAGTGCTCGGTGGCACGCTCCACCAGGCGGCAGTAGCCGCGCACCCATTTGCCCAGGTGCTGCGTCCAGAAGCGCTTGATTTCCTTGTCCAGGCGGCGGAATTGCTGCGCGTCGCCGGATTCCAGGGCGGCGGCGCAGCGCTCCAGCAGGGCGGCGACGAACAGCAGTTCCACCCCCAACTGGTCGGGGAAGACCTCGAAGCGACCCTTCACCACTTCAAAGCCGAGACGCCTGTAGGTCTGCTTCACCAGATGATGGGGTTCCTGCTGGTAGCGCCCGGTCAGGCGTACCGACTCCACCGGCGGGAAGCCGCCGGAGACGACGAAGAGGTCGGTGTATTCGCAGGACAGCCGGTCGAGCAGGGTGTCCGGGTCGGTGGCGGTGAAATCGGCGTCGAAGCGCACTCCCGCTTCCGCCAGGGCGGCCAGGGTTTCTTCGTTGCGCAACGCCTGCAGGAAGGCGCGTCCCGGCTCCTCGGCGAACACGCCACCCAGCAGGCGGTAGCTTGCCGCCCGCGCCAGGCATTCCTGCCGTTGCTCGTCCGGTGACGCGTGCGGCTCTTCTGCGACAGGCCGGCGCTGCGGGCCGTCGATCGCCAATATTGCGTTCAGCATGTGTTCCCCCCGTTAAAAAACCAGGCTCGCGGTACGGACTGCGAGCCTGGCAACTCCTCGAAGGACTACTCGGACCGCGCCATCAATGCCCGCCGCCGGCCTTGGGCTTGACGCTTTCCGGTCCGGCCCAGGCGGCCATCTCGGGGTGCATCTTGCGGTGCAGGTCGCCAGTGTAGGCGTAGCGCATGGTCTCCTTGTAGGCGGCGTAGTGCTTGTCCCAGTCGCCCTGCGAGTCGCCGTACTTGTCGTTGGGCCCGGCCTTGGTCACCTTCGCCACCGTGTCGAACCAGCCCTGCGAGCCGCCGATCGGATCGGCCACCACCGGGATGATGTCGTTGGGGTGAACGCCCCGGTCGTCCCACCAGACGTTGTTCAAGTCCGGATCGTCCGCCCCATGGCTCCAGTCCCCCTTCTTCTCCTTCAGCTTGAGGGTTGCCAGCCGCCCGTATTCCCAGTGGCCGAAGGCGGTGGGGATGGAGATCACCTTCGGGTGGATGCCCTCGGTGACGTAGGCCTTGGTGACCAGGTGGCCCACGGCGGTCTCGATGCGTACCAGGTCGCCGGTCTTGACGCCGAGCTTCTTCGCCGTCGCCGGGTTCATCCACGCCGGGTTGCTGTGGGCGATCTCGGCCAGCCACTTCACCGCCGCCGTGCGCGACTGCTTGTGCACGTTGAGCTTGAAGGTGGACAGGATCATCTCGTCCTCCTTCATGCTCTCGTGCCACGGGATGCGCTTGAAGGTCGGCATGGGGTTGAAGCCGTATTCGGCCCATTGATCGACGCGGATATTGATGAGGCGGTTGCCGGTGGGGAAGCCGACGACGTTCTTCCCACCGCGCCTGACGCCGATGGCCTTGCCGTTCTTGCTGATCACGCCCTTGCCATCGACCGCGGCGCCGGCCATGTCGGTGGCCGACAACTCCTTCATGTACAGCCCGTACTCGGCCTTGATCTCGCGCCCGGTCTTGTCCGTGACCTTGCCGCTCTTCGGATCGAGCTTGCCGTAGATGGGCCACACGCCGTGCTTCTTGAGGAAGTCCAGGCCGCCCGCCTCCTTCAGCCCCGGGACGTTGTCGAAGTGATGGCGCATGTAGTCCTCGCCATCCTTGAAGTCCCAGAACTTCTTCATGCCGCGGGCGCCGTCCGGATCCAGCTTGTGGATGATGTCGCGCAGCATCACGCGGTTCTCCCGCGATTCGCCCAGCGACTTGTGCACCGGCTGGCGGATGCCCAGCCACGGCCACAGGGAGTTGGGCATGGACTCCGGCTCCCAGCGCTCCAGGTAGGGGCAGTCGGGCAGGATGAGGTCGGCCAGCGCCGTTTCCTCGCCCATGTGCGAACTCATGGCGACGTAGTAGGGAATAAGCTTTTCGTCCCTGAACAGCTTGCCCCATACCACCCGCGCGCCGGGGTTGGTGTAGACCGGGTTGTCCTGGTAGGTGAAGTAGACGTTGACCTTCTGTTTGCCGTCGGCGATCCAGAACGGCACCAGATGGCTCACCTTGTGCGCGGCCAGCGGGTAGTCGGGCGGGGTCGAGAGATACGAGGGATGCTTCGGCCCCGGCGGCTCCGGGTTCGGCTGCGGCCAACCCATGCCGCGCGGCAGGCAGTAGCCGCCCTGCTTCTCCACGTTGCCGGTCATGATCGGCAGCATCATGCACGAGCGCTCGTTGTAGGAGCCGTACAGGTGCTTGCAGGGGCCGCGGTAGGTGAAGAGCGTGGCCGGCTTGGTGGTGGCGAACTCGCGGGCGATGCGCTCGATGGTGCCCGCCGGCACGCCCGAGATCTTCTCGGCCCATTCCGGCGTGTACTGCTTGTAGTGGGCCTTGAGCGCGTCAACCGTGACGTTGGTCCAGGTCTCGATGAAATCCGAGTCCTGCAGGTTGTCGCGCAGGATCACATGGCCCATCGCCAGCGCCACCGCGCCGTCGGTGCCCGGGAACACGGGAATCCACTCGTCGGAAAAACCGGCGGTATTGGACACCCGCACGTCGAAGGTGACGATCTTCATGTGGTTGTCCACACGCCCCTCGGTGATGCGCTGCGAGAGGGGATTGTGGAAGTAGGCCGCCTCGAGGATGTTCGAGCCGAAGTTGAGCACGTACTTGGTGTTGGCGAAGTCCGGCGTCTCGATGTCGGGCCCCCAGGTGGGTTCCATGCCGATCTTCTTCGACGACTCGCACACCGAGGTGTGGTTCAGCACCGTGGCCGATCCCAGCGTGTTCATGAAGCGTCCCCAGGCGCCGCCCGAGCGGTCGCGCCCCTTTTTCACCAGGATGGTGTTGGGATCTTCCTTCAGTGCGGCATCGAGTTTGGCCGCGACTTCGGTCAGCGCCTCGTCCCACGAGATGCGCTGCCACTTGCCCTCGCCGCGGGCACCGACGCGCTTGAGCGGGTAGAGGATGCGGTCCGGGTCGTAGCTGTACCACATGCCGGCATTGCCCTTGGCGCACAGGCGCCCGCGGGTGGACACGTGCTCCGGGTTGCCTTCCAGTTTCACCACGCGCCCGTTCTCGACGTAGGCGATGGCGCCGTCCTGGATGTTGCAGACGTGGCAATTGACGGGGATGGCCTGGCGTTCGGCGCCCGAAACGGGGTCGAAATCCTTGCCGCCCAGGTCGTTCTCCATGGCCTTGACCAGGCTGGGGGCGGCGGCAATGGCGGCGGTGGTTCCGGCGCTGACCTTGAGGAAGGTTCGGCGCGTGACTTTCGGTGTTTCCATGATTCGATCTCCTCGTCCACTCATCAGTAGAGGGTCTGCAGGTGTTGGGGACCCATGAGCAGGGCGTAGCGCAGGGCCGCGCTGCCCAGCAGGACCAGCACGGCGGCGAGCATCAGCCCGGTCTGCTGGCGGCCGAAGGGCGCCAGCAGCAAGGCCACCGGCGCGGCGGTGCCGACGAGGATGCCGATGCCGACGAAGATCAGCCCCATGGTGCCGGTGGTCAGGATCAGGAAGGTGAGCTCCGAGGCCGAGCCGCCGTAGTTGGTGGTGCCGAGGATGGAGACCAGGATCACGCCCACGGCGGCGGTAGACCACAGCAGGTACTGGTGCAGGACCTTGCGCGCCGCTTCGTTGGCGCCGGCCAGCAGGGAGCCGACGGCGGTGCCCGAAGCGATGGCCAGGGCGACGAACAGCACCGGCATGATCGGCGTGTTCCACACCGGCCGCGACTGGTGCGCCGTCAGGTCGTAGCCGGTGTAGATCGGCAGGCCCAGCGCCAGCAGGGCGGTGATGGTGGCCAGCAGCTTGCCCCGCCCCTGTCCGTCTCCTTCGCTGCCCTCGCCCTTCCTGAGCGCCAGCACGTAAAGCACGGAGGCGATGCCGAGCGCGACGATGTTGAGCGCGCCCCAGGCCAGCGGCGAGGTGAAGGTGAGGTAGAACGGATTGAGCGCGTTGAGGAAGCGCAGCGGCTGCGACAGGTCGGCGATCAGCAGCAGGCCGCCGATGGCCAGCAGCGCCAGCGAACCCCAGGCCGCCTTCTCCCGCAGCGGGCGCAGCGCCGGCGTCAGCCACGAGCCGTAGGACAGGAAGGCCAGGCCGGCGCAGATGCCGATGACGAAAAAGTAGATCGCGTAGCTCGCATGCCACGAAACGTCGTGGAACCAGGTGTAATCACCCATGACTCTCCCCCTCGCTCAGATGTTGAAGTGGCGCCTGAACGCCGCCCGGTCGAGATCCATCACCTCGGGCTTGCGATAGGCGTCGCGACCGAATTCGGTCTGGTTGCGATCCGCGCCGATGTAGAAGACGTGCGGCTTGGTGCCTTCTTCCGGGCGCAGCACCTGGGTCGCATTGCGCGCCACCAGATACGAGACCTCGCTGGACGGATCATTGATGTCGCCGAACACCCTGGAGCGCCCGACGCAGGTCTGCACGCAGGCCGGCACCATGTTCTGGGTGACGCGGTGGAAGCAGAAGGTGCACTTGTCCACGACGTTGGTGATGGGCGTGTAGGTGCGGTGCGACGGCAGCATGAAGCGGGCGTTGTACGGGCAGGCCGCCATGCAGGAGCGGCAGCCGATGCAGCGCTCGTAGCGTTGCAGAACGAAGCCGCCGTCCTCCACCTTGTAGGTGGCATCCACCGGACAGTTGCGCACGCAGGGCGGATCGTCGCAGTGGTTGCACAGCCGCGGCAGGAACTGCTTCTTCACCACCGGATAGGTGCCCACGACCTTGTAGGGAACCCAGGTGCGGTTGACGCCCAGGGGCGTGTCGTATTCGGCCTTGCATGCCACCTGGCAGGCCATGCAGCCGATGCAGCGGCGTGTGTCCACCACCATGGCGTAGCGCTTCTTGCCCGCGACGCCGCGCGTTTCGATGGGCGAGACCCTCAACTCCTCACTCATTGTTCTCCTCCTCCGGATGCGGTGATCCTTGTAGACCGTGCTCCCCCGTGGACCGGGCGTCCTGCCCTGGCCACCCTGGCGAGTGAGCAAGGTCCAGGCCATGGAATGGGCCGTGGGAGGCAACTCCATGATCGCAGTAGGGATTTCGTTTCGCAGGGTGCGGCGCAGCGGCCGCTCGCCGTAACGTCGTCGTAACCAGACACGAAGTTGTTGCACCGCAAGGTGTTACGCCGGGGTAACGGGCGGAGGGCCGCTTTGCGATGGCATGGCGGCGGCACTATCATCATCCGCATGGCCGCTGACGAGGTGAGGAGGCAAGACATGCGAGCACCGGGGCGACGGATCTTCCTGCGCAGCCTGGCGGCGCTGTCGGTGCTGCCCGCGCTGCCGGCCGCGGCCCAGGACGACAGCCTCAAGGTGGGCCTGACGCCGGTGTTCCTGGACGACCGCATGAGCTTCCTCGCCCGCTGGCGCACCTGGCTGGAGAAAAGGCTGGCCCGGCCCGTCGTCTTCGTGCAGCGCGGCAACTATCGGGAGGTGGTGGATCTGGTGCGCAGCGGCAAGATCGACTTCGCCTGGATCTGCGGCTTCCCCTACGTGCGCCACCGCCACGAACTCAAGCTCACCGCCGTGCCGCTGTGGCGCGGCCACCCGACCTACCAGTCCTACCTCATCGTGCCGGCGGACGACACCGCCACGCGCTCCCTCCAGGACCTGCGGGGCAGGGTGTTCGCCTACTCGGACCCGGATTCCAACTCCGGCTACCTCTATCCCCAGTACCTGCTGGCCACGACAGGGGAGAACCCGGGCAGCTTCTTCTCCCGCACCTTCTTCACCTGGGCCCACCGCAAGGTGGTGGAGGCCGTGGGCGAAGGCGTGGCCCACGGCGGCGCGGTCGATGGTTACGTCTGGGAAACCCTGGCCGAGGTGCGCCCGGAACTGACCGCGGCCACGCGCGTCATGAAGCGCTCCCACGACCTGGGCCATCCGCCCTTTGTGGCCCGTCCCGGCATGCCGCGCAGGGACCTGGAGCGTTTCCGCGAGGTGCTGGTGGGCATGGCCGGCGACCCGGAGGGCGCCGAACTGCTGGCCATGCTGCGCCTGGACGGCTTTACCCCCGGCCAGCCGGCGCTGTTCGACGGCATCGCCTACATGTACGACCGGGTACGGCGAACGTGAAAACGGCCCCCACGCTTCGCTGCCCCCCGAGGGGCATAAGCGCTAACATAATATTCATGTCTCGAGCTTCTCACGTTGATACCGTCGCTTTCGCGGCGATTCGCGCAGCTTGGCGGCGATGTCGCGCCAACCCTGCATGCAGCGGTGCAAGGACAATG
>JACQYB010000058.1 GCA_016208415.1 Betaproteobacteria bacterium | reverse complement strand
GCGGCTTCTACGCCACCTGGCTGGCGGAACGCCACGCACTGCCGGCGGTGCTGGTCAACCCGGCGGTGGTGGAACGCCTGTCGCTTGACGACTGGGTGGGGCCGCAGACCCTCTTCCACAGCGGCGAGCGTTTCGACTTCACGACCACGCACCTGGCGGAACTGCGCGCCCTGACAACGCCGGCCATCACCCGTCCGGAACGCTACCTGCTGCTGGCCGAAACCGGCGACGAGGTGCTGGACTGGCGCCACGCCGCCGCGAAATACGCCGGCGCCGGACAGATCATCCTGCGCGGTGGCGACCACGCTTTCAGCCGCTGGGGCGAGTACGTGGACACGGTGCTGCACTTCGCCGGGTTCCGGGCGTAAGGCACCCGGGGGGGCGTCCGGTACTGCCCACTCCGGCACGGCCACACCCCTCGGTTATAATCCCGGGGCCTTTCCATCCCCTTCCCCCGATCGACCACCTGACCATGTACGTCCTGTTCGAGGAGGATGGCGCCTTCCGCGCCGGTGCCGTGCTGTCCGAGACGCCCGCCGCGCTCCAGGTGGAACTGCCCGCGGGCCGGCGCGTCAAGATCAAGGCGGCCAGCGTGCTGTTGCACTTCGGCAGCCCCGGCGCCCAGGACCTGCTCGACCGCGCCGAGGCCGGCGCCGAGGAACTGGACGTGGAGTTCCTGTGGGAGGCCAGCGGAGACGCCGAGTTCGGCTTCGAGGAATTCGCCGCCGAGTATTACGGCCAGGCCCCCGCCGCGGTGGAAGCGGCGGCGCTGCTGCTGCGCCTGCATTCCGCGCCCATCTACTTCCACCGCAAGGGCCGCGGCCGCTTCCGCAAGGCGCCGCCGGAGATCCTCAAGGCGGCGCTGGCGGGACTGGAAAAGAAGCGGGCACAGGCGCTCGCCATCGAGCGCATGGGCGCCGAGCTGCTGGCCTCGCGCCTGCCGGGGGAGATCGCGGCCGTATTGCAGCAACTGCTCTACCACCCGGACCGCAACCGCGTCGAGACCAAGGCGCTGGAACTGGCCTGCGCCGAGAGCGGCCTCGGCGCGGTGCAACTGCTCGCCCGCTGCGGCGCCATTCCCTCCGCCCACGCCTTTCATTTCGGACGCTTCCTGTTCGAGCATTTTCCCGCCGGCACGGCCTTCGGCGAGTACGCCCCGCCCGTCTTCAGCGAGGAGCTGCCGCGCGCCGACGTGCAGGCCTTCAGCATCGACGACGCCACCACCACCGAGATCGACGACGCCTTTTCCGTGACGCCCCTGGCCGGCGGCGGCTGGCGCGTGGGCATCCACATCGCCGCGCCGGGGCTGGGCTTCGCCCCCGGCTCCGACCTGGACGCCATCGCCCGCGCGCGCCTGTCCACGGTGTACATGCCCGGGCGCAAGATCACCATGCTGCCCGACGAGGTGGTGGAACGCTTCACGCTGGCCGCCGGGGCGGATCGCCCGGCGCTCTCGCTGTATCTTGACGTCACGCCGGACCTGGTGGTCAAGGGTTCGCAGAGCCGCTTGGAGCGCGTGCCGGTGGTGGCCAACCTGCGCCACCACGACATCGAGCCGGCGTTCAACGCCGACACCATCGCCGAACTGGCGGGCGGCGGCGGACCGCGGTTTGAATTCCGCGACGAACTGCTGCTGCTGTGGCGCCTGGCCGAAGTGCTGGAAGCCGGGCGCGGCAAGCCCGCCGCAAACCAGGCGCAACTGGACTACAGCTTCTACGTCGATTGGGACGACGAGCACCAGGAGGACGGGGGCATCCGCATCGTGCCGCGCAAGCGTGGCTCGCCCCTGGACAAGCTGGTGGCCGAGCTGATGATCGTGGCCAACGCCACCTGGGGCGCCATGCTCGCCAAGTCCGGTGTGGCCGCCATCTACCGCGTCCAGGGCAACGGCAAGGTGCGCTTGACCACCGCCGCCCTGGCCCACGAGGGCCTGGGCGTGGAAGCCTATGCCTGGTGCAGCTCGCCGCTGCGCCGCTACGTCGATCTGGTCAACCAGTGGCAGTTGCTGGCGGCCATCCGCGAGCGCGCGCCCGCCTTCACCGCCCGCTCCGAGGCGCTGCTCGGCGCCATGCGCGACTTCGAGCTGGCCTACGCCGCCTACGCCGACTTCCAGCGCCTCATGGAGCGCTACTGGTGCCTGCGCTGGCTGCAGCAGGAGCAGCGCATGGAGCCGCCGGGGGCGGTGCTGCGGGAAAACCTGGTGCGCGTCGACGGCCTGCCGCTGGTGGTGCGGGTGCCCTCCTTGCCGGAGCTGGCGCCGGGGCGGCGCGTGCGGCTGCAGGTGGAGTCCATCGACCTGCTCGGCCCCGAGGCGCGCCTGCGCTTCGCCGGCGTGCTCGACCAGGATGCCGCAGGGGATGTCGAGCCCGCGCCGCTGGAGGAGTAGAATCCGCGCTCATGCCCGCGATCCGATCGGCAATCCGCAAGCACAAGCCAGGCGCGCCGCGTAGCCGCGGCGCCGGCCTCGCGGCGCGTTTGGGCGCCGCCCGCCTGCTGCCGATGCATTCACCCGATTCCAACCGCGGCATCACCCTGGCCATCGCGGCGTCGCTGCTGTTTCATTCCATCCTGCTGCTGGTGCAGTTCCGCCTGCCCGACGCCAACCTCTTCCGCAGGTCCGACAGCCAGCTCGAGGTGGTGCTGGTCAACAGCAAGAGCGCGCGCAAGCCGGTGGACCCGCTGGTGCGTGCCCAGGCCAACCTGGACGGCGGCGGCAACACGGACGAGAACCGCCGCGCCCGATCGCCGCTGCCTCCGGCGCCCCAAACCCGGCCGGGCACCGACCTGGTGCAGATGCAGCGCCGGCCCCAGGCGGTGGACGCGACCCATCAGGCGCTGCTCACCCGCCCCGCCAGCGACGCCCGGGTGCACACCGACAAGCTGCGCCAGGAGCAGCCCGAGGACGCCCCCCGGGTGTCGGGCCACGATCTCGCCCAGACCGCCCTGGCCATGGCCCGCATGGAGGCGGAGATCGCCCGCCGCCAGGAGGAGTACGCCAAGCGCCCGCGCAAGCGCTTCGTCGGCGCCCGCGCCAGCGAAGCCGTGGAAGCACTGTACGTGGAGGACTGGCGCCAGAAGGTGGAGCGGGTGGGCAACCTGAATTACCCCGAAGCCGCGCGGGGCAGGCTCTACGGCAGCCTGGTGGTGTCGGTGAGCATCCGCGCCGACGGCCAGGTGGACGTCGTCGAGGTCAACCGCTCCTCGGGGCACAAGGTGCTGGACGATGCCGCGCGGCGCATCATCCAGTTGGCCGGTCCTTTCGGCGTATTTCCGGCGGAGTTGCGGCGCATCGCCGACATCCTCGTCATCACCCGTACCTGGACCTTCACCGCGGGCGACCGCCTGCTGTCCGAGTAGCGCCCCCCGCACCATGACCCTGGAAACCTCGGTTGACCGCTCCTCTTGCCTTTGAAAGCCTCATGAATACAGGATGTTGTGCTTTCTGGATCGCTCGCCGGATGGGTGAGACCGCTACGCGCCCGAGTGCACGGTTTCCGGGCCGCCTGGCGGCGTTGCTCCTCGTTGCAGGGGGCGGCCATGCGCATCGTCGCGCCTTGCCGGACAGCCTGGAAACCGCACACTCGGGCGCGTTCAACTGAGGTTTCCAGGATGACGGACCTCTACGCCGTTTTCGGCAACCCCGTCGGGCACAGCCTGTCGCCGCGCATCCACACCGAGTTCGCCCGCCTTACCGGCCAGGACCTGCGCTACGAGGCGCGCCTCGTCCCGCTCGACGGCTTCGTCCCGGCTGTGGCCGCCTTCCGCGCCGAGGGCGGGCGCGGCGCCAACGTCACCGTGCCCTTCAAGCCCGAGGCCTGGCGACTGAGCGAGCACCTCAGCGCCCGGGCGGCGGCGGCGCGGGCGGTCAATACCCTGAGCTTCCGCCACGACGGCATCCACGGCGACAACACCGACGGCGTGGGGCTGGTGACGGACCTGCGCGACAACCTGGGCTGCGCCATCCGCGGCCGCAGCGTGCTGTTGCTGGGCGCCGGAGGCGCGGCGCGGGGGGTGATCCTGCCGCTGCTGGTGGAGCAGCCGGCGCTGCTCGCCATCGCCAACCGCACCGTCACCCGGGCGGAGGAACTGGTCGTGGAGTTCGAGGCCGTGGCCCGCAGCAACGGCTACACCGGCGCCGATACGCCCATCTCCGCCTGCGGCTTCGACCATCTCGAAGGGCTGGCCTTCGACCTGGTCATCAACGCCACGGCGGCCAGTCTCGCCGACGAGGCGCCGCCCCTGCCGCCGGGGCTGTTCCTGCCCGGAGCCGTGGCCTACGACATGGTCTATGGCCGCGGGCTGACGCCCTTCCTCGCTGCGGCGCGGGCCGACGGCGCCGCCCGGGTGGCCGACGGGCTGGGCATGCTGGTGGAACAGGCGGCGGAGTCCTTCTTCGTCTGGCGCGGCGTGCGCCCGCCGACGGCGCCGCTGCTCGAACTGCTGCGCAGCGCCTGAAGCCGCGGAAGGGCGCCATTGGCAAGGAGCGAGAGCAAGCAGCCGGGAAGCGGCCGGCACAGGGCCGTGCGGGGCCGCCCCGCGGCGGGACGGACCTGGCTGCGCCCGCTGCTGGCGCTGCTGCTGGCGACGCTGGGCCTTTTCCTCCTCTACCAGATCTGGTTCTTCGTCCATGTGCTGTGGTGGACCCAGTTCAACCCCGGCAGCACCCGCTTCATGGACATCCGCCTCGAAGAGCTGCGCGCGCGCAATCCCGAAGCCCGGCTGCAGCACCAGTGGGTGCATTATGAGAGGGTGTCCGCACACCTCAAGCGCGCCATCGTCGCCGCCGAGGACGCGCGCTTCGTCGACCACGAGGGCTTCGACTGGGAAGGCATCCAGAAGGCGATGGAGAAGAACCAGAAGAAGGGCCGCTTCGTCGCCGGCGGCTCCACCATCACCCAGCAACTGGCCAAGAACCTCTTCCTCAGCCCCAGCCGCACCCCCTGGCGCAAGGCCCAGGAGGCGATCATCACGGTGATGCTGGAGGCGGTGATGGACAAGCGCCGCATCCTGGAGCTGTACGTGAACGTGGCGGAATGGGGCGGCGGCGTGTTCGGGGCCGAAGCCGCGGCGCGCCACTACTACGGCGTGAGCGCCGCGCAGCTCGGCCCGGAGCAGGCGGCGCAACTGGCGGCGATGCTGCCCAACCCGCGTTTCTACGACCGCAACCGCGGTGCGCCCGGGCTGGCGCGCAAGACCGGCATCATCCTCGCCCGCATGCCCGCCGCCGAACTGCCCTGAGGCGGCGCAGTCCGCGCTGCGTGCCACCAGTCGCCGCCGGCCTTGCCGCCTGTATCGCGGCGCAACATGACGCGGGGCGGCGTCACGCCTTTGGGCTTACAATCTCCCGACTCTGGCGGGCGGTGGCCCGCGTGGCGCCCCGACCATGGCCGAAATCGAAGAAAACCACAGCCGCGAGGACGTTCGCCAGCACCTGCGCGAGGTGCAGGCGCTGCTGTCGCGCCATCGCCTGGTGGAAGGCCTGGTGCACCGCCAGGCCATGCCGCGCCACGACCTGGTGGAAAACCTCGTGCACAAGCAGCACGAGGCGGCGCTGCGCGGCAAACTCGATTCCCTCCACGCCGCCGACATCGCCTACATCCTCGAAGCCCTGCCGGTCGAGGATCGCCTCTTCGTCTGGGACCTGGTCAAGGCCGAGCGTGACGGCGAGATCCTGCTGGAAGTCTCCGATGCGGTGCGCGAGACCCTCATCGAGGCCATGGATTCCAGCGAGCTGGTGGCCGCGGCCGAGCAGCTCGACGCCGACGAGCTGGCCGACCTGGCCCCGGACCTGCCGCAGGAAGTCATCGACGGCGTGTTCAAGACGCTGTCGGTGGAAGAGCGCGAACAACTGCGCGCCGCCATGTCCTACCCGGAGGACAGCGTCGGCGCGCTGATGGACTTCGAAATGGTGACGGTGCGCGAGGACGTCACCCTGGAGGTGGTGCTGCGCTACCTGCGACGCTTCGAGGAACTGCCCGACCATACCGACCAGCTCTTCGTCGTCGATCGAGCCGAGCACCTCAAAGGTGTGCTGCCGCTGAACCGGCTGCTGGTGACCGACCCGGAGACCGAGGTCGGCGCGGTGATGGACCCCGGCCGGGCGACGCTGCAACCGCACCACGAGGCCCAGGCGGCCGCCAGCGCCTTCGAGCGCTACGACCTGGTGTCGACTCCCGTGGTGGACGACGACAACCGGCTCATCGGCCGGGTGACCGTGGATGCCGTGGTGGACTTCATCCGCAGCCGCAGCGAGGAAGAACGCCTGTCCCAGGCCGGCCTGAAGGAAGAGGAGGACATCTTCGCGCCCATGTGGGACAGCGTGCGCAACCGCTGGTCATGGCTGGCCATCAACCTCGTCACCGCCTTCATCGCCTCGCGGGTGATCGGCGCGTTCGAGTCCTCCATCGAGAAACTGGTGGCCCTGGCCGCGCTCATGCCCATCGTCGCCGGCATCGGCGGCAACTCCGGCAACCAGACCATCATCATGATCGTGCGCGCCATCGCGCTGGGGCAGGTGGACCCGCGCAGCGCCCGCAAGCTCTACCGCAAGGAACTGGGCGTGGCGCTGATCAACGGGCTGATGTGGGGCGGGCTGCTGGGGCTCATCGCCTGGTGGCTCTACCGCAGCATCCCGCTGGGACTGGTGATGACCGCCGCCATGACGCTCAACCTGCTGCTGGCGGCCACCGTGGGCGTGACCATCCCGCTGTACCGCTTCCGCCACGGCCGCGACCCGGCGGTGGGCTCCTCGGTGATGATCACCGCGGTGACCGACTCCGGCGGCTTCCTGATCTTCCTCGGCCTGGCGACGCTGTTCCTGGTGTAGTCGGGCGGTGCACGCCGGCCTGGCGCGCCGCCCTGCGTCCTGCCGCGCGCCCGCTCATCCGCCGCGCAGGGCCCGCCGCGCCGCCGCCAGCGTCGCCTCGATGTCCGGCGGCGTGTGCGCGCTGGAGACGAATCCGGCCTCGAAGGCCGAAGGCGCCAGATACACCCCCTGTTCGAGCATGGCGTGGAAGAAGCGGTTGAAGCCCGCCACGTCGCACTCCATCACCTCGGCGAAGCTGCGCGGCGGCGCGGCGCGGAAGTACACGCCGAACATGCCCCCCACCGCCTGCGCGCAGACCGCCACGCCCGCCTCGCCCGCAGCCGCGGTGAGGCCGTCGCACAGTGCGCGGGTCGTCTGCGCCAGCCGCTCGTAGAAGCCCGGCGCCGCCACTTCGCGCAGCGTGGCCAGGCCCGCCGCCACGGCCACCGGATTGCCGGACAGGGTGCCGGCCTGATACACCGGCCCCAGGGGCGCCACCATTTCCATGATGTCGCGCCGCCCGCCGAAGGCCCCCACCGGCATGCCGCCGCCGATGACCTTGCCGAGCGTGACCAGGTCCGGGCGGATACCGAACAGGCCATGCGCGCACTGCGGACCGACACGGAAGCCGGTCATCACTTCGTCGAAGATCAGCACCGCGCCGTGTTCCGTGCACAGGCGGCGCAGCGCCTGGAGGAATCCGGCACCGGGCATGACCAGGTTCATGTTGCCGGCCACCGGCTCGACGATCACCGCGGCGATGCGGTTGCCCGCGGCGCCAAACGTCGCCTCCAGTTGCTCCACGTTGTTGTAGTCCAGCACCAGTGTGTGGCGCGCGAAGTCTTCCGGCACGCCGCCGGAACTGGGGTTGCCGAAGGTCAGCGCCCCCGAGCCGGCCTTGACCAGCAGGCTGTCGGCGTGGCCGTGGTAGCAGCCCTCGAACTTGACGATGGCGTCGCGGCCGGTGAAGCCGCGCGCCAGGCGGATGGCGCTCATGGTGGCCTCGGTGCCGGAACTGACCAGGCGCACCATCTCGAGCGCCGGCAGGCGCTGGGTCAGCAGTTCGGCCATCTCCACCTCGGCCTCGGTGGGGGCGCCGAAGGACAGCCCGCGCGCCGCCGCCTCCTGCACCGCCCGCACCACCCCGGGATGGGCGTGGCCCAGCACCAGCGGCCCCCAGGAGCCGACGTAGTCGATGTACTCGCGCCCGTCGGCGTCGGTTACCCGCGCACCATGGCCGGAGACGAAGAAGCGCGGCGTTCCGCCCACGGAGCGGAAAGCCCGCACAGGGGAATTGACGCCGCCGGGCGTGGTGCGCTGGGCGCGTTCGAAGAGTTGCTGGTTGCGTGTGCCGGTGTTCATGTCGACTGCGGTGATGAGTGATGGGGTAAGTGGTGAATGGTAACCGCGGCGGGCGCGGGTGTGTGCCGCCAGCCGGTCGGGTCCGGGTCTTGACCCGGCCACGAAGCCGGCTCTGCGGCCGGGCCGCGAAGTCGGCGCAGCCACCAGGCCGCAGAGTCGGCGCACCGCCTAAGCGCCAAACAGCGCCGCGTAGCCTCGGGCGCGGGCCTCGATGTCGGGGGCGTCGAAGAGGTCGGTGATCACGGCCAGCAGATCGGCGCCGGCGGCCACCACCGCCGCCGCATTGTCGAGCGTGATGCCCCCGATGGCCGCGCACGCCACGGGCAGTTCGGCCCGCGCCCAGCCGAAGAGTTCCAGCGGCGCCCGCACCGCGGCGGGCTTGGTGGGCGAGGAGAAGACGCTGCCGAAGGCCACATAGTCGGCCCCGGCGAGCGCCGCACGCCGCGCCAGTTCCGCTTGGTCGTAGCACGACGCGCCAAGCAGGCGGTGGGGCCCGAGCCGTTGCCGTGCGCCATGCAGCCCGGCGTCGTCGCGGCCGAGATGCACGCCGTCGGCCCCGACCTCCAGGGCCAGCGCCACGTCATCGTTGAGGATGAGCGGCACGCCATGGTCGCGGCACAGCGCCGCCAGCGCGTGAGCCTGCTCGTGGCGCAGGGCCGCGCCCGCGCCCTTGTTGCGGTACTGCAGCAGCCGCGCCCCGCCCTTCAGCGCGGCGTCGACGCTGCGACACAGCAGCGCCGTGTCGGCGATGTCCGGCGTCACGGCGTAGAGGCCGCGCAGGCGGGAGGGACGTGCCACCGTGGCCATGTTCAGAGCTTGGGTGGGCGCGCCAGGCGGTTGGGCAGCAACTGCCCCATGCCGGGGCGAAAGGCGCGCGTCAGGGTCTGGTAGGTGAAGCTCTGCCCGGCGCGCACCGCGGCATTGACGTCGGCGCCGTGAGCGAGGAAGGCGGCAATGGCGGCGGTGAGGATGCACCCCGGTCCGTGAAAGCGCCCGGGCAGGCGTTGCCAGGTGTCGGTCTGCACCGGCCCGTCGCGACGGTAGAGCACGTTGATCACCTGGGTGGTGCGTTCGCGCACCCCGGTGATCAGCACGTGCTCGGCGCCCATCGCGATGAGGCGGCGGGCGCAGCCACCGAGATCCGCGCCCATGCGTTCGTCCTCGTCCTCCACCGCCAGGCGCCGTGCCTCGGAGCTGTTGACCACCAGCACCGTGGCCTGGCGCAGCAGCACGTCACGCATCGTGTCGATCATCTCGTCGCTGGCGAGGTCGTCGCCGCGGGAGGAGTGGAGCATGGGATCCACCACCAGCGGCACGCCGGAGTAGTCGAAGGCGATCTCCGCCACCGCGAGGATGGCGTCGGCGTTGCCCAGTTGGCCGACCTTGAACGCCTTCACCGGGATGTCTTCGAGCAGCAGCCGCGCCTGGTCTTCGACGCAGTCCGGGTCCACCGGCAGGACGTCTTCCACGCCCGTGGAGTCCTGGATGGTGATGGCGGTCAACACCGACAGCGGATGGCACCCCAGTGCCGCAAAGGTCATCGCATCCGACTGGATGCCCGTCCCGCCCGAAGGATCGGACGCCGCGAAGCTCAGGGCGACGGGCGGCGTGGCATTGGCGGTGTGGGGCCCTGGCATCGCGCTGAGGCGCCGACGCGGCGATCGCGTGTTATGGCGCTGGATGAATGTTCTGCGATAAGATGCTGACGATTCTATCTGAAAATCAAATCCGCATGGCTCCATCGGTGGCTGCGCCGTACAAGACCTATATGTGCCTCATCTGCGGCTTCGTCTACGACGAGGCCGCGGGCATGCCGGAAGACGGCATCCCGCCCGGCACCCGCTGGGAGGACATCCCGCCAAACTGGACCTGTCCGGAATGCGGCGCGCGCAAGGAAGATTTCGAGGCGGTCGAGATCTGACCCGGATATTTCATGAATTCGCCGTGCCCTCGCTTGTCTTTTGATCCGCCAAGAAATTTTCTTCGCTCGACCGTATAGCCCGATACGGCGCTCGCTCAGAAAATTCCTTGGCAAATCAAGATCCGGCGCGATCATCACGGCAATTCATGAAATATCCGGGCTGACCCGGGAGTTCGTCCAAGCCATTGCGTTATCGCCCGCCATGCGGCCAGCGCCTTGCGCCGGACGGCGTCAGGCTGATGCGCGCCGCAGCGGGTCAATACGGCGGTATATTTCTGCCGGCACCCTTGAGGCGCCGCGGGCTCGTGCCGTAATTCACGAGAGGGCATTCCGCCCGTGGGCTATAGTTGCCCGTGGATGCGGCCGTGGCATGCGCCGCCATCGTGCCTGGCGCTGGTTGATCGGAGGTGGATTCCGTGAGTGAGCCCGAGAGTCTCAAGGGCGTGAAGGTGATGGTCATTGACGACAGCAATACCATCCGGCGCAGCGCCGAGATTTTCCTCGCCCAGTCGGGCTGCCAGGTTCTGCTGGCCGAAGATGGCTTCGATGCCCTGGCAAAGATCGCCGACAACAAGCCGGACGTGATCTTCGTCGACATCATGATGCCCCGGCTCGACGGCTACCAGACCTGCTCGCTGATCAAGAAGAATCCTCGCTTCGGCAATACGCCCGTCATCATGCTGTCGAGCAAGGACGGGCTGTTCGACCGTGCGCGCGGTCGCATGGTCGGTTCCGACGAATACCTGACCAAGCCGTTCACCAAGGAAAGCCTGCTTCGGACCGTCGCCGCCCACGCCGGGCGCCGTCCGTGAACGAACGGGAGGGTTCATCCATGCCGGTGCGCAAGATCCTGATTGTCGATGATTCACAGACGGCCCGGGTGGCGCTGGCCGAAATCCTCATGCGCAGGGGCTACGAGGTGGTCACGGCGGAAACCGGCGAAGCGGCCATCGTCAAGGCCCGATCCGAGCACCCGGACCTCATTCTCATGGACGTGGTAATGCCGGGAATGAACGGCTATCAGGCCACGCGCGCCCTGACGCGCGACGAGGCCACCCGCGCCATCCCCATCATCATGTGCACCAGCAAGGACCAGGAGACGGACAAGATCTGGGGCATGCGCCAGGGCGCCATGGACTACCTGGTGAAGCCGATCGAGGAAGCGAGACTGCTGGAGAAGATCGATGCGCTGGGCTGAGCACCCGTGCAGGGCAGGTTTCGACTGAGCGGAACCCACAGTCCATGGCCAAGCGCATCAGCCTTCGCGAGTTCCAGCAGCAACTGGTCAGCCGCATGTCCTCGGTCCAGCGCGGCGAAGCGCCCACCGCGCTGCTGGGCGTGCAGGCCGGCACGGATTTCTGGCTGCTCGACCTGGCGGATTCAGAAGAGATCACTTCGGTACCGGGCCTCACACCGGTGCCTCTTGCCCAGCCCTGGTTCCTCGGGCTGGCGAACATACGCGGCAAGCTCTACAGCGTGGTCGACCTCGCGGCCTTCACCAGCGGCGTGGCGACACCGCCGGCGACGACCAATCGCCTGCTGCTGCTCAATGGCCGGTTTGGGATGAACTGCGGCCTCATCGTCAATCGCACACTGGGGCTCAAGAACCCGGAGGATCTGCGCCCCGACGACGCCCCACCGACGGGCCCCGTCTGGGTGGGCGAGTGTTTCCGGGACGCCGAAGACCGGCGCTGGAGGCGGCTGCATATAAAGAATCTCGTCACGCAGCCGAAGTTCCTGGATGTGGGTGTCTGAGCACCCGCGGACGGTGCGTTGCGACCGGGGCGGCCGTGGAGCAAGTGCTTCATTCACGCTCCGCGCCAGGGCGCGGGGACATGTCTTGCGGCTGACACGGGCGCGCCTGAGGGTCGTTGCGGGCCGCCGCAGGGGCATGTAGCCGTCGGCGCGTGGGCAGGCGGGAGAGACGGGTGGGACCATGGAACGCGAACAGAGAACGATGAAGCCCTTTGGACGAAGCAGGCTGCCGGTGATCGGAGCCAAGCCGCTGAACCAGCAGATGCTCATTCTTGGGGTCATGCTGCTGGTGCTGCTGGTGGCGGCGGCGGTATTCGTGTGGCTGGGCAACCGTGCCGCCACCCACGGCACCGCCTACCTGTCCGCCACCGGCCAGATGCGCACGCTTTCGCAACGCATCGCCAAGGCGACCCAGGCCGCCGCCCAGGGAAGCGCCGAGTCCTTCCGCGAACTCAGGGAGGGGCGCGACACCTTTACAGTGCTGCTCGAAGCGCTGACGCGCGGCGGCAATGTCGGCGACACGACCGTGCCGCCCAGCCCGGCGGACGCCCAGGCGGCCCTGGAGCCCCTGGCCGCGACGTGGAACCAGACCGAGCGCAATGCCGGCCTGGTGCTGCAGCAGGAGAAGAGCCTGGTGGCGCTGGGCGTCATGGTGGCGGAATACAACCGGCGCAACCCGCACCTGTTCGAACTGGTGGAGGGCATCAACGGGCTGCGCCTTCAGGCGGGTGCGAGTGCGCGGGAGATCTCGGCCATCGGACAGATGGGCATGCTGTCGCAGCGCATCGTCAAGAACGCCAATGCCCTGGCGGCCTCGGAGAGCGGCGACCCGGAATCCGCCTTTCTGTTCGGCAAGGACACGGCAACGTTCAGCGACCTGATCGGCGGTCTGCTGCGCGGCTCCGAGAGCCTGAAGCTCGCCGCCATGCCCGAGGGCGACGCCCGCACGCGGCTGGTGGAGCTCGAGGCGGCGTATCGCGAGTTCCAGCAGGTGGGGGCGGACGCCCTCGCCGGCCTGCCCAAGATCGTCCAGGCCAAGCAGGCGGGCAGCCGCATCATCCGCGACAGCGGCAACCTGCTGGAGGGCGTCGACAAGGTGGGCGGCGTGTACGAAGACATGCTGGGCCGGCGTGGTCTCATGACCGCGGCGTCGGCGCTGTCGGCGCTGCTGGCGCTGGCCACCCTGGGCCTGATGGTCAAGGTGCTCGGCGACGACGGCGCGCGCCGCCGTGACGAAGCCGAACGCAGCCGCCTGGTGGCCGAGGCCGACAGGGAAGCCACGCAGCAGGCCATCCTGAGGCTGATGAACGAAATGGGCGACCTGGCCGACGGCGACCTGACCATCCGTGCCACCGTCACCGAAGACTTCACCGGCGCCATTGCCGACTCGGTCAATTACACCATCGAGGAGCTGTCGGTCCTGGTCAAGCGCATCAACGACACCGCCAGTCGTGTCAACGCCGCCGCCGAGGCCGCACAACAGACCTCCACCGACCTGCTGGAGGCCGCCGAGCGCCAGTCGCGCGAGATTCAGGACGCCAACCGCGCCGCCCTGTCCATGGCCCGGTCCATGACCGAGGTCTCGGCCAGCGCCGTGCAGTCGGCCCAGGTGGCGCGACAGTCGCTGGACGCCGCGCGCAAGGGCGCCAATGCGGTCGAGGACTCCATCAAGGGCATGCACGAGATCCGCGGCCACATCCAGGAGACGTCCAAGCGCATCAAGCGCCTGGGCGAATCCTCCCAGGAAATCGGCGAGATCGTCGAGCTGATCTCCGACATCACCGAGCAGACCAACGTGCTGGCGCTGAACGCCGCCATCCAGGCGGCCTCGGCCGGCGAGGCGGGGCGCGGCTTCTCCGTGGTGGCGGAGGAGGTGCAGCGGCTGGCGGAACGCTCCGGCGAGGCGACCAAGCAGATTGCGGCCATCGTCAAGACCATCCAGACCGACACCCAGGACGCGGTCATGGCCATGGAGAGCAGCACCCGCGGGGTCGTGGAAGGTACGGTGCTGTCGGATGCCGCCGGTCAGGCGCTGGCGGAAATCTCCACCGTGTCCGGCAACCTGGCGCAACTCATCGAAGCCATTTCCGTATCCACCCACGACCAGGCATCATCGGCCACGCGGGTGGCGGAGGCCATGAATACCATTCTCGGCATTACCGAACACACCACGGCGGGCACCCGCGAAACCGCGGAGTCCATCGGCCAGCTGGCGGAACTGGCCAACGAGCTCAAGGGCTCGGTGGCCGGCTTCAAGGTTTAAACGAGCGCACGGCGAGTCCCCATGAATGCTGCAGCCACCGACCTCGATCCCGGCCCGCTGAGTTGGGTCCGGGGCGAGATCGATCTTGCCCTCGGACGTGCCGGCGACAGCCTGGAGGCGTGGCGCCGCGACCCGCGCGCCGGCGCCGACGAACTGCAGCGCGCCCGGCTGGACATGCGCCAGGCGCGCGGCGCCCTGGCCATGCTCTGTCTGGACGGCGTGGCGCAATACGCCAGCTCGCTGGAGCAGTTGCTGGACACCTTCGACGCCGCGCCGGCGCCCGACGCGGCGGCCGTCGAAGCCGCCCAGCGCGGCATGGCCGGCCTGCG
>JACQYB010000066.1 GCA_016208415.1 Betaproteobacteria bacterium | reverse complement strand
CGCGGGGAGGAGCCTGTCCCGGCCGACGATTTGTGGCAGCCATGAGGAGGCCGGGACAGGCTCCTCCCCGCGCGCGGATTCCGGCACCCGAAATTCGCGCCGCAGCCGGCGTCAATCGTCGAATGCCGCCCCGGCGCCCGGTCGAAACGCACCCTCCGGGCGCCCGGTCGAAACGCACCCTCCGGGCGTTCGGTCGAAGCGCACCCTTCGGGCGCTCAGCGCACCACCGAAAACCCGAAGCGCAACTGCGGGTGGCGGCGCTGATCGTAATCCAGCAGGCTCTCCCCGTAGCCCGTGAAATACTGGATGTGGAAGAAACCGCCCACGTCGGAGAACAGGCTGCGCTTGAGGCGGTAGGAGAGGTCCGCCTGGGCGCCTCTCATCCAAGCAGACCGACAATCACCCGGCGCAGGGGCGGAAGATCGTCCCTGACGGTAATGAAGACGATGCGCCAGTCCACGGAGAAGTAGGCATGGACCGCCACGTTGCGAAAGCCGACGATTTCCTTCCAGGGGATGTCGGCTGCGGCCGCACGTGTCTCGGGCGACAGCCGCGAGGCGGCCTCCCCGATCACCGACAGCTTCTGCAGAACCGCGCTCTGGATCAATTCGTCCGCGAGGAAGCGGTCTTCGTCGCAGTGGCTCGTGAATCGATCGATCGCGTCGATGGCGTCGAGCATGTCGGCCAGGTAGAGCCGTTCATTCCTCATGGAGAACCTGCGCGCTGCGCAGCACATCGTCCCGGATGTGGCGGTTCAGGCCGGCGCGGGTGACCAGGTCCACCGGCCGACCGAAGATGGCCGCCAATTCGTCGCGCATCTGTTGCAGGGCAACCAGGCCGACACGGGCGCCCGGTTTCAGGTCGATGAGCACGTCGACGTCGCTTTGCGGACCGAAATCGTCGCGCACGGCCGAGCCGAACAGCGCAAGCTCCCGCACCTCGTGGGCGCGGCAGAAACCGGCAATCGCTTCGCGGGGGATGTGCAACCGGGGATTCATGGCAGCCAATTTAGCACCCGCATAGGGAAAACGAAATCGAACGAGACGGTTGACGCAAATCCGGCGCGGCGGTACCGGCCAATCCTTGCGGACGCCGATGCCGCGGCGCGAGCGCGCGGGGAGGAGCCTGTCCCGGCCTCCTCATGGCTGCCACAAATCGTCGGCCGGGATAGGCTCCTCCCCGCGCGCGGATTCCGGCACCCGAAATTCGCGCCGCAGCCGGCGTCAATCGTCGAATGCCGCCCCGGCGCCCGGTCGAAGCGCACCCTCCGGGCGCCCGGTCGAAACGCACCCTTCGGGCGCTCAGCGCACCACCGAAAACCCGAAGCGCAACTGCGGGTGGCGGCGCTGATCGTAATCCAGCAGGCTCTCCCCGTAGCCGGTGAAATACTGGATGTGGAAGAAGCCTCCCACGTCGGAGAACAGGCTGCGCTTGAGGCGGTAGGAGAGGTCGAGTTGCCCGGCGCCCTTGCCGTCGGTGCCGCGGCGCAGCAGCAGGGTACCCACCACGCCGCGGTCGTCGCCGGCGCGCAGGCTCAGGTCGGCAAAGCCGCGATAGCGGGCGATGTCCGGGTTGTCTTCCCGGTCCAGGTAGGTCCACACCCGCGGCGCCACTTCGACGAAGTTGCCCTCGCCCAGGTCGAAGCGGGCGCTCGGGCGCACGAACAGGATGTCGATGCTGCGCGAACTGGCGGCGTCCTTGCCGTTGGAGGCGTGCTCGTAGCCGCCGCGCACGCCCACGCGCATGCCGTTTGCCGCCGCGCCGATCCAGTCGTAGAACAGGCTGGGGTTGTAGGTGGTATCGCGGAAGGGCCGGGAATCCCGCGACCAGTCCCACAGCGCCGTCTGGGTGTAGCCGAAGTAGAGGCGTTCCACGCCGGGGATGAAGTTGGCCGCCAGGCCGTCCGGATCGAACAGCCGGTACTTGAAGCTCAACTGGAAGCGGGCCGTGGCGTCCCCGCCGCTGCGGCCCGCCACCAGATACATGGGATCGTGGGGCTGGAGCGAAGGGGTGGGCACGGCCGCCACGGCGGGGGCGGCCGACGGCCCGGCGGTCGCGGCCGCGGGTTGCGGCGCGGCAACGGCCTGGGCCACGGCGGAAGCGGGTTCCACCGCCAGCAACAATTGCGAAGAGGGCCGCCCGTCCAGGCTGAGGGTCACCAGCCCGCTGAGATCGGCGGGCACTTTCACCTGATAGCGCTGGCCGGCCGTCCCCGCCACCGCCGCCAGGCGCAGCAGCAGCACCGGCTGGCGCCGGCCCTCCGCGGTGAGCACGGCATTGAGGGCGGGAGGAGCCTCCTCACCCGGCGGCACGATGACGCTCACCTCCAGCGGCATGCCCGGCACGGCACGGGGGCTATCGCTGGCCAACAGCCAGGTGGGGGCGCCGGAGGCGGCGCCGCACAACAGCATGAGCACGGAAAAGGCAATGGACAGACGCCCCATGGGCAACTCCTTTCCCCGATCTGAGGACTTGCCGCCAAGTACCGGCCGGGCGCGCACCCGCCACGGGGATGCGCCTGAGAGGTGGACCAGCGCGGCGCGCCAACGCCGGTGGACCGGGAGGTCAGGCCCAACCCTACCGCAGCGCAGCAAATCCATCAACCCCGATGTTCCAGCGCCTCCACCACCGCCAGGGCGGTGATGTTGACGAAGCGCCGCACCGTGGCCGAGGGCGTGAGGATGTGCACCGGCCGGGCCGCCCCCAGCAGGATGGGCCCCACGGTGACGCCGTGGCCCTGGGCCGCCTTGAGCAGGTTGAGGCTGATGTTGGCGGAGTCGAGGTTGGGCATCACCAGCAGGTTGGCCGGCCCCTTGAGGCGCGAGCCGGGATGCACCCGGTCGCGGATGCCGTCGTCCAGCGCCTGGTCGGCCTTCATCTCGCCGTCGGCTTCCAGGTCCGGCGCCAGTTCGGAGAGGATCTCCCGGGCGCGGCTCATCTTGCGGCTGGACTCCCCCGGCGCGCTGCCGAAGCTGGAGTGGGACAGCAGGGCCACCCGCGGCGTGATGCCGAAGCGGCGCACCTCCTCGGCGGCCATCATGGCGATGGCGGCCACGTCCTCGGCGCTGGGGTTCTCGTTGACGTAGGCGTCGGTGATGAACAGCGTGCGCGCGGGCAGGAGCATGGCATTCAGGGCGGCGAACAGCCGCGCCCCGGGGCGCAGGCCGATGACGTCGGCGATGGGCTGCAACTGCTGCGCGTACAGCCCGGAGGGCCCGGCCACCAGGGCGTCGGCATCGCCGCGGCGCAGCAGCATGGCGCCGATGAGCGTGGGGTCGCGCCGCAGGCTGGCCTTGGCGATCTCGGGCGTGACGCCGCGGCGCGACATGATCTGGTAGTACTCGCCCCACAGCTCGCGGTAGCGCGGGTCGGATTCCGGATTCACCACCTGGAAGTCGCGCCCCGGCACCAGGTTCAGCCCGTAGCGCTTGATGCGCATCTCGATCACCGAGGGGCGGCCGATGAGGGTGGGCTCGGCAAGTCCCTCCTCGAGGATGACGCGGATGGCCCGCAGCACCCGCTCGTCCTCGCCCTCGGCGTAGATGACGCGCTTGCGCGCGGCCGCCCGCGCCGCCCGCACCACCGGCTTCATGATGGTGCCGGAGTGATAGACGAAGTCCGTGAGCTGCTGGCGGTAAGCGGCAAAATCCGCGATGGGGCGGGTGGCCACGCCGCTGTCCATGGCCGCCTGGGCCACCGCCGGGGCAATGCGCACGATGAGCCGCGGATCGAAGGGCTTGGGGATGATGTAGTCCGGGCCGAACCGCAGGTCCTGCCCGCCGTAGGCCATGGCCACCACGTCGGACTGCTCGGCCTGGGCCAGATCGGCGATGGCATGCACGGTCGCCAGCTTCATCGCCTCGTTGATGCGCGTGGCCCCCACGTCCAGCGCACCGCGGAAGATGAAGGGGAAGCACAGCACGTTGTTGACCTGGTTGGCGTAATCGGAGCGCCCGGTGGCGACGATGCAGTCCGGGCGCGCCGCCCGGGCCTCCTCCGGCATGATCTCCGGCGTCGGGTTGGCCAGCGCCAGGATGATGGGACGCGGCGCCATCTTCGCCACCATCTCCGGCTTGAGCACGCCGGCGGTGGACAGGCCGAGGAACACGTCGGCCCCGGGCATGACCTCCGCCAGGGTGCGGGCCGGGGTTGGCTGCGCGTAGCGCGCCTTGTTGGGCTCCATGCCGTCCTCGCGCCCCTGCCAGATCACGCCCTTGGAATCGCACACGAAGACGTGCTCGCGCCGCACCCCCAGGGAGCACATGAGATCCAGGCAGGCGATGGCCGCAGCTCCCGCCCCCGAGCACACCAGCCGGATGTCCCCGATCTGCTTGCCCACCACCTTCAGGCCGTTGAGCAGCGCCGCCGCCGAGATGATGGCGGTGCCGTGCTGGTCGTCGTGGAACACCGGGATGTTCATGCGGCTGCGCAGCTTCTGCTCGATGTAGAAGCACTCCGGCGCCTTGATGTCCTCCAGGTTCACCCCGCCCAGGGTGGGTTCCAGGGCGGCGATCATGTCGACGAGCTTGTCCGGGTCGCGCTCCGCCAGTTCGATGTCGAACACGTCGATGCCGGCGAACTTCTTGAACAGGCAGCCCTTGCCTTCCATGACCGGCTTGGCGGCCAGCGGGCCGATGTTGCCCAGGCCCAGCACCGCCGTGCCGTTGGTGATCACCGCCACCAGGTTGGCCCGCGAGGTGAGCTGGCTGGCCTGGGCCGGATCGGCGACGATGGCCTCGCACGCCGCCGCCACCCCCGGCGAATAGGCCAGCGCCAGGTCGTGCTGGTTGGTGAGGCCCTTGGTGGGCACCACGGAGATCTTGCCCGGCGTGGGGGTGCGGTGATATTCCAGGGCGGCCTCGCCCAGGTCCTTGTCACGTTGTCTGTCCATGCGGTCTCTTTCGTCTCGTATCCTGGATTCAAGCCCGTTCGCGCATCACCGGCATCCCGCGGCCAGGCCGCATCAGGCGCCGGGCCGCCACCCGGAAGGCAGACATTACAGTATCGCCCCCGCGGCGTCTTTGGCANNNTTTGGCACAATTGCCGAAGGAATGGCAGCCTTCGGCGGCATCCATGCGCAGGGCCATCTTCGACCGGCGGCGTGGAGCCGGCACTCCATGACCATGCCCACGCCGCGGCGGCCGAACCTCTTCAACCCGTCAGTGAAGCCGGAACACCATCATGCTCGCATCCATCCTGCGCGACCTCAGTGATTCCGCGGCCGGAATCGAAGGCGCGGCCGTGTTCACCACCCATGGCACCGTCCTCGCCTCCAACCTGCCCGGGGGCGTGTGCGCGGAGAGCATCAGCGCCCTTACCGCGGGGGTGATTTCCATGGGCGAGCGCACCACCGAGGTGTTCGATCGGGGAAACCTGGAACTGGTGGAACTGCGTGGCCGCGGCGGCAAGGTCCTCATGACCCGTGCCGGACCCGGGGCGCTGCTGGCCGTGCTGGTGGAAGCCGATGCCGAGACCGAGGGGATCCGCTCCGATGTGAGGCGGGCCGCGGCAGCCATCGCCGCCGCGATCTGAAGCCCCCTGCGCCGCCGCATCCCGGGCGGCGCGAACGGCGGGCGCGCCGCTAGGCGCCCCGCTGCGGCACCATCGCCGGGCGGGTCAGCCGCACGGCCATCGCGAAACTGGCCAGGATGACCGCCACCACGGTCAGGCCCAGAGCCAGTTCCTTGCCCTCGCTCCACGTCTCCACCGCCGGCAGCCATTGCTTCGCCGCGCCGAAGGCCGCCACCAGCAGGCTCATGCCGCCCACCGCCAGCGCCAACACCCGCGAGGCGACGAGCGCCGTCTCGTCGGCGCGGCGGATGAGCCGGGCGATCCACAGGCCGTTGATGCCGTCGGTGACCAGCATGCCGAGCATGAACACCAGCCCCAGGGTGAGGGCGTGCTGCCAGCCGCCGAACTGGCTGGCGGTGAGGGCGAACAGCGCCGCCTGGCTGACGGTGTCGAAGGACAGGGCGAACAGCGCCCCCACCAGCGCCACCAGCAAGGGGTGGCGGACATGGTTGAGCCGCCCCAGCAGCCGGCCCTTGACGCCCACCGGCGCCACCAACTCGGCCGGCGGCGTGGTGAGCGCGGCGCGCAGGTTGAGCATGCCCAGCAGCACCAGGAAGCCGATGGAGATCCAGGCGCCGGACAGGTTGAGCCACTCCGGGGTGTTCCACTGGCGCGCCGCCAGGCTCACCAGCAGGGCGATCGCCACCACCACCGCGCCGTGGCCGAGCGAGAACAGCGTGCCGCACAGCCGCGCCAGGCGGGGGTTGGCGCGGGCGTTGTAGCGGGTCAGGCCGTCGATGGTGGCCAGGTGGTCGGCATCGAAGCCGTGGCGCAGGCCGAGCGCGAAGACCAGCAGGGCCAGGGAGACGAAATCCTGTCCGGCGGACGCCATGTTCATTCCTCCCGCGACGGGGATGTGACGATCTCCAATATCTTCATACTAACAAGCATCGTACCAGCGCAGAAAGCATCTTGCGATCAGTGGCTTGAGGCAGATGCACGCGGTAGCGGGCGACAGCGATGCTTCCGCCCGTGACGACGCGGCGGAAACGTCACGACCACCAGCCGGCGGACGGGAGCGGGCGGTTGCTGGAGCGGTATTCGGTCTAGACGCGCCGCCCGGGCGCCATGCATGAGCGCCGCCACCCGCACCGAGTTGCTGATGGTCGTTCATGCCCGCCTGGGCGCCGCCGGCATGGAAAAGGCCCGCGCCTTCCTCAACATGCACGGCATCAAGACGCTGCCCCTTGACGAAACCCTCGCCGATCTTGCCGCCGAAGCCTTCGCCCGCCATGGCAAGGGACGGCACCCGGCTGGGCTGAATTTCGGCGACTGCTTCGCCTTCGCGGCGGCGAAGCACGCGCACGCGCCTCCGCTCTGCAAAGGCCGCGATTTCTCGCAAACCGACTTGTCGCCAGCGGTGGCGTAACGATCCGGCCTCGGCCGATTCACCGGCTACGCCCCCGGCCGCGCGCCGCCATGCTCCCTCAGACCGGGCGGTATACTTCCGTGGCGCCAGCCCCCTGCCGGCACGGCGCATGCTGCAACCACGAATCCCCTTCAACGAACGTTGGACTGACAACAATGAAGCTCCCGCTCTTCCGTCGCATCGGCCCCGGCCTGCTGTTCCTGCTCGCCAGCACCGCCGCCCTGGCCGCCGACGGCCCTGCCGTGGCCGGCATTCCGGTGGATTTCATCCTTTTTGGCCTGACGCTGCTGGGCGTGGCGCTGTTCCACCACTACACGCTGCAGGTGGCGCTCACCGGCCTGGTGACCATCTCCCTCTACAAGATCGCGTTCACCGGCTTCAAGACCGGCGCCGGCGTGGCGGGCTTCGTTGCTCACCTGGGGCACGAGTGGGTGATCATCGCCAACCTGTTCTGCCTGCTCATGGGCTTCGCCCTGCTGGCGCGCCATTTCGAGAAGAGCCATGTGCCGGTGGTGCTGCCGAAGTACCTGCCGGACGACTGGAAGGGCGGCTTCGTGCTGCTTGCCATGGTGTTCTTCCTCTCTGGCTTCCTGGACAACATCGCCGCCGCGCTCATCGGCGGCGCCATGGCGCACTCGCTGTACAAGGCCAAGGTGCACATCGGCTTCCTCGCCGGCATCGTTGCCGCCTCCAACGCCGGCGGCGCCTGGTCGGTGGTGGGGGACACCACCACGACGATGATCTGGATCTCCGGCGTGTCGCCCGCCGAGGTGTTCGAGGCGCTGGTGCCGGCGCTGGTGGCACTGGTCATCTTCGGCATTCCGGCGGCCATGCAGCAGCACAGGTACTCGCCCATCCTCAAGGGCGCCCACGCCCATACCCATGTGGACTGGACGCGGGTGGGCATCGTCGGCCTGATCCTGGTGTTCGCCATCGCCGCCAACGTCACCATGAACCTGAAGTTCCCGGAGGTGGCCGACCGCCTCCCGGCCATCGGCGTGGCGGTGTGGGCGGCCATTCTCCTCACCGTGGGACTGCGCCGCCCCGACTGGGAGGTGCTGCCGGAAACCTTCAAGGGCACGATCTTCCTGCTGTCGCTGGTGACCTGCGCCTCCATGATGCCGGTGGAGAAGCTGCCGCTGGCGTCCTGGCAGACCTCCATGGGCCTGGGCTTCATCTCCGCCGTGTTCGACAACATCCCGCTCACCGCCCTGGCGATCAAGCAGGGCGGCTACGACTGGGGCTTCCTCGCCTATGCCGTGGGCTTCGGCGGCTCCATGATCTGGTTTGGCTCGTCGGCCGGCGTGGCGCTGTCCAACATGTATCCGGAGGCCAAGTCGGTGGGGCTGTGGCTGAAGCATGGCTGGCACGTGGCGGTGGCCTACGTCATCAGCTTCCTGGTGATGGTGGTGGTGGTGGGCTGGCATCCGCACCAGCCCCACAAGGCCGGCGCCGAGCCCGCGGCGGTGACGCAGCCGCTGCCGGTGGCGCCGCCGGCAGCGCAATAAGGCGAACTACAAGCCGGCCGGCCGGCCTGCGGTTCAGCCCGCGGCCGCCGCCAGTGGCAACACCAGGGTAAACACCGCCCCGCCTTGCGGGTGGTTGGCCGCTTCCAGCCGCCCACCGTGGCGTTCCACGATACCGTAGCCGATGGCCAGCCCCAGGCCGGTGCCCTTGCCCACGGGCTTGGTGGTGAAGAAGGGATCGAACAGGCGCGGCAGATCCCCGGGCGCGATGCCGGCGCCGTTGTCGTGGAAGTCCAGCTCCACGTTGCCGTCCGCCACCCGGGCGGCAACAAGGAGACGCGGCCCGGCGCACCCCGCGGTGGCATCGCAGGCGTTGTGCACCAGGTTCATCACCACCTGCTGCATCTGGCCGGCGGAGCCGTTCACCGGCAGGGATTCGGGCAGTTCCACGCGCACCTTGAAGTCTTCCCGCGCCGCCTTGCACACCCACCTCACCGCCCTCTCCACCACCTCGGCCAGGTTGAACACGGCCTGCTCGTCGCGGTCGATGGCCGAGAAGCGCTTGAGACCGTCCACGATGTCGCGGGAGCGCTCCGCACCTTCCACCGTGCCCTCGATGAGCGGGTCCAGGTCGGCGAGGATGTGGTCGATGCGCAGTCGCCGGCGCAACGCCGCCAACTCCGCCGCCGCGGCGCCGCCATGCACCGCCGCCAGGTAGCTGCGCAGCCTGTGGGCGTAGCGGCGCATGGCGTGGGCGTTGCCCAGCACGAAGCTGATGGGGTTGTTCAGCTCGTGGGCCACCCCCGCCACCAGCCGGCCGAGGGACGCCATCTTCTCCGAATGGATGAGCTGTTGCTGCGTGCGCTTGAGGTCCTCGTGGGCCTGGCGCAGGGCCTGGTAGGCGCGGCGCAGCTCCCCCACCGGCCGTCCGGTGAGCACCACGCCCAGCGGCCTGCCGCGGGCGTCGTGGCGCGGCGTGCAGTTGAGCGACACCGGCACCACGGCGCCCGCGGCGCCACGCAGCGGCAGTTCGCAGTCCTGGATCGGCTCGCCCGCGTGGGCGGCGAGCACCTGGCGGGCGTGGCTGCCGGTGGCCTCGTCGGCGAACAGGTCGTAGAGGGAGGTGCCGCGCAGTTCGTCGGCGCCGCGGCCGGTGAAATCCACCAGCGAGCGGTTTACGTCCTCGATGACGCCGTGGCGGTCGCACACCACCAGGATGTCGGACATGGAGGTGAGCACGCCGAGGATGAACTGCTGGGATTCCTCCAGCCGGGCGTTCTTCTCCTCCAGCGCCACTTCGTACTGCAGCAGGTCGGCATAGACCTCGTCCATCTTCTGGATGACGTCGATCCACACCTCCTCGCCCACGCCGGCCAGCTCGCCGGTGCCGACGAGCGGCGGCAGGGGATGGCGGCGGTGGCTGGTTCGCGAATGGGGCACGTCAGTTCCTCACGACCGCGGCCGGTAATGCACGTGCCAGGGGTGGCCAGGGCCGTGGTCGTGGTCATGCCCGTGATCGTGCCCGTGACCCGCTTCGTGGCGCGCGCCCGCGTCCTCCACCACTGCGGTGACCAGGTTGAGGCTGCCGTGGCGCACGCCGCGCTCGGCCATCAGAGCCTCGGCAAAGCGGCGCACCGCCGCCGTGGGTCCGCGCAGGATCACGCTCTCGATGCAGTGGTCGTGGTCCAGGTGGGCGTGCAGGCTGGAGACGGTGAGGTCGTGGTGGGCGTGCTGCAGGCCGGTGAGCCGCTCCGCCAGTTCGCGCTCGTGGTGGTTGTAGACGTAGCTCAGGTTGGCGATGCAGTGGCCGGATTCCTGGCCCGACTGGCGGCTGCGTTCCAGGTGCCCGCGCAGGATGTCGCGCACCGCCTCGGAGCGGTTGCGGTAGCCGCGCTGCGCGATCAGGGCGTCAAACTCCTTCGCCAGCGCGACGTCGAGGGAAATGGTGAAGCGTTCCATGAGGCGCTCCGGTGTGGCGAGGAACAATGACGAGGCAACGAACCGGTGCCAGCGGCCTGCGGCCAGCCCCCGGCGCCGGGCCCGCCGCGGCCGGCGTGGCGCGGGGCTCACCGCCCCGTCCGGGCTGCCCGGCTTCCTGCACCCTTCGGGTGCGCGGGTATCCAGCATAGGCGAGCGCGACGGCACGGGCAACAGCGCCGCAGCATGCGGGATCGAAGACACCGCGCGCGTTGCCGTGGGGGCTCGAACGCTGCCGCCCCTCCCCCCGTGGGGGCACCGTCCCCCTGTCGAGCGCTGTCCGGCAGGCCGCGCCCGTGCTAGGATTTGCCGCAATCCGTCGCACCGGCTCAAGACGACGGCGCGTAGCCCCGCGCGCACGCGCGGGCAGCAATGAACAAGACAGCCGAACGCATCTGTTCTGGGAAACCTGACATGTTTCAACGCGATCCCCACACGGCAGGGGATGCACGTTCCACGGCCACCTTCCCGCCCCCTCCGAAACCACCGGGCGCCATCCCCGAAGCCCTGCGTGTCACCGTGCTCAGCCTGCCTCCGCGCACCCGTGCGGCACTCGATGTCTTCCTGCAGGGCGAGGGGCGCAGCATGTTCGTGTCCTGCCGCGAGGCCGAGGCGGACGTGGCGATCTTCGATTTCGACCACCCCGTGTCGCGGGCGCACTGGGAGCGCTTCCACGCCCGCAGCCAGGCCCGGGGGATCGTGTTTTCCGTGGCCCGGCAGTGCGTTCCCGACACCGTGTGGGTGGGCAAGCCCGTGACCTACGCGGCCCTGGCGGCGGCCGCCACCCAGTTGCAGGGGCAGGCTGCCGGTGCCCGCCGCGCCCCGGAGCGCACGGCGCGGCCCGCGGCCCATGCCGCCCCCAGTGGCGCGACGCCGGCAGCGCCGGGGCGCAACCCCCCACGCATTTTCGACGTCACGCCCACACGGCCGGCACCGGAGCGCGGCAACGTGCGCGAAGCCTTCCCCATCCCCATGGCGCGCAGACCCGGCACCGCGCTGACCGTCGTGCGCTCGCCCCATTGCGCACCGCCGCTGTTCCACCGCGAAGTCGCGCCACCGAGTCGCGTCGCGGCGCTGTGGCGCAAGGCGGGCATCGGCCTGCCGCTGATCCTGGCGGTGACGCTGGTGATCACCGTCGCGCTCTGGCTGCGGGACGACGGCGGCCACCACCGCATCGTCGTGCCCCAGGCCCACGGCAAGATCGCCCCGGCGGTTGCGGCGGTGCCGCCCCGCGCACCCTGACCGGGCCGGGCGCGCCCGCCCTCCGCGCCGCCGCGGCAGCATAGCCGCACGCCTGCCTCCTGCGCCGCCATCTCGCCCGACCGCTTGCCCCACCGCCCGGAGCTGCCGCCGTCGCTCCGTGGCTTCGCGGGCGTTGTGGGGCGGCGCCGGAGGGTGCTAGGATTGCCGGCAATTCGCCGCGCGGGTCACCCGCAACGGGGTCCGCGAGGGAGCAGGCGAATTTCCGTATCAGGCCGCCGCAACAACAACAAGTCCGTGGCGGCCCGCTGAATTTCCCTTGTCCAATCGAGGTGCGCGATGACATTGAACATCAGGGCGCTGGCTGTCCTGCTCGGGGTGGTGGCGATCTGCGCCGGCGCCGCGGCGCAGGAACCCAAGGTCAAGATCACCGAGTCCATGCCCTGGCTGGACGTCACCCACAACGGCCAGAAGGTGCGCATCCAGCGCATCCAGGACACGGGCCACAAGGTCATCGACGACTTCGCCAAGACCTCGCGGCCCTGCCCGCCGTTCTGCATCCATCCCATGCAGGCGGCGCCGGGGGTGGCGACCATCGGCGAGCTGGAACTGCTGGAGTTCATCGCCCGCGACGTCAAGGCCGGCACGGGGGTGCTGGTGGACGCGCGGCTGCCGGAATTCCACAAGGCGGAGACCATTCCCACCGCCATCAACATCCCCTTCTCCCTGGTCAAGTCCGACAATCCCCACATGGACGGCATCCTCACCGCCCTGGGGGCGCAGAAGGGGGCCAACGGCAAGTGGGACTTCTCGCGCGCCAAGACCCTGACGCTGTTCTGCAACGGGCTGTGGTGCGACCAGTCGCCGCGGGCCATCCAGGGTTTCCTGGCCTTCGGCTATCCGGCGGACAAGCTCAGGTACTACCGTGACGGCATGCAGATGTGGCGCCTGCTGGGCCTGACCACGGTGGTGCCGACCCGCCCCATGTAGGCGGGCGGGTACCGCAGCAACGACCGAAATCGTAGTGCCCCTGTCTCGGGAGCCCAGCATGGACCACACCAACACGGCATCGGAATCCCGTCTCAAGGTCGTCCTCCTCAGCCTGCCCGGCCGCACCCATGCCGCGTTGCAGGCTTACATGGAAGGCGCCGGTCGCCCGTTGTTCCGCATCGTGGACGAAGACGAGGCGGATGCGGCGGTTTTCGATTTCGACCACCCGGTCTCCCGCGCCCACTGGGCGCAGTTCAATGCCCGGCAGGGCCGCCCCGGCATCCTGCTGTCCATCGCCGAGCAGCAGGAGCCGGACACCGTGTGGGTCGCCAAGCCGATCACCGGCGAGGCGCTGGGCCGGGCGGCGAGCGCACTGCTTCCCCGGCACGATGCGCTGCGCCCCGCCGGCGCGGGCGCGGGCGCGACGGGGGGAGACAACACCGCGCCGCGGCCCATCCGCGTGGCCATCCTCAGCCCGGCGCCACGCACCCGCGCGGCGTTGGAGGTGTTCTTCGTTGGCGCCGGCCGCAGCGTGATCGTGCTGACCGAGGAGCACGTAGCCGAGGCGGCGATCTGCGATTTCGACCATCCGGTTTCCCGCGCCCACTGGGAACAGTTCAGCGCCCGCTACGGGCTGCCCGGCATCCTGTGCTCGGTGCTGGAACAGAGCGTCCCCAACACCGTCTGGGTGCGCAAGCCCATGAGCGGCGCCGACCTGGTGGCCGCCGCCGCCAACCTGCAGCCGCGCAGCCCGGCCGCGGCGCCGGTGATCATTCCCGTCATGGACGAGGCGCCGCCCGTTGCCGAGGCACCGGCGCCGATCGTCGAAACGCCGGCGTCCGTCGCTGAAGCGGCGCCCCCGGCGCACGCGGCAGAACCCGGAAACGAGGCGGAAAGCGCGCACGCGACGCCTCTTGCCGCCGCTGCGCAAGCGCTGTCCGTGACGGCTGCGCAGCCCCCTGCGGGAGCGGGCTTGCCCGCGAATGAGCCGCCGGAACTCGCGGGCAAGCCCGCTCCCACAGCGCCCGAGCGCGAAGCGCGCGAAGAAGCCGCGCCACGCAAGGGCGCCACGGCGATTCCCATGGCGCTGGCCGCCCTGTTGCTGATTGGCGCCACGCTGTGGCTATGGAAGGGTGGCCGGGAACCGGCGGCGGATGCGCCCCGGTCCCAGGCGGGCACCATCCCGACGCCGCAGGTGGCGGGCACACCGGCACGGGAAGCGGACGGCAGCCTGGGTGCCGCGGTCGCGGCCGCGGTGGCGGGCCATCAGGCGCCATCCGCAGCCGAACAGCGCTTCATCGGCGCCCAGATGGACGAGATCAACAGGCGCGGGGCGACCGACGACGAGGACGTCAAGGCCAGGCTGGACCGCCTGGCCGCCGACCCCAAGGCGCTGGAAGCCTACTACCGCTCGGTCTACAACAAGGTGCACATCGATGGCAATGCCGCGCCCGGCGGGCGGGTGGGGCGCACTCCGGAACGGGATCTGCGCAACCGCATCGACGCCCTGGTGGGCAATGCCGTGACGGCGCCCCAGGCCGCGGCCACGGGGGGCTTCGTATCTTCACTGCGCCCGGAGGCGCAGGAGCGCGAAGCCCAGATGCGCACCATCGCCGTGCAGCCCGGCGACACGCTGGGCATCATCGCCAAGAGGGCCTACGGCGACGCCAGCCAGTACATGAAGATTTTCGAGGCCAACCCGCGGGTGCTGACGTCGCCGCACCACATCTTCCCCGGCCAGATCCTGCGGGTGCCGGCGGGCTAAGTCGCCGAGCAAAAACAACTTGAACATTGTCCATCTTGCATACGAGCGCCATGCGGCGTTGCCGAAACGCTTGTGTGGCTAGCCACACGGCGCGTTTTGGCGCCTTGCCTGGCATCTCGTCTGCAAGCGGCCAATTGTTCAAGTTATATTTGCTCGGCTCCTAAACGCCGCTAGCCCAGCGCTTCGAGCCTGGCCAGCAGTTCGCCGCAGCGCTTTTCGCCGGGCACGATGAGGCGGGCGGTGGCAATCGACCGGCGGGCTTCCGAGGCCAGGTCGTGGCGCCAGCCGTTCTTCTGCAGGCAGGCGATGACCACGTAGGCGTGGTTGAGCAGCAGGCGGGGATTGCGGGGCATGAGCGTGCGGGCCTGGCGCATCAGTTCCAGCGCATCGCCCAGCTTGCCCTGGGCCGCCAGGCGCGCGCCCTGGTTCATGGCGTCGAGGGCTTCGCGGCGCGACGATTCGATCAGCGCCCGTCCTTCCTCGCCCATCTCGCCATGCTCGAAGACCTCCAGGGCGCGCGCGGCCAGCGCGTCGTCCTCGTGGTTGTTGCGTATCACGAACTGCAGCAACTGGCTGGCGGAGTCGCGGCTGCCGAGCCGCATGAAGGTTTCCGCCAGATCCATGATGGCGCTGGGGGAAAGGCCGTGGGCGCCGGCCTGGATGCAGTCGCCCACTTCCCGGGCTGCCGCGCCGGCGCGCTCGGCGTCACCCATGGCGTGGAAGACGCGCGCCTCCTCGGCCCGGGCCTGGAGCCTGGCCTCTGCGCCGTCCAGTTCGGCGGACATCTGGGCCAGCACCTTCAGCGCCTCGTCGGGCTTGTTGCGCGCGCACTGGACACGGGCCAGCCCCAGGTAGGGGGCGGCGTTCTTGAGCGTGGTGCTGGCGGCGAGCTTGAGCGACTTGTTGTAGGCCTGTTCCGCCACATCCAGATGTTCGCAGTGCAGGGCCGTCTCGCCCAGCGCGTTCTGGCGCTGCGGCGAATGGGGCGAGACCCGGACCGCCTCCTGCAGCACCCGTTCGGCGTCCTGCCAGGCGCCGCGGCTCTGGTGCACCCGCGCCAGGGTGTCGTATGCCTCCATGTAGCCCGGGATGTCGGCGATGAGCTGTTCCAGCAGGCTGCGGGCGCGCTCGTGCTTGCCCTCGTGCACGTACAGCCGGGCCAGGCCGGCCCGGGCCCACGGCACGTCGCGCTTGCCGAGGATGGAGTCGTACAGGGCGCGCGCCTGGTCGGCCTGGCCGGTGAGCTGGTACAGATCGCTCTGGATGCGCAGGATTTCCAGCGGATTCCCTGGGTCCTGCTCCAGACGCCCACGGCACAGTTCCAGGGCACGCAGGTATTCGCGCGCGCGCATGGCGGCGGCGATCTCCGCCAGGGACTTCTTGCGGACGATCAGCCGCTCCAGCCGCCCCTGAAGGGCCGCTTCGGTGACCGGCTTGAGGAGGTAGTCGTCGGGCTGGTGTTCCACCGCGCCCATGACCATGTCCGCGGTCTTCTCCGCCGTGACCATGATCCAGATGGTGGCCACGCCGATCAGGCCTTCATGGCGCGCCTCTTCCAGCACCTGCTGGCCGTTGCGGCCGGGCCCCAGGTGGTAGTCGCAGACGATGACGTCGCACTTGCCGCGGCGCAGGATGGCGAGCGCCTCCTGGCCGTTGGCGGCAACCTCGATGCGCTTCGCCCCGCAGCGACGCAGCAGGTCGCGCAGGATGCCGCGCATGGCCTCGAAGTCTTCCACCAGCAGGAAGGAGCGCGCGGCGAAATCGCTCTTGTCCGGATCGATGACGGCCATGCCGGCTCTCCCGATCAGGGCAAACTCAGGACGAACCTGCCGCCGCCCAGGTCGCCACGGTTTTCCAGCCGGGTTTGTCCCGCCAGGCCGCGGTTGCGGTGCATGCGCGCCACCCTGGAGGCGAAATACAGGCCCAGCCCGGTGCTTCCGGTGCGCGCGTCGATGCCCTGCTGTGCCGGGTATCCCCTTTCCAGCATGAACTCGGGGAACCCATGGCCGTTGTCCTCGACACGGATTTCCAGTTGCCCGTCGGTAACCCGCAGGCCGAGCCGCACCCGGTCGCGGGTGTATTTGATGGCGTTGTGCAGCGACTGGGCGACGATGCTCAGCACCAGATCGCGGTCGAAATACCAGAAGCGCTCCTGCCCGCAGGGCTGCACATCGAGGGCGACCCCCTTCGACTCCGCCAGCCCCCGCGCGCCGCCCAGCACCTCGTGGGCAAAGGCGGCCAGATCCACCTCCACCGGGTCGAAGGGATACAGGCCCTCGTCGATCTTGTAGAGCGCCAGGATCTGCATCAGATGGCTGTTGACCCGCTGCGCCTCGTACAGCGCCTGGTGGGTCATGGTGCGGGAGGCACCGTCGGCCGGGATCTCGTCCAGCGCTTTCTCCAGGAAGGCCGTCATGACGCAGACGGAGTTCTTCATGTCATGGGCCGCGGCCATCATGTAGGTGGCCATGTCCATGTGAAGGGGCTGGGCGGGGTCGTGCGCCGACGCACCCGGAAAGCGGGCGGGATCGTTCATGGGGCTGGGTTCCTCATGCGCCGCAAGGGCTTCATGAAACCCTTACGGCCGCCCGGCCCGATGACTTTAGACTGGGTTGGCGGCGCCCCCGCCGGATCGGCCTAGCCGCCGGCCGGCTCGGCGCTGGCAGTCGGCCGCGTGTGCCGCTCGATCACGCCGTCGATGAAATGCCGCAGGAAATGATCCGGATGGGCGCCGTGGAAGCGGCCCGCCTCGTGCCCGCGGCTGTAGGCGATCACCGTGGGAAAGCCGCGCACCTTGTGCCGGCCGGCGATGCGCATGTTCTCGTCGGCGTCCACCCGCGCCAGCAGGAAGCGCCCGCCGTATTCCTTCACCAGCCGCTCCAGCTTCGGCCCCAGCACCACGCAGGGCGAGCACCAGTCGGCGCCGATATCCACCAGCACCGGCACCTGGTGGGAACGCGCCACCACGCGCGCGTCGAAATCGTGTTCTTCCGTGTCGTAGGACAATTCCATGTTCGGTCGTCGGATCCGTGGCTGGGGGCGTGGAGTGTAGCCGCGACGACGCCGCGCCGCCAACTCCCCGGCCCCCCAGGCGTGCCGTTGCGGGCCGCCAGCCGGTGGGCCTGCTCCCGGTCTTCGCTGGCGTAACTGATGAAGACGTCGGTCATCGATCCTCCCCGTGGCGGTTCAAGCCGCCCACGATGCCGCCGACCCGCCGCCGCTACTTGCCGCACCCCCCGCACAGTTTCGCGCCGAACTCCGGCAGCCCCTAATTTCCCCGCTCGCACTTCTTCAGAAAGGCTGTGCGGGTCGCGCCTTCGAAGTGCCTGTCTGCCGCCCGGGCGGAGCAGGCGGCCTTGGCCGCCTCCAGGTTGCACTGTTTAAGGAAGCTCACCCGGGCGGTACCGGCGAGCCTGCTTTCCGTGGCCTGGCTCAGGCAGGCGGGATCAGCGAGGGCGACATGGCCGGAGAACAGGGCGACAAGCGCGGTGACGAGCAGATCGTTCATGACACGTCCTTTCTGATCGCGAAATCGACGAGTCCGTTGGGGGCAGGTGGCCGCCAGTCGCCCTCCGCCCATATTCATATCCTACGCCCTGCCGTGGTATTCCTGTATCGCGAGTTCGCAATCTTTCCGGTCTTGCGGCGCTATCGATCGGAACCATCGCCTGCCGCCGGACGCAGCCGCCACTCACCGTCCCCGGCCAGTTCCAGCACCTGCCGGTGGAACTTGAGAACGGCGCTGCGGTGGCTGACGCTGATCAGCGTCGTGCCGGCGGCCGCCAGTTCGCGGTAGAGGCTTTCTTCGTTTGCAACATCCAGCGCGCTGGTGGCCTCGTCCAGCACGGCGTAGCGTGGCCGGCTCACCAGCACCCGCGCGAGGGCGAGGCGCTGCTGCTCGCCGATGGACAGCACTTTTTCCCAGTCCCGTTCCGTATCCAGGCCGCTGAAGCGCTCGGCGAGATCGGGCAGGTGCACCCTCTCCAGCAGACGCAGCAGGTCCGCATCCGGCACCTGCCGATCCGTGTTCGGATACAGCAACTGGCTGCGCAGCGAGCCCAGGATCATGTAGGGCTGCTGCGGCAGGAACAGGATGTCCTCCGGCGGCGGGCGGACGATGCGGCCGCTGCCGCGATACCACAGCCCGGCGATGGCGCGCAGCAGCGAGCTCTTGCCGCTGCCGCTTTCGCCGACGATCATCAGTCCCTCGCCCGGCTCGATGGCCAGCGAAAGATCCCTGACCAGGATGCGCTCGCCGCCCGGCGTCAGCAGGGTCACATGCTCGAGCGCCAGGCGGGGTCCTTCCTCCGACTCGATCAGGCCGCCGCGCAGGCGATGTCCGGGCGCGGCGGCCAGCACCCGCGAGAAGGTGCTCAGGCGGTTGATCCCCGCGGCGAAGCGGCTCAGCCCCTCGAAGTTTTCGACGATCAGCGAAATCGCGAGGAGCACGGCGGCGAAAGCGCCCCCGGCCTGCACCGCCCTGCCGACCTCGAGTTCGCCGGACAGCACGTCCGAGGCGATGATGGCGCTGGGCAGGACGATGGTCAGCAGGCTGAAGGCGTACTGGAAGAGGTTCAGGAAGAGCTGGCTGCGGATCAGCCGGTTGTAGTTGTCGAACGCCGCGGCGAAGCGCCGCCGGATCTGCTGCGACTCCTGCGCCTCGCCGCGGTAGAAGGCGATCGGTTCGGCGTTCTCGCGGATGCGCACCATGCCGAAGCGGAAATCCGCCTCGCGCTTGAGCTGCATGAAGTTGAGTCCGAGCAGCGGCTTGCCGAATACCGCCAGGGTCACGGTGGTGCCGAAGATGGCGTAGAAGACCAGGAAATACACCAGGTCGCGCGAGATCGACCAGAGCACGGCGCTGAACGCCACCAGTTGCATGATCGAGCCGACGAGGATGAGCAGGTAGTACAGCGAGCGCTGGGTGAAGGTATTGATGTCCTCGGCAATCCGCTGATCCGGGTTGTCGATGCCGGCGTTGGCGTTCAGTTCGTAGTAGTGGCGCTGCGCGAAATAGCTGTCGAGGAAGCGGTTCGTCAGCCAGCGCCGCCAGTGGATGCCGAGCTTGTCCCGCACGTAGTAGTAGAAGGCGAAGATCGGCACCGCCACGACGAGCAGGCCGAGACAGAACCTGATGGCCGTCCAGAAGCGCTCTTCCTGCCGCGCCGCCAGCGCCGAGGTGAATTCCCCCGTCTGCTCGTTGAACAGCACCGCGAAGTGCGCCTGCCCCAGCAGCAGCAACACCAGCAGTGCCAGCAGCGCCCAGGCTTTCCATTTCTCCTCATGGCGCCAGTAGGGCGACGCGATGGTCCAGAACCGCTGCCACAGGTGACGGTCGAGTGCTTTCATCGAGATCTGTTGGGTTCGGCGTGGGACAGGTGGGGGAACAGGGGCCACAAACAGCCGGGTGATGCAATTCTAATGGGCCTGCCGGCGGAATCTGCCGCGGGGATTTGAGGACCGGGAACGGTGACCTCGGCACCGCGGGCGGGGCGTTGCCAGAGTTCAGACGATCGCCCCGCGCTCAACAACCGCGGGCTGGCGCACGTCGGGTACGGCGACCGGTTGGCGGAGTCGGCCGAAATGTGGCCCGCCGACGAAGACGGCGCAAGGCACCACGAATAGCGCCATTTCCCCTACACGGTTCCGTACGAACTCGGCCAGGGTGTCGCGACCGTGCTCGCGGTGGCGCATCCGCGACGCAAACCCGGCTACTGGCAGGGTCGTTGAGGCGCTCCAGGTATCGTGAGTCCCTGCTCGACCAGGAGGCGCGTCTCGCCTACGTTCGGGGCAGGATCGCCTACTTGAAACACCGCCTCTCGGTTTTCCTTGGGGCCTTTCTGGGGCCGCCCTTCCGGCTCGCCCCCGCGGATGCCGGTTTCGCTGCCGCAGCCGTACCAACAGCGTCCGCCTTGCGATCGCAGCTACCGCGATCCACGCGCCCGCGGCCAGGCATCCGGGCTGCGCGAACCATGCAGCACCGCCAGGACCACGACACGCGCAGGTTCAGCCAGGTAGAAGACCAAATAGGGAAACCGGGATATCACGGCGCGGCGGCCGCCAATCGGCGGCATCCCGGGGAGTATCGCAAGCTGGTCACGCTCCGCCGGCAACACCCGCCGCCAACCCCGCTTCCCCCACCACCCGCCTCGACACCCTCACCGGCGACATCGCCGCAATGGCATCCGCCTGCAATTCCGGACTCAGGCTCGCCTGCAACCCCCGCGGCTGACGCGGATGCGGCGCGAAGCTGCCCCCGGCCGCCTCCAGTTGCGCCTCGTTGGCGCTGAAGTAGCGCGCCGCCTGCACCACCTGCGGCAGGTGGCGGACGATGTGCGCCAGGCTCCAGCGGTGTTCCCACAGCCGCCGGGCGAAGCGCCGGCGATAGCCGCGGCTGTCGTAGAAGCGGCGCACGTGCCAGTTGTAGAGGGCGTCCATCTCCTCGCGGCTGGCGAAACCCTGCGGGCGATAGACGAAATTCAGGCAGTTCATCAGCCGCCAGTCCTCGTCGAAGTCGCCTTCGCGCCCGTACACGCATTCCTCCCAGATGGGCGCGCCGTAGAGGGGGCTGAACTTGGTCATGTTCATCTCGTCCAGGTCGAGCGACAGGATGAAGTCGCTGGTGGTCCTGATCGTATCCGGCGTCTCCCCGGGCAGGCCGAAGATGAACAGGCCCTTGGCGCGCAGCCCGGCGGCGTGGATCTTGCCCACCGTCTCGCGCACCGCCTCCAGGCTCACGCCGGCCTTGTGGCGCTCCATCATGGCCGGGTCGGCGGACTCGATACCCATGGACACCATGAGCGCGCCGGCGCGCTGCAACAGCCGCAGCATCTCGTCGGAGGTGTGGCCGGTGCGGATGGCGCAGTTGAAGTCCATGCCCAGGGGCCGGGCGATGAGCAGCTCGCACAGTTCGTGGACGCGCTTCTTGCTGGCGGTGAACAGGTCGTCGTAGAAGTTGATGTGATGCACCCCGAAGCGGTCCCGCAACTGCTTCATGTGCTCGTAGATGTAGGCGGCGGAATTGACCTTGTAGAGCCGCTCGAACACGGTGCGGTCGCAGAACGAGCAGGTGTAGGGGCAGCCGCGGGAGGTGATCATGGTGGCGCCCCAGCGCTTGCGCCAGGCAAACAGCGGCAGGTGGTAGCCGCGCGGGAAGCCGGCCAGCTTCTCCCAGGCCGGGAAGGGCAGTTCGTCCAGGTCGCGGATGCGGGCGCGGCGCGGGTTGCTCACCACCCGCTCGCCGTCGCGCCACACCAGGTTGGGGATGTCCCGGGCCGCGCGGCCCTCGGCCAGGTCCAGCAGGGCGCCTTCGCCCTCGCCGATGCACAGCCAGTCGATCTCGGGGAAGTGTTCCAGCAGCGGCGCGCCGATGGAGGAGGCATGGACGTTGCCGAAGACGATGCGCACATGGGGCCGCTTGGTGCGGATGTACGCGGCCATGTCCGCCGCCTCCAGGAAGGCCGGCGTGGTGGCCGAGAAGCCCACCAGTTCCGGGTCGGTGGCCAGCACCGCCTCGGCGTTGGCCTCGATGCCGCGCGGGGCGTGGGGCCCCAGGCAGTCATGCACCGCCGTGGGGTGGCCGTGCTTCTCCAGCCAGGCGGCGAGCTGCAGCATGCCGATGGGCGCCATGCGGTTGGCCAGCACGGAAAAATCCGGCTGGCCGGGCACGAAGTTGAAACCGGCGGGATGGACCAGGGTGACGCGCATGGAATTCGGCTCGCGGGCGGGAAGGGGCATTGTATCGCCCGGCACGGCGCGTTCGCCGCCTTCGCGCCGCTTCGCCTCCCGCAGGCGCCACCCTCCGGTTCATCCATCGGGTGAATTCCGTTCGCGCGCACCGCCGCCTATACTTTCGCCCACGCGCGCCTGCGCCATCGCTCACCGGCGCCACAGGGAGAAGGGGAACCGAACATGAACAGAAGCAGACTGCCCACCGCTGGGATTCTCGCCGCCTCCCTGGCGGCCCTTGCCCTCACGATCGGCGCACCGGCCCATGCCATCATGGCCGGAGCCAGTCCGGACACCCCGGCGGCGCGGGTGGATGCCAACACCACCAGCTCGGTCTTCGCCGGCGTCGGCAGCTTCAGCAACGGCAGCGGCGCCCTGGTGGACTCCCAGTGGGTGCTCACCGCCGCCCACGTGGCCAGCGGCCTCACCGTGGGCAGTTCCAGCTTCTACCTCAATTACGGCGGCAACCTCACCCACAGCCTGGGGGTTGCCGCGGTCTACCTGCACCCGTCCTACAACAGCTCCATTGCCAACGCCGCGGCGTACAACGACCTCGCCCTGGTGCAGCTTTCTTCCGCGGCGCCGGCGGGGGTGCCCATCTACGGCCTGTACGGCACCCCCTTCACCCTTGGCACCACCGACCTCACCCTCGTGGGCTACGGCGGCAGCGGCAATGGCGACGTTGGCGCCACGGTCGCGGCCGACGGTTCCGTGAAGCGCACCGGCCGGAACGTGGCCGATGCCTACTTCACCGGATCGGGCAACCAGACCTACATGTTCGATTTCGACGGCGGCTCCGCGCCCAATGCCATGGGCGGCGGCTCGCTGGGCAACCTCATCGAGACCAACCTGGTGGGGGGTGACTCCGGCGGCGGCGCCTTCGTGTTCGACGGAGCCAACTGGCTGCTGGCCGGCGTCAACACCTTCAACGGCAGCATCGGCGGCGGCCCGGCGCCACCCCTGTTCGGCTCCATCGGCGGCGGCATGGTGGTCTCGACCTACAGCACCTGGATCAACAGCACCATCTCCCCGGTGCCCGAGCCATCGACCTGGGCCATGCTGCTGGGAGGCTTGGGCATGCTGGGCTGGGCGGCGCGCCGGCGCGGCATCCCGTCGCAACAGGCTTCGCTGTTGCACCCGCTATTGTGGGAGCGGGCTTGCCCGGGATATCGGCAGCCATGATCGCGGGCAAGCCCGCTCCCACCACGCCCCGTCCCCTCAGCGTTTCGCCGCCTTCCAGTCGCGGAACACGTCGATGTCGAAGCCGTCCGGGTAGAAGAGATACCCCGGCTTGTGGTCATGCTGGTCGGTGACGCCGTACTGCCAGATGAACTCCCTGGTCTTGCGGTCGATCACCACCACGCGGTGGCGCAGGTCGTCGGCGACGATGATGTCGCCGGTATCCGGCAGTTCGCGCGCCAGGGAAGGATGGTCCAGCGACTTGTCACCCTCCGCCACGAAATACTCCCAGCTCACCTTGCCGGTGGCCGGGTCGAAGATCACCACCTTCCCCGGCCTGGCGAAGTCCGCCACGATCACCTGCCCGTCCCGCGTGGGAAAGGCGTCCGAGGGATAGCGCACCCCCGGGGCGCGCCGGCTCCACACCACCTTGCCCTGGCGGGTGATGCGCGAGATCCACGAGCCCTGGATCTCGGTGACCAGGATGTCGCCGTTTTCCAGGGGCGTGGCGCCGTTGGGCCAGGCCAGGTGGCGCGGCGGATCGTGCCGGCACTTGCCCGGCTTGCCCCACTGGGCGGCGATGTTCAGCGTCTGGCGGTCCACGAACAGGATGCGGCAGTTGCGGATGTCGGCCGTCATCACCTTGCCGTCGCGCAGCAGGTGGGCGTCGTCCGGGTAGTTGAGGAAGCCGGGCTTGCGGCCCTTCTGCTCCGGCGTGCCGTAGGTCCAGATCAGCGCCCGCTTCTCGTAATCGACGAGGTGGATGTCGTAGTTGTCCTCCTCGCTGATGGCCAGCGTCCTGCCATCCTCGGAGAAGTTCACGTCCTCGTTGCCACTGTAGACCGTGAGATTGGGCGAGGGGAATTCCCACACGATGCGCTTGTCCGGCGTGATCTCGATGAGCCGGTTGTTGCGCCGGTCGGCGATCACGATGGGATAGGGCAGCGGCTTGCCCCACGAGGCCACGGGTCTGGCGCGGCTGCCCGTCAGCGGCGGAATCGGCGGCAGCGCCACGCCGCTGGACACTGCCCCGGCGCCCTTGGGATCGTCCATCCCCCCGGTGGCGGCCACGCTGCGGTTGGCCTCCCCCGCCCATGCCGCCGCCCCGAGCATCAGCCCCCCCGCCAGCAGCCAGGCCGCACCGCACCCGACGGCCCGTCCCGGCCGCACATTCCCCTTGCCAAGATGGCCCATGGGTCGCTCCCCTTATTGTTGATGACGAAAGGGAGCCATTTTCCCCCATCAGTCCGCCTTTCCTCACCGGCGACACGTTGATTTGCGAACGGACGACATGCGCCGCGGGGCAGCGCAAACATGCCTTGCGCCACCAACGGGGTCCTTCGGCCGTGCCCCTCCGGGTCCGTGGACGCCCCAGGCACCTTGATGTAGAGTCGGTCAGCATCATCAGGCAGCCAACGAATTCGTCGCCGTTGTTCGGGAACAAGAACCAGAGGCGGTAAGCGAGACCATGAGCGCATCGGTGCAGGGCAGTTCCGGACGAAGCCTCAGCCTTCCTCTTTTTCCGCAGATTCTGTCGCCTGCCGAACTGCGGCGGCAGCTCCAGATGGAGGCCAGAGCCAGCACGCAGGACACGCAAACTGCATTTGCCGGCGCCATTGCCGCTCGTGCGGTAGAGGGTTTCTGGGAACGTCTGGAAACCGGCCTGCCTCTCCTGCCCCCTCCGTTTGCAGGGTACGAACTGCGTGTACCCACGGATCAGGTCGCCACGCATTTCGGCCGAAGCGTCGCAGGTCTTTCCATTGTCGAGGCGGCGTCGCAGCTTGGCCTGCTTTATTGCGGCCTGTTGCCGTCGGAATGGCGCGCAACGCACGGCGTCCATTACACACCGCCCTCGCTCGCCAACCGCCTGCTCGATCAGGCCGAGGCGGCCGGCCTTGACTGGACCAGCGCCAGGATCCTCGATCCGGCAGCCGGAGCGGGTGCGTTTCTCGTTCCCGCGGCCCAGCGCATGATTCGCGCCATGGGGCGGTGCGATCCGGCTTTCGCCCTCAAGAACGTCTCCGCTCGCCTGTGCGGATACGAACTCGACCCCTTCGCCGCGTGGATGGCGCAGGTCTTCATCGAGGCCGCCACGCTTCCGACGATTCGGGCCGCCGGACGGCGGCCAAGCCCCTGCATCGACGTCCGTGACAGCCTCGGCGTGACGAAGGAACAGGTCTTCGACCTGGTGATCGGAAATCCGCCGTTCGGAAGGGTGTCCTTGCCCACCGACCAACGCATGCGTTATGCCCGCAGCCTCTACGGGCATGCCAATCTCTACGGTCTGTTCATGGACCAGGCCGTCCGCCTTGCCCGGCCGGGGGGGCTCGTTTCGTTTCTTACGCCCTCCAGCTTTCTTGCGGGCGAGTACTTCAAGAATCTGCGCGCCGTGCTATGGCATGAAGCTCCGCCCGTTGCGCTTGATTTCGTTACGCTGCGCAAGGGTGTCTTCGAGGAGGTCCTCCAGGAAACGGTTCTGGTCACCTACCGGAAGAACGGGGCGCGCGGGTCCGCCGTGGTCTCCTTCATCGAGCCGCAATCCGGCGCGCCGGCGAGGCTGGAGGCGGCGGGAAGCGTCGCCTTGCCCGCGACCCCCACCGGCCCCTGGATACTTCCCCGCCACTCCAGCGAGGCGGTGCTCGCCGGGCGTCTGCGCGCCATGCCGCAGAGATTATCGGACTGGGGCTACAAGGTGAGTACCGGGCCCCTGGTGTGGAATCGCCACAAGGACCAGCTCCGTGACGAGGCCGGGCCGGGCACCGTGCCGCTGGTGTGGGCGGAATGCGTCACGAGTGACGGACGCTTCGTGTTCCGCTCGGAGAAGCGCAATCACAAGCCGTATTTCCGGCTTCAACCCGGGGATGACTGGCTGGTCGTGCGCACGCCCTGCGTTGTCCTTCAGCGAACGACCGCGAAGGAGCAGGCGCGCCGTCTCATCGCCGCGGAGATGCCGGCGTCCTTGCTTGGGCGGCATGCGGGCGTGACCGTGGAGAACCACCTCAACATGCTCGTGCCCACTGTCGCCTGCCCGCCGGTTCCGCCCTCCCTGCTTGCCGCATTCCTGAACAGCGCAGCGGCCGACCGCGCGTTCCGGTGCTTGAGCGGCAGTGTCGCGGTTTCCGCTTATGAACTGGAGAGTCTTCCACTTCCCGCCGCCGCCGACCTGGAGCGTTTCATGGGCCGGGAGATCGACCGCGCGGACTTCGAGCAAGCCTGCGATCAGCTCTATTCGGCGGACGGGGCGGCATGAGCCTGCCGCCATACATCAGCCGCGCCGCCATCCACCAGCGCCTGCAGGTCATCTTTCCCGAGGGCGTAGCGCATCGCACGTATTGCATCCGCGAAGCCGCAGCTTCCACGATTTTCGCAATGCTGTACGTGGGAGCAATCGAATCCACCGATCGGTGGGTCGCACCGAAGCAGATCGTTCGCATGACCGACCGGCAAGCCGCGCGTAAGGGGGAAGCTGCACGCCGTGAATACGCCGCTGCCTCCCTCAAACCCGGTTTTCATCCTGAAGGCAAGACCTGGTATCACGAAAACAGCCGCGAGCAGATCCGCGACGAGACCATCCGCCAGGGCTTCATCACGAACAATGCCGTGGTCGAGCGTTCCGGCCTGCCGACCACCTCGGGAAAGCCGCGCTACGCGCTGCGTGCGGATTTCGCCCGGCTCTTCGACCCGGCCCTCGACGACGCGGCATTTGCCGATGCGGCGCAAGCCTGGCGAAACAGGCACCTTTCCGCCGCCGCGCTCGCGCGCACCGTGCTGGTGCGCCGCGGGGCCGTCACGACCGGAGAAGGGATACTCGTGACGTTCCCGAATGGCGAGACCCGTCGCATGGCCCCCGGCCCCAGTTCCGTCATCTCACGGGACGTGATCGAGAAGTTCGCGCCGCGCTTCCTCGCCGCGCCGGCGCTCCTCTGGCTGAGCGAGAGCGGCGCCAAGGTCGTCGCCCGTGACGACGACCTTGCCGCGCAACTTGGACTCAGGATCAGTACGGAGCGGAACCTCCCGGACATCATCCTGGCCGACATCGGCGGCGACTCCGATCACGTGCTCCTGGTCTTCGTCGAGGCTGTCGCCACCGACGGCCCGATGACGCCGCAGCGCCAGGCCGCACTCCTCGGTATTGCCACGGAAGCAGGCTTCCCGTCCGAGCGCGTGGCGTTTGTCACCGCGTACCTGGATCGCTCGCAAGCCGCGTTCAGGAAAACCGTTCCAGAACTCGCATGGCGATCGTTTGCCTGGTTTGCGGCCGAGCCCGAACACATTGTCGTGCTGCGTGATGGCGCGTCGAGCCCGGCGCTTCTCGCGAAGCTCGTCGGCGACGATTGCTGAAGGCGGAAACCGCACGAAGGAACCGAGCCGCAAGACCCGCAACAGACTGCTCTTCCCCCGCCCGGCGCCCCTCGCGCCGCGCCAGGTCCACTTCCAGCCCGCCCGGACGAAGCACGCGGCGGACATGCGGCTGGTCCTCAACCACCAGAATACTGAACGGGGTCGTGTTCATGGCGCCGCCGGCGCCGCCCTACAGCCACCCGGCGCGCTTGAAGCGCCGGTACAGCCAGGCGCAGCCCAGCCCCGTGGCCAGCAGGGACAGCGGATAGCCGAAGGGCGATTGCAGTTCCGGCATGAAGCGGAAGTTCATGCCGTACATGCTGAACACCATGGTGGGCAGGGCGAGGATGGCACCCCAGCTCGCCAGGGCCTTCACCACCTCGTTCTGTTTCAGCGACATGAGCGCCAGATTCACCTGCAGCGCATCGGAGAGCATCTCGCGCAGGCTGTCGGTGGTGCGGGTGACGCGGGTGGCGTGGTCCAGCACGTCGCGGTAGTAGGCGCGCAGGTCACGGGTCACCAGGTCGGGGTGCAGCCGCATCAACTGGTTGGTGATGTCGATCACCGGCGCCGCCAGGTTGCGCAGCTTGAGGAGCTCCCGCTTGAGCTGATAGACGCGGGTGATGGTCTGGCGGTCGGAGCGTTCCTTGAAGACGTCCGCCTCCAACTGGCTGAAACGCTCCTCGAAGGCGTCGACCACGGGCCGGTAGTGGTCCACCACGAAGTCCATGATGCCGTAGAGCGCGAAACCCGGGCCGGCCGCCAGGTGCTGGGGCATGGCCTCGCAACGCGCCCGCACCTGGTGGTAGGAGTGGGAGGCGCCGTGGCGGACGGTGATGAAGTACCGGGCGCCGACGAAGATGTGGGTCTCTCCAAGCTGCATGTGATCGTCCCACCACCGGGCGGTGTGCAGCACGATGAACAGCGAATCGCCGTATTCCTCCAGCTTGGGGCGCTGGTGGGCGGACTGGGCGTCCTCGATGGCCAGTTCGTGCAGGCCGAATTCTTCCTGGATCTTGCGCAGCAGCGGCAGATCCGGCTCGTGCAGGCCGAGCCAGACGAAGGTGGCGTCCTGCTTGACGGCCTCGCTGATGTCGTCCAGCGCCAGTTCGCCCTGCGGCTGACCGTGCCGATACGCCACGCAATCGACCACTGTCGTCATCCGAAAAACCTCGCTTGACGCAGAGACGGCCTCGGTGTCTCTGCGATCTCTGCGTTGAAAGAGGTCCAACTGCGGTTTCAAGGTTCATGTTCGATCCCTTGCCATGCCGCCTCCGCAGCGGCGGCAGATCCGCGCCCGTCGGGGCCCGCAAGCCGCCGATCGTGGCCACCGGTCCGGCACGCGCGGGCGCGCCGACGCCGGTCGCGGCACACCCCTTCCACGGCCGGGTTGCGGGCCGGTTCGCGGACCCGCTGCTCGCTGCCCTGTGGCAGCCCCAGGCGAAGCAAGGCGCTTCGCCATCGCGCCCTACGAGGGTTCGCTGCCCTGCGGCAGCAGTTGCGTCAGGATATGGCGGCTGCGGGCCAGGTCGGGCGCATGGGTGGCGAGGTCGTGCGCCGCGAGCCTTTCCTGGATCTCCACCGCGCGCCGGATCGCCGCCAGGGCGCCGGGCCGTTCGCCGCCGGCGGCCAGGTAGAGCGACAGGATGTCGAGGCTGCGGGCCAGGTCGGGGGCCCAGGCGGCGAAGTTCTCCGCCGCGAGCCGCTCGCCGATCTCCACGGCGCGCCGGATCGCCGCCAGACCGCCCGCACGCTCGCCACCGTCGGCCAGGCGGATCGACAGGTTGTGGAGCCCCATGGCCAGGTCCGGGCCCCAGGCGGCGAAGTTTTCCGCCGCGAGCCTTTCGTAGATCTCCACCGCGCGCCGCATGGCCGCCAGCGCGCCGGGAAGCTCGCCGCTGCCGCCCAGATGGACCGACAGGTTGTTCAGGCTCATGGCCAGATCCGCCCCCCAGGCGGCAAGGTCCTGCGCGGCGAGCCCGTCGTAGATGTCCACCGCGCGCCGGATCGCCGCCAGGCCGCCGCGCCGCGCGCCGCTTTCGGCGAGGCGGATCGACACGATGTTGAGCAGGCGGGCCTCCTCCGCCGGATCGAGGCCGCCCGCGGCCAGGACGCACTGCGTCGCGGCGATGGCCAGCGGCTGCAGGGGCCGGTCGAGGGTGTCGCTCTCCAGCGCGGGTCGGCACGCCCGCGCCCGTTCCGGGTGACCCCTCAGCACGCCGGACAAGGCTGCGATGAGGGGATCTCCGGGCGCCTGCCCGGCCCGGTCCGCGCTCAGGCGCGCCAGGCGGGTGAGCCGTCGCTGCCATTCGGCGGTGGTGCCCGCGCCCTGCGCCAGGGTCTGCCACAGCCACTCGCCCCGGGTGGCGTCGTCCGGCAGCAGATCGGCCAGGGTGCGGTACAGGAGGTGGGCGGCCAGCAGGTCGGGCTGGAGTGCCGGCAGGTGGCCGCCGCACCCGTCCGGCTGCCAGAGGCTGGTGCTGCGCAACGCCGCGGCCGCCGGCAGGGCGATGCCGGTCGGGTGAGCCCCCACGCTGCGCTGCCCCCCGAGGGGGCTGTCCCCGGCTTGGGACGGCCCGGCGCCGGGGCCGTGCAGGGCGGTCCGCAGGGTATGGACGGAGGCGGCATCCAGCCGGCCCGGCAGCGCCGCCAGGGCCTTGAGCACGACTACGCCGCGCACCCCCTGCGGGTCTTTGAACTCGTCGCTGGCGCGGCACTCCGCCTCGATGCGCGCGCGCTCCCGGTCTGCCAGGGCGCCAAGGATCTCGTGGCGGGAAAGACCGACGGCCGCCGGGTCGTGGAGCAGGTTGAGGGCGTGGGCCAGCACCCACAGCGGGTAGGCGTGCCGGCTGTCCCGTGCCAGCCAGGCCGTGAAGCCCACTTCGTCGATGGGCGCACTGACGCCGGTCTTGCCCAGGCGGCGGGCCATGTCCGCCCAGCCCGCCCGGAACAGCGCCCAGGCCTGGGCCGCGTCCGGCAGGGGACGCAGTTCCAGCGGCGCCGAATGCAGGCCGGGCGCGACGGCATTCACCCGCGGCGCCGTGTGCGCCGGGCCGCGGCACAGCAACAGGATGCGCAGCCGCGCGTCCGGCGGCTCGCCGCTCTTCAGGCGCCCAAGCAGACGCTGGAGTGCGTCCGGGAACTGCTCGGGGTGGTCGAGGATGAGCAGGGTGCCCTGCGCGCTGCGACGGTAGGCGACGCACTGGCCCGGATCGGGCAGCAGACCGGCTTCCCAGCCCTCGCCGCGCAGCCGCTCCGCCAGGTCGAAGGCCAGGCGTGGATGACGCCGCTGCCGACCTCGCCCCAGTTGCCGCGCAGCACCACGGCGCCGGCGGTTTCCTCGACGCGCGCGCCCGCGCCGAACAGGCGATCCATGAAACCCGGGATCATCCTTGATTCCTCAGTTGAACGCGCCCGAGTGTGGGCCTGCCGGGTCGGCTGGCAAGGCGCGACGAGGCCGCGGGGCCGCCCCCCGCTTTGATGCGAAACGCCGCCAGACCACCCGGCAGGCGCGCAATCGGGTGCGTAGCGGGCTCACCCATCCGGTGAGCGTGAGCGAAGGCACGGACCTCAAATTCCATGCGGCCTTCCGAGGGAAAATGAGCGGTCAACTGAGGAATCAAGGATCATGGCCGCACCGGGAAAGGCGAGCCCGGGACGCACACGACGACCCGACCGGCGCGGCGCCGCACGACGGCGGCACCCACCGGGAAGCCGCCCGGCGGCACACGAGCCGCACCGATGGGCAACGTCGCCTGCCCGTGCCCCACAAGCCGCCCCTGGATGCCGCCCACGCTTCCTCCCTTCGAACCCGGCGCCCGGAAAACCCGTCGCTGCGGGCGATCCTAGCATGGGGCGGGGTGCGACATGCGGTCAGGGAGGGCGATCGGCACAACCGCCCCCTCCCCGCCGGTTCGAACGCGGACTTGCGAGGGGCGCTCCCCCGTTACAAGGTCTTCAGATACTCCACCAGCGCCTCCTTGTCCTCCTCCGCCAGGGTGGTGCCGAAGTCGTGGCCCTCGTTGCCGGCGCCGCGGGCGGTGACGTCGTGGCGGGTGCCGATGCGCTCGGCGTCCTCGCCGCGGGTACCGTAGCCCACCTTCACCGGGTCGTAGAGGTCGTCGCCGCGCCAGAACACCTTCGGACGCCGCTCCGGCGGCTCCAGCAGGTCGCGCAGCGTGGGCACGGAGCCGTTGTGCAGGTAGGGCGCGCGCAGCCAGATGCCGTCGAGGAAGGCGGCGACATAGCCGCGCAGCGGTTCCTCCACCAGGCCGCGGCGCTCGATGCCCATGTCCGCGGCGACGCGGTTGGCGGCGGTGGCAGCCCTTTCGTTCCAGGTCTCCAGGCGCGCGCGGCTGGTCTTCACCTCGTCCAGATGGACCACCGTGCCGGTGCGCTCCGAGGCGTGGCAACGGGCGCATTCGGCCTGGAACAGCGCCTCGCCCCGCCGCGCCTTGTCGGCGTCGATGGCAAAGGGGTACTTCGGCGCGCGCCGGTTGCCCAGGTAGTCCTGCAGCCACTGGACGTGGCCCAGGAACTCCTCGCGGTTCCGGGGACGGGCGCCCAGCAGGCCCAGGGCCGAATCGATGATCACCGAATGGGCGTCGTAGCTGTCGCCGGCGAAGTTCATGCGCATGCCCTGGTCGGCACGGTACTTGTGGAGGTTCCACACCGAGGGCATGTCCGTGGGGCCGAAGCTGTCGTCCATGGGCCAGCGGATCATGAAGTACTTGGTGAGGTTCATGGCGTCGTCGCGCCCGCGTCCCCAGGGCGGGAAATCCTCGCGGTAGAGCCAGGCGAACTGCTGCTCGCGCTCCAGCAGCCGCTGGCGCGTAATGGGAATGATCAGGTAGCGGTAGATCAGGCGGTCGATCCAGTCCATCTCCGTCACCAGCCGGATCTCGGCCATGAGGTTGTCGGCATTGAAGCGCGGGTCCCTGGCGCAATCCACCAGAAAGCGGAAGAAGGCCCACAGGTCGAGCGTGTGGTTCGGCCCGGCGGGCACGAACACCGGGCTGGAGTCCTCGCTCGCCCGATAGCGCGCGGTGTGGCACACGGCGCAGTTGTTGGCCACGCGGGGGAAGCCCACCACCTTCTTCGTGAAGCCCACTGGCAGCTCCTGCCCCTCCTCCCACGCCACGCCGAAGGAGGCGTAGCCGCCCGGGCCGGGCAGCTTGTCGGGGAAGAGGCGCGGCAGCACGTAGAAGATCCAGTAGGGAATGCCGGCGTCGCGCTCGGCGCCGATGGAGCCGTACTTGAAGCGCATGTCCGGGTCGGCGTTGATCCACTCCGGCTGGGGCTCCTCGCGGAAGAACTTGACCCAGGCGAAGACGCCGCCGGCTGCGGCCAGCAGCAGCACGATGAGCATCACGCCGGCCAGGACGCCGCCGCGGCTGCGGGAGCGGGGTTTGTCGTTCATGGCGCTGCTCCTTGTCGCAAGGGGTGTTGGGGGGGTGGGGGGAGATCCACACAAAGACGGTTCATGTATCCCGCTAGAAGGTCTTCAGGTATTCCACCAGCGCGTCCTTCTGCGCCGCGGAAAGCTCGGTGCCGTAGGCCTTGCCCTCGTGGCCGGCGTTGCCGTTGCCCGGCTGGCGGGTGTCGAAGAGGAAGAAGCTGCGCCCGCCCGCCTGCGCCTGGTCGGAAACGAAGCCCAGGCGCTGGCGGTCGACGACGTCGTTGCCGCGGTGGAAGCTCACGGGCCGCGCGGCGGCCGGCTCCAGCAGGTCGCGCACCGTGGGCACCGAGCCGTTGTGCAGGTAGGGCCCGCGCAGCCACAGCCCGTCCAGGGGCATGTTGGCGTAGCCGAAGGTCTTGCGGAAATGCTGGAAGCGGTGCGGGTAGCCGGCGTAGAGCGTGGCCTGGTTCACCGCCAGGTCATGGGTGTAGGAATCCAGCCGCGCCCGGTCGGTGCCGATTTCGGCGATGGGCGTCACATGCCCCACCCGGGCGCCCTTGAAATCCTGCCCGTCGGCGCCGTGGCAGGCGGCGCAATACCCGCCATAGAGCGCCTTGCCCTTCTCCGCCAGGGCCATGTCCACCGGGTAGGGCCAGGGCGGGGGCCGCGCCTCCAGCAGCCACTCCTCCACCCGGGCGATGGCCGCCAGGTCGATGGTGGGCGGCGTGGTGCCGGTGCCGAAGGCGGCGCTCCTGTTGCGCTCCTCGGTGCGGGTGTTGTTGCCGTCCCAGTGCAGTTCCATGCGGCCCCCATCGTCGCGGCTCATGCGCGCCTTCTGGTTCCAGATGGAGGGGAAGTCCGAGGCGCCCAGCAGTTCCTTCGGCGCCAGCCTGTCCATGGGGAAGTTGAACAGCACCTTGGCGGAGTTGAAGGTATCCACCCTTCCCGGGCCCCACTCGGGCTGACGTGCCACGAAGGCGAAGCGCCCGCGCAGCATCAGCAGCCGCTCGCGCATCAGGGCGATGGCCACGGGGTAGACCAGGTAGCGATCCACGACGTCCAGCCCGCCCGTCAGGCGCTCGATCTCCGGCACGATGAATTCACGCGAGAACTTCGGGTCGGCGGCGCAGTTGAAGAAGAAGCTCTCGAAGGCGCGGATGTCGAAGCGCTGCGCCGGCATGCCGGTGATCAGCCGTGGCCCGGCGCCGGGGGGGTTAGCCCCCACGCTGCGCTGCCCCCCTGGGGGGCTGCCCCCGGCTTGGGGCGGCCCGGCGCCGGAAGGGTTAGCCCCCACGCTGCGCTGCCCCCCGGGGGGGTTGCCCCCGGCTTGGGGCGGCCCGGCGCCGGGAGTGTTGGCCCCCACGCTGCGCTGCCCCCCGGGGGGGTTGCCCCCGGCTTGGGGCGGCCCGGCGCCGGAAGGGTGAGCCCCCACGCTGCGCTGCCCCCCTGGGGGGCTGCCCCCGGCTTGGGACGGCCCGGCGCCGGGGGCGTCGCGCACGGTGCTGGTGTGGCAGGCGGCGCAGTTGAGGAACACCCGGTCCAGCCCGAGGTTGCGGCGCTTCGACACGCCCACCGGCAGGTCCTTGCCCGCTTCGAAGATCATGCCCAGCGAGGCATAGCCCTGCCCCGGCAGATACCCGGCGCACACCTGGGGCAGCGCCTGCCAGATCCAGTAGGGGAAACCGGATTCACGCTCGCCGCCGGTGGAGCCGTACTTGAAGTGCTCCACCGGATCGGCGTAGGTCACCGGCTCGTCGGGCAGGAAGCGGGTGGCGGCGTAGATCGCCCCGAACACGATGGCGATCCACGGCAGCACCAGCAGCAGGCGCAACAGGCCGCGGCACAGTCCGCCGCGTTGGCTGCCGGCGGCGGTGGAGGAAGGATCATCGGCGTTCAAGGCTCACCTCCGGGGTCGAAAGGCGCGGCCGGCAGGGCGGCAGCAGGGCGTAGCCGCCAGCCACGACCGGCCAGACCGGCGACAGGCGGCGGTTTTCGGGGTTGGCGGTGCCGGCCGGGGCTTCCAGCAGCCGGCGCATCGCCGCCAGGTCGGACGACGCGGCAAAGCCCGCCGCCTGCGCCGAGACCGGCGGCGGCATGGGCGTCTTGGTGCGCCCGGCGGCGGGCAGCGCGTTCATCGCCAGGCGAAAGAGGATGCGCGGCGCGCAGCCGGCGAGGCTGGCGCGCACCTGGCCTTCGTTGCCGTGCAGGAAGCCGGGCGGGAAGGCTTCCGGCGCGTCGTGGCAGGCGGCGCAGCGGCGGTAGAAGGGCTGGAGGTCGGCGGCGTCCGGGCGGGAGCGGCCGGTCGGACGCGCGCCCACAGGCGCCGGGGGATTGAGCCCCCACGCTGCGCTGCCCCCCGAGGGGGCTGCCCCCGGCTTGGGGCGGCCCGGCGCCGGGGATGTTGGCCCCCACGCTGCGCTGCCCCCCGAGGGGGCTGCTCCCGGCTTGGGGCGGCCCGGCGCCGGGGTGCCCAGATGGGCGAAGATCGGCCCCAGCACCGCGGCGCGGCGCAGCGGCCGCTCGCCCAGGGCATCGCCGCGCCCGGAGAGGGTGTCGGCGGCCAGCGCGTCGATGGCGCGTTCCAGCGGCCCGGTGTCCGCCACCAGCGTCAGGCGTGCGGCGGTGGCCGCGCCGGCCGCCCGTCGCAAACCCATGCCACGCACAACCTCGCCGCCGGCCGTGCGGGCGCCGCCGTCGTCGCCGGAGACGACGAACGCCTCCTCGCCGGCCACCGCGAATTCGCCCCTGCCGGAAGCGGCGCGTCCACCCTTGCCGGCACCGCCCGCCCCGCGCACGGCCCGAAGTTCCAGCGCCGCCAGCCGCTCGCCGCCAGGCAGGACGAGTTCGTCGAGGCTGCCCCCCGCTCCCTCCAGCCGCGCCAGCAGCCGCGCACCCCCGGCGGCGCCGCACTCCAGGTCGCGCCGGGCCGGGTCGCCGGGTGGTTGCACGCGACGTTCGGTGCAGGCCAGCTCCAGCGAGCGCCCTTCCCCGCCCGCAAGCGCGGCCAGGCGCCGATCCAGCAGCGCCACGTCGGCGCGGGAGAAGAACAGCGACAGGGCGTGGATGAAGGCCGTCACGTCCGTATCCTCGCGCCCCGGCCACACCGCCAGCGCGGGGCGCGGGACCATCGGGTCGAAACCGGCACCCACGTCCGCCCGCCGCGCCAGCGCCGTCGGGTCGGCCGGCTCGCCGGGCGCCGGTGCGTCCAGGACCTGGCGGTTGGGCAGGTCCGGGTTGGGGATGGCCAGGCCGCCGGGCCACCGTGCCTGCCAGCGGGCCAGCAGCGGTTCCACGAAGCTGCGGCGCAGGTCCGGCGCCGAAAGGTCCACGGTTCGTCCGCCGGCCAGGCGGTAACGCAGGGACAGCTTCAGCGCCGTGGCGCGGCAGCCCACGGCGTCGGCCGCCACGCCTGCGGTGCAGCCTTCGCGCCACAGGCGCTGGGCCACGGCAAGGAGGTTGGCGCGGTCGGTGGCGTCGTCGATGGCGTTGGGCACATCCACCCCGTGGCGCCAGGCCAGGCCGTGGAACTCCCGGCCCGTGGCGGCCAGCCGCGCCGCCACCTGCGCATTGGCGCTGGTCTCGTCCCAGCCCGGCCGCGAGAAGATGGGCGCGGCGTTGTGGTGGCAGGCCAGGCACAGGCTGCGGTTGGCGTAGCGAGGCCGCGGCCCGGCGCCGGCAGTCTCAGGCCCCACGCTGCGCTGCCCCCCGGGGGGGCGCGCCCCGGCTTGGGGCGGCCCGGCGCCGGGGGGGTGAGCCCCCACGCTGCGCTGCCCCCCGGGGGGGCTGCCCCCGGCTTGGGGCGGCCCGGCGCCGGAGCGGTAGTCCCGCACCACCTGGAACTCGAAGCGCCCGGCCTCCTCGTTGTAGCTGATCACTTCCAGCACTCCCGCGCCCTCGTGGTAGCCGAGGTAGAGCCGGTCCCGCAGGTAGGGGTGGCCCGGGCGCGCACCGGGCGGCGGCTCGCCGGTGACCGCGGCCACCACGCGCGGGAAGTCGAACGGCCGGGCGTCGAAGGCGGCATTGCGCTGCAACGAGCGGCCAAGGGGGATGAGCACCACCGACAGCCCGCCGGAGGGGTCCTTGGGGTCCAGCTCGCGCCGGATGCGCGCCAGCAGCGCGGCGAACGGGAAGGGAACCACCACCTCGCCGCCGGCCGCCGGCCGCTCCAGCAGGGCGTCGAACAGGGATCGGCCCACGGGCGGCAGGTTGTCGTCGTCCTGCGCCGGCGCCGGCACGGTCGTCGCCGCGGCGCCGGCGGTCTCCCGCGCCGGGACATCGCCGCTGCCCAGCACCAGCGCCGTGCCGACGAGGATGAGGGCGAGGTGCACCATCACAGCCGCTCTCCGGGACCGCAGCGTTCGCCGCCTGTCGCAACGCAGCGCGCGGCCGCTCAGCCCGCCTGCGCCATCACCATGCGCCGCTGCGTGCCGACCCAGCAGTCCTCCTGCACCCGGCCGGCCTTCATGAATTCGGCCTTCGCGCCCTCGGCCACCTGCTCGTTGTAGAGCACGAAGTTCACGACGAAGCTGCGGTCGATGTAGGCGCGCCCGAGGTAGAAGCCGGGGCGCACCATGCGGATCTCGTCGCGGATGGCAAAGCCGTCGCGCCCCGCCATGCGGTCGGGCATGGCGTGGTAGCCGGGCAACTGGTCGGTGAAGGCGTAGTCGATGATGATGGACTCGCGCCGGCCGTCCAGCAGGCTCTGGCCGCAGTACAGCCGGGCGGGGAACAGCAGCCACTGGTCGCGCCCGCGCACGGCGATCTTCTGCAGCGGGTTGTCGGGGTCTTCCTGCACCAGACCGACGCCCTTGAGCGCGGAGAGGTCCTCGATGCGGTTGCGCAGCAGGCGCTGGTCGCGATAGAAGACCTTGCCCTTCCACAGCGTCTCGCCGATGAGGTCGAGCTTCTTGCCGGCGACGTTCACCAGCAGGCCGCGCAGCCCGCCGCCGGCGATTTCCGACAGCCGCAGCTTGCCGGAGCCGCCGCGCGGGAAGAACAGGTCGCCCTCGAAGGGGCCGTCGGGGATGGGTCCGGCGCTCAGCCGCGCGTAGATCTGGTCCACCTGCTCCTGCTCCAGCAGGGCGATGTTCTTCGGCGTGATCTTGTACAGGTCTTCCACCGACAGCGGGTGAAGATATTCCATCTGGGCGAAGTCCGGCTTGGCGGCGTAGCCCTCGCCGTGGCTGGCGAAGGCGATGGAGGGCGCTTCCTTGTCGGCGCTGCTGCAGCCCAGGGTGAGCAGCGCGCATGCGCAGGCCGCCCAGGCCACCCGCGGGAAGGCGGATTGTCGTTTCATGCCTGACCCCCTTTCTTCACATCGTGGCCAGGAAGGCGATGAGCGCCTTCTTGTCCGCCTCGGGCAGATCCTCCCCGAAGCGGTGGCCTTCGTTTTCGATCTCCGCGGTGCAGGAGCTGTAGAACTGGCGCACCAGCCAGGGCCGCGCCCGCAGCGCCGCCACCAGGCCGTTGGGCCGGTCGCCGATCTCGCCGGCGATGGCCTTGAGGTCGCCCAGCACGCGCCGGCCGTCCTCCGGGCCGAAGCGGCGGGCGAGGCTGGTTTCCAGCTCGCCGGGACGGGTCTTCGCCCGCACCAGGTCCATCACGAACTGCTTGTGCTGGAAGTTGCCCAGGGTGCCGGCGGTGACGCCGCGGCCGTCGATCTCCGACGGGATGGTGAGCTCGAAGCCGAGGAGCGTCTCCCGCTGCGTGCCGTCCCACAGCCGCGGGCCGATGCGCAGCGTGACGTCCTGGTTGAGCAGGGTCACCTTGGGGATGCGCCTGGCCGGGTTGAGCAGTTCCTCCATGGACAGCTTGTAGAGCCGGTAGCGACCCTCCACGCCGGGGTCGTACTCCAGGCAGGCGGGCTGTTTGTGCGGCGGCAGCGGGCGCGCGTTGCTGCCGTCCACGTAGCGCGGGCGCATGGCGTAGAAGTCGTTGGCGGCGTTCTTCGGCTTGCCGCACAGCTCCGGCCCCATGGCGTTGTTGTGCATGAACGGGGCCTGCGCCCACAGGTTGAGCAGCGACACGGCGCGGTAGGCACCGCGCCCGCCGTCGCCGGGCTCGCGCACATTGGGATCGGCCGGGCGCTCGCGCAGGGTCTCGGAGCCGTATTCCTCCCACACGTGCCCGCGCATGTGGTTGGAGTGCAGGGCGCGGCAGCGGAAGGTGCCCACCTCGGACACGGGAACGGCACGGTCGGCTCCGAGCCAGTCCTGGCGCAGGCCGGAGGCGGGATCGATGCGGCGCGGGTCGAAATTCGTCGCCACGCCGGTGGCGTCGGCCTGGCTTGAATGACAGCGGGCGCAGCCGGCGGCAAACACCTTCTCGCCCCGGGCCACGGCGCCCTTGCCGAATTCCCGTTCCAGGTCGGCGATGAGGTCCTGTCCGGTATAGCGCGCCTTGGGATCGGCGGCGCGGCGGGCGTTTTCCCGGGCGACGCGCAGGTCGGTGGCGTGGCCCTCGGCGGAGAGGAAGAAGTCGAGGATGTTGGCCAGCCGGTCCTCGACGGCGCGGAAGTTGGGGCAGTCGCGCCGGCACTGGCCGATGTTGAACGGCGTCTGGCCGAAGCCGCGGCCCTGCGGGTCGAGCTGGCGCAGGTCGGTGAGGTGGTTCACCCAGCACTGCTCCGAGCACGAGCCGATGTTGAAATACACGCGCTGGATCGCCTCCATGGCGCCGATGGAGTCCTCGCCGCCCTTGAGGATGTGATGCACGGTCTCCTTCTCCAGGCTGCGCTGCCAGCACTTGTTGCCGCGGCCGGGCTCGCACCAGCAGCGGGTCTCGTCCTTCACGTCGCCGCACGATGCCACCTTGCGCCATTTCAGCACCGCCTCGCCGGCAAACACCGGGCGCCGGGCGGTGTTGATGAGGGCGTTGATGGTGCCGGGGTTGTTCACCTGGTCGGTGGGGATGGCGGAGGTGTCGCTGGTGCCGGGACGGGCGTGGGCGAACATCTGCCATTCCAGCGTGTTGGCGGGCATGCCCGAGACCATGATCTCGGAGACGCGCGTGTACTGGTTGCCCACCAGTCCATTGATGTTTTCCCACTTCGGGTTGGCCGGGTCGGCGGGCGGATGGAGCGGATCGAAGGCGATGTGGCACGAGCCGCAGGCGGTGCCGATGAGGAACGGCGGCTCCACGGCGCCGTCGCGCAGGCGCGACACCGGCGGCTCGTCGGGCCCGCCGGCGGCGGCAAAGTGGCGGCGGTAGCCGTCCCAGTTCGCCGCGCTGCCGTTGAGCTTCGTCCAGGCCGCGCGGTCGAAGCGCGGGTTCGGGAACTTGCGGATGCCCAGGGCGCCGCTGGAGGTGCCGAACTTCAGGTCGCAGGGGGACTGGCGCTGGTCGGCGGGGCCGTGGGGGTCACCGTCCTCGAGGGGGGCGTCGCGGAAGTCGCAGGCCGGATCGCGGTAGCCGTCGCGGCCGACGTACTTGAGCAGTTCGTCGTCGCCCGGGCACCATTCCAGGCCGTAGGTCTCGTCGAGGCTCTTCGCCGGACAACCGTCGGAGCCCGGCACGCAGCAGTTCGGGTCGTTGATGGCGCCCCAGGCGCGGAAGCGGTCGCCGTGCTCGTCGGCGCGCAGCACCCGGAACCAGTCGATGAGCACGCCGACGCGCTGCTGGAAGACGTAGGTGTGGAAGCGGTCGTTGCCGGCGGTGGCCTTGAACCAGATAAGGCGTCCGGCGCATTCCGAGGCGTTGAGCCCCTCCCGGGCGCAGGCCTCGAAGTAGGGCAGATCCTGCTCATGCACCCGGCTGTCGCCAGACGCAGCGGGCGGGTCGGCGACGGCGGCAGGAGCCGCGGCGGGTGCGGCGGGCGGGGTGGCGGTGGGGGCGAGCGACGCGAGCAACACCGCACCCAGCACGATGGCGACGAGCAACAAGCGCTTCATGGTGCCTCCTGTCGGGGAGGACCGTCGCAAGTCGGGGCATGTGCTTTCGCGCCACACCCGTCGCGGCGTCCCGGCCGGCCTGCGCCTGGACGCCCGCACGCCGCACCATCGGTTCGACGGCCACGGCAGGCCTCGCACCCGGTCGGGGGACGGATCGCACGGGGCACGGTGCAATCCGCCTTCGTTGTTGCGTTTGTAATTAGTTCATTAGTAGCACGCCATGGGCGATTTGCAATGTCGGGGCGCTGGCGGGGCGTCGTTGGGGATGCAGGGGCGGGCGATCCTGCATGATCGGCCTGAATGCGCTTTCGGCTCGGCGCCTGACTATCCGCGGGGGGTGTCACCCGGTAAAATCCTCGTCATATCAACGAGATTTCCGCCACCAGGTGGGAAAGAGTGGCGTTGCACGCTTCGACGCGAAGCGCGGCAGCATTTGACAAGGGTGCCCGGTTGCGCAAGGCAAGCCGCCCTTCGCGGCCGGCACCCACAAGCGGGTGACGATTCTTGACTCGCCGGGCACCACGGGATGCGGGTCATGCGGTTGGATGAAGCTCACGAAAGGACAGCACCGTGAAACCAATGGAAGAAGCACTGGCCAGAACTTGCGGTGCCCGGTTCTGGAAATGCGCCTTGCAGGTCAACACGGGTGCGTACCTGGAGAAATGGCGCGGCCAGAATGCAGGCGCCGACAAGGATCCGTTCAATCGGGATGTGGCGCAGGCTTGTGGCGATCACGGCATCGAGGTGGTGGGGCTGGCTGACCACGACGATTTTGAGCTCTACGAGGCGCTGACGGATGCCTTGATGCAGCGAGGCGTGGTGGTGTTTCCTGGTTTCGAGCTGACCAGTTCGGAAGGGTTTCATATGGTCTGCCTGTATCCGCCGGGTACGCCGTCGCGCCGCTTGCGGGAGTTCCGCGGCGCCCTGGGCGTCAATCCCGACAGGCCTTCCGACCCTGCGCGAGAAAATTCCGAAGAGATCGCACGCAATGTCCTGGAGCGGCAGGGAGGCATCTGGTACGCGCCTCACATGACCCAGGATAACGGCATTCTCAAGCTCAAACGCCATGACGCCTGGCGGGAGTCTCGCTGGGTTCTGGCGGGACACATACCCGGTCCGATTGATGATCTGCCGCAGGAGTATCGGCAGATCGTGATGAACAAGAACCCCGACTATCGGCGGGAATGGCCCATCGCCCCGCTTCATGCCGCCGATGTATCCAGCCCCGAGGACCTCGCAAAGGCTTCGGCCTCCTGCTACGTCAAGATGACGGAGCCGAGCATCGAAGGATTGATCCAGGCCTTTCTCGATCCGGAATCGCGGATACGCCTTGCCGCCCCGGAAGAACCGCATGCCGTGATCGAGGCCGTGGCCATCGCGAACGGCTATTTCGACGGGCTGCGCCTGCATTTCTCCGACAACCTGAATGCCGTCATCGGTGGGCGAGGCACCGGCAAGTCCACATTGCTGGAGTGCCTCCGCTACGCCCTGGAGCTTTCGCCCATCGGCGGCGATGCGCAGAAGACCCACCAGGGCTTGGTGCGCCACGCGCTGGACAACGGCGGAAGCCTGCACGTACAGGTACGCTCGGCGGCGCAGTTGGGCAGGCGATACACAATCAGCCGGCGCTTCGGCGAACCCGCCGAAGTTCGGGACGAGGACGGCGGCCTGTCGCGCCTGCAGCCCCGGGACCTGCTTCCGGGTGCGGAAATCTATGGACAGAACGAAATACTGGAAATCGCACGCAACCGGGATCTCGCCTTGGATCTGGTGCGGCGGTTGTTGCCCGGCGCGGTCGCGGACCAGAACAACCGCAACACCTTGACGGCCCGGCTAGCGGGGAATCGTAGCCGCCTGTGTGCTGCCCGTGAAGAGGTGGATGCTCTCGAATCGCGCCTGAATCAGTTACCCGGACTGGAGGAACGCTCCAGGGATTTCCAGAGTCTCCACCTGGACGACATACGTGCCATCGAACGGGAGCGTCAGGTGCTCGAGCGCGCCGGGGAGGACACAGGCGGTTTCAGAACCGCCCTATCCACGTTCGAGGAGTCCTTCCCTACGGACTTGGCCTACCTCTCGGAGGCTGCCGTGGGCGAATTGCCCCACGCGGCCCTTTGGCATCGATTGCGAGAGAAGGTCCAGCGGTTCGGCACCCGGGCACAGCCCCATCTGGCCGCGCTCGCTGCCTTGGCCAACGAACTGGAACAGGGAATCGGGGCGATCCATTCGGAGTGGAACACGGGTCGCCACGCGCTGGAAAAAAAGCTCGCCCGGTCGGTAGCGGCGTTGCCCGGGATGGCCGGCAAGAGCGGGCCGCAGATCGGGAGGGAATATACGGAAATCGTCAGGCAAATCGAAACGCTGCGTCCCCTCGCCGCGGCCAGGCAAGCCAAAGGCAACCTGGTCGCGTCGCTCGAGGAAGAACGGCGCAAACTACTCTCGGAATGGCGCGGGATGCAACATGCCGACTTCGATGATTTGCATGCAGCGGCAACACGACTGAACGAGCAGGCCCTGGGCGGGAAGCTACGCATCGAGATTCGGGAATGGGGCAACCGGGAACCGTTGAAGGCTTTCCTCAAGACCCTCGATGGCATAGGCGAGGCAAAGACGCGTTGGGTGGATACCGCGGCCCCCCTCTCCGTGGCGTCGTTGGTAGACGCCATCCGAAAGGGCGTCGATGCATTGCTGGACTTGTTTCAACTGGATGGCCTGACGCAAGGTGTGGCGGAACGCCTCGCCGCCATTGCACCGGATAAGTTGATGGAGCTGGAAGAACTGGAACTTCCCCCGCGAGTGAATCTTCTGCTCAATGTGTCGCACCAGGGCAAGGAGTTTCGCGACGTGGATGCGCTGTCCACCGGCCAGAAATGCACGGCGATCCTGCATCTGCTGCTGTTGGAGAGGCGCGATCCGCTGATTGTCGACCAGCCGGAAGATCATCTCGACAACGCCTTCATCGCCGAGCGCATTGTTGCCGAGTTGCGTGAAGCGAAGCAGCGCCGCCAATTTCTGTTCGCCACCCACAACGCCAATATTCCGGTGTTCGGCGATGCCGAATGGATTGCCCCTCTGTTTGAACGGGAACAGCAGGGGCGTGTGGATGAAAATGCCGTGGGTTCAATCGACCTGGACCCGGTAAAAGCGCGCGTACGCGAAATCCTTGAAGGCGGAAAACAGGCCTTCGAAATGCGACGCGCCAAGTACGGATACTGAGCGATGCTGAGAACCGAACTGATGGACTTGATCGCCGCCGGCGAGAACTCAGGCGTCGAGTTCAAGCGCGACGATGTGCGTCCGGAACAACTTGCCAAAGAGTGCGTCGCGTTCGCCAATTTCCGAGGCGGCAGGGTGCTACTCGGAGTGGAAGACGATGGCGCGGTGAGCGGAATCACCCGTCCGGATCTGGAGCGCTGGGTGATGGATACGGTGTTCGGGCGCTACATCCATCCGGTGATCATCCCCTATTACGAAGAGCTGGTTCTGGATGACGGCAAGCGTGTTGCAGTCATCACCGTGGAACAAGGCATCGCCAAACCCTACGTGCTGAGAGCCAACGACCGTGAGGACATCTATGTGCGCGTGGGCACCACCAGTCGTCTGGCCACGCGCGAGCAGCAGGCGCGGCTGTTTCAGGAAAGCCGGATGGTGCACACCGAGGTGCTGCCCGTTTCCGGCGCCGATCTGAATGTCCTGGATAGCCGCCGCGTGACGGATTATGTAGAGCGGCTGCTAGGCGACAATCCCCCCGCCGATCGTTTCGCATTGGAGGCCAGGCTCAGCGCTCTGGGGTTCATGGCGGGAACGGAACGTGGCGTCATGGCGTCGCTCGGTGGCGTCGTACTGTTTGGGAAGGCTCCGCGCCGGCTCGTCCGACAAGCGGGGCTGAGGATCATGGTTTTCGAGGGCAAGGATCGGTCCTACGAAGCGAAACTGGACGACATTGTTGACGCACCTCTGGTGGGGTTATGGGAGGACGGCGAACAGGTTGAGCCCGGGGTTATCGAAGCGGCCCTGGAACGACTGCTTCCCTTCATCTCCGTGGAGCGGGGACCGGCAGACCAGGCTCTTACCCGACAACGGATCTGGAACTATCCACCGGATGTGTTGCGCGAGGCGTTGCTCAACGCCTTCGCGCACCGGGACTGGACCCGCGCAGGCGATGTGGAGGCCTGCGCATACGTTGATCGTGTCGAGATTACGAGTCCCGGCGCCCTACCCAACACCATGACCGTAGAGAAGATGCGTGCCGGGCAACGCTCGCCGCGGAACCCGGTACTGGTGGACGTGTTGCGTGACTATGGCTACGTGGACGCGCGCGGGATGGGCATCCGGCGCAAGATCATTCCGGAGATGCTCGCGGCTGGCGCCCGGGAACCGGGAATTGACGCGAGCGAAGATTACGTTCGAATCACCCTCTACAAGCCCGGCTTCGAATCCGCCGCGTAAGGCAATGGCCCATAAGTGGATACGCGGCACGCCGGCTCGGCGCAGATTTCCTTGCTGGCCGACGAGGAGCGGGACGACCTGCCGCTGGTGGATCCGCTGCGCGAAGACGGCAGGCGTTGGCGCAGGAATGGCGAGTTTCGCAATGGCACACCGGTAACCCGGCAACTACCGGCGCGTTGGGCAAGGTCCGACAGGGGTCGTCGCCTGTTCTTCTGCCGGCGTGAAGCCCTGGAGACCGCTATTTGCCTCGGCGAGTTTCCGGTTCAGCCTGCGTTCACCTCCACCCGATCCCGCCCGCCGTGCTTGGCGGCGTAGAGGGCGAAGTCGGCGGCCTGGATGATGGATTCGGGATCGTGGGCCGGCGGCGTCACCGCCAGGCCGGCGCTGAGGGTGCAACCGAAGCTGCGCTCGCCGGTACCGTGGGTGAGGCAGGAGAACTTGCCGCGGATGTCTTCGAGCACCTTGCGCGCCACCTCCACCGGCGTGTCGGGCAGCGCCAGGGCGAATTCCTCGCCGCCGTAGCGCCCGATGAGGTCGCCGCCGCGCAGGCGCCGCTTGAGCAACTGGGCCAGGTTCTTGATCACGCGGTCGCCGGCCGGATGGCCCCAGGTGTCATTGACGCGCTTGAAGTGGTCGATATCCACCATGGCCAGGCTGACCGGATGTCCGTGGCGCTGGGCGCGGGCCAGTTCCACCCGCAGCCGGTCCTTGAAGTTGGTGTGGTTGAGCAGGCCCGTCAGGCTGTCGCGCGCCATGACGCCGCGCAGCGCCCGGTAGCGGATGATGCGGCTCTTCACGGCGGAGACGAGGTGCTCGGGCTCGATGGGTTTCTGCAGGAATTCGTCCCCGCCCAGGGCCATGGCCTCGCGCTGGCGGGTCTGGTCGGCCTCGGCGGAGAGGAAGACGATGGGGATGGAGAGGTAGGCGTCCTGCTGGCGGATCACCCGTGCCAGTTCCTCGCCGGTGGCGCCGGGCATGTACATGTCCATGAGGATCAGCTCGGGCGGGGATGATTGCAGCGCGTCCAGCACCTTCAGCGGGTCGGTGAGCATCTTGACGCGGAAGCCCGCGCCCTCGAGGACGCTGGCGTAGAGGGCGGCGGCGGAGGCGGAATCGTCCACCACCAGCACCCGGCCGGCTTCGGCCAGGGGCGCAGCGCCGAGGCGCTCCAGGGTGTCCAGCAACAGGCCGATGTCCAGCGGCCGCGGCAGGAAGGCCTGGCAACCCATGCGCACGGCGTCGAGGCGGGTGGCGATGTCCCCGGTGTCGGCCAGGCCGATCAGCGGCACCGCACCGGCCCCCGCGCGCAGGGCGCGCGCCCCATCCGGGGAGAGGCCGGCCGCGGCACGGCAGTCCAGCAGCGCGCCCCGGGCGTGGCCTTGCCCCAGCCGGCGCAGCAACTCGGCGACGCTGCCCGGCAACTCCACGTTGCAGCCATAGACCGCCAGTTGCGCGGCGGTCTCCGCCATGTCGGGGGAAGCCTCCGGCCACAGGAGGATGGCCTTGTCGTGAGCAGCGGCGGGTGCCATGGAGCGCGATCCTGAACGGGGTGGGAATGCCGGAGGGCACGCCCTCCGCCTCCCGACCTGTATCGGATGCGGCGCCGGAATCTTGAACCTGGAAACCTCGGTTGAACCTCTTTCAACGTGGAGAACGCAGAGACACGGAGGCCGCGGAGACAAACCGGAAAATTCACCCATTGAGTGAATGGGCATCGCCTCGTAATGCTCTGTGTTCTCGTCATTTTTCTCCGCGTTCTCTGCGTCAAAAGAGGTTTCCAGGTTGAACGGTGTTTGACTGCGGGTGCGCCGCTACGTCCCCATCCGCCCGTCCCGCAGGTCCGCCAGCGCCTGCTCGATCTCCTCCCGGGTGTTCATGACGAAGGGGCCGTGCTGGACGATGGGCTCGCCCAGCGGGCGCCCGGCCACCAGCAGCACCCGCGCGGGGGGGTGAGCCCCCACGCTGCGCTGCCCCCCGAGGGG
>JACQYB010000052.1:20229-29963 GCA_016208415.1 Betaproteobacteria bacterium | reverse complement strand
GCCAGGTCGGGGGCGTAGGCGGCGAAGTTCTGCGCCGCCAGCTTTTCACGGATCTCCACCGCGCGCCGGATGGCGGCCAGGCCGCCGGGGCGCTCGCCGCCCTCGGCCAGGTGGACCGACAGGATGTTGAGCAGACGCGCCTCTTCGGCCGGCGTGGCGGCGCCCCGCGCCAGCTCGGCCCGGGTTGCGGCGACGGCCAGGGGATGCAGCGGCCATTCCAGGTTGTCACGCTCCAGGGCGGGCAGGCAGGCCCGCGCCGGGTCGGGATGGTTCTCCAGCGTGCCCGAGAGCGCAGCGATGAGTGGGTCACCCGCCACTTGCCGCGTGCGCCCCGGCGGACGGTCCACGCTCAGCCGGGCCAGGCGGCTCAGGCGCCGCTGCCACTCCGGAGCGCCGGGCGCACCCGCCGCCAGGGTGTGCCACAGCCATTCGCCGCGGGTGGCGGCATCCGGCAGCAGTCGCTCCAGCGTGCGGTAGAGCAGGTTGGCGGCCAGCAGGTCGGGCTGCAGTTCGGGCAGGGCGCCGCTGTCGCCCTCCCCCTGCCACAGGCTGGTCTTGAGCAATGCCACCGCCGGCGGCAGCACGATGCCGGGGCAGTTCAGCACCGCCCCGAGGGCATTGACCGCGGCCGCATCCAGCCGCCCCGGCAGCGCCGCCAGGGCCTTGAGCAGCAGCACGCCCTCCGCCGACAGGCTGTGGGCGCGGCATTCCGCCTGGATGCGGGCGCTTTCCCGGTCGACGAGGGCCGCCAGGATCTCGTCGCGGGACAGCCGGACGGCGGCCGGATCGTGCAGCAGGTTCAGCGCGTAGGCCAGCACCAGCAGCGGCTGGGCGTGCTGGCTATCTTGCGCCAGCCAGGCGGCGAAGCCCGCTTCGTCGATGGGCGGGCTGGCTTCGGCCCGGCCCAGGCGGCGGGCCATGTCCGCCCAGCCCGCCTGGAACAGCGCCCAGGCGATGGCCTGCTGCGACAGGGGCCGCAGTTCCAGCGCCGGCGAGTGCCGGTCGGGCACGGCGGCGTCGACCAGCGGCGCCATCTGCTCGCGGCTGCGGCACAGCAGCAGGATGCGCAGCCGCGCGTCCGGCGGCTCACCGTTCTTCAGGCGCCCCAGCAGGCGCTCCAGCGCCTGCGGGTACTGCTCCGCGTAATCGAGGATGAGCAGCGTGCCCTGCGCGCTGCGGCGGTAGGCGATGGACTGGCCGGGATCGGGAAGCAGGCCCGCCTCCCAGCCCTCGCCGCGCAACCGCTGCGCCAGTTCGATGGCCAGGCGCGACTTGCCGGCGCCGCCGGCGCCGTGGAGGATGCGTACCCGCACGCGGGCTTTGTCCCGCGCCCAGCGCAGCAAGTCGGCCAGTTCCGCGTCAGAGGGTGGCGGGGATGCGGCTGCGCCAGCCCAGCAGGCCGGAGACGTTGGGCTCCGGGTCGTCCACCCGGGGAATGGCCAGCGACAGCGGGTACTCGGCGCCGTTGCACACCACCACGTCGCCGTGGATGACGCCGGTGTTGACCACGCCCCAGTTGTCGCGCAGCACCACGGCGCCGGCCGTGGCCTCGATGCGGGCGCCGCCGCTGCCGAACAAACGGCCGAACCAGCGGCCGAAGAATCCCGGGCTCATGGCTGCACCGGGAAGCGCCAGGCGAGAAGGGTGAGGATGAGGCCGAGCACGGCCAGCGGGATGCCGAGCACGGTGGCCCAGCCGGCCGCCCGGGTGAGGCGGTCGGGCGTGCCGGCCGGGGCACCGCCGCCGAGGCTGCCGGTGTTGATGATGCCGCGATGGTCGCCGACTATCACCACGCCGCCCCGGCTTGCCGAGACGGTAATGCGCCGGCCCGCGCGCTTGAGGATTGCGGCCGCAAGCAACAGCATCAGCGCCGCCAGCAGGCACACCCCGCCCACGACCGCCACCGCCAGCCCGTTGGCCGCGAACCACGCCTCGAATGCCCCCATGACGCCCCCCTTATCCGGCACCGCGGCGCCGGAACATGCTCATGCGATCCTAGCACGGAGCGGGGTTCGACATGCCATCCGCGCGCCCGGCTCGGGCTTCGCCATCAAGTGTCCCACCCCGGTGGCGCTTCGTCCCCGTCCGCGCACACCTGTCCGCGCACACCTTGACGACCATAAACAGAGCGTTTATGGTCCGTCCCGAGAGGAGCCGCATTCATGGTGAAAAACGGGTTGCCGGCCATCCATCCCGGCGAGCATCTGGCCGAGACGCTGGGGGAACTGGGCGTGTCGCAAGCGCAGTTCGCCCGCACCATCGGCGTGTCGCCCATGCGCGTGTCGCACGTCATCAACGGCACGCGCCCGGTGACGGCGGAACTGGCCCTGCTGTTCGGCCGCGCCTTCGATCAATCACCCCAATACTGGCTGAACTTGCAGGCGGATTTCGATCTGAAACGCGCCGAAGCCAGCATCGGCGCCCGTCTGGCTTCGATTCACGCCCTCGCGCAGGCCTGACCCCGCCGGGCCGCTACTCCATCGCCACCGTGCAGCACCCCGTGCCCAGCACCAGGTCGCCGGGGGTCTCCAGCAGGGTATCCAGGGCCGCTTCGCCCCCGCCGGGAGCGGCGTGCAGGGCGAGCAGGCGCCGGGCCGCGCCTTCCCAGTGGCGGCGCCCGGCCGCCACGGCCTCGCGCAGCGGCGCGGGATCGCCGCTGTCGCGCCAGGCGCGCCAGCCCGCCATCGCCAGGGGGAAGAGGGCGGCGCGCACGCCCTCGAAGTGGGCGAAGTGGAAGTGCAGCGAGGCGTCGCGCCCCTGCTCCAGCAGCGCCGGCAGGGTAGACAGGCAGTCGGCCAGGTTGTCGCGCACGGCGCGGGCCAGCAGCTCGGCGCGGCGCCCCTGGAGCGCCAGCACCATTTCGCCCCAGGCGGGACCCAGCAGGCGCTCGGCCCTGCCCTCGCCCACCTCGTGGAGCAGCAGGGTCCCGGCCTCGGCCTCGGCCATGCGCGCCACGGTGGCGGCGGCATCGCCGGCGTGGCCGTAGCAGCGCAGCGCCTCGGCGAGCGGGCCGTCGGGCGCGCGGGTGCCCCAGACCTCGATGCGCCCCCACAGCCAGCGCCGCCATGCGTCGTGGCGCAGCACGATGACGCCGGCCTGGAAGGCGGCGGGCGGGGCGCCGATGTCGCGGGCGTACTCGCAGCCCGCCTCCAGCACCGGGAAGCCCTCCCGGGCGCCGCGGGCGGCCAGCTCGGCGAGGAAGAAGTGGGGCTTGCGGAAACGCCCCAGGCCGCCGCCGTAGAGCAGGCCGTGGGGCAGCAGGGCGTCGTTCACGGCCGCCACGTCGAAGGGGTCGTAGTGCCGCCCGGCCACCTCCAGCGGCTCCAGCGGCGCCTCTTCCAGGTCGGCCCAGCGCGCCTCGCGCTCGCTCAGCCAGCGCCCCACCGCGTCGCGGGGCGGCATGGCGTCCAGCGCCATCTCGTGCTCCCAGCGATAGAACTCGCGCATCTCCAGCAGGTAGGTGCACAGGGTCATGTCGCGGGCGTGGCGGGCATCGGCGATGTCGCAGTTGCGTTGCACGGTGCCCACCAGGCGGTGGAAGTCGCGGATCATGGTCATGGGCGGGGACCTCCTCGGTTGCGGCGGCGCGGGGTCCACGCCGCCACCTGTTGGACGACGCGACTCCACGGCAGGTTCTCGGCATCGCCGTGGGCGGCGATGAGTCCGGCCAGCAGGGCGTGCACGTCGGCCGGCGCGGCGACGGCGCCAAACTCGGCGCCGGGGGCATCGGCCCCGCCGTCCGGCGCCAGCGCCGCCAGGCCCTTAAGGCCGCCGCACTGCACGCGCATTTCCATGCCGTGGGGCATGGGCTCGGGCAGGCGGATCTGGTGCAGGGCGAAGGCACAGTGGCGGTGCAGCAGTTCCAGCACCGCCACGCAGGGTGCGCGCGTCGGCTCGTCGGCGCAGGCCACCGCCTCGCGTTCCGCCAGGGCGAGGCGCCGCGCCCGCGAACAGTCGGCGCAGCGCACCAGCAGCGCCTTCTCGAAGGCGCAGGGCGCGGTCACCAGCGCCGCGCGGGTCTTACGGTAAGCGGATTCGTCCATGGCCTGGCGGAGCGGGACAAGGCAGCCCGGGGGAAGACTGTGTGGAAGCGGGCTTGGCCGCGATCTCGGCGGGCGCAATCGCGAACAAGCCCGCTCCCACGAGCCGCTCAGTCGTCGCCCAGTTGCGGGAGCGCTTCCCGCACCTGGGAGAGCAGGTCTTCGGCCTGCAGCTCGTTGTCGGCGAAGATCACCCGCACGGCGGCGGGGTCGCCCTCCGGGTGCTGCTGGCGCAGTGCCTTGGCGTGGGACGAGGCGGCGCGAAAGGCGCCGAATTCGGCCAGCTTCTCCAGCGTGCGCAGCGGGCTGGCGATGCGATAGACGTAGTAGGGCATGGGAACTCCGGATGCGGGGAAAAGGCTGTTCTTGTCCGCAGTTGAAGCGGGGTACTCACTCGATGTAACGCTTGCGCGAGCGGCGCACGTCCGGACGCTGCTTCTGGAGGATGACGCCGCGCACGCACGACAGGTCGGGGATCTCGGCGTCGGCGTGGGCCGGGTTGAGGGGGTGCAGCCACCAGCGCCCGTCGCGCGCCACGAGCTGGCGGAAGATGTGCTCGCCGCCATGCCAGGCGATGACGTAGGAGCCGTCGCCGGCCAGCCCCTCGGGCTCGACGACGATCACCTCGCCCTCGGCGAACTCCGGCAGCATGCTGTCGCCGAGCACCATGAGGGCGTAGGCCCCGCCATCGGAGCAGGAATCGCCCGCGGCCGCGTCCGTGGCCGGTGCGATGGGAATGGTCTTGCGGCGGTGGCCGTTCATCTCGAACCCTCGGTCTGGCCGCGCGTGGTTGAAAACGGGGTTTTCGGGATCATACAACCGTCGCCCGCTACGCGCCCGATTGCGCGCCTGCCGGGCCGTCTGGCGGCGTTGCTCCTCGTTGCGGGGGGCGGCCCCGCGGCCTCGTCGCGCCTTGCCAGCCGACCCGGCAGGCCCACACTCGGGCGCGTTCAACTGAGGAATCAAGGTTCAAAGCAGCGGCGCCAGCCAGCGCTGCGCCTCCGCCACGGCCATGCCGCTGCGCCGCGCCCAGTCTTCAAGCTGGTCGCGGCCGATCTTGCCGATGGCGAAGTAGCGGGCATCCGGGTGGGCGAGGTAGAAGCCGCTCACCGCGGCAGCGGGGGTCATGGCGTAGCTCTCGGTGAGGGCCATGCCGGCGTTGCCGGGGGCGTCGAGCAGGCGGAACAGCGAGCCCTTGACGGTATGGTCGGGGCAGGCGGGGTAGCCGGGGGCCGGGCGGATGCCGCGGTAGGCTTCCCTGATCCGTTGCTCGTTGCCGAGCGCCTCGTCGGCGGCATAGCCCCAGTGTTCCTTGCGCACGCGCTCGTGCAGCCACTCGGCGCAGGCCTCGGCGAGTCGGTCGGCCAGGGCCTTGAGCAGGATGGCGTTGTAGTCGTCGTGGGCGGCCTCGAACCCGGCGAGCCTGGCTTCGATGCCCAGGCCGGCGGTGACGGCGAAGGCGCCGCAGTAGTCGGCCACGCCGGAGTCCTTCGGCGCGACGAAGTCGGCAAGACAGTAGTTGGGCCTGCCGGCGGGGCGCTTGTGCTGCTGGCGCAGGCCATGCCAGGTCATGAGCGGCACGGCGCGCGATTCGTCGGCGTAGAGCTCGATGTCGTCACCCGCGGCGTTGGCGGGGAAGAGCCCGAACACCGCCCGGGCGCGCAGCCAGCCCTCGGCGATGATGCGCTCCAGCATGGCCTGGCCGTCGCGCAGCACGCCGCGGGCCGTTTCCCCCACCGTGGCGTCGTCGAGGATCTTCGGATAGCTGCCGGCCAGGTCCCAGGTCTGGAAGAAGGGCCCCCAGTCGATGTAGTCGCGCAGCACGGCGAGATCCACCTTCACGGCCTGCACACCGAGTGTGCGGGGCCGCGGCGGCTGGTAGCCGGCCACGGCGTCCCAGCGGAAGCGGTTGTCGCGGGCGGCCTGCAGGCTCACCAGCGGCACGCCCTTCTTGCCGGCGTGCTGGCTGCGGATCTTGTCGTAGTCGGCGGCGAGCCGGGTCTTGAAGTCCGCGCTCCGTCCTTCCGACAGCAGCGCGGTGACCACGCCCACGGCGCGGGAGGCATCCGGCACGTACACCACCGGCCCGCCGTAGTGGGGCGCGATCTTGATGGCGGTGTGGGCGCGGCTGGTGGTGGCGCCACCGATCAGCAGGGGCACCGCATTTCCGTCGCCAAAGCCCTGGCGCTGCATCTCCGCCGCCACGTGGCTCATTTCCTCCAGCGAGGGCGTGATCAGGCCCGAGAGGCCGATGGCCTGGGCGCCGTGTTCGCGGGCGGCGTGGAGGATCTTGTCCGCCGGCACCATCACGCCCAGGTCGATCACCTCGTAGCCGTTGCAGCCCAGCACCACGGCCACGATGTTCTTGCCGATGTCGTGCACGTCGCCCTTCACGGTGGCAATGACGATGCGGCCCTTGGCTCTGGCGCCGGTGCGCAGCTTTTCCGCCTCGATGTACGGGATGAGGTGCGCCACGGCCTGCTTCATCACCCGGGCGGACTTCACCACCTGGGGCAGGAACATCCTGCCGGCGCCAAAGAGGTCGCCCACCACGTCCATGCCGGCCATGAGGGGCCCTTCGATCACGGACAGCGGCGGCTTGCCTTCGGCTTCCAGCCTGGCACGGACTTCCTCGGTGTCGGCGACGACGAAGTCGGTGATGCCCTTCACCAGCGCGTGCTTGAGGCGCTCCTCGACCGGCAGCTCGCGCCACGACAGGTCCGGCCCGCCGTCCCTGGCCCTGCCCTCCTTCACCGTCTGGGCGAACTCCACCAGCGCCTCGCCGGCGCCGGGGTGGCGGTTGAGCACCACGTCCTCGACCCGGGCGCGCAACTCCGCGGCCAGGTCGTCGTACACCCCCAGCATGCCGGCATTGACGATGCCCATGCTCATGCCCGCCTTGATGGCGTGGTAGAGGAACACGGTGTGGATGGCCTCGCGCACCGCGTCGTTGCCGCGGAAGCTGAAGCTGACGTTGGACACCCCGCCGCTGATCTTGGCCCAGGGCAGGTTGGCCTTGATCCACGCCACGGCGGCGATGAAATCCACGGCGTAGTTGTCGTGCTCCTCGATGCCGGTGGCGATGGCGAAGATGTTCGGGTCGAAGATGATGTCTTCGGGCGGGAAGCCCGCACCACCGGCCGCCACATCTGCGGTCAGCAGTTCGTAGGCGCGCTTGCAGATCTCCGTCTTGCGGGCATAGGTGTCCGCCTGGCCGTGCTCGTCGAAGGCCATGACGATGGCCGCGGCGCCGTAGTGGCGGCACAGGCGGGCCTGGCGCAGGAACTCGGCCTCGCCTTCCTTCATGGAGATGGAATTCACCACGCCCTTGCCCTGGATGCACTTCAGGCCGGCCTCGATGACTTCCCACTTGCTCGAGTCCAGCATGATGGGCACGCGGGAGATGTCCGGCTCCGCGGCGATGAGGTTGAGGAACTTCCCCATGGCGGCCTTCGAATCCAGCATCGCCTCGTCCATGTTGATGTCGATCACCTGGGCACCGTTGTCCACCTGCTGGCGGGCCACGGCCAGCGCGTCGTCGAAGCGGCCCTCGAGGATCATGCGGGCGAAGACGCGCGAGCCGGTGACGTTGGTGCGCTCGCCCACGTTCACGAACAACGAGTCCGCGCCGACGTTGAACGGCTCCAGGCCGGACAGGCGCAGCTTCTTTTCCACCGCCGGCCGCCGGCGCGGCGCGATGCACTCCACCGCCGCGGCTATGGCGGCGATGTGCGCCGGCGTGGTGCCGCAGCAGCCGCCCACCACGTTCACAAGGCCGGATCGGGCCCATTCCCCGATCTCCCCGGCCAGCGCCTCGGGAGTTTCGTCGTAGCCGGTGGGCGACAGCGGGTTGGGCAGGCCGGCGTTGGGGTGGGCGGAGACGAAGCCATCGCAGACGCGGGACAGTTCCTCCACGTAAGCGCGCAGTTCCTTCGCCCCCAGCGCGCAGTTGAGGCCGAAGGTGAGCGGCCGGGCGTGGGCCAGCGAGTTCCAGAACGCCTCCGCCGTCTGGCCGGACAGGGTGCGGCCGGAGGCATCGGTGATGGTGCCGGAGATCATCAGCGGCAGCCGCCGGCGCAGGTCGGCGAACAGCCTTTCGATGGCGAACACCGCCGCCTTGGCGTTCAGGGTGTCGAAGATGGTCTCGATCAGCAGCAGGTCGGCGCCGCCTTCCATCAGGCCGCGGGCGGAGTCGTAGTAGTCGTCGGCCAGGGCGTCGAAGCCGATGTTGCGGAAGCCCGGGTCGTTGACGTCGGGCGAGAGGGACAGCGTGCGCGACGTGGGCCCCAGCACGCCGGCGCAGAAGCGCGGTCTGGCCGGGTTGGCGGCGGTGTATTCGTCGCACAGCTCGCGCACCAGGCGCGCGCTGGCGACGTTCAGCTCGTAGGCCGCCGACTCCAGCCCGTATTCCGCCTGCGACACGCGGGTGGCGTTGAAGGAGCAGGTCTCGATGATGTCGGCGCCGGCGTCCAGGTAGGCGCGGTGGATGCCGGCCACCACCTCGGGGCGGGTGAGCACCAGCAGGTCGTTGTTGCCCTTGAGGTCCTTCGGATGCTGCGCGAAACGCTCGCCCCGGTAATCGGCCTCGCCGAGCCTGTGCTGCTGGATCATGGTGCCCATGGCACCGTCCAGGATCAGGATGCGCCGGGTGAGGAGGTCGGAGAGTTCGGCGGTACGGTCGGCTTGCATGGGGCGTTCCCTCGGCTAGGCAACGACGGCGGCGCATGGGGCAGGCGCGCGCCGCTGGAGCGGACACGGGGCCACGGCGGCGGCGGAAACACAAACGACGCCCCAAACCCCTTCGGTTCGTGAGCGCCGTTGTTCGTTGCCGAGCCTGGCCCGCCGTGCGCGGGTCGCAGCGCCCCTCGGCAAGCGTGGAAGTTTACCCATCGGTCCGCAACCTGCCAAGCGAGGCCGCCGCGAAGGACAGCGTGTGGGAGCGGGCTTGCCCGCGATTGCGGCCGCCGATATCGCGCGCAAGCCCTCTCCCACAGCAGGGAAGGCGGACCCGCGGCGGGCGAGGCCCGAGACGCCCGGTCGCGGTAGAATTCGCGAAACCTGAAGCATTCGGCTCCCGATGCCACCGACCACTTCTCCCGACGCTGCCGAAAACCTGCCACCGCCGCGCTGAGCAGCGCAGTCCGCGCCTCGATCCAACCATCGCCACCCCTACCCGCAATAGACACGAATGTTCGGATTCACGGAAGAGCAAGTCGCCGAGTTCGGCATGACCTTCGGCATGGGCATCTTCATGCTCTACATGCTGTTCATCATCGGCGAACTGGCGATCCGCTCCAAGGCCGGGAAACTGGGCACCTTCGTGCTGTTCTTCGTGCTGGCCTTCGGCATGCTGGGGTTCGTGGCCAAATCCATCCTGACGAAGATTCTCGGCCTGTGACGTGTGTGGGAGCGGGCTTGCAGGCGATTGGCGGCCGCGATCGCGGGCAAGCCCGCTCCCACGGCAGTCGCCTTGGCCGGAACCCCGCAAGCCGCCACCGTCGAGCGCCGACACGCCACATGGCACCCGTCGATTCTCCCGGAATGTGCGCACCAGGTTCATGGAAGGCCATCCTGCCCTAGAATAGGGGCTGCCAAGAGCACAATGCGCCGCCTGACCGCGGCAGCCGCCCGCAAGCGCGGGCCCGAGCATCCGTAATGGATGCGCTTTCACCGAGCACCCCGCCAGGGGTGCGC
>JACQYB010000052.1:0-20163 GCA_016208415.1 Betaproteobacteria bacterium | reverse complement strand
CATGAGCACCGAAACCGTCACGCCCCCGGAGGCCCGCCGCGCCTCCCATCTGCTCACCGACCACGACGTCTACCTGCTGCGCGAAGGCACCCACGGCCGGCTGCACGATCGCCTCGGCGCCCACCAGTGCGTGGAGGGCGGCGTGGCGGGCACTCACTTCGCGGTCTGGGCCCCCAACGCCGCCCAGGTCAGCGTCATCGGCGACTTCAACCACTGGCAGCCGGGCCACGCGCTGCGCCCGCGGGAAGACAGTTGCGGGGTATGGGAGGGTTTCGTTCCCGGCCTGGGCCGGGGGGGATGCTACAAGTACCACATCGTGCCGCGCGACGGCGGCCCCGGGCTGGAGAAGGCGGACCCCTTCGCCCTGCTGGCCGAGGTGCCGCCGAAGACGGCGTCGGTGGTCTGGGATCTGGACTACGAGTGGCAGGACGGCCACTGGATGGCCAACCGCGCCCGCCCCAACGCGCTGGACGCCCCCATGTCCATCTACGAGGTGCATCTGGGCTCGTGGCGGCGCGTGCCGGAGGACGGCAACCGCTCCCTGAGCTACCGCGAGATGGCCGAGCCCCTGGCGCAGCACGTCAGGTGGCTCGGCTTCACCCACGTGGAACTGCTGCCGGTGATGGAGCACCCCTTCTTCGGCTCCTGGGGCTACCAGGTCACGGGCTACTTCGCGCCCAGTTCCCGCTACGGCACGCCGCAGGACCTGATGTTCCTCATCGACACCCTGCACCGCCACGGCATCGGCGTCATCCTCGACTGGGTGCCTTCCCACTTCCCCACCGATGCCCACGGCCTGGCGCAGTTCGACGGCACCCACCTCTTTGAGCACGCCGACCCGCGCCAGGGCTTCCACCCCGAGTGGAGCAGTTCCATCTTCAATTACGGCCGCCACGAAGTGCGCGCCTTCCTGCTCTCCAACGCCCTGTTCTGGCTGGAGCGCTACCACGCCGACGCGCTGCGGGTGGACGCCGTGGCCTCCATGCTCTACCTGGATTACGGGCGCACGGAAGGCGAATGGATCCCCAACGCCCACGGCGGCCACGAAAACCTCGATGCCGTGAGCTTCCTGCGCAGCCTCAACGAGGCGGTCTACCGCGACCATCCCGACACCCAGACCATGGCCGAGGAATCCACCGCCTGGCCCATGGTCTCGCGCCCCACCTGGCTTGGGGGCCTGGGCTTCGGCATGAAATGGAACATGGGCTGGATGCACGACACCCTGGACTACTTCAGCCTCGATTCCATCTACCGCCAGTACCACCACGACCGGATCACCTTCAGCATCTGGTACGCCTTCCACGAAAACTTCGTGCTGCCCCTGTCCCACGACGAGGTGGTGCATGGCAAGGGCTCCCTCATCCGCAAGATGCCGGGCGACAACTGGCAGAAGTTCGCCAACCTGCGCCTGCTGCTGGGCTACATGTGGGCGCACCCGGGCAAGAAGCTGCTGTTCATGGGCGGGGAATTCGGCCAGTGGAGCGAGTGGAACCACGACTCCAGCCTCGAGTGGCACCTCATGCAGTATCCGGAGCACTTCGGCATGGCGCGCTGGGTGGGCGATCTCAACGCCTTCTACCTGCAGACCCCGGCACTCTACGATCAGGACTTCGGCAACGCCGGCTTCGAGTGGATCGACTGCCACGACGCCCCCGCCAGCGTCATCAGCTTCCTGCGCCGCGGCCGCGACGGCTCGGTGGTGCTGGTGGTATGCAACGCCACGCCGGTGGCGCGCCAGGACTACCGCGTCGGCGTGCCCCAGGGCGGGATGTGGGCGGAGCGGCTCAACAGCGACGCGCCGGCCTACGGCGGCAGCGGCCAGGGCAATCTCGGGCGGGTGGAAGCCTCGCCCCTGCCCTACCACGGCCGGCCCCACAGCCTCACCCTCACCCTGCCGCCGCTGGGGGCGCTGTTCCTGCAACCGGAGGATGCCGGGCACCTGTAGCAGGCGGTCAATCCGAATCCGATGGGTGTGGCAGCGGGCTAGCCCGCGATCAGCGGCACCGATCGCGGGCTAGCCCGCTCCCGCCAAACCTTCCGAATCTCGTTCGCCGCCTGCTAGTACATCGTCCCACGACATGCACAACGATCACCACCTGAAACGCCTCTGCCAGGACTGCGGCATCGCCGACGGCTATCACGACATCTGGGGAACATGGCACGAAACGCCGCGTGAAACCCGCCTCGCCCTGCTGGAGGCGCTGGGCGAACTGCCCGCCGACGACGACGATGCCCAGGCGCGCCTGGAAGCGCGCATCGACGCCCGCTGGCAGCGGGTGATGGAGCCGGTGCTGGTGTGGCGCTGCGACCAGCCCCCGCCCCCCCTGCTGCTGCATCTGCCCGCGCACCGGATGGAGGAAGGCATCCATTGGGAACTGACGGAGGAAGGTGGCACGCGCCACAGCGGCCAGTTCCGGGTCGGCGCGCTGCCCGCCGAGGACGAACGCACCCTCGGCGACGAAACCTGGCGCGCCGTGCGCCTCGGCCTGGACGTGAGCGCGCCGGCCGGCTACCACCACCTTGCGCTGCGCGTGGCGGGACGCCCGCTGGCCCGGGCACGGGTGCTGTGCGCCCCGCAGCGCGCCTTCCGCCCGCCGGCGCTGGACGGCGACGGACGCGTCTGGGGCGCCGCCGCCCAGCTCTACGCCCTGCGCTCCGGGCACGACTGGGGCATCGGCGATTTCACCACCCTGGGCCGCATGGTGGATCTGTGGGCCGAGCGCGGCGCCGCGCTGGTGGGGCTGAACCCGTTGCACGCCGGTTTCCTCGGCAATCCCGACCACGCCAGCCCCTACAGCCCCAGCAGCCGCGAATTCTTCAACACCCTCTACCTGGACGTGGAGGCGGTGCCGGAGTTTGCCGACTGTGCCGAGGCCCGGGCCATGGTGGCGGCGCCGGAATTCCGCGCCCGGATCGAGGCCGCCCGCGCCGCCGACCTGGTGGACTACCCCGCCGTGGCCGCCCTCAAGCGGCCGGTGCTGGAGCGGCTCTACGCCTGTTTCCGCAGCCGCCACCTCGCAGCCGCGGACGCGCGCGCCGCCGCCTTCCGCGACTTTCAGCGTGAGGGTGGAGATCTGTGCCCCCACGCTCGCCATGAGGCCGGCTCGCTGCCCCCCGCGGGGGCGCCCGCCACCTTGGGGCGGCCCGGCGGTGGAGATCTGTGCCCCCACGCTCGCCATGAGACCGGCTCGCTGCCCCCCGCGGGGGCGCCCGCCACCTTGGGGCGGCCCGGCGGTGGCGGGGCCCTGCGCCGCCATGCCCTGTTCGAGGCCCTGTGGGAACACTTCCATGCCAGCCTCGGTGCCTGGAACTGGCGCGACTGGCCGAGCGCCTACCGCGACGCGGACTCGCCGGAAGTGGCGGCCTTCGCCGAATCCCATCTCCACCGGGTGGAGTTCTTCGAATACCTGCAGTGGCTGGCCTGGTGCCAGATCGAGGCGGTGGCCCGGCGCTGCGACGAACGGCAGATGCCGGTCGGCCTCTACCTCGACCTGGCGGTGTCGGTGGACGGCGGCGGCGCCGACGCCTGGATGCATCGCGACACCTTCGTGGAAGGCGTCAGCGTGGGCGCCCCGCCGGACGACTTCAACCTGCGCGGCCAGAACTGGGGTCTGCCGCCCTTCCATCCGGAGCACCTGCGCGCCGCCGGCTACGCCCCGCTCATCGACGCCCTGCGCGCCAACATGCGCCTGGCGGGGGCGCTACGCATCGACCACATCATGGGCCTGATGCGCCTGTTCTGGATTCCCGGCGACGCCCCGGCCGCCGCCGGCACCTACATGGGCTACCGCTTCGACGAGATGATGGCGGTGGTGCTGCTGGAGAGCGTGCGCAACCACTGCCTGGTGATCGGCGAGGATCTGGGCACCGTGCCCGACGCGGTGCGCCACGCCATGGGCGAGGCCGGGTTGCTCTCCTACCGCCCGCTGTGGTTCGAAAAGGACTGGCAGGCAGGCGAGTTCAAGCCGCCGCAGGCCATCGACCGCGAGGCGCTGGCGGCGGTGACCACCCACGACCTGCCCAGCGTCGCCGGCTACTGGGAAGGGCGGGACCTGGCGTTGCGCACGGCGCTGCGCCTGTTCGACGCCGAAGAGATCCACCTGCGCCAGGAAGGCATGCGGGTGGCCGACCGGGTGGCGCTGCTGCGGGCGCTGGGGCGCGAGGGCCTGCTGCCGGCGGGCCTGAGCGGGGACGACGCCCTCCCGCCCATGGACGAGGCGCTGTGCCGCGCCATCCACGTCTACCTGGCGCGCTCCGCGGCGCGGGTGATGGTGATCCAGCCTGAAGACGTGCTGCTGGCGCCGGACCAGGTGAACCTGCCCGGCAGCGTGTCCAGCCAGTATCCCAACTGGCGACGGCGCCTCGCCCTGCCGCTCGAGCGCTGGCCGGGGCACGACGCCTTCCGCGCGCTGACCGCGGAGGTGGCGGCGGCGCGGGGCGGAATCGCCGCCGCTTCGCCGGGGGAGGGCGAGGCCGCGTCACGCCTTGGCGCGGGCGAGCGCGCTCCCATGGCGCCGGACTGAATCACGTGGAGACGCTGCCCCGCCTGCGCCGCGCGCTGCGCGGCGGCTACCGCCTCATCTCGCCGCGGCGCTGGCTCCAGCGGCTGGTGTTCTGGGGCGGCGCGGCGGCGGTGGGTCTGGCCGCCACCATCTTCGCCGTGGGCGCGCAACTGGCCAGCGAGGGCTTCCACGCCCTGCGCGGCGCCTCGGCCTGGCTGCCGCTGCTGGTGATGCCCGCGGGCCTGGCGCTGGTGGCGCTCATCACCCGCAGGCTGTTTCCCGGCACCCAGGGCAGCGGCATCCCCCAGACCCTCGCCGCCCTCGAACTGCCCGACCCGGAGCGGCACAAACTGCTGTCGCTGCGCATCGCCTTCGGCAAGATGGTGCTCACCATGCTCGGGCTGTTGTGCGGCGCGTCGGTGGGCCGCGAGGGGCCGACGGTGCAGGTGGGCGCTTCCATCATGCACGCCTTCGGTCGGCGCGGGCGCTTCCTGCGGCCCGACATGCAGCGCGGGCTGATCATCGCCGGCGGCGCGGCCGGCGTCGCGGCGGCCTTCAACACGCCGCTGGCGGGCATCGTCTTCGCCCTGGAGGAGCTGTCGCGCGCCTTCGAGCAGCGCACCAACGGCCTGATCCTGTCGGCGGTAATCCTGGCGGGCGTCACCGCCCTGGCGCTGGTGGGCAACTACACCTACTTCGGCCGCTCCACCGCCTCGCTGGGGAGCATCGGCGGCTGGGGCGCGGTGCTGCTGTGCGGGCTGGGGGGCGGTCTGCTGGGCGGGCTGTTCAGCCGCACGCTGATTGCCGCCGGGCGCGGCCTGCCGGGCAGACTCGGCGAATTCGCGCGCGAACGCCCCATCCGCTTCGCCGCTGCCTGCGGCCTGGTGCTGGCGCTGCTGGGGCTGATGTCCGGCGGCACCACCTACGGCACCGGCTACGAAGAGTCCAAGGCCCTGGTGGAAGGCGCCCACGAGGTGCCCGCCAGCTTCGGCCTGCTGAAGTTCGCCGCCACCATCGTCTCCTACCTGAGCGGCATCCCGGGCGGCATCTTCGCGCCCTCCCTGGCGGTGGGCGCCGGGCTGGGGCTGAACCTGTCGGCCCTGGCACCCGGCGTGCCGCTGTCGGCCATCGTGCTGCTGGGCATGGTGGGCTACTTCACCGGCGTGGTGCAGGCGCCGCTGACGGCCTTCATCATCGTCATGGAAATGACCGCCAACCACGACATGGTGCTGCCCCTCATGGCCACCGCCTTCATCGCCCAGGGCGCCTCGCGCATGGTGTGCCGCAAGCCGCTGTACAAGGCCATGGCGGAGGCGTTTCTGGCACGGCAGCCGGCGACCGCGCGGCTGCCGGAGCCCCCCAGCGCACCAGGCGACTCCCGCCCGCCCCCGGGTAAGCCATCAGCGTAGGCCTTCGGGATTGTTGCCAGCCCGCTCCGGGCCGTGTTTCACTTCGTTTCGGCGCGGCCCCGGGAAGGCGACGATGTGCCGACCCTGCCCACGACGGCGCTGCCCGCCATCGCCCAGCGCAGGGACGGCGAATACATGGTCATCCTCCAGTACATCGACGACCAGGCGGTGGTCTACGACCCGGTCAAGTCGGCCCGCACCCGCCTCGATCAGGCGGGCTTGGCGGCCATCTGGAGCGGCCGCCTCATCCTGCTCAAGCCGCAACTGGGGCTGGCGGCCCACGATCTCGATGGCGACGGCTCGCAGTGGGTGGACGAGGCCGACGGCACGGGGATGTGGATCGCCGCCCAGCCGGGGGGCGATCTGTATGTGTGGGATCCGCGCCCGGACGGGGCGGTGGTCAATCACATGGAGACGGCCTCGGGGGATGTCTATTCCATCATGGTGGAGCTGGCCGACGGCGGGCGGCTCTCCTATGAGCGCGGCTGGGACGCAGCGGCGGCGGTGGAGCGGGTGGGCGCGGGCGGGGAGTCCTTCACCGACACCCTGGCCGCCCAGGACGCCCGCCATCAGGACTTCGTGGCCATCGTCACGGCCGGGAGCAACAACTACAACCTGGTGGGGGCGTAGGGGTCGGGGCTGGGGGACAGGGGGCGCGGCGGCAGTAGCGGCTGCAGCCCCGCGCCACCCTCCGTGCCAGACGAAATGCGAACCGGCAAGACCTACGCGGCGCGCTGCTTGGCGACGTACTCGCGCAAGGCTTCGTCCATGCGCGACTGCCAGCCGTCACCCGTGGCGCGGAAGTACTCCACCACCTCGCGCGAGAGGCGCAGCGACAACTGCACCTTGGTGGGCGCACGCTGCGGGCCGCGCGTGCCCACGCGGCCCACTTCGCGCCCGCCCACGGTGACCTTGGCGCCTTCCCAGTCCCCGGGACGGGTGCGCGGGCTGTCGGCGTCGAAGACGATGTCCTTGTCCTTCATCGCGCCCAGCCGCGCCCAGTCAGTACCGCAGCGCTTGGGCGTAGATTCTGCGCTCATGTCGATCGGCCTATCTGCAGGAAATGATGTGCGCGCCACCGGCACGCTCCACCCACACCATGAACACCACATGCCCGCCCAACAGCCCGAGGCTTTGCAGGCGCAACTCGCCATAGGTCTGGCGGGCATCCTCACGGGTCACCAGGGGATGGTCGAACACGCTCGCGCACTCGGCCAGGTCGATGCCGTGCTTGGCGAGATTGGCCGCCCGCTTGGCCTCGTTCCAGGTGATCACAGGCTGATTGTAGATTCGATCTGGTGCTTTGCACACCCCGGCAACGGCTCGGGCACGATTCAGTCGCCCCCCGGACAAGCCGCTCAGGCAGCCTGAAGCGGCGAAACCTCGCGCTGGACTTGCGCGCCACGCTCGAGCTCGAAGCGCTTCAGATCATAGGCGCTTTGCAGATTCAGCCAGAACTGGGCCGTCGTCCCAAAGTAGCGGGAAAGCCGCACGGCCGTATCGACACTGAGCGCGCGTTTCTCGCGCACCAGATCGTGGATGCGCGGGGCCGGCACGCGCAGGGCCAGCGCCAGCGCATGGGCACTCATGCCCAACGGCGCGAGGAATTCCTCGCGCAACACTTCGCCGGGATGGATGGGACGCATACGATTGACGGGCATGGTGCGAGCTCCTTGGTCGAAATGCAGGCAGACTGCCTGGTCAAAACGCAGACACGCTGCTCAGTGGTAATCGACGATCTCGACGTTCCAGGCTGCCCCGTCGCGCCATTCGAAACACACGCGCCATTGGCCGTTGATGCGCACGCTCCACTGTTCGGCCCGGTCGCCGGAGAGCTTCTCCAGCCGGTTGCCGGGCGGGTTGCGCAGGTCGCACAGATTTTCGGCCATGTCGAGCATCAGCAGCTTGCGTTCGGCCTGGGCACGAAAGACGCGAAACGGCGGCGGATCGCCGCCCTCGTAGAGGGCCTCGGTGTGCTTGCAGCGGAACGACTTGATCATCGCCGCGCAGCGTATAACGCCATATGTGACACGTCAAGCGTGAGGGCGGCCCGGCGTCGCGCCCGCCCCGAGCCGGTGCTCTCCCCCGGCAAGGCCGGCCTGTCGGCGCGGATCGGGCGGGTGGAGTTCAAGGACGTGCATTTCCGCTATACCGTGGATGGGCCGGGGGTGCTACGGGGAATCCCCTTCGTGGCCGGGTCGGGCAAGACGAACGGCGTGGTGCTGCATGACAGCTTTCTCTTCGCCGGCAGCATCCTCGATTTCATCGCCCAACTCCCGGACGGTTACGACACCCCGGTGGGCGGGCGCGGGGCGCGGCTGTCCGGCGGCCGGCGCCAGCGGATCGCCATCGCCCGGGTGCTGCTGGTACGGCAGCCGGCGCCCAACTCCGGGGCAGCGTGGCCTATACCCCGCCGCCGCGGTGGATGGTCTCGTAGTAGAGCTTTTCGAGTTCGAGCTTGTGCCTGGTTTCTTCGCTGGCGAGATAGCGGAACAGGTCGCGGATCGGGCCGGCGGGGGCCGTCCGGGCGAGTTCGCCATAGTGCAGCATCGCGGCGTGCTCGCGGCCCATGGCGTATTGCAGCACGGCCTGGTCGTCCGGCTGTTCGCCCAGATCGGGCAGGTGCAGGCAGTCGGAGAACTTGCTGTCGCTGGCGGTGCGTTCGATCTCGGCCTTGACCTGCTCGGCGATGTCGGGGCGTTGGGCGAGCGTGCCGAAGAGATCGCAGTGCTTCCGCTCCTCGGCCGCGAGTTCTTCGACCAGGTAGCGGATGCGCTTGCTCACCCTGGGAATCAGCGCGACGTAGAAATCGCGTGCGCTTTCCTCGAAGCCGGTGGCGACTTCGAGAATTTCGCGCAGCGTCGTCCTGCCGCGCAGTTCGTCGATGCCGTGGCCGCCTCGGGTCATTTCGTCATCTCCGCGGAAAGCAGCGCGGCGTGGATGCTGGCGGCGACGCGGTGGCCGTCGGCCACGGCGGTGACGACATCCGGGCCGCGCACCATGTCGCCGGCCGCCCACAGCCAGGTTTCGCTGGTGCGCCCGCCGGTATCGACCTGCAGGCGGCCGCGCTGCCAGGCGAGCTGTTCGGTGAGGGCGGCGCCCAGGAGGCTGGCGTCGGTCATCTGGCCGATGGACTCGACCACCATGGTGCCGGGGTGGAACTGCTCATCCGTTTCTTCGTAGCTCGGCGCGAAGCGGCCCTGCTCGTCGAAGATGGCCTTGACGCGCCAGGTCTTGAGGCCGGTCACCTGGCCATTCTCGACGACGACTTGCTGGGGGCCGCGCGCGTCGAGGATGACGATGCCCTCCTCGCCGGCTTCCTTGACTTCTTCGGGGTCGGCGAGGAAATGGGCGAAGTCTTCCAGTGCCGTCACTGTGACCCGGACCTCGCCGTAGACCTGTTTCTGGAGGCGTGCCAGCGTGCGTGCGACGTCCATGGCGACGTTGCCGCCGCCGATCACCACGGCCTGGCGCGGCGTGCCGAAATCCACGCCGGCGGTGGCCTGGCGCAGCAGGTCGACGGACTTGCGCACGTCCGGGTGGTCGCTGCCGGGGACGCGTGTGCTGCGGCCCAATTGCAGGCCGAGGGCGAGCAACACGGCATCGTTCTGGTTGCGCAGCTCGTCGAGCGCGATATCCGTGCCGATGCGCACGTTGCAGCGGATGTCGACGCCGACCGAGCGGATCACATCGACGTCCTGGTCGATGACGTCATAGGGCAGGCGGTACTCGGGAATGCCCCAGCGCGTCATGCCGCCGGGCTCGTCCAGCGCCTCGAACACCGTCACGGCGTGCCCTTGCCGGGCGAGGTCGAAGGCGGCGGTGAGGCCGGCCGGGCCGGCGCCGACGATGGCGACCTTCCTGCCGGTGGCCGCCGCTGGCTTGCCGACGATTGCGCGGATGTGCTCCGCCGACACCTGGTCCATGATGTGGCGCTTGAGCCAGCGGATGGCGATGGGGTCGCCTTCGTGGCGCGCCGCGCAGGCGGTCTCGCACCTGTGCGTGCAGATGCGCCCGCAGATGCCGGAGAACGGATTGGTCTCGTAGAGCAGCTTGACGCCGCGCGCGTAGTCGCCGTCGCGCACCGCGGCGATGTAGTCGGGGATCGCCATGTGCGTCGGGCAGGTGGCGATGCACAGGCCGCAGGCGACGCAGCGGTCGGCTTCGAGGCGGGCCTGCGCCACCGAGTAGCCGTCGACGATTTCGGCAAACGAGCCGATGCGCACCTCGGGCTCCATTTCGCCCATGTGCACGCGGGTCTCGGCGGTGAGTCGATGGCCGTCGGGGCGGCGGTAGCCGAGCGCGGCCTCGTCCCAGGGCTTCCTGTCCACGCCCGGGATGAAGCGGAAGGCGTCGGGGTCGCTGTCCACCCAGGTGTAGACGTTGGACATGGAGAGCGAGCGGGTCATGCAGACGTCGACGCACAGCGCGCACCAGCAGCAGCGGCCGTAGTCGATGCGCGGGCGCAGGCCGGAATCGCCTTGCTTCGCCGCCCGGCCCTCGACCGGCACCATGTCGATGGCGCCGTTCTGGCAGATCGCTTCGCAGGTGCCGCAGCCGATGCACCTCTCGACATCGTTCTGGTGGAAGCCGCGGTAGCGCGGCGCCGCAGGCCGGTTGAGCGGGTCGCGTATCGTCACCGGGTCGCGGAAGAGGTTCTTCCACGCGGTGAAGGGGGAGAGGACGTCGCGGACGCTCATCGCTATCTCTCGATTTCTGGCGGATAGGTATGCAGCGAGACCATGAGCGCGGCGACATCGGAAATGTTGACGTTCACGATCATCCGCTCCAGCAGGGCCACGGCGTGGGTGTAGGAGGGGCCGCGCACATTGATGCGGCGCGGGGTGCCGCTGCCGTCCGTCACCAGGTAGTAGCCGTATTCGCCGCGCGAGCATTCGCCGCGGATGTAGGTTTCGCCGCGCGGAATCTTCCAGTGCAGCACGTTGGGTATTTCGGCCATCAGGGGGCCGGAGCGCGGCATCCTGGCGAGCATCTGGCGGATCAGGTCGACGCAGACCAGCACGTCGCGGCGGCGCACGTCGGCGCGCGTGTAGATGTCGGAGTCGTGGCCAATCACCGGCTCGAAATCGAGCCGGGAATAGACGAGGTAGGGCTGGTCGCGGCGCACGTCCTTGGCCACGCCGGCGGCGCGGGCGTTGGGGCCGGTGACGCCGTAGGGTTCGAGCCAGGCCGGGTCGATCACGCCCACACCGACAGTGCGCTTCTTGAACACGGCGTTGCGGAACATCACCTCAAAGACATCCATCAGCGTGCGCTCGACTTCGCGCAGGGTTTCCTCCATGCGCTGGTCGAAGCCGTCGGGCAGGCCGTCGCGCACGCCGCCGGGCAGGATGAACATGTGATAGATGCGCGCGCCGGTCAGTTCCTCGAAGCGGTCGAGCATCAGGTCGCGGGCGTAGGTGGTCCACTGCGCGATCACGCCCAGTCCCAGCGCGCCGGCCTGGCCGCCGAGATACATCATGTAGCTGTTGATGCGGCCCATCTCGAGGATCAGCGTGCGGATCCAGTCGGCCCGCTCCGGCGACCGGATGCCGGCGAGTTCCTCGACCGCCGCCGCGTAACAGTATTCGTTGAAGTCCGGCTCGGGCACGCAGACGCGGCAGACGATGGGGAAGACCTGGATGAAGCTGCGCCGCTCCATCAGCTTCTCGAAGCCGCGATGCAGGTAGCCGACGTGGGTCTTGCCCTCGACCACCTCGTCGCCGCAGACGGTGAGCTCGACCGACATGTTGCCGGTGATGCCGGGATGGTTCGGGCCCTGCCAGAGCTTGAGGTACTTGCCGGAGGCCAGGTCGATGTCGAGCGTGCCGTCGGCCTTTCTGGCGGGGTACTGGCTGCGGTCGGGAGGGAACATGTCCATGCTATCGCCCGTCCGGATGGAGTTGCTGCTTCATGTGCGTCGCCGGATCGTGCGTCTCGCGACCCGGCCGCTGGCTGTAGTTTTCCTCGGCATATTTCAGGGTGTCGAAGTCGCGCCGGTAGGGCGGGATGTCGTTCCAGCCTTCGAGGATGAAGTCCTCTTCGATTCGCGGGCTGCCGGGGAAATCGATGCCGAACATCTCGCGCAGTTCGCGCTGGTAGGTCGCCGCCGTCGGCCAGAGCTCGTGGATGCTCGCCATCGTCGCTGCATCGCGCGGGATCATCGCGCGCAGGCCGATGTCGCGGGCCTGCGTGCGGTTGGAGAGCAGGTAGGTGAGCTGGAATTGCTCGTCCTCGATCCAGTCGACGGCCGTCAGCAGCACCAGATGCGTGTAGCCTTCGCGGTCGCGCAGGTGCAGCAGCGCCGGGCGCAGAAACTCCGCCGGCACGGTGACGAAGGCGAGATCGGGCCGCTGCCAGGTCGGCTCGCCGAGCGGGAACAGCTGCTTCAGTCGGTCATACAGTGCGCGCATGCTTGCTTACCAGTTGTAGTCCGGCATGTCCCAGTCGTGGATGACCCGCTTCTGGTTGGCCTTGTACCACTCGAAGTTTTCCGCGTATTTGTTCGCCCCTTCGGCCTTGCCGGCGCGGATGATCGTCTTCAGTTCCTGGAAGCCGGCGAGCAGCGCCTCGGGACGCGGCATGCAGCCGGCGATGTAGAGATCGACCGGCAGGTAGTCGTCGAGCCGCTTGATGGTGTTGTAGGAATCCCAGTACATGCCGCCGTTGATGGTGCAGGAGCCCAGCCCGATGACGTATTTCGGGTTCTGCATCTGCTCGTAGGAACGGATCGCGCGCTTGAGCGTCTTGGTCGAGAGATAGCCGGAGATGATGAACAGGTTGGCCTGGCGCGGCGTCGGCCGCCATTGCACGCCGAAGCGGTAGGCGTCGAAGCGCGGCGTCATCAGCGGGCGCATCTCGATGGCGCCGCAACCGGTGCCGAAGCCGAGGATCCACAGCGATTCGGCGCGCGCCCAGTTGAACAGGTCCTCGACGATCCTGCTGTAGGCCGCCGGCATCACCGTGGGCGGCGCTTCGCAGAAATAGTCGCGTAGCGGCTCGACCTCGAATTCGACGCCGTCCGGACCCTTCACCATGCGCTTCATCAGTTCGGGTTTCATGCTCATTTGCGTACCCTCACACCAGAAGAATCGAAAGCACGCCCAGCGGCACCGCCCAGACCAGGAACCAGCGGATCGACTGCTCGACGCGGAAGCGCGGGAAGACGACGCCGACGAAGGCCGACCAGAGGTAGATCAGGAAGACCTTGAAGAAGAACACCGGCCAGCTCGCCGCGCCGCCGAAGAACAGGTTCATGTAGATGACGATCTTGGCGATGGGAAAGAGCGCGCGGTTGGTCTGCATCAGCGCCAGGTAGGACGAGTGATACTCGGTCGGCGGGCCGATGGGGATTTCCTGCGGCGCCAGCACCACGTCGAAGGGCGGGCGCATCATCGAGCCGAGGAAGGAGAGCATCGCCGCCGCGACCGCGAGCGGGTTGGTGAATAGCGTCCAGTTCAACATGCCGCCCTGCTGCGCCGCGACGATGTCGGTGATCGACAGCGTCTGATACTGGAGTGCGATCGAAAACGTCGCCAGCGCGAAGGGCAGCTCGGCCATGCTCATCTGCGAGAGGCCGCGCGTGACACCGATGGCGGCGTGGGGATGACCGCTTTCGCCGGCGCCCAGCGCCATGCCCAGCGCGCCGAAGAAGACGAAGTAGAGCGCCAGGATCAAGTCGCCGGCGAACGAAAGGTTCGAGAACATTTCCGAGCCATGGATCGTCGGCACGAACAGCAACAGGCCGACGCCGCCCGACAGCCGGAACACCGGGCCGAGGTAGAACATCGTGCCGTGGGTGATCGAGCTGCGCAGGCCGTAGTTCTTGATGAGGTCGATGTGGTTCTGCCACACCGGGATGCCGTGGCGACGGCCGACGCGCGCGCCGATCTTTTGTATGAACGCGCCCAGCAGCATGCCGAAGTTCACGACGATGAACAGGGTGAGCAGCGCGTAGGGGATCTTCATCCACTCGAATTGCATGGTCAGACTCCCCCCCGGAGCAGGAACACGGCGACGACGAAGGCCAGGAAGTGGAAGGCGTAGCTCTGGCCGTTGCCGTCGTACAGCCGCCGCGCCAAGTCCCCCGCCGTGTGCAGCAGGTCGGTCAGCGTTTCCCAGAAGCGGGTGACGAAGGGCTGCACGAGGAAGCCCATCGCCTTGCGGTAGGGAGCGAAGAAGTTCCAGGCGTAGTGGGTCGTTTCCGGGCGGAAAGGCCGTTCGGCGGCGAAGACGATGTTGAACTGCCTGACCTTCTGCGCGCGGCGATTGACGAACAGCAGCCAGGCCAGCAGCGTGGCGAAGATGACGCCGACGACGATCATGATCGCGATGGGGTTCCAGTAGCCGTAGCTGCTGGTGATGGCGGGGCCCGTCCAGCCCAGACCGCCCTCGGGGAAGAAGCGGTTGAGATAGGCATCGACGTGGCGCAGGGCGAGGCCGGGGACGACGGCGAACACCAGCAGCAGGACGACGTAGATCATCTGCGGCAGCACGATCCAGAACGGCGCCTCCCTGACGCGGCGGAACTCGTCCTTCAACTGGCCGAGGAAGATGGTGTGGATCAGGCGGAACAGGTAGAGGAAGGCGATCGGCCCGGCGAGGAAGATGACGACCAGCGGCAGGCGGAGCTCGGCGGTCATGATGGCGTTGTAGAAGATCCAGCGGCCGCCGAAGCCGGACAGCGGCGGCACGCCCGAGACGGCGATGATGCCGATCAGCACGGGGATGAAGGACAGCGGCATCATCCGGATCAGGCCGCCCATGCGGTACATCTCGCGCGTGCCGGTGCGCTTGGCGACGCCGCCGATCGACAGGAAGAGCATGGCCTTGTAGATGTAGTGGTTGATGACGAACATCAGCGCCATCAGCCAGCCGAGGTGGTTCATCAGCGCCAGGCCGAACAGCGCGTAGCCCATCTGGCCGATGGAGGAGTAGGCCAGCAGGCGCTTGGCGTCTTCCTGGAAGATCGCCATCAGGTTGCCCAGGAGGGCGGTCAGCGCGGCGATCCAGAGCAGGGCGTGGGTGAGTTCAATACCGTAAAGTCGCTGCCTGCCCATCGTCATCAGCAGCAGGAACAGGCCGAAGAGGCCGGCCTTGAGCAGGATGCCGGAGACCATCGGCGAGACGTCGGTCTCGGCCTCGGCGTGGGCGCCGGGCAGCCAGATGTGCACGCCGATGGCGGCGGTCTTGGTCATGAAGCCGATGGCCAGCAGCAGGAAGATCCACGGCGCCAGCGGCTGGGCAGGCTGGCCGAGTTGTCCAAGCGATGCGATGTCGAAGTGCGGCGCGCCCTGCGCGGCGAGCGCGAAGCCGGCGAGGATCAGGAAGGCGCCGCCGAGCGAGAAGAGGATGTAGGACAGGGCGTGCGGCTCGGAATGCTTGCCGCGCAGGATGAGGAAGTAGGAGCCGACCGTCAGCAGTTCCCAGGCGGCGAAGAAATCGAAGCTGTCGGTGGCACGGATGAGCATCGCCATGCCGGCGTACATCAGCATGGCCGACGGATAGAAGCCGATGCGCCGGCCGTGGGCTGCATAGCTGGCGAGCAGCGTGATCGCCCCGCCGATGAGGAAGATCACGGCGAAGATCAGCCGCAGCGGGTCGTATTCAGTCCAGGTCAGGACAAACCAGCCGACCATGCCGGCGATGGCCAGCGTGTTCTTGGTCCAGGCGGGCAGCCACTCCAGCAGCAGGAAGGCCAGCGCGAACAGCAGCGGCAGGACGAGCAGAAGATTATTGCGTCCCGACAGGTCGCCCCAGACGAAGCCCAACGCCCAACCGGCGATGACGGCGGCGAACACCGCCGTCGCCTGGTGTGGCGTACAAGCGGTTTCAGCAGCCGGCGCTTCGCGCTTGATGAGGTAACCGAGCCAGCGGAACAGATAGCCCGCCTCGACCAGCGCGCCGAACAGGATCAGCGCCAGCAGTGCAAGCCGGCCCTCGGCGGCGAGGAAGCGCGCCAGTTCCCACTTGGCGTAGAAGCCGGGGAAGGGCGGCAGGCCGGCGAGCATGCAGATGAAGGTGACGAAGGCGAAGAGGAGCAGCGGACGGTTGCGCAGGGCCGCCCAGTCGGCGAGCGCGCGCCCGGCGACGAGACCGGAGAGCCAGTAGAGCCCGGCCTTGGCGACGGCGTGGGAGGCCAGCAGGCCGAAGGCGATATAGGGCGTGGCGTCGCCGAGGATGTCGCGCTGGCCGAGCACCGCGAGGACCAGGCCGGTCTGCGCGATGGAGGAATAGCCGAGCAGGCGGCGGTCGTTGGTCTGCGGCAGGGCGAGGATATTGGCGGCGACGAAGGTGACGAGGCCGATGCCGGTGGCTACGGGGAGCCAGTCGGCGCCGCCGATCAGCAGCAGCTTGTCGACCGCGTAGAGCGCGGCCGCGCCGGTGGCGGCGGAGAAGATGGCCGAGAAGGCGGGATGCGCGGATTCGTAGATGTCGAGCGCCCAGCCGTTGGCCGGGAAGGGTTTCAACTCAGCGACCACCGCGATGAACATCAGGAAGAAGGCCAGCGCGCCGCCCGTCTTCAGGCCCAGCGAGGCGCCGGCCATGCCGTCGATGTTGAGCGTGCCGGTGGCGTGGTAGGCGAAGATGATGCCGACCAGCAGGAACACCGAGATCACCTGCGAGACGATCAGATACTTGAAGCCGGCAGCCAGCGCGTGATCGTCGTCCGAGAGCAGCACCAGCCCGCCGGTGGCGATGACGATCAGTTCGAAGAAGACGAACAGGTTGAAGACGTCGCGTGTCAGCACGATGCCGCACAACGCCATGATGGCGATGAGCAGCACCGCCAGCGCGCGGCGGCCGAGCCTGGACAGCGCATCCTTGAGATACAGCGCCGACAACAGCCCGGTGAGATTGATGAGCAGCGTCAGGGCGGCTTCGGCCAGTCCCATGCGCAGGTTGATGGCGAAGGGCGGCTCGGCACCGGCGGTGAAGATCTCGACCGGCGCTGCGCCTTCGAGCGCGAAGGCCCACAGCCAGCCGGCCGACACCCAGATCATGAAGGCGAGCGCCGCAAGCGTCACCGCGTAGGCCGCGCCACGCCACTGCTCCTTCAGCAGGCCGAGCAGGAAGGCCGCGGCCAGCGCCGCCGCGATTAGGTAGAGCGCGCTTACCATTTCAACTCCGTGAATTTCGCGATGTCGAGCGAGCGCTTCTTCTCGTAGAGCTTGTAGGCGTAGGCGAGCATCAGCGCCGTCACGCCGACGCCGATGACGATGGCGGTGAGCACCAGCGCCTGCGGCACCGGGTCGATGATGCGGGCGAGCGCGTCGGCGGCGGAAACCGTGGAATCCAGGATCGGCGCGCTACGGCCGCGCATGTAGCCGACGGCAACGATGACGATATTGACGCCGGTATCGGCGATGCTGAAGGCGACGATCATGCGCAGGATGTTGCGGTTCGTCAGCGCGCCGTAGAAGCCGACCAGGATCAGCAGGAAGCCGGTGGCCATGGCAAGGTGCGCCATCACAGTTCCTCCGTCCCGGACAGGCTGGCCAGCATCGAGGCGAACTCGGCGCCGACCTTGAGGCCGATCAGCGAATAGATCAGCGGGATCGCGCCGGCCGAGAACAGGTCGCCCAGCGTGCCGATGGGCAGGATGCGGTTGTCGAGGAAGCCGCCGGCGAGCAGGAGGCCGAGCAATCCTATCGCGACGTAGAAGACGCCGGCCAGCGACTCGATGGCGGAAATCAGCCCGTGGCTGAAGTGCCGGAGCGGATCGGCGAGCAGCAGCAGGAGCACGCCCGAGGCGACGATGGCGCCGCCCTGGAAGCCGCCGCCGGGGGTCAGGTGGCCATTCACGAAGACATAGACGCCGAGCAGCATGATCAGCGGGGCGAGGAGGCGGGTGCCGGTGGTCAGCAGTTCGCCCACGGGGGCGCGTGGGCGCGGCGTTCGTTGGCGGCCGCCGGCCAGCACGAGGCCGACGATGGCGGCGGACAGGAACAGCACCGTGACCTCGCCCAGCGTGTCGAGGCCGCGATAGGTGACGACGATGGCGGTGACGATGTTGGCGCTGCCCAAGTCGGCGGCGGTGCGCTCGGCGTAGTAGCGCGCGGTGAGGTTCAGTTCCGCGTCCGGCGTGTAACCGATCAGCAGCGTGGCGAAGATGCCGCCGATGGCGATGAGTAGCAGAAAGGCGATGAAGCGCTTAATCATTCTCGCCTCCACGCACCCGGCCGAGCACGAAGAAGAACAGGAAGGTGGTGAGCCCGCTGCCGATGGCGGCCTCGGTCATCGCCACATCGGGCGAGGCCAGGATCAGGAACAGCACCGAGGCGACGAGGCTGACGAGTCCGGCAGCGAGGATGGCAATCGGCAGGCTCCTGCCGCGGATCGCCACCAGCGCCGCGACGAGCATGGCGACGCACAGCAGCGCGGTCATGGCGGTCATCAGCATGCTCATTGGGGCACCCTCGCGCTGCGCGCGGTCCCTCCGGGAGGGACGGAGCCTTCCTTGGGGCGGCCCGGGGGGAGGCTCATGCTGCCGCCGGGCCGCCCCAAGGCGGCATGCGCCCCCTCGGGGGGCAGCGAAGCGTGGGGGTCGTCATCATGCTGCCGCCGGGCCGCCCCAAGGCGGCATGCGCCCCCTCGGGGGGCAGCGAAGCGTGGGGGTCGTCATCACGGCGCCTCCCCCGTGTCCTCGGCCAGCCGGTCCACCGACGTCTTCACCGTCTTCTCGGCGCCGGTGCGGTGCGCCGCGCGGGCCAGCACCTGCGACGAAATCGGGTTGGTGAAGAGGATGAACAGGCCGATGAGCAGCAGCTTCAGCCCCCACTCCGGCCGCAGGCAGGCCATGCCGGCAAGGCTCAGCAGCGTACCGAGCGTCGTCGCCTTGGTGCCCGCCTGGATGCGGTTGAACACGTCGGGCATGCGCACCAGGCCCAGCCCCCCGAACAGCAGGAAGGCCGCGCCGGCGACGAGCAGCAGTCCGCCGAGCAGGTCGAGTGGATGCGCCATCACAGCCCCCGCTCCAGGTAGCGGGCGACCGCGATCACCCCGAGGAAGGACAGCAGCGCATAGATCAGCGCCACGTCGAGATAGATGCCGCGCCCCTCGACGAAGGCGACCAGCACGATGCCGGTGATGGCGACGATGGTCAGCACGTCGAAGGCGATAACCCGGTCGGCGGCCGACGGTCCCCTGAAGAAACGATAAAGCGCGAGCAGGAACGCGATGCCGGCCAGCGTCGCCGCCAGATGGATCAGTGCCTCAGCCATACATGACCTCGAGATAGCGCTCGAAGCCGGCGACGATGCTGGCGGTCGCGGCCTCGATATCGGTCGATTCCACCGTGACCCAGTGGATGTAGAGCCATTCGCCGTCCAGCTCGACGGTGAGCGTGCCGGGGGTGAGCGTGATCGAGTTGGCGAGCAGCAGCCGGCCCATGCGGCTTTTCAGCCGGGTGCGTACCTTGACGATGCCCGGATTCACCGGCAAGTCGGGCGCGAGCACGATCGCGGCGAGCGCCAGGTTGGACTTGACCAGTTCCTTGAGGAAGTAGGGGAGGTACCGTGCTGCGGCGAAGAAGGCGCGGGGGGTGGCGCGGAATTCGGACAGGACCGCGAGGCCGTCGCGAAAGAGCACGGCGATGACCAGTGCGGCGACCAGGCCGACGCCGAGGACATCCTGCGCCAGGGAGCCGTTCAGCATCCCCCAGAAGAGGAATAGGGTCGCGAACAGCAATGCTATTTCTCGCGCCTTCGCCATCGTCCCACCCATCGTCCAGACATGCCTGTCAGCAATCGCGGTGTGGGTCGGGCCACTGTTGCCGGCCGAACCAAACCAGCCCCTGGTTTTATCAGTATATAACCATACACTAATAAATAGCGAGTGCTGCGGCAAGAAACCTCCCGGGCGAAGGCTGCGATGGAGTCGGGCAGGGGGATGTTCGTCGTGCGCGCCGCACGAGACCGGAGGCCCTGGCGCATCTGGCGAGAGCGGCGGCGTGGACCCAGGCGCATGGCCCGGGGGTGGTCAAGCAGCCGGCGGGCCGCCCATGCGTCGAAGCCGGGGATCGAAAGGGTGGGTGGCGATGTTCGCGATGCGTGCTTTCCCGAGGTCCGGGTGCAAAGGAGTGAGCAGGACGTTCGTGGTCTCCGGGGCGACGACGCTCGGGACCGCGAGCAGCGGGGACGCATCGCAGCGCAGCCACTCGTCGCCGATGGCCGGGGGCGTCGCAAGACTGTGGCGCCAGCCTTCGGGCAGATCGGGCGAGGGTAGCGGCACCGAGTGCTGAACCTCGATGG
>JACQYB010000051.1 GCA_016208415.1 Betaproteobacteria bacterium | reverse complement strand
CCGCCCCTTCTTTCCAGTTGGCCGGGCAGACCTCGCCGTGGTTCTCGACGAATTGCAGGGCCTTTACCAGCCGCAGCGCCTCATCGACGCTCCGGCCCAAGGGAAGGTCGTTGACCACCTGGTGCCGCACAACGCCCTGCTTGTCAATCAGAAACAGGCCGCGAAGGGCGATTCCAGCCGGCAGAAGGACGTCGTACGCCTGGGCGATCTTCTTGTCGGCCAGCGCCGCCTCGGTGTCGGTCTGGTCCAGCGCCTGCTGGGAGATGAATTTCTTGTTGTAGAGATCCTGGGTGCGGTCCTGCTTGCGCCGCGCGAAGTCGTGGGCCGACTGGGCGGCCTGCAGTTCGGCCTGGGCGCGGGCCTTGGCTCCCGCCAGCGCCACGGCGGCGCGCTCCACGTCGGCCTGCACCTGCGCCAGGGGCTGGCCCTTCTTCACCACCGCGCCGCGGTCGATGAGCACGCGCTCCAGCACCCCCAGCACCGGGCTGCCGATGTCGGCCACCTGGGAAGGTTCGATCAGGCAGGCCAGCGGCTCGGCGTGTGCGGCACCGCACAGTGCCAGCAGCACCATGGCCGCCGCCGGGCCGCCCCAGGGCGGGCATGCGCCCCCTCGGGGGGCCGCGAAGCGCGGGGGTTGTTTCAAAGCGGCAAGGGATTTCATTGCGGACTCCATGACAGGTTCACGTTGGGGGTTTACGGCGCCCACCGCGCAGGCTGAAGCCGTCATTCCTCGCCCTTCACCCTCGACAGGAGTTGCGCGAACGCTTCCGCCGGCAGTGGCTTGCTGAACAGGAAGCCCTGGCACTGGTCGCAGCGGTGGTTGCGCAGGAAGGCCAGTTGGCCGCGCGTCTCCACGCCCTCGGCCACCACCTTGAGCCCGAGGCTGTGGGCCATGGCGATGATGGCGACGACGATGGCCGAGTGGTCCTGGTCGGCGCCGAGATCGGCGATGAACGAGCGGTCGATCTTCAGTTCCTCCAGGGGAAAGCGCCTGAGATAGGACAGCGACGAGTAGCCGGTGCCGAAGTCGTCGATGGACAGTTTCAGCCCGGCCTCCTTCAGCTCCCGCAGCGATCGCACGTTCTCCTCGGCGTGGTCGAGGAGGGCGCTTTCCGTCAGTTCCAGGCACAGGCGGCGCGGCTCCAGCCCGGCGGCGTCCAGCGCCGCCCGCACCCGCGCCGCGAACTGCCGGTCACGAAACTGCTGGCTGGCCACGTTCACGGAGATCCGCGGCACCTTCAGCCCCGCCGCCGCCCAGGCCTGGATGTGCCGGCAGGCCTGCTGGAGGACGTACTCGCCTATCGGCAGGATGAGCCCGGTTTCCTCCGCCAGCGGGATGAACTCCCCCGGCGGCACCAGGCCGCGCTCCGGGCTGGCCCAGCGCACCAGCGCCTCGGCGCCGGTGAGGCGGCCGCTCTTCACGTCCACCTTGGGCTGGAAGTGCAGCAGCAGTTCGTCGCGCTCCAGCGCCCGGCGCAGGGCGCCTTCCATGCTCAGGCGCGCCAGCGAACGGGCATCCAGGTCTTGGGAGTAATGACGGCAGGCGCTGCCGCCATGGTGCTTGGCGTGGCGCATGGCCACGCCGGCATGCTTGAGGATGGCGTCGACTTCCATGCCGTCCACCGGAAACACGGCAATGCCGATGCTCAGCGTGACGAACACCTCGTGCCCGGCGACGCGGAAGGGCTCGACCATGTGCTCCAGGATGCGCGCCGCCACGCGACCGGCATCCTCCGCCTGGCTCACCTCGGTGAGCAGCACGGTGAATTCGTCGCCGCCGATGCGCGCCACGCTGGGATGGGTACCCACGCCCCCGCCGCCGGGCCGCCCCAAGGCGGGGGCAGCCCCCCCGGGGGGCAGCAAGCCGGCTTCATGGCGCGCGTGGGGGCCCACACCCCCGGCGCCGGGCCGCCCCAAGCCGGGGGGCGCCCCCCCGGGGGGCAGCGCAGCGTGGGGGCCCACACCTGGGCCGGTGCTCACGGCATCGGTGGCGCGCACGCGGGCCGCCAGGCGATCGGCGAAGGCCTTGAGCAGTTCATCGGCGATGCCCGGTCCGAACGCCTCATTGACCTGGGTGAAGCGGTCCAGACCGACGTGCAGCACCGCGCCGGTGCTGCCGAAGCGCCGCGCATGCTGCAACGCCCATTCCAGCCGGTCCAGGAACAGGCGGCGATTGGGCAGGCCGGTGAGCAGGTCGAAGTTCTCCAGCCGGTCCTGGTAGGCCTTGGCCGCCAGGGTGTTGCGCAGCCGCAGCGCCAGTTCGCTCGGGTCCACCGGCTTGGCGAGGAAATCCGTGGCGCCCAGTTCCAGCGCCCGCAGCTTGGTGGCGGCGTCGGTGGAGGAGGTGAGCACCACCACCGGCACCCGCGTCAGGGCGGGGTCGTCGCGCATGCGCGAGAGGATGTCGAAGCCGCTGACCTGGGGCATCTTCAGGTCCAGCAGCACCACGTCGGGGCGCTCGGTCCTGATGAGTCCCAGCGCCTTCGCCGGATCGGAGGTGCCGATGACGTTGCGGTAGCCTGCCTCCTCCAGGAAGGTTTGCAGCACGTCCACCGTGATGGGTTCGTCATCGACCATCAGCACCACGGGTTCGCGCATGCCTTCCGGCCAGCCGCCGGGGGGAGAACCCCGCGCGGCGGCGCCGCGGGTTTCATTTCCCTGCGCGGGGGCCGCAGGCCGGCTCGTGGCGCCACGATGGCGGGCGTCGGTGATCGCTTGCATCGGCATTGGGTCTCTTTCGTTCAGGACGGGCTCGAGTACTGGGGTCATCAAGACAACGGCGTTTTCCTTGCGGACTTGAGCATCCGGAAGGATTCGAATCAGCCTTGAAACCGCAGTTGAACCGCGATAATAGGCAATCGCACCGTTCAGCCCACAACAACTCCGAGATGCGCTTCCTCCACGCCGCCGACCTCCACCTCGACAGCCCCTTGCGCGGCCTCGCCCGCTACGACCGCGCCCCGGTCGTACGCCTGCGCACCGCAACCCGCGCCGCGCTGGAGCGACTGGTGGACAAGGCGCTCGCCGAACGCGTCGATTTCGTCCTGCTCGCCGGCGACATCTACGATCGGGACTGGCAGGACTTCCACACCGGCCTGTTCTTCCGCGAGCAGATGGTCCGGCTGGATCGCGCCGGCATCCGCGTCTTCATCGTGCAGGGCAACCATGACGCCCAGGGCGTGATCTCGCGCCAACTCAAGCTGCCGGACAACGTGCGCGTCTTTTCCAGCCGCACCGCCGAGACGGCGCGTATCGATGAACTGACGGTGGCGATTCACGGACGCAGCTTTCCCGACCGGGCGGTGGATGAAGACCTCGTGCCCTCCTACCCGGCCCCGGTGCCAGGCTGCTTCAACATCGGCCTGCTGCACACGAGCCTGACCGGCGGCGCCGGCCACGACACCTATGCGCCGACGGACCTCGCCACGCTGGTGGCCAAGGGCTACGACTACTGGGCGCTGGGACACATCCATGCGCGGGAGGTGGTGTGCGAACGGCCGCGCGTCGTCTTCCCCGGCAACCTGCAGGGACGCCACGCCAACGAAACCGGTGCCAAGGGCTGCGAATTGGTGACGGTGGAGGCCGGCCGGGTGGAAGCCGAATTCGTGCCGCTGGACGGGGTGCGCTGGAGCCGGGTTGCAGTGCCTTTAGACGGCATCGAGCAACTGGAGTTAGTGGGAGACATCGTCCGCCAACAGGTCCAGCCGATGTTGATCGGTGCGGCGGATCGGCTGCATGCCATGCGTTTCACCCTCACCGGCTCAACGCCGCTGCTCCGCCTGGAGGCGGGCCAGCCGGGCACGCTGGCGGCTGAGGTCCAGGCTGCCGTGCAGGACGTGGCCGGGGCCGAAATCTGGGTCGAGCAGGTTCGACTCGAACTCTCCGCGCCCCTTGACCGCGCGCAGACGGCTCAGCGGCAGGATGCGGTCGGGGAGCTGGTACGCCTGGTGGAGTCGATGGCGGGCGACGAAGTGGCGCTGCGCCGCTGGATGGACTCGGAAATCGGCGATCTGCTGGCGAAACTGCCGCCGGAGGTGGCGACCGACGAGGTGCCGCGGCTGGACAGCCCGGTTGACCTGCGTGCCCTGCTCCTGGATGCCGAGGAGACCGTGCTCGCGCGGCTGGCCGCCGCCGGAGGTGACAATTGAAGCTCGCACGCCTGCTGCTTCAGGCATTCGGCCCGTTTACCGACGCCGAACTGGATTTCTCGCGCAGCCCGGCCAATCTGCATCTCATCTACGGCCCTAACGAGGCCGGCAAATCCTCGGCGCTGCGGGCCATGACGGATCTGCGCTTCGGCATTCCCCTGCGCAGCCAGGACGTGTTCATCCACGCCTCCGGCGACCTGCGCATCGCCGGCGTGTTCGTGGACCGCCGCGGTGAGGAACTGGCCCTCGTCCGACGCAAGGGACGGGGCCAGACGCTCTCACGCCTGGATCTCGTCAGCGGCCAGGAGGATTCAGGCCGGCCCCTGCTGGCCGAGCACGAGCAGGCGCTGACCGGCGGTCTGGAGCGGAGTGATTTCGAAGCCATGTTCGGCCTCAATCACGCGCGCCTGCGCGAGGGCGGCAGACAACTGCTTGAAGGCGAGGGGGAACTCCGCTCCGCCCTGTTCGAGGCCAGTGCCGGGACGCGCGGCATTCCGGCGCTGCTGGACGCGCTCGATGCCGAAGCGCGCAAGCTCTACAACCCGCACGGCCGCACGCAAAAGGCACAGATCAACCAGGCCCGTGACGAGATCACGGAACAGCGTCAGCTCTGTCGCCAGGCGCAGACCCGCCCCGCGGATTGGCAGGCGCTGTTTCGCGCCCACGACGATGCCAAGGCCAGCCTGACTGAAGTCGAACGGAAGCTGGAGGGCCTGCGCCGCCGCGAGAACGAGTTGACCGAGTTGCGCACGGTCGCGCCCTTGCTGCGGGAGGTGGACCACGCCGAGGCGGAGTTGCGGGAACTCGCCAACGTTCCGGATCTGCCCGAGAACGCGCGCGAAGAACGCCTGGCCGCCGAGCACGCGTTGCGCCAGGCGCAAAAGGACCGCGACGACGCCGAACTGGAGCTTGCCCGCTACGCGGAAGCTTTAACGAAACTCGTGATCGAGCCGCAACTCCTGGAGCACGGTGCGGCCATTGAACGGCTCGCCGCCGGGATCGAGCCGGCCGCGCGCGCACGACTCGACGCCGGACAGCAGCAGGCGATCATCGATCGAATCGAGGGCGACCTGAGCCAGGCCGCGACCCGCATCGCGCCCGCGCAGCCACTGCGAGATATGCTGTATGCGGTGCTGAATGCGGTACCCTCCGCCGCCGACCGGGCGGCGCTGGACGCCCATCTGCTGGCTCTGGGTCGTCTCCAGGAGCGGCTGGATTCGCACCGTCAGCAGGCCGATGATCTGGATCAAAAGCTGCAGGCCGATTCCGGCAACGACCCTGCGCTCCCGGACACCATCGCTCACCAGACCCTGGTCGCCACGCTACGCCGGGCCCAGTCCCTGGGCGAGGTCTCGCGCCACAACGACAGTCTCGGCCATGAGATCCGCGACTTGGATTCCCGCCTTTCCCGCGCCCTTTCTGACCTGGGCCTGGACACCGACGCGACGCTGCGTGCGGTGCAGCCGCTGCTGGAGGCGGAAATCGCCCAAACGCGCCAGGAACTCGTCCAGCTTGATGAATCGCGGCGCCAGGCGCAAAACGACGAGCGCAATCTGGCACGGGACCAGGAGGCGCAGCGCTTGCGCCAGCGGGAACTGGCCGCCGCGGGTGAAGTGGTCACGGCGGAAACGCTGCGGCTGGCCCGGGAACGGCGCGATCAAGGCTGGCGCCTGATCCGCGACAGCTACATCGAGCGAACCCTCGAACCGGGTGAAGCCGGCCATGCATTCGATCCGTCGCGCCCCCTGCCGGACGCGTTCGAGTCGGCGCAGGGGGAGACGGACCGGCAGGCCGATCTGCTGCGCGCCGATGCGCGCCGGGCCGCGGGCTACGAAGAATGCTCGGCACGCATCGAGCAGATGGCGGCGCGGCGCGAGGCGCTCGCCGCCGAGATCGGGCGCTGCCAAGCTCGCATCGTGGCCGTGCGTGCCGAGTGGAGCGGACGTCTGACGCAAGCCCGATTGCCCAACCTGGAACCCGATGCGCTGCGCGAATGGCTGGCGCGGCGCAACGACGCGCTCGAACTCGCCGACCGACGGACAGCCAGCCAGGACGCGCGAGACAGGCTTCTGACCCAGGCAGCCTCCGCAGCCGCCGAACTTGAGACGGCGTTGCGCGGCGTCGACCAGGCTCTCCCGGCGCGGACGGACGCACTCGCGAACCCCCCTCTTCCGGGCCTGATCGAGCAGGCGCTGCGCTGGGACAAGCGCGTCGCCAAACTGGAGGCGGAGCACGAGGCGCGCGTCAAGGCGACGCACGCGGCGCGGGAGGAGCGGGACAAGATCGCCAAGAGAATCGCTGACACCACCACACAGCGCCAGCAGCATGAAACGGCGCTGCAGGGATGGCACGCCCGGTTGTTCCTGTCCGCCGGCAGCCCGCCGGAAATCATTCGCGCCCGCCTGGAGGAACTGGATGGGCTGGCCCGCCAATCCACCGCTCTGGGCGACGCCCGCTTTCGCCAGGCGCAGCACGAGGCGCTCGTCGCCGACTTCGCCACGCAAGCGGCGCAACTCGCCCCGCTGCTGGCGACAGCGCCCGCTTCTGCGTCCGCTTCTGCGCCCGCTCTTGCAACCGCTCTTGCGACACCTCTCGCCCCGCTCTCGGCGGATGACATCGCCGACCGGCTGCGGCAGCGCCTGCACGCGTCGCGTGAAGCCGACCAGCGTCGGCACACTCTGCTCGAAGCGCAGTCAAAGGCAACGCTCAAAAGGCGCCAAGCCGAGATCGACCTGTCCGCCCAGTCGAGCGTCCTGGCGAAGCTGTGCCAGGCGGCCTCCGTTGCCGCCGCCGGCGATCTGCCGCATTGCGAGGAGCTCGCCGCACGCAAGCGCCACGTGCGGATCGCCCTGGCCACCGCGCAACGCCAACTGAAGGACGTATCGACCCGGCCGGAACCGTCACTGCGGGAGGCGCTCACAGGCCTTGATCAGGTTGCGATCGAGAGTGATCGCGAACGCTGCCGCGGGGAAATCGATCAACTGGAGCAGGACCTCGGCGCCTTGCGCCGCAACGAAGAGCAGACCCGGCGCGAACTGGAGGCGATCGACACCTCGGACAAGGCCGCCACCGCCCGGGAAGCAATGGAGTCGGCCGCCGCCCGCATGCGCGCCGCTATCCGGCCGTGGGCTCGGCTCAAGCTCGCCCAGGCCCTGTTGCGCGAGGCTCTGAACCGCTTCCGGGAGCGCGCCCAGGCGCCGATGATCGCCGCCGCCTCGACCTACTTTTCCCTCATGACCGGCGGTCGCTACCCGCGGCTGGTCACCGACGACTCGCAGGAAAAATCCGTGTTGCTGGCCGAGCGAGCGGACGGCGAAACACGGATCGGCATCGAGGCCATGAGCGAAGGCACCGCCGACCAGCTCTACCTCGCCCTGCGCCTGGCCGCCCTCGACCTTCGGCAAGCGTCGCAGCAGATGCCTCTGGTGCTGGACGACGTGCTCATCACCTCGGACGACGAGCGGGCCGCCAACATCCTTCACGCCCTGGCGAAATTCGCCGAAGGCGGACAGGTCATGTTGTTCACCCATCACCGGCACCTCGTCGACCTGGCGCGTGCCGAACTGGGCGACCAGTCGATCGGAATCCACTCGCTGTAAGGACCGGAAGCTCTCATGCCCGTCAGCCTGAAAGACAAATTCGTCGTCGCCATCTCCTCCCGCGCCCTGTTCGACTTCGAGGAGGAGAACAAGGTGTTCGAGGATGAGGACGACACGGCCTACATGCGCCTCCAGCTCGAGCGCCTGGATGCGCCGGCGCGGCACGGCGTGGCCTATCCGCTGGTGAAGAAACTGCTGGCGTTCAACCGCGACGGGCAGCATCGCGTCGAGGTGGTGATTCTGTCGCGCAATGATCCGGTGTCGGGGCTGCGCATCTTCCGCTCGGCCGAGGCCGCCAACCTGCCGCTGGAGCGCGGCGTGTTTACGCGCGGACGCCCGCCCTTCCGCTTCCTCACGCCGCTGGGCGCCCATCTCTTTCTCTCCGCCAACGCCGAGGACGTGCGCGAGGCGCTGGTCGCCGGCTTTCCCGCCGCACGCGTCTAAATTCGAACCGGATTTCTTCTTCGACGACCAGACTCGGCATTGCGATTCGGCCGCCGCGGCCGGCCCGACGGGGCATGTGCCCCACGGCATCGCCAATCCCTGAGCGCGAATCCGTCTCGCGACCCGGGCGCCCCTACCAACATCAACGGGACCGCCGGCAAGTTGCGCTTGCCGGGTGGCCTTCGGCCTTCCGCGGCCGATTGATCAGACCCAATTCTCGCACTGGAGCCCGGACACGCGGTCAAACTCCTGCCGATTATTGGTGACCAGGACGGCGCCCAGCGCCAGCGCGTGAGCCGCGATCAGGGTGTCCAGCGAGCCGATCGGCCGCCCGCCTGCCTCCAGAGTGGCGCGCAGGTTGCCGTACTGCCAGATGGCATCCTCGCCGAAGGCGGCGATTTCCAGCGGCGCGAGAAATTTTTCCAGTGCCGCGCGATTGCGCTGCGAGCCGCTCTTGGTCACGCCGAAGGCTAGTTCCGCCGCGGTGATGCTGGAGACGCCGATGTCCCCGGCTCGCAGGCCCTGGAAACGATCGAATACCTGAGGCGGGCGACGGTTGATGATGTAGATGCAGGTATTGGTGTCGAGCATGAACTTCATCGCGGCGCCTATCCCTTGAGGTCGTCCCGTTCCTGAGACGGCGGCTGCTCGCGGGTGATCTCGAAGCCGGGCTCGAACTCGTCGAGTGCCTCGCGCATCAACTGCCATGGAGCGTCGACGGGCAGGAGCAGAACGCCGCGACCGAAGTGTTTGACGACAACCTCATTGCCCTCGAAACGATAGGCCTTGGGCAGGCGCACGGCTTGACTGCGGCCCGACAAGAACAGTTTTGCGGTATCCATGGCAGACACGATTGGATGATGACCACCAATGATATCTACCTCATGGCTCGCGAGTCAATCCAATTCCGGCACTCTCAGTCCAGCAGCGCCCGCGCGGCGCGTTCGTCGCGCTCCTGCTCGGCATCCGGCGGGGCGCCGGGCGGCTGCGGCTCCTCTTCCGGCGCGCGCTCCAGTACCGGCAGCGGGTCCAGTCCGCGCCATGCCGGCAGGGTGGCCAGCATGCTGGCGAGCAGGCCGCCGGCGCGGGTGGCCCAGGCGATGGCTCCCACGGTGAGGGTAATGCCGGCGGGCTGGGCCACCTCCAGCAGGATCTCCAGCCCCCGCGACCCGGCGGGCAGTTCCTGCGCCAGAGCCTGCGGATCGGTCACCTCCAGACGGATCCCCGGCGCCACCATCGGCCGCAGGTTGAACGCCATGCCGGCGCTGTCCGCAGCGGCCTCAAGGGCGGGGAGATCCGCATCCCGGAGCAGCCCACCGAGCCACTCGGCCGATGCCGCCGCGGCCCGCCACACCTGCGCGGCGCCAAGCTGCGGGCCGGCCCGGGCCGGCTCGGCGCCGCCCACCTCCACCGTGAATTCGGGCGTCGCCGGGGTTGCGGGCGCGGGCGCGCCCGGGGGCGTCACCGTCGGCGACGCTGACACGAGCGCGCTCGCAGCGCGCCCCGGCGGGGGCTGGGCCAGCGTCTCCCGCGTTGCCGCGGGATCCGGAGCCGTCGCACTCGCGGGACTCGCCGCAGGCCCGTCGCCCGCCCCGGGGAGCAGGTCCACGACGGCGGCCAGCGACTTGCCCGGACCGAAGCCGTCCACGGCGCTCAGGGTATAGGTCGGCCCGACCAGCGCACCGTCATGGACGAAACGCACCTGCCCGGAATTGAGGTCCGCCAGGGTGAAGGCGCTCACCGCCCGCCCCGGCGCCCGCACCAGTTCGAAATGGCCGTGGGACAGGCTGCTCACCGCCAGTACCACCTGGGTCGCGTCGCTGTCCTGGTCGCTCACCGCCACGTCCGCGGTGCTCAGCACCACCGTCTCGCCCACGGCGATGCTGAGGCGGTTGACGGTGATCTGCGGCACGTCGTTCACCGGCGCCACCTGGACGCGCACCGTGGCCACGCCGGATGCGGCCTGGCCGTCGCTCACGCGGTAGCCGAAGCTGTCGTCGCCGAACCAGTCGGCGTCGGGCCGGTAGCTGAAGCTGCCGTCGGCGCCGAAGACCAGGGTGCCGTGGGCCGGGCCGCTCACCAGCTCGGCGTACAGCGCGTCGCCGTCGGCGTCGGAGGCGGCGGCCAGCGGCCCCGGTGCCGCGCGGATCAGCGGCGTGTCCTCGTCCGTGGCCAGCGTCAGGTCGGCGACGACGGGCACGTCATTGACCGGCGCGATGGCCAGTTCGAAACGCGCCGGGCCGAGCGTGCCGCCGGCAGCGTCATCGAGGCGGAAATCGAAGCCGTCGGCGCGGGCTTCGCCGCCGTCGTGGGTGTAGGTGAGCAGGGCGGCGTCGAGGTCGGCCTGGGTGAAGCGGCTGCCCGCCCCCAGGATCACCCCGCCCAGTTGCAGGTTGCCGTGGGCGGGGGCGGCGAGGACGGTGAAGACCACCTGGGACGCGGTGTCATCGACGTCGGCGGCGCGCAGCACGGTGCCGGTGAGGGTGAACACGTCGCCCTCGGCCAGGGTGCCGCCCTGGTTGGCGAACAGCACCGGCGCGTCGTTGTCCGGCGTCACATCCACCGTGAGGATGCGCGGCGTGGCGTCGAACAACCCGCCGGCATCGCGCACGCTGAAGGTGAAGGCGGCGTAGGCGGGGCCGTGGGCGTCGGCGGCCGGCGTATAGATGAGGTCGCCCAGTTGCGCGGCGTCGATGATGTCGCCGGCCGTCACCGCCGCTCCGGCCAGCGTCAGGGAGCCGACCACGGGCAGGCTGTCGATGCGCACCGCGGCCAGGGTGTCGCCGGCGTCCGGGTCGCTGAAGCCGAAGTCGGCGGGGCCGAAGCCGATGGCCGTGTCCTCGGCGGTGGTGCGGGTGGCGTCGGTGCCGCGGGGGGCCTCGTTGACGTTGGCGAGGCTGATGCTCACCGTCTGCACCGCCGAGGTGGTGAGGCCGTCGGACACGGTGAGATCGAGGCTGATGAGCGGGTTGGCCTCGAAGTCCAGCGCCGCGGGGTTGGCGACGCGGATCGCGCCGCTGCCGGCGTCGATGGCGAAGGCGCCGCCGGTGTCGCCGCCGACGATGCTCCACTGGCCGAAGACGGTGCCGGCATCGGCGTCGGTGGCCGCCACCGTCCCCACCGCCGTGCCCGCCGCGGCGTTTTCTGCGAGGGTGAAGCTCTGCCCCGCGGGGATGGACGGCGGGTTGTCATCGAGGTCGCCCACGGCGACGGTGAAGGCGCGGGTGCTGAAACTGCCGTCGGCGCTGGTGGCGCGCACGACGATGCCGTGGCTGGCGGCGGATTCGTAGTCCAGCGCGCCCGCCACCCGCACCACGCCGCTGGCGGCGTCGATGCTGAAGCGCCCGCCGGCGTCGTCGTCGAGGCTGTAGCTGACCGTGTTGGTGGTGGCGTCGGCGTCGGAGGCCATGGCGGTGAGGCCCACGGCGCTGCCCACGGCGGCGTTCTCGGCCACCGCGTCCGGCACGGGGTTGCCGTCGGCCACCGGGCCGACGTCGAATTCATCGACGTCGGTCACGGTGACGCTGAGGGTCTGGGTGTCGGCGAAGCTGCCGTCGCTGGCGCGCACGATCACCTCGTAGACGCCGTTGGCGTCGGCGTCGGCAGGCGCCTCGCGGTCGGGCGCGGCGAGGAAGCGCAGCACGCCGGTGACGGCGTCCATGGTGAAGCGCGCCGCGTCGGCGCCGCCGACGATGGCGTAGCCGAGCGCAGGTGCCGGCAGGTCGGCATCGGTGGCGGTGACCGTGGCCACGGCGGTGGTGTTCTCCGCCACCGTCACGCTGGCCGTGGCCCCGCCGCCGTTGCTGGTGATCGCCGGGGCATTGTCGTTGACCGGGGTGAGGGTCAGGGCGAAGGTGCCGCTGCTGGCCACCCCGGCGCCGTCATCGACCGTGAAGCCGAAGGCGTCGGCCGCACCTTCCGAGCCGTCGTGGTCGTAGCTGACAAGGCCGGCGTCGATGTCGGCCTGGGTGAAGCTGCCGGAGACCGCCAACGCCACGCCGCCCAGGCGCAGCGTGCCGTGGCTCGGCGGCGCGGTGAGCGTGTAGACCCGTTGTGCGGGGCTGTTGTCGGCGTCGGCGGTGGCCAGCAGGGCGGCGCCGATGACGTTGCCCGTCGAGTTCTCGGCCACCGTGGCGCCGGTGTTGGTGGCCAGCACCTGTTCGTCGTTGACCGCCGCGATGTTGAGGTTGGCCGTATCCGCGGCCACCAGCGATCCGCCCGCACCGCTGTTGCCCAGGTCGTTGGCCGTCAGCGTCAGGGTGTCGTTGGCCGGCGGGGCATCGGTGTCGATGACATAGAACAGCGTGCCGCCCAGGTTGCCGGCCAGCAGGTCGTTGATCTGGCTGAGGCCGCCCGTGAGCGTGAGCGTGCCGCTGCCGGAGCCGGACACGGTCACGCCCGTGGCGCCCGCGCCGGCCGTAAGCGTGCCCGACACCACCGACACGGTCGCCTGCACGCTGCCGGCGCCGGCATCGATGTCGGCGATGCCCAGGCCCGTGCCGTGCAGCACCAGGCTTACCTGCTCGGTGGCGGCGTAGCCGGCGGGCACGATGGTGGCCGTGGGGGCGTCATTGACCGCGGTGACCGTGATGCCGGCCGTAGCGCTGGCGGTGCCGCCGGCGGCGTCGGCGATGGTGTAGGTGAAGGAGGGCGAACCGTTGTACTCGGCGTTGGGCGTGTAGGTCAGGCGGCCATCCAGCCCGAGGGTGACCGTGCCGCCGGTGATCGCAACGCCGGCCCCGCCGGCGACGATGTCGCTCGCGTTGATCCGCGTGACGGTCAGGGCGTCGCCTCGCGGGTCGCTGTCGTTGGCGCGCACGTCGAAAGTGACGGGGGTGTCCTCGGCGGTGTTGAAGACGTCATTCACGGCCACCGGCGGCGCGTCGAACGCGAAGGCCAGTTCGATGGCGTCGCCTCCCGTGCCTTCGTTGGCGTTGGGCGCCGCGGCAATGCGGAAGCTGACGGTGCTGAAGGTGCCGTTGAGCCGCACGCTGCCGGCGGCCGTGCCGAGGTTGGCGGTCATGTTCGACTCGGCGTTGTATCCGCCGCCGTGGGCCACATCCACCAGGTTGTTGGTGATGGTGCCGGCGCCGGCGTCCACCGCGAAGTGGGGCGTCCCGGACAGGCGCGTCAGGGTGACGCCGGGTGTGAGCAGGGTGAGCATGGCGGCGTTCTGCACCATCCCGTCGGAGCCGCCGATCCGGTCCAGGTGGAACACCGGGTCGGTGACGGCCTGGGAGAAGGTGATGGTGATGGTGCCGGTCTGTGCGTCGATGGAGGCTTCGGCGGTGCCCGCCTCCGGGGTGGTGTCCCAGCCAAAGCGGGTGGCCAGCGAGGCCGATCCCCCCGCCGCGGGGGTGAAGGCGGCGATGTTGTTGAGCGTATCGTTGGCCGTCAGGCTGAAGCTGGAAGTGGCGGCGTCGGGCGTAAGCGTGACCGTGGTGGTGATGCCGTCGGTGGTGTTGGCGGCGCTGCCGCCGCCTCCGGCGACGGTCCACGTACCGGTGCTGGCCAGTTGCAGGGTGCCCGACCACGCGGCGGCGGCGAGCGCGGCGGTCTCGATGCGGCCGGTGGCCGCTTCCAGCAGCCAGTCGCCGCCCTGCAGGGCGGCGCCGGTGAGGTCGGTGCTGGCGGCCACGTCGGCGCCGGTCAGCGACGCCAGGCGCGCCACGAAGGCGTCGCCTTCGGTGCCGGCAGCCACCTCGCAGCCGTAGAGCAGCAGGTCCGCGTCCGCACCCAGGCTCACCCCCCAGGCGGCGATGGCGCTGGCGCGAGCGTCCAGGCCGGCGGCGTCCAGGCGCGTGGCGCCTAGTTGCAGCACCCCCGCCGCGCCGTGGGAAACGATGTGGACGGCACCCACGCCCTGCCGCGTCGCCAGCGCCTCACCGATCTGCGCCACGCCGTCGCGTTCCGGGTCCAGCAGCACGGCTTCCAGGTCGCGCGGCGGGCCGTCCTGGCCGCGGATGTCGTCCAGCAGCCGCGCCCAGTCGGGGGTGGCGGTGTCGATGAAGACGATCTCGTGGCGCAGGCCCTCGCCGGCATCGGCGGCGGTCGCCACCGCAGCGCCGGTCGCCACCGCAGCGCCGGTCGCCGCCGCAGCGCCGGTCGCCGCCGCAGCGCCCATCGCCGCGCCGAAGTCGCCGTACGCCAGCAGGCGCTCATCGGCGGCTCCGGCAGGCAGCAGGGCGGCGCACAGCGCCAGCGGGTCTGCGGAATGCAGGATGCGGGGCTCCAGTTCCTCCACGACCGGGCGTCGTGGAGATGCGTTGGGTGGCGCGGGTTTCATCCTTGAAACCGCAGTTGAACCTCTTTCAACCTTGAGTCCTCAGTTGACCGCTCGTTTTCCCTCGGGAGGCCGCATGGAGTTTGAGGTCCGTGCCTTCGCTCACGCTCACCGGATGGGTGAGCCCGCTACGCACCCGATTGCGCGCCTGCCGGGTCGTCTGGCGGCGTTGCTCCTCGTTGCAGGGGGCGGCCCCGCGGCCTCGTCGCGCCTTGCCCGCCGACCCGGCAGGCCCACACTCGGGCGCGTTCAACTGAGGAATCAAGGTTCAACGCAGAGATCGCAGAGACACCGAGGCCGCAGGGCAAGAACGGACATTCACCCGTGGGGTGAATGGGGCTTGCCTCGCAATGCTCTGTGTTCTCCATTTCTCCGCGTTCTCCGCGTCAAGAGAGGTTTTTGGGTTCATGCGCAGGCCGCTGCCGGTTCCCGGTGCCGGCCCTCCCCGTCGACGGTCCGCGCCTGCGGCACCGCGAGCCGGCCATGCAGGACGCGCAGGGTCTGCAGCACGCCGGCAATCTGGCCCACCGTTTCGCCCTGGGCGAGCTGCTCCAGTTGCGCCGCGGGAGCGGTGAAGACGTCGTAGCCCACGGTGCCCCCGGCCCCCTTCAGCCAGTGGGCCAGGGAGCCCAGTTCGTCCATGTCGCGCGCCTGCCAGGCCTGCTCCATGGCCGTGAGCTGCTCGTCCAGCCGCCCGGCGAAGCGCGCGATCACGGGACGCAGCCGGGGCATGTCGGCGAGGCGGGAGACGATGGGTGCGGCGCAGTCGGGCGCGTCACCGGCATCCGTGGGAGCGGGCCTGCCCGCGATGCCCGCCATCGCAATCGCGGGCGAGCCCGCTCCCACAGCCGTCGGGGTGGGCGTGGCGCGCTCGCGCGCCGGCACCTGCCGGCCTGCGCCGACGAATTGCGCCACCGTGCGCAGCAGCAGGTCGATGTCGATGGGCTTGGTGAGGTAGCCGCTGGCCCCGGCGGCGCGGATCTCGTCCTCGAAGCCCTTCATGGCGTGGGCGGTCAGCGCCACGATGGGCACCTCCACGCCCCGTTCGCGCAGCCGGCGGGTGGCCGTGTAGCCGTCCATCACCGGCATCTGCATGTCCATGAGGATGAGGTCGAAGGGCTGGGCGGCCACCCGCTCCAGGGCCACCTTCCCGTTCTCGGCGCCGATGACCTGCACGCCCGCCTCCTCCAGCACCAGCGTGACCAGTTCGCGGTTTTCGGCGCCGTCGTCCACCACCAGCACGCGGGAAGGAGGCAGCGTCCAGCGGCCGGCTTGCTCTTCGGCGGCGTGCGGAGTGGCGGCACGGATGTCGTCGCCGGCGACCAGGGCCACGCCGTCCAGCGGGCCGGTGTCCAGCGTGACGGTGAACGTGCTGCCCTCGCCCGGCCGGCTCGTCACTGCGATGTCGCCGCCCAGGGCGCGGGCGAAGCGCCGGCTGATGGCCAGCCCCAGGCCGGTGCCGCCGAAGCGGCGGGTGACGCTGGTATCGGCCTGCACGAAGGGGTCGAAGATGGCTTCGAGCTTATCGGCGGCGATGCCGATGCCGCTGTCGATGACGTCGATGGCCAGCCGCGCATCGGCCTCGCGGCGCAGCACCACCCGCACGGCGCCGCGGGCGGTGAACTTGAGCGCATTGCCCGCCAGGTTGGTGACGATCTGGCGCAGCCGCGCCGGGTCGCTGGCAATGGTGGCGGGGATGCGCCCCTGCACCTCCCACTCCAGGCCGATGCCCTTCTCCCGCGCCGGCACGCCCAGCACCGCGACCACGTCGCGCACCAGCTCGTGGGCGCAGCAGGGCACCCGCTCCACCTCCAGTTGGCCGGCCTCCACCTTGGACAGGTCGAGGATGTCGTTGATCAGCTCCAGCAGGTGGCGGCCGCTGCCGGCGATGGTGTCCAGCCACTTGCGCGCGTCCTGCCCCGGACGGCCGTAGCCGCGCCGCAGCAGCTCGGTGAAGCCGAGGATGGCGTTCATCGGCGTGCGGATCTCGTGGCTCATATTGGCCAGAAAGTCGCTCTTGGCGCGGCTGGCGGACTCCGCCTGCTCCTTGGCGGCGCGCAGTTCGCGCTTGTGCGTCTCCAGTTCGGTGACATCGTCGAAGCTGATGAGGGCGCCACCCGGGCGCCCGCCGGCCCCCGGCACGGTGGAACAATTGACGATGAAGGTGCGCAGGCCGCCCCCGGGGGGCAGCGCAGGGTGGGGGCTCACGCCCCCGGCGCCGGGCCGCCCCAAGCCGGGGGCCGCCCCCTCGGGGGGCAGCGCAGCGTGGGGGCTCACATCCCCGGCGCCGGGCAGCAGCAGCATGCCGCCGTGGCGGTGCCGGCCGTCACGCAGCGCCCCGGTCCACGGCAGATCGGCCGCCTCCAGGGACTTGCCGTCGGCGCCCTGCCAGGCCAGGCGGCCCAGGCGCCGTCCGAGCAGCGCGTCGGGCGCCTCGCCCAGCAGGCGGGCGAAGGCCTGGTTGGCCAGCACGATGTTCTGGCGCCGGTCGATCACCACCAGCCCCTCCGCCAGCGTGTCCAGCGCCGTGCGCACCCGCTCCGGCACGGCCTGGGAGGGGTCCAGATGGCGCAGCACCCGGCCCAGATAGACATGGAAGACGGCGAAGGCGGCGGCGAACATCGCTGCCGCCAGCACCACCCACGGCGCGCCGAGCAGCCCGGCCAGGCCCTCCGCCGCCAGGGGCGGGAAGCGCAGTTCCAGTTGTCCCCAGCGCGCTTCGGCGGACCAGATGGGCACCAGCAACTGCGTGTCGGTGGAGTGCTCCCCCGCCGGCGGCAGCCACGGCCCGTGGTCGCCCACCGCCACGGCGATCTCGCCATCGCCGCGACGCACCGCCGCGGAAAGCAGTTCGGCGTTGCGCGAAGACACGAACTCCAGCAGCGCCCGCAGCCGCGCCGGTTCGGCCTGCCCCGCCAGCGCCGTGGCGCTGGCCGCCAGGGTCTCCGCCAGCGCCGCCCGGCCCTGCCGCACGGCGGCGTCGCGGTCGGGCACCAGGCCGAGGAAACCGGCGCACAGCACCAGGCTCGCCACCAGCAGGGCGAGTCCGAGGGCAATCTGGGTGCGGGCGTTGAGCGCTTTCATCGGGGAATCGGGAAGTGGTGGTTGGTGGTTGGCGAGGGATGGCTGGTCTTACCACGAGGAGCAACGCCGCCAGACGGCCCGGCAGGCGCGCAATCGGGCGCGTAGCGGACTCACCCATCCGGTGAGCGTGAGCGAAGGCACGGACCTCAAGTTCCATGCGGCCTCCCGAGGGGAAATGAGCGGTCAACTGAGGAATCAAGGTTCAACCCCTCACCCGCGGTCAACGGCTCGTCGTCGTCATCGCTTGAATCCGCCTCGCCGGAGGCGCGCGCCACCATGGCTTCCAGGGATTCGTCGTCGCCCGCGGCGGCATCCCGCGGCCTGGCACGGGCCAGCACCGGCAGCGGGTCCACCACGCGCCAGGCCGGCAGCGAGGACAGCACGCCGGACACCAGCAGGCCGCCGCGCAGCAGCCACATCACATAGCCCACGGACAGGCCGCTGCTCAACGCCATGGTGGAGGCCGCGGCGAAGGGCGGGATCTCGCCCTTCTCCTCCAGGGTCTGGCGCAGGCGGTCGAGTTCCTGGCGGAACGCGGCGCTGCCCATGGCCTGGTGGATGCGCTGCGTCATCTGGCCGTCGGCGGCGGGATCGCGGGACAGCTCCGCCAGCAGGGCCATGGCATCCCGCGGCGCGGCGGCTTCGGCCGCGGTCGCGGTGGCGGTCCACAGCGCCGGCAGGACGACGCGCGTGGCCACCGGGGGCGGCGGCGCTTCTGCGCCGCCCCGGGCATTCGGGCCATCCGCATCGCCCAGGGCGGAGAGCGGCAGGCCGGATGGCGCCAGAGCGGCACCGGCGGGGCCGTCGGCGGAGGCTTGCGGGGGGTCCTGTGTCGGCACCGACGTCACCTCCGGTGCCGCGGCGGGCTGGGGCGGATCGGGCGGCGGCGGATTCGCCGCCAGCACGGTGATGAACACGGTGGCCTGGGTGGTGCCGCCGGCGCCGTCGGAGGCCCGGTAGGCGAAGCTGTCGGCGCCGTGGAATCCGGGCTCGGGGGTGTAGGCGAAGGAGCCGTCGGCGTTGAGGCTGAGCACGCCGCGCCCCGGGGCGCTCACCAGTGTCGTGGCGAGGGCGTCGCCGTCCGCATCGGTGTCGTTGGCCAGCACGCCGCCGGCGGCGGGCACCGCGAGGGTGCCGTCCGCGGCCACGGTGTAGCGGTCTGCGCCGGCCACGGGGGCATCGTTGACCGGGCTCACGGTGATGGACACCAGCGTCACCCCGGAGTCCAGGGCGCCGTCGGTGGCGCGATAGGTGAAGGAATCCACGCCCGAGAAATCGGCGTCCGGGCGGTAGCTGAAGCTGCCGTCGGCGGCCATCGCCAGGCTGCCGTGGAAGGGACTGGTGACGAGCACGGCGGCAAGGGTGTCGCCGTCGGCATCGCTGTCGTTGGCCAGCACGCCGCCGGCGGCGGGCACGACCAGCACGCCGTCCTCGGCCACGGTGTGGCTGTCCGCCCCCGCCACGGGGGCGTCATTGGCCGGCGTGAAGCCGATGGCCGCCGCCCTCGGTCCGTCGGCAAGCAGGCCGTCGCTGACCGTGGCGCTCCAGGCGGGGGCGGCTTCGCCGCCGTCGTGGACGAAGCGCACCCTGGCGTTGAGCACGTCGTCCTGGGTGAAGCTCGTGACGGCCACGCCGGGGCTGGCCACCAGTTCAAACCGTCCGCCGCTCACGCCACTCACGGTCCACAACAGCTCGGCGGGGGTGCTGTCCGCGTCGGCGGCGTTCAGGTTGGCGGCGCCCAGCACCACCGCCTGGCCCTCGCCGATGACCAGGGCGTTGGCGGTAATCACCGGGGCCACGGCGCTGCCGGGGTTGAACTCGTAGGCCCCCATGTCCACCTGCCCCAGCCGCGCCACGCCGCGCTGGTCGGTGGCCGGCGCGCCGGCTGCGGTGCCGGCATTGATGGCCGCGCTGGTGCCCGCCAGGGCGTGGGTGAGGGTTGCCCCGCCGTTGCCGGCCAGGGGCGCGAGCTGCGGATCGACGCCGCTCAGGTCGCCGGGGCCGGCCAGGCCCAGGCTGCCGTCGCTGTCCAGGTTGTTGCCCAGGGATAGCGGCGTGTCATCGGCGTTGCCGCCGCCGTTGTTGGCGACGATGCTGTTGCGCAGGCTCACCGTGCCTGGCGGATTGATGGACAGGCCGCCGCCGCTGGCCGCCGTGTTGAAGGCGATGGTGACGTTGGTGAGGTCCATGTCGCGGGCGCTGTAGATGCCGCCGCCGGCCCCGGCCGCGCTGTTGCCGCTGACGGTGAGGTTGCGCGCCGTGAGCAGCGCGCCGGCCCCGGCGTGGTAGAACCCGCCGCCGTCGGAACTGGCACTGTTGCCGGAGAAGGTCACCCGCTCCAGGGTCACGGTGCCGCCGCCGACGTAGAGGCCGCCACCCCACTTGCCGCTGTTGCCCGAGACGCTGGAATCGGTGAGGGTCAGCGTGGCGCCCTCGCTGTAGAGGCCGCCGCCGGTGTCGCCGGCGTTGCCCGTCACCGCCACGCGGTCGAGGCTGACCACCGCGGCCGAATGCGCGTACAGGCCGCCGCCCCACTTGTTGGCGGCATCGCCGCCGGTGATGGCGAGCTGGCTCAGGCTCACGGTGACGCCGGAGGCCACCTCGAACACGCGGTCCAGGCCGGCGCCATCCACCACGCTGGCGGCGGCTCCGACCCCGACCAGGGTGAGGTCGTCGGTGATGTCCAGGTCGCCGCTGGCGGCGGCGTTCTCGTTGCCGCCCGCGATCGACAGGACGTGGCTGCCCGCGCCCAGCAGGACGGTGTCGGCCCCGGCCGTGGCGTTGGCCGCCAGGATGGCCTCGCGCAGGGAGATGCGCCCGTCGGCGCCGCGGCTGGCCAGCAGCGCCTCGACCGAGGAGGTGTCGCCGTCCACCGTGTCGGCGGTGGTGTCCACGGCCAGCGCCCCGGCCACGTCGGTGACGGTGACGCTGATGCTCTGGCTGGCGGCGCCGCCGGCGCCGTCGGACACCGTCACCGTGACTTCATAGACGTTGTCCAGGTCGGCGTCGGCGGGCAGCTCGAAGTCCGGCGCCGCGACGAAGGATAGCGCCCCGCTGGCGGCGTCGATGGCGAAGCGCGCAGCGTCGGCGCCGCCGCTGATGGCATAGCCGAGGGTCTGGGCGGGCAGGTCGGCGTCGGTGGCGGTGACGGTGGTC
>JACQYB010000036.1 GCA_016208415.1 Betaproteobacteria bacterium | reverse complement strand
TCGAGACAGGCGCTCAAGCTCGGATATCACTTCTGCCGTACACGACAACTCAACCGCTACTCGTGCCATGAACCACCCCCTTCTACCAAGCGGAGTGGGTATCATAATACTATCGCCTGTTAATGCAATTAAACACTAGGCACGTCAAGCAAGGCAATCCGCACGAAGGGGGTGGCGCAGACCACCCCCTTTTCCGTTTCTGGAGGCTCCATGGCGCAGAAATCCCGCATCCCCGCATGGTTCGAGCTGCTCAGCTCCATGCGCTTCGCCATCAGCCTGCTCACGATGCTGGCCATTGCCTCCGTGATCGGCACGGTGTTGCGGCAGAACGAGCCCTACAACAGCTACCTCAACCAGTTCGGCCAGTTCTGGTTTCCGGTGTTCGAGGCCCTGGGGCTGTACTCGGTCTATAACACCGGCTGGTTCCTCGTCATCCTCGCCTTCCTGGTGCTGTCCACCAGCGCCTGCATCGTCCGCCAGGCGCCGCAGATGCTGCGGGAGATGCGCACTTTCCGCGAACACGCCCGGGAAACCTCCCTGCGCCAGTTCGCCCATCGCCAGACCTACGCCAGCCCGCTGCCGCGGGCGCGCCAGCAGGAACAGGTGCTCGCCTGGCTGGCCGCGCAGCGCTACCAGGCGCGCACGATGGCGCGCGAAGACGGCGTGCTGGTGGCGGCCAAACGCGGCGCGGCCCAGCGCCTGGGCTACATCTTCGCCCACAGCGCCATCGTGCTCGTGTGCCTCGGAGGCCTGCTGGACGGCAACCTCCCGCTCAAGCTGCAGATGCTGCTGGGCGACAAGGAGATCACCCAACCCGGCCAGCTCATCGCCGACATTCCCGCCCGCTCCCGCCTGGGCGCGGACAACTGGAGCTTCCGCGGCAACGTCTTCGTGCCCGAGGGCAAAGCCTCCTCCAGCGCGGTACTCAACGTGCGCGACGGCATGCTGCTGCAGGAACTGCCCTTCACCGTCTCGCTCAAGAAGTTCCACATCGACCACTACACCACCGGCGCGCCCAAGCGCTTCGCCAGCGACATCATCCTCACCGACGGGGCCACCGGCCAGTCGCGCGAGACCACCATCGAGGTCAACAAGCCCGTCGAGTTCGCCGGCGTCACGCTCTACCAGGCCAGTTTCGACGACGGCGGCAGCCGGCTCCGTCTCGCCGCCCGCAGCCTGTTGCCCGGCACGCGGGAAACACTCGCCGTGGAAGGCGAGGTGGGTGAGAGCGTCAGGCTCGGCAATCCCCGCTACGACCACACGCTGGAACTCACCGGCTTCCGCTCCACCAACGTCGAGAACGTGGGCGCCGGACGCAGGGAGGACAGTGTCCCTGGCGGCCCGGGCGGCCTGGGCACCTTCATGGGCAGCGCCGCCAAGGGCAGGGATGACAAGAACCTGCGCAACGTCGGTCCGAGTTTCCAGTACAAGCTGCGTGATGCCGCCGGCCAGGCACGGGAGTACAGCAACTACATGCTCCCCGTCGAGCAGGAGGGGCGCTGGTACCTTTTTTCCGGCATGCGCGCCTCGCCCTCCGAGCCCTTCCGCTACCTGCGCCTGCCCATGGACCCCGACGGCCGCCCCGACGGCTTCTTCGCCATGCGCGAGATCATGACCGACCCGGCCCGGCGCCAGGCGCTGGCCACCCGATTCGCCCGCAGTGCCCTCAGCGCGGAAACGCGCACGGCGGCGATCGAGTCCCGGCTCACGGAAACCGCCGCGCGCACCCTGGAACTGTTCGCCGATCGCGGGCTGGAGTCGCTGTCGCGCTTCATCGACGACAAGCTGCCGGAGTCCGAGCGCCAGAGGGCCGCCGAGGCGATCTTCAGGGTGCTTCAGGGGCTGAGCTGGCAAGCCTGGACGATGGCGCGGGAAGGCACCGGCCAGCCGGCGCCGCAGCCCGACGAGAACGGCACCGCCTTCGTGCAGGACGCGATCTCCGCCATCAGCGACAGCTTCCACTACGGCGCGCCGCTGTTCTTCCAGCTCACCGGCTTCGACGAGGTGCGCGCCAGCGTGCTGCAGGTGACCCGCTCCCCCGGCAAACCCATCGTCTATCTCGGGTCGGCGCTGCTGGTGCTGGGGGTGTTCGCCCTGCTCTACATCCGCGAGCGGCGCCTGTTCGTGCTCATCAAGGACGACGAGACCCTGCTGGCCATGGCCTCCAACCGCAAGAGCCTGGATTTCGAGGAAGAATTCCGCCGGCGCGCCGACGAACTGGGGGCAGTGCTGGGCGAAGCGGCGGCGGCGCGGTAGCAGCGCGCCGTTCCCCGCCGGCGGGCGCCGTCGTGGGAGCGGGCTTGCCCAGGACAGCGGCCGCCGCAATCGCGGGCAAGCCCGCTCCCACCCACCGGATGCGCGCGCGACTTCCTTTCCCGGTTCAGGTCAGCCGCACCAACTCCGGATCGTCGCCGTGCTCCAGCAGCAGGCGGCGCACCCGGTCCTGCCACAGCCGGCCGAAGGCAACACGCTCCTCGGCGCTGGCCTCCCCGCCCAGCACCCGCGGCGCCAGCCGCTGCATGGCCGGATCCGGCGGCGCCACCTCGGGGTGGTAGCTGGCCGTCACCTCCGCCCCGGTGTCGGTACGCCGGAAGCGCACCTCGCCATCGATCCCGATGCCGTAGGTCAGCAGGCCGCGGCGCACGAAACGTCCGCCCAGGCCCTTGAACCCGCCCTCCCCCGCGGCGCCGGTGATGGCGCCGATCACCAGGCCCGTGACACCGGCGGTGCCGGCATCCGCGGCCGCGCGTAGCGCCACCGCGATGGCGCCGCGCTCCGGCACCTCGTCTCGCCACAGGTATTCCAGGGCGCGGCGGGTCATCAGCCACGCCCCGGCAACCGTGGGGCAGGAGTGGCCCGCCACCCGCACCGCGTCGGCGTAGGAATAGTCGATGAGGCCGCCGCGGGCGGCGCCGAGGATCTCCGCCAGCGGATCGCGCAGCACCAGGGTGGGGACGAGGCAAACGAAATTGGGAAAGCTCATGGGGTGGTGATCGAAGAGTTTGGAGGGACGGCGCATAGCGTGCCCGAGGTGATCGCGCCCCGCCTTGCGCGCCATCAAACGCACGCACCCCGGGGCGCCATTCCACCCCTCGCCTGCTCCCGGTCAGGATGCTCGAAAGGGTTTCGCGGATATGACCTGGGCGCCCCCGGAAGGCGAAGCCACCCCCCGATGTGGGAGCGGGCTTGCCCCCGATGCCAGCCACCGCAATCGCGGGCAAGCCCGCTCCCACTTCCCGCTCCTCCGGGCAGGAGCCGTTCTCGCGCTAAACTCGACGGATCGCCCACGCTGGCAACTCACACACACCCCATGGAACTGACCCGTCAAGCCCCCCTCGCCGCCGCCCCCTGGTGGCGCGCCCACCGGGCCAACTGGCTGTTCGCCGCCGTGCTGGCCGGCGGCGCGCTGTTCGCGCTCAACCGCTACGGCGGCTACATGGACATCTACGAGAAAGTCATCCTGCTGGCCACCGTGCCCACGCTGGCCGCAACGGGCTGGCACTGGCGCCGCTTCCAGACGCTGCTGGCGGTGGTGGCGCCGCTGGCGCTGGCGGGGCTGGCCCTCTACCAGGGCGACCTGGCGCGCGCCGAACAGGTCTTCGGCCTCAAGTACCTGCTCTCCAGCCAGAGCGCCATCGGCTGGATGGGCGCCCTGTTCTTCATGGCCACCGGCGCCTACTGGCTGGGCCTGCTGGCGCGCGCCGAGTTCGCCGCCCGCGTGGGCACGGTGCTAACCTGGGCCGCCGTGGCCATGGGCACCGTGGGGCTGCTGGTGCGCTGGTACGAGTCCTACCTCATCGCGCCGGACTACGGCCACATCCCGGTGAGCAACCTCTACGAGGTGTTCGTGCTGTTCTGCGTGCTCACCGCCCTGCTCTACCTCTACTACGAGCAGCGCTACGCCACGCGCCAACTGGGCGCCTTCGTCTGCGTGGCGATCAGCGCCGCGGTGGGCTTCCTGATGTGGTATTCGCTGGCGCGCGGCGCGCAGGAGATCCAGCCGCTGATCCCGGCGCTGCAGTCCTACTGGATGAAGATCCACGTGCCGGCCAACTTCATCGGCTACGGCGCCTTCGCCGTGGCGGCCATGGTGGGCGTGGCCTGGCTGCTGGCCAGCCGCGGCGTCCTGGCCTCGCGCCTGCCCAGCCCGCAGGTGATGGACGACGTGATGTACCGCGCCATCGCCATCGGCTTCGCCTTCTTCACCGTGGCCACCATCCTCGGCGCCCTGTGGGCGGCGGAGGCCTGGGGCACCTACTGGCAGTGGGACCCGAAGGAAACCTGGGCGCTGATCGTGTGGCTGAACTACGCTGCCTGGCTGCACATGCGCCTCACCAAGGGACTGCGCGGGGCCGTGCTGGCGTGGTGGGCGGTGGTGGGACTGGTGGTGGTGACCTTCGCCTTCCTGGGGGTGAACATGTTCCTTTCGGGGCTGCATTCGTACGGGACGCTTTGAGGCGCGGGTCGTGCGCCCGCATGGCGCCGCGCTGCAATAACCGACGTCGGGCCATCAACGGAGCACCTTCATGAACGCGCCGCAGCATGTTACGCTCGATCCCAGGGTCGAGGCCGCCATCGAGTACGGCCCGAGCCTCGGCATCGACGCCCCCTGGGAAACCAACGCGCAAGGACAGATCATCGTCAATCCCCCCATCGGGCTCGATCACGCCAAGCGTGCCGACCGCATCATGGCCGCCGTCAGCCAAGGGCTGCCCGGCTGGCGCCTGTGGCCCAAGATCGGCATTCACACGACTGACGGCGTGGAGGAATACGATGGCGTGTCGTTCGAACATGGTCTATTCTTCGCTCACATGGTCATGTTCAAGGTCTAGTAACGATGGAAACGGTCAACGTGCACGACGCCAAAGCGCATCTGTCCGAGTACCTGGCGCGGGTGGAAGCAGGCGAAACGGTAGTAATCGCCCGGCGCAACAAGCCGGTAGCGCAGTTGGTGCCGGTGTCGCAGCAAGCCCGGCCCAAACCGCCGCGGCCGATCGGTCTCGCCAGGGGCATGGGGCATGTGCCGCCCGAGTTTTTCGAGCCGCTGGACGACGAGTTGCTCGACTTGTTCGAGGGTAAAGGTGCGGGTCCCGACCCGCTCCTTGCGGAATGAAACTGCTGCTCGACACCTGCACTTTTCTGTGGCTGATCTGGGATGAACCCGAGCTGCAATTGCAGGCGCGCGATGTTATCCGCGACCCGGATCATGAGGTATTCCTGAGTCCGGTATCGGTGTGGGAGGCGCTCGTCAAGCATCGGATCGGCAAACTCCAGCTCAAGACCGCCGAACCGGCGTGGCAGCACTTCGCTTCCCAACGCGAGGCACATGGCGTTGAAACCCTGGCTGTGGACGAAGCTTCCGTGGCACATGTGTCCAGGCTGCCCGACTTCCATCGAGACCCCTTCGACCGTCTGCTGATCTGCCAGGCCATCGAGCACGGCCTGACCATCGTGACGCCCGATCCTCTGATCCGGCGATATCCTGTCAGGACCCTTTGGTAGCCGGCTCAGACAGCGAAACCTGCCAGTCAGCCAGCCGCGACAGGACTTCGGCGAAATTCACGCTGGGCAGCAGGCAATGGTGCTCCAGCATGGCCTGTTCGACCGGGTGGGAAACCAGCAGAACCTGAACGGCAGCTTGGTCATTCCCCCCCCTCCAACAACCCCATCCCCCCCTCCAGCGACAACTGCGCAATCTCCGGCAGGCTCCCGCCCAGAATCCCGCTCATCTCCCCGTACATCCCCACGGTGTTGGTGATCACCCGCTCGATCTGCTTCTCGCGCTCCTTCCACAGCTTCTCCATGGCGCGGCGTTCGCGCTGGAGCTGGTCCTGCAGGGCGGTGAAGGCTTCGACGATGCCGGTGACCTTCTGGCGGAACTGGTCGCCGGCCAGGTAGCGGTAGAGCACTTCCATCTTTTCGTGCTTGCCCTCGCCGGCGGCGTGGGCGAAGGCCACCTGCAGGAGCTGTTCGCGCAGGGCCACGGCCAGGGCCGGCCAGGCGCGGCGGCTGGCGATCCACACGCCTTCCAGGAGGCCGAACTCGTGGATGCCCTCGGGCAGGGTGGTGGTGACCAGCACCGCCAGGTTGCCGCCCACGGCGCGGGTGTCGTCCTTGAGTTTGGGCAGCCACGCGGCGGACCAGTGCTTGGTGTTCTTGGTCTCCCAGACGATGCGCCCGCAGCTCGCGCCCTGGGCGTTGTTCACTTCCTGGATGAGGTCGGCGCCCGACACGCCCTTCGGCACGGGGCTGACGGCGTCGTGGGGGAACTGGCGTTCCAGGGCGGCCTGGATGTCCAGTTCCAGCACCTCGCCCTGCAGCTCCTGGGAGCCCTGCTCGCTCTTGCGCTTGAGGTCGTCGATGACGCGGCGCAGGTCTTCGATCTGCTTCTCCTTCTCGGAGAGCTTGAGGGACTGCTCCTCGGCGGCGAGGTGGCGGATGCGCTTTTCGTCCTCGGCACGGGCGCGGGCCAGGCGCCGTTCCAGCTCCAGGTCCAGCTCCTGCTGCTTCTGCTTGAGTTCCGCGGTCTGGCGGGAGAGATCCAGCTCGCGCTTCTGGGCTTCCAGGGTCTTGGCCTGCTGCTCGCTCAGTTGCTGCTTGAGCTGGTCGAGTTCGAGGGCGGCTTCCTGGCGGGCACGGGCCTGGGTCTGGGCGACCAGGGTCTTGGCCTTTTCGTCGGCCTCGGCGCGCAGTTTTTCTTCCACTTCCAGGCGGGTGCGCTCTGCAAGCGTGCGGCCTTGCTCCTCCAGATCCAGGGCGCGGCGCTTGAGTTCCAGCTCCCGGTCCTCGGCCTCGCGGGCGTGGCGGGTCTGGTCGGCGAGCTGTTTGCCGAGGGCCTCCAGTTGCAGTTGCTGCTCGCCGCGGGCGCGGGCGGCGGCTTCCTCGGCGGCCGCCTTCAAACGTGCCTCGTACTGAGCGTGCAGGCGGGCTTCCACCTGGCCGGAGAGCTGGGCGGTGAGGGCCTCGGTCAAGGGAATGACGTGGCCGCAGTTGGGGCAGGTGAGGGTGGTGTCGGACATGGGATCTTCCTCAGGTCAGGATGCGGATGTGCTCGGGCGGGAAGGTGCGTTCGAAACGCGGACAGGCCGCTTGTCGAAGCGCGAACGCCCAGCACGGTGGATGCCGCTCATCGCGCCTCGGCGCCGGCTCGCTTCTTGAGCCTACAGGCTTGCGGGGCATGCCTTCGGCGTGGCTCCAGCCGCCGATTGTAGTCCTTGGGCGTATGCCGCCGGTTCGGCCACAAGGAGGAAATTCCAGGACATGATTGTCGCCCGTCGGCCGGGCTTGGCGCGGCCTGCATTTCGTCCCCGACACGTATCGCGCGATCCGTTTCAATGGGGCGATAAATTATTTTTCTTGGGATTGTGCCCACCTTCGCGCTAGCGTCATGGCTCCATCACAACCACAACGAGGAGACGACATGAAATTCGCACCATCCGCCCTGTTCGCCGCCCTGGCCCTCCTGGGCGCCGGCAGCGCGCTGGCCGCCCCCGTCCTCATGTCCGAGGAATGGGCCAGGGACGCCTGCGAGGCCTGGAACAAGGACAACACGCTGACCACCGGCCTGGTGGAGAACTGGATCGGCAACAACAAGGGCCGCGGCTACAAGGTCATCCACATGTACCGCACCGACTGCGCCGACGCCGCGCGGGTGGAAATGACCATCGTGCCCAAGGACGGCAAGGCAATGTGCAGCTACGGCGGCAAGATCCAGCACGACAAGCTGGATTCCGGCGCCGACTACCTGATGCACGCCACCACCGCCCGCTGGAAGGAGATGGGCGCCGGCGAGTACGGCCCCATGCGCGCCATGATGTTCGGCCGCCTCAATTTCGACGGGCCGAAGATGGAAGCCATGGGCGTGATGGGCCCGTTCGAGAGCTTCCTGCTGCTGGCGGGCAAGGTGCCCAGCGACACCGGGACCTGTCCGAAGTAGGTCCCGGCACGGCGCCCGCCGCGCAACCTGTGGGAGCGGGCTTGCCCGCGATTTCAGCCGCCGCGATCGCGGGCAAGCCCGCTCCCACGCACTGCCGGGCCCGCGTTTCGTGCGCGATGGAATAAACGTCTCCTCTCCGGTGTTTATCGGGCGTAGTACCCCCCGACACCAACAAGGAGAGAGCACATGAAGTCCCCGAAACTGGCCGCCATCCTCGCCGCCCCGCTGTTCGCCCTCACCCTCGCCTCATCCGCCGCGCTTGCCCAGGACGCGCCAGCCATGGCCCGCGACGGCGCGCTGGTGGGAGCCAACGGCATGACCCTCTACACCTTCGACAAGGACGCCGCCGGCAGCGGCAAGAGCCTGTGCAACGGCCCCTGCGCCGGCAACTGGCCGCCGCTCATGGCCGCGGACATGCCCAAGGCGGGCGGCGACTGGAGCGTCATCACCCGCGACGACGGGGGCAAGCAGTGGGCCTACAAGGGCAAGCCGCTGTATTTCTGGGCCAAGGACCAGAAGCCCGGCGATCGCACCGGCGACGGCTTCAACAACGTCTGGCACACCGCCAAGCCCTGAACTATGGTCAGGTGGAGGCGCCTGCGATGGGTGCCTCCACCCGGCGACGTTGGCGGCACAAGGTGCGCGCGCCACATGCCCCGGAAGGGAAGGAGGTCGTTACACCCCCTGAGCCTGCGCCAGGACATCGTGGCGGAAATCCCCGGCGTGCGCCGTTACGCCCGCGCGCTGACGGGCGATGCCGGCCGCGCCGACGACCTGGTGCAGGACACCCTGGAACGTGCGCTGACGCGCCTGGCGCTGTGGCGGCCTGGCAGCCTGCGGGCCTGGCTGTTTTCCATCATGCACAACCTGTACATCAACCAGTTGCGCGACGCACGGCGGCTGGAATACGCCCCGGACGAAGACTTGCCGGAACTGCCTGTGCGCGCCGCCCAGTCCGACGGCCTGGAGATGCGCGACCTGGACCGCCTGCTCGCCTGCCTGCCGCTGGAGCAGCGGGAGGTGCTGCTGCTGGTGGGGCTGGAAGAACTCTCCTACGCCGAGGCGGCCAGGGCCCTGGGCGTGCCGGTGGGCACGGTGATGTCGCGCCTGTCGCGGGCGCGGGACCGGCTGCGTACGCTGATGGCCGGGGGCGCCGAAGGTGTCCACCTGCGGGTGGTGAAATGAGCGCCCCCAAACCTGCCGCTTCGCGTCAGGCCCCCCGAAGGGGCAAGAAACACCTGGGACGGCCCGGCGTGTTTTTTTTGAGAGGTGCCCCTGATGACCCCCGCCCCCATCCGCGAAGCCGACCTGCACGCCCTGGCCGACGGCCGGCTGGAGTCGCTGCGGCGCGCCGAGGTGGAAGCCTGGCTGGCGCTGCGCCCGGAGGAGCAGGCTCGGGTGGCCGCCTGGCGGGTACAGAACGCCACCCTGGCCCGCGCCTACGGGGCCGTTCTGGAAGAGCCGGTGCCCGCGCGGCTGCTGGAGGCGGCCCGCCCGCCGCGGCGGTCTTCCCGCTGGGCGCTGGCCGCCGCGGTGGCCGGGCTGGGGCTGGGCGCCGTCGCCGGCTTCGTGGCGCGGGGCGTGGTGGAAAGTCAGCCGCAGCCGCCGGCTCCCGTGGCCGCGCTGCCCCACGTGGCGGCCGTGGCCCACGCGGTCTATGCGCCGGAGGTGCGCCACCCCGTGGAAGTGGGCGCGGACCAGGAAGCCCATCTGGCGGCCTGGCTGTCGAAGCGCCTGGGCGCGACGCTGCGCCCGCCCCGGCTCGGGGAGGCGGGCTTCGACCTGGTGGGCGGTCGCCTTCTGCCCGGCGACACCGGCCCGGTGGCCCAGTTCATGTACCAGAACGCCCGCGGCCAGCGCCTCACGCTCTATGTGCGCCGTGACGCCCCGGACAGCGGCCAGACTGCCTTCCGCCACGCCCAGGAGGGCAGCGTGGGCGTGTTCTGGTGGATCGACGGCGGCATGGGCTACGCCCTGTCCGGCGAGTTGCCGCGGGATGAACTGCTGCGGCTGGCGAATGTGGCCTATCACCAGCTAAATCAATGAGCGGCGATTGTTGAAAGTGTGGGAGCGGGCATGCCCGCGATCCTGGCCGCTGAAATCGCGGGCATGCCCGCTCCCACTGGACCCCCTCGCCCTGCGGTAAGCTTTTCGCGCCCGGCGCGGTCTATGGCTGCACATGCATTGTTCCCGACGGAGACTCCCATGCTGATCCTGCGAGCGGCGGACATCGCGCCGTCCGAAATCACCCCGCGCGAGCTGTACCAGAGGCGCCGCGAATTCATCAAGGCCGGCCTGGGCCTGGCCGCCGCAACGGCCCTGGGCGGCGGCGTGCTGGTGCCACGCAGCGCCCCGGCAGCGACCCCGGCGGCCGAGCCGCGCCGCTTCGACGGCGTGCGCAAGGGCCCCTTCGGCAGCGACGAAAAACCCAATTCGTTCAAGGACATCACCACCTACAACAACTTCTACGAGTTCGGCAGCGACAAGGAATCGCCCGCCGAATACGCTCAGGCGATGAAGACGCGGCCCTGGACGGTGAACCTGGAGGGCCTGGTGCACAAGCCGAAAACCCTGGACATCGACGACATCCTGCGACTGGCCCCGCTGGAGGAGCGCATCTACCGCCTGCGCTGCGTCGAGGCCTGGTCCATGGTCATTCCCTGGGTGGGCTTTCCCCTGTCGGCGCTGCTCAGACAGGTGGATCCGCTGGGCACGGCGAAATACGTGGAATTCCACTCCCACCTGGATCCCCGCACCATGCCCGGCGTGCGCCTGCCGGTGCTGGACTGGCCCTACGTCGAGGGACTGCGGCTGGACGAGGCCATGCATCCGCTGACGCTGGCCGGCGTCGGGCTCTATGGCCAGGCGCTGCCCAACCAGAACGGCGCGCCGCTGCGGGTGGTGGTGCCGTGGAAGTACGGCTTCAAGAGCGGCAAATCCATCGTCAAGATCCGCTTCACCGATAAAATGCCTCAGACTGCATGGATGAAGGCCAACCCCGAGGAGTACGGCTTCTACTCCAACGTGAACCCCAACGTCGATCACCGCCGCTGGAGCCAGGCCAAGGAGCGGCGCATCGGCGAGTTCCGCAAGCGCCAGACCCTCCTGTTCAACGGCTACGCGGAGCAGGTGGCTGGGCTTTATACCGGCATGGATCTGGCAAGGAACTACTGATGGACGCGGCAGCACTGCAACAAGGCCTGGCCCGCTGGCGGGCGCTTTCCAACGACCAGGTGGCGCGGCTCAAGGCCGTGCTGTTCGCCCTGTGCCTGCTGCCCCTGGCGCTGCTGGCGTGGAACGCCTGGAACGACGCCCTGGGCGCCAACCCCATCGAGGCGGTGACCCGCACCCTGGGCGACTGGGCGCTGCGGCTGCTGCTGATCACGCTGACCGTCACGCCGCTGCGCCGCCTCACCGGCCTGCACTGGCTCACCCGGCTGCGGCGCATGCTGGGGCTGTTCACCTTCTTCTACGCCGTGCTGCACTTCAGCTCCTACCTGGTGCTGGACCAGTTCTTCGACTGGCCGGAGATCGCCAAGGACATCCTCAAGCGCCCCTTCATCACCGTGGGCGTCATGACCTTCGCGCTGCTGGTGCCGCTGGCCGCCACCTCCACCAACGCCATGGTGCGGCGCCTCGGGGGACGGCGCTGGCAGGCGCTGCACCGCTCGGTGTACGCCATCGCCATCCTGGCGGTGCTGCATTTCTGGTGGATGGTGAAGCAGGACGTTACCCAGCCGCTGATCTATAGCGCCGTCCTGACCGTGCTGCTGGGCGTGCGCGCCCTGTGGCGCGAGCAGGAACGGCGGCGCCAGCTCGGTGGCGCCTATCTGCCGCAGGTGCGGCGGGGGAAGATCATTCCCATCGTTTCGCGGCGGCCGTGAGGTCGCGGACCGCAGCCTTTGCCCGTTGGGTTGCGACGTTACCCGCTACGCAGCTCAGTCTCCAACACGCCTTCGCTTTCAGCTTTCCCCGCCCTTGAGCCGCGCCTTCAGGTCGGCAAAGGGCGAGTGGGTCGCCCCGCCGCCCGCCGGACCCGCCCGCTCGGCGCCGCGCGCCGCTGCCTCCAGTTCCCGCTGATGCTCGTTGTCGTGGCAGTACAGGCACAGCAGTTCCCAGTTGCTGCCATCGGGCGGATTGTTGTCGTGGTTGTGGTCGCGATGATGGACGGTGAGCTGGCTGAGGGTGGCGTGGGTGAATTCGCGCGCGCAGCGGGTGCACACCCAGGGGTAGATCTTCAGCGCCCGATCGCGGTAGGACTGGGCGCGCTGCTCGGCGGCGCGGCGGGCTTCGGCGACGATGCGGTCGAGTCGGGAAGGGTCGGAGGATTTCATTGCGCACTCCATGGGGGGCGGCCCGCGCCGGGCCGGGGAACTTCATTTACTTTACCGCCAGTGCGGCCCGCATGGGGACCACGGGCGAAGGCCGCCGGGCATGCACGTCGGCCGTTCGTCGGCTGACGCTAATCCTTTGGGTGTAGAAATCCGCGTCCGGCCTACCCCTTTCGACTCCATTAAGATAGATTGAGGCACTCATGTACTTGCAGGCAGTTCCATGGCTGCGCCATACCACGTATTTGTCGGCTACTCCAGCCACGACGAGCCCCTGAAGGATCAACTGCTCGACCACCTTGCGCTCCTGCGCCGTGACGGCGTGGTGGCCTCGTGGGAGGCACGACCACTGGACGGCGCCCCCGGGTGGCGCCAGGACATCGAACCTGCGCTCGCCCGCAGCCAGCTTTCGCTGCTGCTGGTCAGCCCGACCCTGTTCGTCTCGGACTTCATGGGGTCGGCGGAACTGGCGCGGCTGCTGCAACGCTCGGAGCGCGACGAAACCCGCGTCGTCCCCATCGTCGTCAAGCCGTGCCAGTGGCACCGGACACAGATCGGGCGGCTGCCGGCGCTGCCCGGCGACGGCAGGCAGATCGCCGCCATGGACGAACATGCCCGCGCCGCCGCCTGGCGGCAGATCTGCGACGACGTCGCGCGCTGGTCCGAAGACCACCGGCGCAGGGCCGCCCGTACCCCTGAACCGCCCGGCAACTGGCGCGGCCATGCCCGGCGCGCCCTGGAAGCCGCGCTGGCCGCCCCGCCCTTCTCCCCCCTGGCATGGCTTCGTCACGGACGCGCCGATGCGCCGCCCTGGGCGCTCACGCTGCGGCGGGTTCCGGCAAGTGCTACGCCGGCGCCCTGGCCCATCCCCGGGGCCGCGGACACGCAGCCGGGCGCGACCGAGGCCGCCGGCCACCCCGGCCAGGTGCTGGAGAGCCTCACCCAGGCGGTGCTGCTCGGCGAGGCCGGACAGGGCAAGTCCACGCTCCTGCACCGCATCGCCCGCCACCTGCTGCGCGCCGACGCTCCCGCGAACGGCCCGCTGCCGCTGCCGCTCTGCCTGGGCGAGTGGACCGATCCGGAGCAGACCCTCGCCGCCCTGGTGGCCCGCCGTCTGGGTGTGGCGGAAAGCGGCCTCCCGGAGATCCTCAAACACGGCGGCGCCGTCCTGCTGCTGGACGGCCTGGACGAGATCCCGCCCGACCAGCGCGAGGGCAAGGCCGCCCAGATCCGGCAACTGCTCGACGCCCACCCCGAGGTACAGGCGCTGGTGTCGTGCCGCACGGCAGACTACGGCGAGGCGCTGTGTCTTCGCCGCGAAACCCTGATCATTCAGCCGCCCACGCCGCAGCAGATCCGGGCGTTTCTGGGCGCCAGCCTGGACGTGGAGGACTCCCGCGCCGCGGCCGGCAACGTCGCCCTCGCCCGGCGCCCCGCCGCCCGCCGCGACATCCCGGCCGGCCTGCCGGATCTGGCCAACAATCCCTTCATGCTCTCCATGCTGGTGGCGACCACGCCGGAGAACGGCCGCCTGCCGGCGCGCCGCGGCGAGCTGTTCGAGTGCTTCGTGGAGTCGTTGCTGCGCAAGGCGCGCCCGGCACGGCCCGCCGACCGGGGCCTGCGGTTCGCCGTCACCTTCGAGGAACAGGCGCTGCTGCGCGCCCTGGAATCCCTGGCATGGGCCATGCAGCCGCTGGCGGTGCGCGCCCACGGTCCGCGCCAGCCCCGCTGCGCCCTTCCCCGCCACGAAGCCGCGGACATCCTGGGCGCCTCCCAGCCCCTGGCCGTGAGTGCCGGCTTCGTCGAGGCGGGCGACACCGTACGCTTCAGCCATCGGCTGCTGCAGGACCACTTCGCCGCCCGGGCGCTGCGCGCCATGGTGTCCGGCGGACTGCAGGCCGAAGAGCTGTGGCCGCGCAGCCGCTGGTGGCAGCCCGGCGGATGGGAGGACGCCACCGCCGGCTTCGCCGGGCTGTGCGACGACCGCGGCGCCTGCATCGACTGGCTCGCCGATGCCCAGCCCGAACTGGCGGCCCGTTGCATCACCGAGGGTGGCACCCCGGCGCCGGCGGCGCTGCGCGAGCGCGTGCGCTGGCGCTGGCTGCCGCGGCTCACCAACCCCGCCCTCGAACCCGACCCCCGCGCCCGCGCCGCCAGCGGCCGGGCGCTGGGACTGCTGGACCTCGATGACCGCCCCGGCGTGGGGCTGCGCAACGGCCTGCCGGACATCCTCTGGAGCGACGAACTCGCCGTCCCCGCTCTGGCGGAAGGACGGCGCGCCGGGCTGCGCAGCACATTCCGCATCGCCATCTACCCCGTCACCCATGCCCAGTACCAGAGCTTCATCGCCGACCGGGGCTACGAAACGGGTGCGTGGTGGGCAGGGCTCGTGCAGCGCCCCGCGGCGGCCCGGCCGCGCCTCGACTATCCCAACCATCCGCGGGAAACCGTCTCCTGGTACGAGGCCAACGCCTGGTGCCGCTGGCTGAGCGCGCGCCTGCACGCGGCGGGTCGCCTGGGGCAGGGCCTGGAGGTGCGCCTGCCCACGGAGCAGGAATGGCAGCAGGCCGCCTGCGGCGGCGAGGCCCGCGAATATCCCTGGGGCCGCGGCTGGGACCAGCACCGCGCCAACGCCCGCAAGGAACACTGGACCGACGACGGCCGGCTGTTCGTCGGCCAGGCCAGCGCCGTGGGCATCTACCCCGGCGGCGCCTCACCCTGCGGCGCGCTGGACATGGCCGGCAACGTCTGGGAATGGTGCGCCACGGCCTATTGCGCGCCCCAGGATGCCGATCCGGCCGGCGACGCACCCCGCGTGCTGCGCGGCGGCTCGTGGAACTACGACCGCGACTTCGCCCGCAGCACCTTCCGCAGTTGGGACACCCCCGACGCCCGCCACGCCGACGTTGGGTTCCGGGTGGTGTGCGCACCGCGGGGGATGTGAGACGGCGGGCGCACCGAAGTGGACGCCCGCATCACCGAGAACGAAGCGCGCTGCGCCGTCGCCGCCATCGCGGTGACGGCGGGCTGGTGCGGGTGACGCCGAACGCACCGGACTTCAGGAACTTCGCGGGGCTGGAGTCAGCGAACGGGTTCGAGGCTCCGGCCGCCGGGCGGGAGAACTCAGCCGCGACCGGCTGCGTGCAGGCGTCTGCGGCCGTGTGAATCCCGTGCGCATGCGCACGGCCGGGGCCTGCGGCGGCGCGTGCCGGGCAGGCTCATGGCACGGGCACCGGCAGGCGTCGGTGCCTGACCCGACCTACCGCCTCGCCCCCTTGAACCGGTACGCCGGCTGCGCCACGTACAGCAGCCCCGGCTCCAGGTAGAGTTCGCTGGGACGCAGCCATTCCTTGTAGGCGGGCGGGGCGACGCCGGTGAATTCGTATTCCTGGCCGCTGAAGCGGATGCGCTCAAAGATGTCGGCGTCGCGATAGCGGCCGATGCGCCCTTCGCGGGCGGTGATGGAGTCGGGCCGGCGCACCACGGTGCCCACGGCGCGAAACAGGCCGGGCGGCTGCTGCACGATGCGCCATTCGCGGAACACCAGCCACACCGGCACCGCGGCGAGCCCGAGCACGAACATTCCGATCCATTCCACCATGTCGATCTCCCGTGCCCCGCTGTTATGGGTGGGATATCGGAAGGGTGGCGAGCAGGCTTGAGGGTGATGCGAGGCGGGACAGTGCGATACGTCACGGACGGGCGCGGGAAGCCAGGTTCGGGGGCGGGGCGCAGGGGCGGCGTGGGGTGCGGCGCCATACGCCTGCGGCCATTGCGCCCGACGCTTCTTTCGGGAAATGGGGCGCACGGCGACGGCGCCGGACTGCACCGCTCAGGCGCGGCGCGGGCGGTCGAAGCGGACGATGGTGCGGCCGTCCTCGGTGGTGCGGGGTTCGGGTTTCCAGGCGTGGCCGTAGATCACTTCGAAGGTGGCGGGCAGGCGAGCGTCGCGGCGCATGGCCTCGTAGGTGGCAATGACGCGGTGCCAGGCACGCTTGCCGAGCAGGCCGCGGCCGCGGCACGCGTCGGCATTGCTGGCACCGGCGGCGCGCAGTTCGTGCAACAGGTCGTCGAGGCTGCGGTAGGTGAGGGTGATGACCTCCATGTCCATCACCGGCTGGGCGAAGCCGGCGGCCACCAGCATGTCGCCGACGTCGTGCATGTCGACGAAGCGATGGACGTGGGGAGCGCGGTCGGCCGCGGCGAAGGCGCGGCGCAGCTCGCGCAGGGTGTCGGGGCCCAGGGTGGAGAACATGAGCAGCCCACCCACCGCCAGCACGCGCCGGAATTCCCCGAGCACCGCCAGCGGGTCGTTGGCCCAGTGCAGCATGAGGTTGGACCACAGCAGGTCCACGCTGCCGTGGACCAGAGGCAGGTGCGCGGCATCGCCGCCCAGCAGCGCCACGCCGCCGCCGGAGAGCCGCGGCAGCAGGCGGCGGAGCCAGGCACTGCGGTGGCCTGCCTGCGCCAGCATGGGCAGGGCGATGTCGCAGCCCAGGCGCAGCGCGCCGGGGTAACGCTCGCCCAGCAGGTTGAGGTCGGCGCCGGTGCCGCAGCCCGCGTCGAGGATGCGCGCCGGCGTCAGCCTGACGTAGTCCAGACGGCTGGCCATGCGCCCGGCCACCTCCCGCGCCAGGGCCGCGGCCTGGTTGTAACCCGGCGCGGCGCGGGCGAAGTTGCGCCGCACCGCAAGGGCGTCGAGGTTGCCGGGGGGCTGGCCCGGCGCTCCACCGGGCTTCACACCGGCTTGAGGCCGAGGCGCTGGAACAGCCGCTGATCGTGCTCCGCGCCGGGGTTGTCGGTGGTGAGCAGGCGCTCGCCGTAGAAGATGGAATTGGCGCCGGCCAGGAAGCACAGCGCCTGCAGCTCGTCGGACATCTGCTCGCGCCCGGCGGACAGCCGCACCATGCTCGTGGGCATGGCGATGCGGGCGCAGGCCACGGTGCGCACGAATTCGAAGGGGTCGAGCGGCTCGGCGCCGGCCATGGGCGTGCCCTCCACCGCCACCAGGTGGTTGATGGGCACGGAATCCGGCGGCGGCTCCATGTTGGCCAGCTCGGCGATGAGGGCGGCCCGGGCGCGGCGCGACTCGCCCATGCCGACGATGCCGCCACAGCACACGTGGATGCCGGCGGCGCGCACCTTGTCCAGGGTGTCGAAGCGGTCCTGCAACGTGTGGGTGGTGACGACCCGGCCGTAGAACTCGGGGGCGGTGTCGATGTTGTGGTTGTAGTAGTCCAGCCCGGCGGCGCGCAACTGCTCGGCCTGGCCGTCCTTCAACATGCCCAGGGTGACGCAGGTTTCCAGCCCCAGGGCCTTGACCTCGCGGATCATGGCCGTCACCTCTCCCATGTCGCGGTCCTTGGGCCCGCGCCAGGCGGCACCCATGCAGAAGCGCGTGGCGCCCTGGTCGCGGGCGGCCCGGGCGGCGTGGCGCACCTCGTCCAGGGACATGAGTTCGTCGCGTCCGACGCGGGTGTCGTGGCGCGCCGACTGGGAGCAATAGCCGCAGTCCTCGGAGCAGCCGCCGGTCTTGATGGACAGCAGGGTGGAACGCTGCACGGCGTTGGCGTCGAAGTGGGCGCGATGCACCTGCTGGGCGTGGAACAGCAGGTCGGCGAAGGGCCGCTCGAACAGCGCCTCCACCGCCCGGGTGCTCCACCGGGCGCGGTTCGCGGGGGGCGCGGCGATCTCTGCTGGGGACATGGGGCAATCCTGATGTGGTTAGAATGGCGGGCAGACACGGCACACTTGCGCAAAAGTCGCGCGCGACTTCGGCTTCGGCTGCACCATGCCGCACATTTTACGCCACCTCCCCGCCACCGCCCGTCGCGCCCGATCCGCGCTCGACGCTCTCCTGCCCCAGGACTGCCTGCTGTGTGCCGCGCCGCACGCCGGCTCGCTGCTGTGCGCGCAGTGCGCCGCCGAACTGCCGCGACTGTCCGGCCCGCCGTGCCCGGTGTGCGCCCTGCCCTCGCCCGGCGGCACCGCCTGCGGCGCCTGCCTGCGGGAGCCGCCGGCGTTCGATGCCGCGCAGGCGGTGTGGCGCTACGCCTTTCCTCTGGACCAGTTGATCCAGGTCTTCAAGTATGGCCAGCGCCCGGCTCTGGCCGCCTGGTTCGCCGAGGCCATGGTGCGCCGCCTGGTGCCGCCGGCGGCGGACCTGGTGGTGCCCGTGCCCATCCACCCGCAGCGGCTGGCGCGGCGCGGCTTCAACCAGTCGGCGGAGCTGGCGCGGCGCCTCGCCCGGGCATGGCGGCTGCCGCTGGCCGTGGAAGCGCTGGTGAAGGACCGGCTGGCGCCGCCCCAGGCCAGCCTGCCGCTGGAGGAGCGCCACCGCAACCTGCGCGGCGCCCTGCGCGCCACGGCGGACCTGACGGGGCGCCGGGTGCTGTTGGTGGATGACGTGATGACCAGCGGCGCCACCCTTGACGCCTGCGCCCAGGCGCTGCGCGCGCGTGGCGCCGCAGCCGTGAGCTGCTGCGTGGCGGCGCGGGCGCTGCCCCATGCCGAGGCGTAGCGCAACGTGTCCGCGCCCGTGATTGCTTCCCCGGACGACGCGGCTGCCGCTGCTGCCTGCGCCCTGGCTCCGGACGACCCAGCCATCCCCGAGGCGGCCATCACCTGGCCATCCATCCGCCGCGAACTGGGCGGGCACCGCCGTGCCCTGATTCGGGGCAACCTCATCGCCATCCTGGCGGTGCTGTGCGCGGTGCCGGTGCCACTGTTCCTGCCGGTGCTGGTGGATGAGGTGTTGCTCGCCAAGCCCGGCGCCTTCATCGGCTTCTTTGGGCCGCTGTTCCCCGCCGCCTGGCAGGGGCCGACGCTGTTCATCCTGCTGGCGCTGGCGCTCACCCTGGGGCTGCGGGTGATCTCCATCCTGCTCAACGTGTGGCAGGCGCGGACCTTCTCGCTGGTGTCGAAGGAGGTGGTGTTCCGCATCCGCGCCCGCATGCTGCAGCGGCTGTCGCACATCGCCCTGTCGGAGTACGAAACCCTGGGCTCGGGGCGGGTGGGTTCCCATTTCGTCACCGACCTGAACGCGGTGGACAGCTTCCTCGGGGCGTCGATTTCCGGCTTTTTGGTGGCAGTGCTGTCGCTGGTGGGGGTGGCGGCGGTGCTGGTGTGGATGAACTGGCAACTGGCGCTGTTCATCCTGCTGCTCAATCCGCTGGTCATCACCCTGTCCACGACGCTGGGCAAGAAGGTCAAGGAGCTGAAGAAGCGCGAGAATCAGGCCTTCGAGGTGTTCCAGGAGGCGCTCACCGAGACCCTGGACGCGCTCAACCAGATCCGCGCCATGAACCGGGAGCGCCACTACCTGGCGCGGGTTACCGACCGCGCCGCCCACATCCGCGTGCACGCCGCCGCCTACGCATGGAAGTCCGACGCCATGAACCGGGTGTCGTTCTTCGTCTTCCTGGCCGGCTTCGACGCCTTCCGCGCGCTGGCGATGTTCATGGTGCTGTACTCGGGACTCACCATCGGCGAGATGCTGGCGGTGTATGGCTACCTGTGGTTCATGATGGCGCCGGTGCAGGAGATCCTCAACATCCAGTACGCGGGCTATGCCGCCAACGCCGCGCTGGCGCGCATCAACGGCCTGCTGGCGCTGAAGCCGGCCGAGGAGGGCGAGGCGCGCCTCGATCCCTTCGCCGGCAAGGCCACGGTGGGAGTGGAACTGGATGCGGCCAGCTTCGCCTACGGCGAGGGGGAAACGGTACTGGACGACGTCAGCCTCGTCATCGCCCCGGGGGAGAAGGTGGCGCTGGTGGGGGCTTCGGGGGGCGGCAAGTCCACCCTGGTGCAGGCGTTGCTGGGGCTCTACCCGTTGCGCTCCGGGGCCATCCGCTACGGCGGGGCAGACGTGGGCGACATCGGCTGGCCGACGGTGCGCGACCACGTGGGCGTGGTGCTGCAGCATCCCGTGCTGTTCAACGCCAGCGTGCGCGACAACCTGACCCTGGGCCGCGACTGCTCCGATGCCGAACTCTGGCAGGCGCTGGAGATCGCCCAGTTGCGGGAGTTCATCGCCGATCTGCCGGGCGGGCTGGACAGCGTGGTGGGCAAGAACGGCGTGCGCCTCTCGGGCGGCCAGCGCCAGCGCCTGGCCATCGCCCGCATGGTCGTGGGACGCCCGCGGGTGGTGATCCTGGACGAAGCCACCTCGGCCCTGGATGCCGACACCGAGCGCCACCTGCACCAGGCCATGGCGCAGTTTCTGGCCGGACGCACCACGCTGATCATCGCCCACCGCCTGTCGGCGGTGCGCCAGGCCGACCGCATCCTGGTGTTCGAAAACGGCCGCGTGGTGGAGGAAGGCGACCACACCAGCCTTATGGAGCGCGGCGGGCTGTACCACAAGCTCTACGCCCACGCTTAGGCCAGGCGCCCCATGTTCGACGTGGTGCTCTACCAGCCCGAGATCGCGCCCAATACCGGCAACGTCATCCGGCTGTGCGCCAACACCGGCGCCCGGCTTCACCTGGTGAAGCCCCTGGGCTTCCGCATCGACGACCGCAAGCTGGTCCGCGCCGGGCTGGACTACCACGACCTCACCCGCGTCACGGTGCACGAGGACTGGGCGGCCTGCCTCGCCGCCCTGGCGGGCCGGCGGCTGTTCGCGCTCACCACCCATGGCGGCCGGCGGCACGATCAGCCGGACTACGCGGCCGGCGACGCCTTCGTCTTCGGCCCCGAAACCCGGGGACTGCCGGCGGAGGTGGTGGAGGGCTTCGCCCCCGAGCGACGGCTGCGCCTCCCCATGGTGCCCAACAACCGCAGCCTCAACCTGGGCAACTCGGTGGCGGTGGTGGTGTTCGAGGCGTGGCGGCAACTGGGCTTTGCCGGCGCCGTGGCGGCGCATGGCACACCATGCGCGCCGCAAACCTGATCCCGGCAGAAGAAAGAGGTGCCCCCATGAGCGAGACCGTTTCCATCTTCCACAACCCGCGCTGCTCCAAGTCGCGCGGCGCGCTGGCCCTGCTCGAAGCACAGGGTGTGCATGCCCGGGTGGTGGAATATCTGAAGACCCCGCCCAGCCGCGAGGAACTGCGCGAGCTGCTGCGCAAGCTGGGCGCCCGCCCCGAGGACATCGTGCGCAAGGGCGAGGAACTGTACAAGACGCGGTTCAAGGACCGCGCGCTCGGCGACGAGGAATGGCTCGACGTGCTGGCGGCCAACCCCATCCTCATCGAACGGCCCATCGTCGTGGTGGGCGAGCGGGCGGTGGTGGGACGGCCGCCGGAGCGGGTGCTGGAACTGCTGTAGCCGGCGCGCCTATTCCTGCTTGGGATCGCGCGCCAGCAACTGCTCCACCCCCTGCTGGGGCGGCAGCCCCTCGAAGAGGATGCCGCACACGGTGCGCGTGATGGGCATGTCCACCCCCAGCTCGCCGGCCAGGCGGGCGGCTTCGCGGGCGCTGCCCACGCCTTCGGCGGTGTGGCCCAGGCCCGCGAGGATGTCGTCCAGGGGACGCCCTTCGGCCAGGGCCAGGCCGACGCGGCGGTTGCGGGAGAGGTCGCCGGTGCAGGTGAGCACCAGATCCCCCAGGCCGGCCAGGCCCATGAAGGATTCGCGCCGCGCACCCAGGGCGGCACCGAGGCGGGCGATCTCGGCCAGGCCGCGGGTCACCAGGGCGGCGCGGGCGTTGAGCCCGAAGCCCAGGCCGTCGGCCACGCCGGCGGCGATGGCCATGACGTTCTTGACCGCGCCGCCCACCTCCGCGGCCACCAGGTCGTCACTGGCGTAAAGGCGCAGCCTGGGCGTGTTCAGCGCCCGCACCGTGGCGGTGGCGAAGGCGAGATCGCGGGCCGCAAGCGTGACGGCGGTGGGCAGGCCGCGGGCCACTTCCTCGGCGAAGCTGGGGCCGGTCAGCGCGCCGCAGGGAAGGTCCTCACCCAGTTCTTCGGCCACGACGCGATGCGCAAGCCGGCCGGTCTCCGGCTCGAAACCCTTGCACGCCCACAGCAGCGGCGCGCGACACCCCGTCGCGTGCAGCCCCGCCATGGTGGTGCGCAGCGCGGCCAGGGGCACGGCGGCGAGGACGAGGTCGGCCTGCGCCACCGCGGCGTGCAGGTCCGGATCGACCTGCACGCTCGGGGGAAGATGATGGCCGGGAAGGTAGCGGCGGTTCTCGCGGGTTTCCTGGATCTCCCGCGCCTGACGCGCATTTCGCGCCCAGAGGCGCAGGGGGTGATGCTGCCCGAGGGAGGCGGCCAGCGCCGTGCCCCAAGCGCCGGCTCCGAGGATGGCGATGCGCATGGTCACCCGGCGAGCGGAGCGAGCAAACAACGGCGGCGCATGGTACAGGCGCGCGCCGCTAGGTTCCCCAAACCTGCACGACGCGCACGAAACCCGTCTGGCCGTCGCGGTGACGCACCTTGGCCCAGCCCGGTGGCGCGGGTTCGAGCAGTTCCAGGATCACCCGGTTGTCCGCCTCGAACACAACGGGCGCAGCGGCCTCGGGCCGCTGGCGCACTTCGGCACGGCCATTGACGATCACGGTGCGCCTGGGCACCAGCCGCTGCTGCTCAAGCCAGAAGATGCTGCCTTCGGAATCCCGCACCTTGGACCAGCCGGCCGTGCTCACGATCATCTCCACCGGGGTCTGGGGCAGCACGATCCACAGCGGGCGCCCCTGGCGGGAGGGCGTGTCGTAGCCGACCGCCGCCTCCGCGACGGAAAGGTATTCCAGCGCCCGGGCCGTGCCGGCCGCGCCCAGCACGGCCCAAACCAGCACGGCGAAGCGCAACGTGGCACGCAGCATGGCCTGGGGCTCCCCTTACTGGATGGGCAGTTCGCCGCGCTCGCCGGCCTGCTGCTGCAGGCGCTGCTGGTAGAGCACCTCGAAATTCACCGGCGCCAGCATCACCGGCGGGAAACCGGCGCGGCTGACGACGCTGGAGATGGTCTCGCGGGCGTAGGGGAACAGGATGTTGGGGCAGGCCACGGCCAGCACCCCTTCGACGTCCTCCTGCGGGATGTTGCGGATCTGGAAGATGCCGGCCTGGTTGGCCTCCACCAGGAACATGGTGCGCTCGCCCAGCTTGGCGGTGACGGTGACGGTGACGCCGACTTCGAAGAAGCCCTCGTCCAGCGCCCCGCCCTCGGTGTGCAGTTGCACGCCCACTTCGGGCTGCTCGCGTTCCAGGAAGATCTGCGGCGCGTGGGGGATCTCGAGGGACAGGTCCTTGACGTAGACCTTCTCGATGGTGAAGACGGGTTGGGTGTTCTCGCTCATGAAAGGGGTGCCCGTTTGCGGTTGGTTGATAAAGGGGGAGTCTCGGTCAGCAAAGACAAGCCGCTCGGTCGCCTCGCACCCTTCACGGGTGCTCGGCTCCCTGCAGCAGGGGATCCAGCTTGCCGGCGCGGTCCAGGGCCGCCAGGTCATCGAAGCCGCCGACGTGGAAATCGTCGATGTAGATCTGGGGGACCGTGCGCCGGCCGGTACGCTCCATCATCTCCACGCGCCGTTCGGGATGCAGGTCCACGCGGATCTTGTCGATCCCGCCCACTCCCTTGTGCGTCAGCAACTGCTCGGCGCGGATGCAATAGGGACATACGGCGGTCGTGTACATGGTAACCCGGGGCACGTTCAGGACTTCCGGGTGACCGGCTGGCCGGCCTGTTCCCAGGCTCCCATGCCACCGGCAAGGTTGAACACCTTCTCGAAGCCGTGCTTGCGCAGCGCGCCGCAGGCCGCGCCGGAGCGGTTGCCGGAATGGCACACCACGATCAGCGGCCGGGTCTTGAACTTCTGCAACTCCGACACGCGCTTGTCGATCTGGCCCACAGGGAAGTGACGCGAATTGGGCACGTGGCCGCGGGCGAATTCCTCGGATTCGCGCACGTCCAGGACGATGGCGTCCTCGCGGTTGATCATGAGCGTGGCCTGCAGCGGCGATACCGAAGCCCCGCCCATGCCGCCACGAAGCATCGGCCAGACCAGCATCCCGCCGCTGATGAGCGCCAGGGCAATCCACATCAGGTTTTGCTGAACGAACTCCACAGATCCTCCGGAGAATGGGTGCAAAGGGGGCTGGGTCGATACGCGGACTGCGCCGCCAGGTCAAAACGCATACTACGCCGGCCAGTCGAAACGCGGACCCTGCCACTCAACGTGGCGCGGGAACGCCACAAAAAACCTCGCGCATCAGCGCGATGAGCTGCAGGGTGCGGGCATCGCCCACCCGGTAGAAGACCCGGTTGGCATCCTTGCGGGTGAGCAACACGCCCTTGTCCCGCAGGATCGCCAGGTGCTGGGAGATGTTGCTCTGCGAGGTCCCGACGGCCTCCACGATTTCCTGCACACACGCTTCCTGGTCGCCGATCACGCAGAGGATCTTGAGCCGCAGCGGATGGGAAATGGACTTCAGCGCCCGCGCGGCGGTTTCGATGTGTTCCTGCCTGTCGATGAGATCCAAGGTCGTGAGCACCGGCGTAAGCTCTCGGAAAGGTAGCCGGCTTTATTATAAAATAAGCGACTTTACCGCATGGGTGCCGTATCCGTCACATTTTGCCGGGCGCGGACATGGTTCACATCTCCGCCGCACACCGGTCTCCCCCAACTCTCTCTCGCCAAGCCCCCATCCACCATGAAGAAAATCGTTCTGCTGCGCCACGGCGAATCCGTCTGGAACCAGGAAAACCGGTTCACCGGATGGACCGATGTGGATCTCACCGAAAAGGGCATGGCGGAAGCCCGCACCGCCGCAGAATTGCTCAAGGCCGAGGGCTTCGCCTTCGACCTGGCCTATACCTCGGTGCTCAAGCGCGCCATCCGCACCCTGTGGACGGTGCTCGACGAGATGGACCGGATGTGGATCCCCGTCCACCACTCCTGGCGCCTCAACGAACGCCACTACGGCGCCCTTCAGGGGCTGGACAAGGCCCAGACCGCGGCCAGGTTCGGCGACCAGCAGGTGCTGGTGTGGCGCCGCGCCTACGACACCCCGCCGCCTGCCCTGGAGGCGGGCGACCCGCGCCTGGCGGCGGCCGATCCGCGCTATGCCGACCTCGCGCCAGGTGATCTTCCGCGCACCGAGTGTCTCAAGGACACGGTGGCCCGGTTCCTGCCCTACTGGTTCGACACCATCGCCCCGACGGTGCAGGCGGGCAGGAGCGTGATCATTGCCGCCCACGGCAACAGCCTGCGGGCGCTGATCAAGTACCTGGACGGCGTGTCCGATGCCGACATCGTCGGCCTCAACGTCCCCACCGGGCAGCCGCTGGTCTACGAGCTCGACGACGATCTCAAGCCCCTGCGCCACTACTACCTGGGCGACCCGGAGGCAATCAGGGCTGCCATGGAAGCGGTCGCCGCCCAGGGCCGCGCAAAGGCCTAGCGGCGCGCGCTTGCCCGTTGCGCCGCCATCGTACCCGCAGGCGAAGCCATCCTTGTCCAGCGGCGTCCGTGATCTACTGCGGCTAAGCGTCGCGGCGACGCTGTGCGCCATGCTGATGGCGGCGGCCGGCGGCGCCACCGCCGCGCCCCCTGCCAACGAGCGCAAGTCGGCCGAGGAGCAGGCCAAGCGCGGCGAGATGCGGGATCTCAAGGAACGCATCGAATCCCTGCGCAAGGAAGTCAGCCAGGCGGAGGAGACCCGCAACGACGCCCGGGAACGGCTGCGCGAAAGCGAGCGCGCGATCTCCGGGGCCAACCGCGCCCTGCGCGAACTGGGCGCCGCCCAGCGCAGCGCCGAGGGGGAACTGGCGCAGCTCGAAGCCCATACCCGCCGCCTGGAGACACGCATCGGCGGCGAGCAGGAACGCCTCGGGCGCATGCTCGCCCGCCAGTATCGCGCCGGCCAGACGGATACCCTGCGCCAGTTGCTGGGCGGCGACGACCCCAACCAGGTGGCGCGCGACGCCCATTACATGGGCAGCATCTCCCGCGCCCGCGCATCCCTCATCGACGACCTGCGCCACTCCCTGGCGGAAAAGAGCCGTCTTGCCGGGCAGGTGCAGCACAAGACCCACGAACTCGCGGATCTGGAAAAGCGCCGCGTGGCCGAACGGGCCAAGCTCGTCGACATGCACGAGCAACGGCGCGAGGTGCTCGCCCAGGTGTCAGGCCAGATCCAGGCGCGGCGCAAGGAAATCGCCAGCCTGCAGCGCGACGAACAGCGCCTGGCGCGCATCATCGAGGGGCTGGCGCGCATCGTCCCCAAGGCCGCGCCGCGTCCTAGGCCGTCGGAGCGGGACGAATCTCCGTCGCGCCCCGAGGCGCCGGGTCCGCGCAACGAGCGCACCCCCGACGCCAGCCAGGGCAACGGCGCCTTCGCGCACCTGCGCGGACACCTGCGCCTGCCCATCCGGGGCGAACTGGTGAACCGCTTCGGCACGCCCCGGGCGGAGGGAGGCGCCACCTGGAAGGGCTTGTTCATCCGCGCCGCCAGTGGCGCGGAGGTGAAATCCATCGCCACCGGGCGGGTAGTGTTCGCGGAATGGCTGCGGGGATTCGGCAATCTCGTCATCGTCGACCACGGCGCCAGCTACCTCTCCGTCTATGGCAACAATGAATCGCTGCTGAAATCCGTGGGCGATGCGGTCAGGTCGGGCGATGCCATCGCCACCGTGGGCAACAGCGGCGGCAACCCGGAATCCGGTTTATACTTTGAAATCAGATATCAGGGTCAGGCCATCGACCCGTTGAAATGGGTGAGTCTGCAGTGAAACGCAGCGAGCGGCGGGCAGGTGTCCGCACGGCCCCGAGGCGTTGAAGCGCGCAACCCCGCAGTCGGAGCGACATCTTATGCACAGCCGCATGCAGCAAGCCTTGCTGGTCCTCATCGGACTGGTTGGGGGCGTGCTGATCAGCCTCAATTTTCCGGCCAATGCCACCAAGGAGGCCGGCTCGCCCTTGCCCGTGGAGGAGCTTCGCACCTTCGCCGAGGTGTTCAACGCCATCAAGTCGGGCTACGTCGAGGAGATCGAGGACAAGAAGCTGATCACCCACGCCGTCAGCGGCATGCTGTCCAACCTCGATCCGCATTCCACCTACCTGGACGCCGACGCCTTCAAGGATCTGCAGGTCGGCACCCAGGGCGAATTCGGCGGTCTGGGCATCGAGGTGGGCATGGAAGACGGCTTCGTCAAGGTCGTGTCGCCCATCGAGGACACCCCCGCCTTCCGCGCCGGCATCAAGGCCGGCGACCTGATCATCAAGCTCGACGACACCGCCGTGAAGGGCATGACCCTCAGCGACGCCGTCAAGCGCATGCGCGGCAAGCCCAAGACCCAGATCACGCTGACCATCGCGCGCAAGGGCGAGACCAAGCCGCTGGTCGTCACGCTCACGCGGGAGGTCATCAAGGTCCAGAGCGTCAAGTCGAAGATGGTCGAACCCGGCTACGCCGTGGTGCGCGTCACCCAGTTCCAGGAGAACACCGCGGCCTCGCTGGTGAAGCACCTGGAGAACCTCTACAAGTCCGCCCCCCTCAAGGGTCTGGTGCTGGATCTGCGCAACGATCCCGGCGGCCTGCTGCACGGGGCCATCGGCGTCTCGGCCGCCTTCCTGCAACCGCGCACGCTGGTGGTGTCCACCGACGGCCGCACGGAGGATGCCAAGCACAAGTACTACGCCAACGCCGAGGACTACCTGCGCGGCACGCGGGATGATTACCTCAAGGCCCTGCCCCCGGCCGTGAAGACCGTGCCCATGGTGGTGCTGGTCAACGGCGGCTCCGCCTCGGCGTCGGAAATCGTCGCGGGAGCCCTGCAGGATCACCGCCGCGCCGTGGTCATGGGCACGCCCACCTTCGGCAAGGGTTCGGTGCAGACCATCCTGCCGCTGGGCGGCAATACCGCCATCAAGCTCACCACGGCGCGCTACTACACGCCGGGTGGCCGTTCCATCCAGGCCAAGGGCATCACCCCCGACATCAACGTGGACGAGTCGCCCAACGGCGAGAGCCGCCAGCGTCTGCGCGAGGCCGACCTGGAGCGTCACCTGATCAACGACAAGGAACGCGAAGGCGAGGCCAAGGAACCGGCCGCACCGAAGGTGGCGCCCAAGCCTTCCGGCACACCGAAGCAGAAGCCGCGCGACGAGGGCGCGGAAGACGCGCCCAAGGCGCCGCTGGAACTGGGTTCCAGGGACGACTACCAACTCGTCCAGGCCTTCAACCTGCTGAAGGGTCTGCAGATCATCCAGAACAAGTGAGCATGCTCCCCCGAGCGGCGCGCGCTTGCCACTCGCGCCGCCATCGCGGCCCGGAGCCCGCTCCCGGAGAACGGAGGCACAGCGCACCATGAGCCCGCACCAGCGAGGCAGCGGATCGCCACCGCTCAGCGAGCGGCTGGCGGCGGGTTTCACGCCCCAGCCCGGCCTGCACAAGCGGCGCGAGATCCGTTTCGGCAAGCTTCCTCCAGGCCAGACGGAGGAAGCGCTGGGGTTGTTGCAGGGACTGGAGAACCTGCAGGTGGAAGCCTTGCCCGGGCGACTGGCCCTGACGGTGTCCTATGACATCACGGAGTATTCCTTCGAGGGTCTCGAAAGCGCGCTGGAGAGCCAGGGCTTCCATCTCGACAGTTCGCTCTACAGCAAGCTGGTGCGCGCCCTGGTGTGCTACTGCGAGGAGACCCAGTTGCGCAACCTGTGCTCGCCGCAACGCCTGATCAAGAAATCCACCGAGATCTATGTGCAGGCCTGGGATCACCATCCCCACGGTGACCACGACGACACCCCGCCGGAACTGCGGGACTATCGCTGAGCACCCCGAAGGGTGCGTGTCGGCCGGGCACCCGTGAAGGGTGCGTTTCGACGGAACCGGACGGTCGAACGCCCGCGCGGCGACGCACCCTCCGCCGCAGGAAACGCCATGAACGACCAGCAACTGCTGCGCTACAGCCGCCACATCCTTCTTCCGCAACTGGGCATCGAGGGCCAGGAGCGTCTGCTCGATGCCCGCGCGCTGGTGGTCGGTGCCGGCGGGCTCGGCTCGCCGGCGGCGCTCTACCTGGCCTCGGCGGGCGTGGGAACGCTGGTGCTGTGCGACGGCGACGAGGTGGACCTGACCAACCTGCAACGCCAGATCCTGCACCGCACCTCGGGCATCGGTACGCCCAAGGCGCTGTCGGGGCGGCGTACGCTGGCGGAGATCAATCCCGAGACGCGTGTGGAAGCCCGGATGGAGCGCCTGGCGGGCGCGGGGCTGGATGAGGCCGTTGCCGGCGTCGACCTGGTGCTGGACTGCTCCGACAACTTCGCCACCCGCCACGCCATCAACCGCGCCTGCGTGCGCCATCGCAAGCCGCTGGTGTCCGGCGCCGCGGTGCGATTCGACGGCCAGGTGTCGGTCTTTGATCGCCGCCGCCAGGACGGACCCTGCTACAACTGCCTGTTCCCGGAGGACGCCGAAGCCGAGGAGGTGCGCTGCGCGGTGATGGGCGTCTTCGCCCCGCTGACCGGCATCATCGGCTGCGTGCAGGCGGCCGAGGCGCTGAAGCTGCTGGCCGGCATCGGCGAGTCGCTGGCGGGACGCCTGTTGCTGCTCGATGCCCTGGCCATGGAGTGGCGCAGCATCGCGCTGGCCCGCGACCCGGGCTGCGCGGTGTGCGCCGGAGACAACGCAGGCTGACGGCTCAGCGGCGCGCGCCGGCGTGTCGCGCCGCCATCCTCTGCTTGGGCGGCGCCGTCCCGACTCCGCGGCGGCGCTACCTCGCCGCCGCGCTACTTCGCCGCAGTCGCCGCTTCCTTCATCCCCCGGGCGTGGATCTCGACGCGCCGGTTGGGCTGCAGGCAGTCCACCAGCTTGCCGCGGGGAGATCGGTCGTCGCAGGCCTTGACGGGCTCGGCCTCGCCGACACCTTCCACCTGCAGCAGATTCTCGGCGATGCCCTGGCCCCGCAGGTAGTCCCTGATGGTGTTGGCGCGCTTGAGAGACAGCGGCTGGTTATAGCGCTGGCTGCCGAGGCGGTCGGCATGGCCGGTGATGACGACGCTATCGATCCGTTTCCAGCCCTTCACGCGCACCGCAAATTCGTCCAGTTTCGCCTTGCCCTCGGCCAGCATGTCGGCCGCCCCCGACCGGTCGAAGCGGAACAGCGCACCAGGCGCCAGGGTGAGCTTCGCCTCGGCAGGCAGCACGGCCGGCGCCGGCAGGGCCGCAGCCACCGGGCAGGAAGCGGACTGGGCCTGCGCCGCCAGATCCTCGGCGATGCGCACGTAGGGGTTGGCGTTGCGCCAGCCGGAATCGGCATGGCGAAAGCCCGCCCACACCAGTTGCACCTCCAGTTGCGCCACCTTGCAGGCGACGCAGGACTTGCCGGCGTCGGCACGCAGGGCCTTGGCCTTGTCCCACAGATCGGGACGGATGCGCTCGGCGCCGGCGATGAGGGGGGTATCGTCGGCCGGCTTCTGCCCCGCCTCCAGCGCGCTCACGATGGCCGCGGCCCGGGCCGCGGCGTCGCGCGAGACGGCGCCGTTGCGGTAGTTCATGTGATATTCCTCGCGCGCCAGGTCGGCCCACGCCAGCGCCTTGCAGTAATGGTAGTCGCCGGCCGCAAGGCCCTTGTCGTTGAGCGCCTTGAGCCGCTGGTGCAGCTTGCCGATGGCGCCCAGGTCGCCCTGGATGGCCGGGTCGGTGATGCGGTCGGCGGGCTGGTTGATGGGTTGGTTGACGGCGCAGCCGGCCAGCAGCGTCGAGGCCACCACGGCGGCGGCGAGGGTGTTTTGCTTCTTCATGTCGCGTCCTTACTGTGTGGTGGCAATGGCACGGTTGACCTGCGGATCCCGCGAACCGCACAGATCCTCGTTGAACTTGAAGCGAAGGCGCAGGAACCAGCCACGGCGGGTGTATTCGCTTTCCACCAGGTCCCGGTCGGAGAAACCGGTGAAGTTGTAGCCCACCGAGGCCCACAGGTTCTCCATCATCCGGTATCCCGTCTCGACGCCGATGCCGCGCTGCACGGATTCGCCGAGGGAACTCCACATGACGCTGCCCAGGACGCCCACGTCCCATTTCGGCGTCACGTCGTACATGGCGCGCCCGGAGACGAGGCGGGCGCTGTAATTGGAGGCCACGCCCCCCAGCATCTCGTCCACCCACTTGCCCGCGACGCGCCCGGACAGGACGAACTTGAGTTCCGGCTGGTAGTTGAAGTGGGCCGACAGGATGTGCGCCCGGCGGTCGAAGGTGTTGGCCGCGGAGCTGTCTTCCTCCACCTTGAACTCGTACTTGCCCAGGGCGTGCCACTCGTTGCGGTCGGTCTGGCGCCATGCCACGCCGATCTGGAAGCGGTCCTGCCACTGCATGCCCAGATCGACGGCCTGGTCGCCGCGTGCCCGGCTGGTGGCGAAGTAGTTGCGGGTGAGCAGGGTCCAGTCCCGGTCCAGCTTGGTGTCCGCCGCCAGGGTGCTGAGCACGAAGTTGCGCGCCACGTCCTGGCGGAATTCCAGGCGCCCGGCGAACTTGCTGCGCGCATCGGCGGTGTAGTCGAAGCCGACCGCGGCGGCGTGGGCGGTGTTGCCGTTGAGCGCCCGGGACTGCTGGCGCTCCAGTGCCGTGTGCAGGCGCAGGCCCGGCCCCAGGGTCCACAGGTTGCGCAGGCCCATGGCGGCGTAGGCCTCGCGCCCCTCGATGGCGTCGCGCAGGCGGTATTCGCTGAACAACTGGCCGTCGCGCATGTACTCCGTGGCCAGGCCCAGCACCGAGGCCGCCCCCGGCGTTCCGCTGGCCAGGCCGGTGATGCCCAGGGTATTGACGAACTCGTGGCGGCCGTAGAGGCGGGTGCGCTCGGAGATGAGGTAGTCGCCGCCCACCGCCAGCATGCGGTTGCGGCTGTTCTCGGTATCCACCTCCGCCTCGCCGAAAAGGCGCAGGTTGGGCGCAAAACGATGGCTTACCTTCAACCGCGCCGACAGCAGGTCCGCATCCGCTGCGCGGCCGGTGGCGGTGGCGGGGATCAGCGCCGTGGTGGGGGCGTACAGCCCGCTGCCCAGGCCGTAGCCGGCGTTGACCGAGAACGGGTCCCAGGGCGTGGCGCCGGGGGCGGTGATGAGCGGGCCGGCGTTGTCGTCCTTCACCCGGCGCACGCCCGCCTCGATCTCGGTGTCGGGGGTGAGGCGGTGGCGCAGGGCCACCTGGGCGGCGTCGCGGCGGGCGTCGGTGGTGCGGTCTTCGGAGCGGACGGCCTCTCCCACCAGGTCGGTGTCGGGCGTGACCCGATAGGTGGCTCGGGCGCTAGTCTCGGCGCGGCCGGACTGCATGGGCGCCGAGGGATTCACGAACTCCGGATCGGTGCGGGCCACCAGCACCCGGGCCTGGAGGTCTTCGCCGTCGTGGCGCAGTTCCACCCGCGCGGCGTTGCCGGCACGCTCGGTGATGTCCTCGGACCGCGCCGCCTCCGCCACGAAGTACGTCTGTTCACCCAGGCGGATGGTGGTGTTGACGCTCTTCAACTGGCGCACCGTGGGCAGGGTGCCCGCAGGCAGCGGCGTGGCCGGGCGCGGCTCGTCGTTCATGACGTAGGAGCCGCCCACGGCGATGCCCTCGGTGAGCTTCACCTGGCCGCTCAGGCCACCGATCCAGAAGCGCGGGCCGCCCTGGTCCACCTCGTAGCTGACGCGGATGGACACCGGGTTGAGGTTCTCGTCCACCCCGGGCACCGGCTGGCGGAACAGGATGCGCCCGGAGAAGGGCTCGAAGTCGTAGTCGGCATAGCGCACCAGCAGCACGCTGCGCAGGATGACGGAGGGCTGGTTGCGGTCGCGGGTGATGATCTCCACGCGCTCCGAGTTGGCCACGCCGTTGGGGTTGCTCACCGAATACGGCCCGGAGATGCCGCGCCCGGGCTGCTCCTCCACCATCTGGCGCAGGGAGTCGCGGGTGGCGAAGGCGGTCACCGATACGCGCTCGTCTTCGTAGTGGCCCTTGGCCCCGGTGAGGCTGCGCGAATACTGGCCGAAACTCTGGGCCTGCACCTGGCCCTGGCGGTGGTATTCCTGGGTGTGGAAGTCGCCGTAGAGCAGGTAGGACCTGCCCTTGTCCACCCGCACGTACAGGCGCTTGCTGCTCTGGGCCTCGAAGCCCTTGATGGAGGCGTCGCCATACACCGGGTAGAACTGTTCCGGGTTGATGTCGCGGAACAGCTTGTCGCGGGTGGGCTTTTCGCTGTCGTAGGACAGGGTGAGCAGTGCATCGCCCTTGATCTTGCCCTTGAGGAAGACGGCGGCGCGGCCATTGACGGAACCCTTGCCCTCGTCGAAGCCGCTGCCGAAGTGGCGCAGCTCCTCCTCGAAGCCGTCGTTGGGCGTGGCGGGGGCCAGATCCTGCTGCTTGATCTTCTTGAGGTTGACCTGCCCCTCGACGATGCCCACGGCGATCATGGGCCGCAGGTCGGGCACGAATGCCAGGGTGCCCTCCGCCTCGACGCGGCCGGAACTGGCGCGCAGGCGGCTGTCGCCGGCCTCGTGGGGTGCCACCAGATTGACGCAGGCGGCCCCGCCCTGCACCACCACCTGCACCCCCGGTACCATGTTGTCGGCATCGACCGCCTGGAACTGGCCGCGCTCGGATTCCAGCGTCACCCGGGTGGGCTCGCGCAGGGGATTGCCCTGGGCGTCGAAGATGCGCACGCCCACCTTGAGCGCCGACACACCGTCCGCCGGCGCACTGTCGCCGGACACGGCGATGACGATGCGCCCGTCGTCGGGCAGCAGTTGCGCCGCCCGCAGGCCGACCTCGGAGGCGCGGGGCGGCAGGTTGCTGTTGCCGGCGTTAAGGCTGCGATCAGGGATGATCTGGCCGAAGCTCGTCGCCCCCGGCTCGCAGGCGGAAAACTCGGCGGCCGGCGTCTCGGCCAGGGCCAGCCCGGCCTGGGCCAGGGCGGCCACCATCATGGACAGGCGAAGCTGCTGGAGGCGCGTTTTCATTTCTGGCCCCCCTTCATGCACACGGCGTCGGTGGCGCAGGGCGCGTGGCGCGGATCGGCCACGCCCTTGCGGCTGGAATCGAAGAAGATCGGCTTGTCCGGCGGCTCCTGTCGTGGAGGTCGTAGGGCGCCCCGCTCGCCCGGGGCCACGGTAAAGCCGATGCCCGACTTCTCCGTCTCCGGCCCGCGCACAGGTCCGCGGGCGCGCCGCGCCTTCACCTGGTCGAGCACCGACTCGCTGCAGGAGCCCTCGACGAAGTCGGCGCGGTGCAACTCGCCTACCTTCAGGTCGACGAAGCGGCTGTTGGGATCGCCGGCGTGGCGGGTGCTGGAATCCACCAGCCGCGCGCCCACCGGCAGGGTGGTGCGATCCACCCCGAGCACATGGGTGATGGGCCGCAGGCCGCAGATGCTGTACTTGCCCTCCTCGTCGGAGATGAGGAAGGTGCCGTCCTCGAAGTACAGGCGCACGCCAGGGATGCCGACCTCGTTGGGGCCGTCCTGGACGCGGTTGTGGTTGCAGTCGACGAAGATCTTGCCGACGACGCAGCCTTCCCGGGCAAACACGCCGCCCTGCACCCGCACCCGCGCCGTGGCGACGTTGGATACCGCCGTGCCGGAACGCGCCTGCGCGCGATTGACGCCGTCGCCTTCCAGCGCGCCGACGCCGATGCGCACGCGGTAGGTGAGCGTGGCCGTGGCGTTGGCCGCCAGCGTGCCGATGTCGTAGGTGGTGACGGGTCCGGGCGCGCCGGCCGGGTCCGGGCGCGACAGCGGAGGTCCGCCGCTGGCCAGGCGCACCGTACCGGGAATGAGGCGGAAGCCCGCCGGCATGCGATCCACCACGCTCACGCCGGTGTAGACGGTGGCGTTGGGATTGCGCACGGTAATGGTGTACATCACCGAGTCGCCCAGTTCGGCGATGCCCCGATCCACCTGCTTCTGGATGAACAACGCCTGCGCGGCCACCAGCGGATCCACCGGGATGTGGTTGTTCACGATGTTGGGGTCGCCCGGCGCCAAGCTCAGCGCCAGGTAATAGATGGTGGGCTGTGCACCGGAGGGAGGCGCTGCCTGGGCCTGGACCAGATAGGGGCTGGGACCACCGGTGGGATCCAGGGCGGTGGCCTGGGGCGGGATCAGCGCCGAGGGGGCCGTGAAGTTGGGCGCCGACACGGTCAGCGTGTAGGTGCCGGCGGGCGCCGTGGGCATGAGGAGGAACTGGTACTCGCCCGTGGCCGCCGTGGTGACGGTCTGACTGCCCGCGCCGCCGAACAGGTGGGTGGCCGGGTCGAAGCCGGCCGGCCCAGTCACCGTGACACTGGCGCCGGCCACCGGCTGGCGCGTGGCCGAGTCATAGACCACGCCCTGCGGGTCCAGCGGCAGATCCTGGTTGATGGTGGCCGCTCCGGGCACCAGGGCCAGGCCCTCGATGCCGAATTGGCCGATGGTGCCGTTGCGCGCCGGCACCGGATCCGCGGACACCGGCGTACCGAAGATCTCGCCGGTGGGGCTGAGGAAGCGCACGGCGTAGTTCGTGGCCGTATTGCCGGGAGTGGAAGGCGGCAGGGCGGCAAACTGGTAATTGCCCGCCGCATCGGTGGTGGTTTCCGCCACCGGCGTGGTTCCGGTGCCGCGGAACACCTGCACCCTCCAGCCCGCCAGCGGCGCCTCGCCGGCGTCGAAGCTGCGGTTGTGGTTGGTGTCGCGCCACGCCTTGCCGGTGATGCCGGAGTTGCCCACCATGACCGGCGTGGGCGTGGGCGTGTCGGCATTGGGTGCCGTGGGCGGGGTGGCGCTGTTGGTGGAGCGATCCGTCACGGTGGCGCCGGCCGGCGGCGTCCAGGTCGCGCCGGTGAAGCTGCCGCCGGCATTCGGCGTCGGTGCCGAGCTGGCGTAGGCGCTGTTGTTCTGGGCATCGGTGGGCACGCTGGCCGCGGCCGGATAGGTCACCACGACGCCGAAGGCCACGTCGCAGCCCTGGCCGGGCTGCAGCGTCTGGTCGCCGCGCAGCAGGGTGAGATTGACGCGACCGTCGTAGGCCGCCGCCGGCCCGGCGCATTGCCCCGCCGTGGCACCGCCCGCGGGCGTCACGACAAAGGAGCCGGCACGGATGGCGGTGGCCGGACTTCCTGTGACGAACGTCGCCGCCAGGTTATCCACCACCTGGACGTTGCCCAGCGCCACCGCACCGGTGTTGCGCATGCGGATCGTGTAGGGCACCTCGAAGGCCGCCGCCGGGGCCGTGGCCGCCGCGCCGCTGACCGTTCCGGCGGCCTTGACGACATCGATGGCCGGCCGGCATTCGGAGCCTGCCAGGGCGCCCAGGTCGGGCGCGGCACCACTGGCCGCCACGCCCGAACCACCACCCGTAGCCCCGTAGTTCGGCGCCAGCAACCCCCCGGCGACGGTGCCGTTGGGCCCGCCCGCCAGGTTCACGGCAGTGGAAATGTTGGGCGTACGGAAACTGAAGCCCCCACCCCCGCCGCCGCCCGGCCCATGCTCGACGCCCACCAGGCTGCCGCCATTGCCGCCGCGCGCAACGACACCGCCCACGCTCGCCGCATCGCGAGAAATGAGAACCACGCTGCCGCCTGCCCCGCCGCCGCCCGAGGCATCGCATTGGGCGAAATCGCCCGCCGCACACTGCCCGCCCGTCGTCACGATGTCTGGCGCGGCCGCGCCGTCGGCGATGATCGAGCCGGCGCCAGCAATCGAACCGGCCCGCACGACGACGATGCCGCCACCGCCCGCACCGCTGCTGTTGGGGTTGCCGGGAAGGTTGTTGGATGTCCCCGCGCCACCGCCGCCGCCGAGGAAGGCAAATCCGGCCGCGCTGGACGAACCGCCGAGAAAGTCCGCGCGCCCCCGTCCGCCGATGCCGCCGACCCCTCCCCCGACGACGATCGGAGTACCGAAACGCGACCAGTTGTAGCCGCCGTGGCCACCCACGCCGCCGTTGCCACCCCCGCCGCCGCCGGAGTTCTCTTCGTTCGTGGCCGGGAAACCGTCGTTGCCGCCGCCTCCCGCCTGGGTCGCCGCGCCGCGACCCAGCGAACCGCCGGCGTAGGTCCGGCCCGTGGCCACCAGCGTCACCGTGGCGGGCACGACGCCGTATTCGCGCACCACGTCGGGCGTGCCGGCGAAGCCCTCGCCTTTCATGCCGTGGGCGCCCAGGGGCATGGGCTCGAAATAGGTGAATTCACTGAAACCGGGTCCGGCACCGGCGGCCGCGCGCCAGCCGCCGCCGCGGAAACCCTGGCGGGAGACATCGATGCTGCCGCCGACGGTGAGCTGCCCCACCACGTCCAGCACCACCAGGCCGCCACTCAGCCCGTCCCAGGGTGCGGAAGTCACCGTCCCGGCAATCGAGGCCGCCTGATACTGCGGCACGCGCACCACCTGGAAGGTCTTGTTGACGGCCGGATCCTGATGGTAGGTATTGCGCAGCGGCGTCGCCACGCCGATGGTGTTGCCCGCCACCCCCGTGACCACCGCGAACTCGTACCTGCCTGCCGGGGACTTGGCCGGTTCGATGCTGCCGTAGCTGCTCCCCTGGGCGACGATCATGTCGGTGCCGTCCTGCATCTGCATGACGAGGATCAGGTCGCCGGCCGCCAATGTGGCCACAGCGCCGCGACCCGCCGTCCCCGCCACCGTCACCGAGTTGCCCCCGGCAGGTGCCACCCCGGCGCCGACGTAGTAGGTATTGACGACCCCGGCGATGGTCGGGGAGCCGTCGCGCCCCGGCGTGGCGCACTGTTGGGACAGCGCCGGCGCGGCATGGAAGCCGAGGAGCAGACTGGCAAGGAAGAGACGGACAAATCGGCTGGAGTTCACGGTGCCCCCGCAATGCGCGCACCCGCCTGGATCGAGCTGCACCGCCGGACGAAACCAGAGCCATGGCCGCGCGATCGCGCCGCGATCCGCATACCGTAAGGCCGGCTACCCTCCCGCATGTTGCACCCCATTTCCCGAGCGACCTGCGCGCAGTTGGACGATGGTTTATTGTTTTATTTCAGCTTGCTACGAGTGCTTTGTCGGCACTGACTGAAAAGGTAAGCATTACCCTCGGAATACGCTACTCTTTTTTCCCCGGAGAGGTCAATACGTACTTGGGATCAACCCGGCTTCCGGCACGTAAATGTGTGTGAAAAGTCACGCCTCGTCCCCCATCCGGCGTGAACGCGCCATGAGACAACTGTACCCCGGCGGTGACCGGAGACATCTCACGCAGGGGCGAGAGGATCAGGCCAGGCGGGCGACGATGCGCAGGTCCGCGCCGATCTTGCGCACGTCTTGAAGGAGCAGGTCGCGGCGGCCCGAGAGGTCTTCCAGTGCCGGCAGGTTGAACATGCCCCGGGCGGCGTCGCCCACCAGGCAGGGGGCAAGGTAGAGCAGCAGTTCATCCACGATTCCGGCCTCAAGCAGAGCGCCGTTGAGCCTGAAGCCCGCCTCCACCAGCACCTCGTTGATGCCACGAGCGGCCAGATGCTGCATGAGAAGCGCCAGATCCACCCTGCCGGCCGCGTCGGGCAACAGCATTACCTCCGCGCCGTGCTCGCGCAGCGCGGCCTTGCGGGCGGAATTGCCCGCGGCGCCCACTACCAGCGCGTTGCCCCCGGCCAGCACCTGGGCCTCGAGCGGCGTTTCCAGGCGACCATCCACCACCACCCGCAGGGGTTGGCGGGTGGTGGGCACGTCCCGCACCGTCAGGCGCGGATCGTCGTCGCGCACCGTGCCGATGCCGGTGAGCACGGCGCAGGAGCGCGCCCGCCAGGCATGGGCGTCGCGACGCGCGTCGGGTCCGGTGATCCACTGGCTGCGGCCGTTGAGCAGCGCCGTCTTGCCGTCCAGGCTGGCGGCGGTCTTGAGCCGCAGCCATGGCCGGCTGCGGGACATGCGGGCGACGAAACCGATGTTCAGTTCCCGCGCCTCGGCCTCCAGCAGTCCCCAGGCCACCGCCACGCCGCCCCCGGCCAGGCGCGCGAGCCCCTGCCCCGCCACCAGCGGGTTGGGGTCTTCCATCGCCGCCACGACTCGCGCCACGCCCGCCGCAAGCAGGGCCTCCGCGCAGGGTGGTGTGCGGCCGTGGTGGGCGCAGGGTTCGAGGCTGACGTAGGCGGTGGCGCCACGCGCCGCTTCACCCGCAGCCTGCAGGGCCAGCACCTCGGCGTGGGGCAGTCCGGCGCGCTCGTGCCAGCCCTCCGCCACGACGCGGCCGTCGCGCACCAGCACGCAGCCGACCCGGGGATTGGGGGTGGTGGTAAAGAGCCCGCGCCGCGCCAGTTGCAGGGCGCGGGCCATGTGGCCGTGGTCAGCGGCGGAAAAGGGGCCGCGGGGGATGCTCACGCCCCTCACTCCCGGGAGCGCGGCGGGCGCGGCCCGCGCACTTCGCGCACCACCTCGGAGAACTCATCCACGTCAGCGAAGTTGCGATACACCGAGGCGAAGCGCACGTAGGCGATCTTGTCCAGCTTGCGCAGTTCGCGCATCACCAGTTCGCCCACCTGCACGCTGGGGACTTCGCGCCCGCCCAGGGTGAGCAGGCGCTCCTCGATTTGGCCGATGGCCGCCTCCACCGCCTCCATGGGAACGGGGCGCTTGCGCAGCGCCAGCGTCATGCTGGCCTTGAGCTTGTCGCGGTCGAAGTCCACGCGGCTGCCGTCGCGCTTGACGATCTGCGGCAGCTTGAGTTCGACGCGCTCGAAGGTGGTGAAGCGCTTCTCGCAGCGCGGGCAGCGACGCCGTCGGCGCACGATGTCGCCGTCCTCGTTCTCGCGCGTGTCCACCACCTGGGTGTCGCGATCACCGCAGAACGGGCATTTCATGACCGTTGCCGCTCACGGAGAGGTACGCCGGTGGGCGTTCGGCGCCCGGCCGGTGCGGGCGCAGGCGCGCGCCCGATGCAACGGTGGCGGCGCAAGATGCCAGGCGGGCGCCGCTGGCAGCCTGTCGGACTTGAGCGATCGTAGCGAGCCGAGTGGGAGAGCGAGGACAGTTTTTCCCGATGCTGAGGCGCATAGTGGGGCTATGCAACGAAGAATCGGGGAAAAATGGACCGCTCTCCCACCGGCGCAGTAGATCAGTCTCAAGTCCGACAGGCTGCTAGGCGCCATACACCGGGAAGCGCTTGCACAGCTCCGCCACCCGAGCGCGCACGCGCTCGATGACGGCCTCGTCGCCTGGCGCGTCCAGCACGTCGGCGATGAGGTGTGCCACCTGCTCGGCCTCGATCTCGGTGAAGCCGCGGGTGGTCATGGCCGGCGTGCCGATGCGGATGCCGGACGTGACGAAGGGCTTCTGCGGATCATTGGGGATGGCGTTCTTGTTCACCGTCAGGTGGGCGCTTCCCAACACGGCCTCGGCCTCCTTGCCGGTGATGTTCTTGGCGCGCAGATCCACGAGGAAGACGTGGCTCTCGGTGCGCCCGGAAACGATGCGCAGGCCGCGCTCCTCCGACAGCACGCGCGTCATGACACGGGCGTTGTCGATGACCTGCTCCTGGTAGTTGCGGAACTCCGGCTTCATCGCCTCTTTCAGCGCCACGGCCTTGCCGGCGATGACGTGCATCAGCGGGCCACCCTGCAGGCCGGGGAAGATGGCGGAATTGATCGCCTTCTCGTGCTCGGCCTTCATCAGGATCAGGCCGCCGCGCGGACCGCGAAGCGTCTTGTGGGTGGTGGTGGTCACGACGTCGGCGTGGGGCACCGGATTGGGATAGAAGCCGGCGGCAATCAGTCCGGCGTAGTGGGCCATGTCCACCATGAACACCGCGCCCACGGCCTTCGCCACCTTGGCGAAGCGCTCGAAGTCGATGCGCAGGGCGTAAGCCGAAGCACCGGCGATGATCAGCCGCGGCTTGTGCTCGTGGGCCAGCGCCTCCATGCGGTCGTAGTCGATTTCTTCCTTCTCGTTCAACCCGTAGGCGACGACGTTGAACCACTCTTCGCCCGGTCGATCGCCAGTTGTTCGGCGATATCCACGAATTCGCAGCCGCCGTAGTAGCGCTTGCCCGGATAGCCCTCGGCGTACTTGTTGGTCAGTTGCGAACCCTGGGCCTCCAGCACCGCGTGGGAGACGTAGTTCTCCGAGGCGATCAGCTCGATGTGATCTTCCTGCCGGCGGTTCTCGGACTGGATCGCCTGCCAGACTTCGGGATCGACTTTGGCGAGGGTGCTGTGGGAGGAAAACATGATGGGCGCAAGCTCCGGGGAGGGAGCGGAATTGTAGCATGGGGGGCATGAGGCGCTCCGGGGAGCGGTCGATTCACGGCTGCGATTCAATCTGATGTGGATTGCCAGCGTGGGCCGAAGTGGGGTTGGGTTCGTGTGGAAGAAAAACCTTCGCGGGTTTGCTTGCGCTGGGTGGTCGCGGTGCGAGGGTTTGTTGGTCTTCCGGCGCATGCCGCGGTGGTCATTGCGAGCGGTGCCGCGAATCAACCGCCGCTATTCAAACCCGTGGTATGCCACCGGCGTTCCATGGGGGCGAGGCGGGCCGGCGCGGGTCCGATTTCGGTCAAGCCGAAGCGGGTGACGGCGGACCGGGGGATCCGGGTCCGCTGTCCGAGGCGAAGCCGAGTTTGCGGACCCGGCCGGTCCGCCGTCACCCGCTGAGGGCAGCCGAAGGCCGCAGAGCGCATGAGGACCCGGGCCGGCCCGCCTCACCCCCACCCACGGCGGGTCGAACCCAAAGGACTCTTCAGCAGTCAGCGCAACAAGAGCGGGAATCCATGCCGGGCAACCCATCCCCCTGGCCCGTTGTTCCGGCCGGGAACGGGGCCGCATTTCCACATCGGTTTGAGTCGCACCCGCGATCCACCGTGGGGATGACGACGAAAGGCGCATGCCGCAAGTTCAGTGAGCGGGAACGCCTGCCTCCTCCCCGCACATCCCCAGCACCGCCGCCCGCGCCGCCTCGCGCAGCCGCGCCGCCTCGGACCAGTCGTCCCCCGAGGGGATGAGCACGTCGCCGACGGTGAAGCACACCGGGTGGCGGCGCAGCCACCAGGTGCCGTCGCGCAGCGCCTCGCGGGTGCCGGTGAGCGCCGCGGGGACGACCGGCACGCCGGCGCGGGCGGCGGCCACAAACGCGCCCATGCGGAATTCGCGCAGGCCGGCCTCGGGGCCGAAGGTCCCTTCCGGGAACACGGCCATGCTGTGGCCGCAGCGCAGCAGGTGGGTGGCGGTGGCCACGTCGTCGGCGCCGCGGCGCGCCTCGGTGCGCTCCACGAACAGGCCGCCCAGCCCCGAAAAGAAGCGGCGGGTGATCCATCCGGCGGCGAACTCCGCCTTGGCGGCGAAGACGTGGGCGGCGCGCGGCGGCAGCAGGGCGAACAGGATCACGGCGTCGAGGTAGCTGGCGTGGTTGACGACCAGCATGTGGCCGCGAGCGGGCAGGCGGTCCACCCCGCGGGCCTGCACCGGGAGGGCCACGGCGGCCAGCCAGGCGCGCGCGCCCAGGTGCGCCAGCCGGCGCAGGCCGGGCTGCGCCCGCGGCGACTGGCCCAGGGCGATGATGGCCGCCGCCACCGGCAGGCCCAGCACCACCAGCGCCAGCCATGCCCAGGCGCCGTAGAGCCAGGGACCGGCGCGCCGGCGCCACTGGTCGAGGCGCGCCCGCGCCACCGGCAGGGCCAGGCGCAGCATCTGCCGCCACACCGGCGGCAGCGCGGCGCCCACCTCGCCGCGCAGGTAGACTTCGCGCGAGGCGGCGCGCCGGATCTTGCCGCTGGAAGTCTTGAGCACGGTGTAGGGCGGCGCCAGCACCACCTCGTCGGCGGCCATGCCCACCACGTCCACCGCGGCGTCGTTGATGAGGGTGCGCAGGCGCTCGCGCTTTCCTTCGTCGGTCTCGCGGGTCTCGGCCAGCACCACCAGGCGCTCCGTCGCGCCCACGCCGTCGGCCACGCCGAACACCGCCACGCAGCCGCGGCGCACGTCGGGCAGTTCGCCCACGGCCTGCTCCAGCTCGTAGGGATAGATGTTGCGCCCGCCGCGGATGATGACGTCCTTGACGCGGCCGGTGACGAACAGCTCGCCGTCGGCCAGGTAGCCGGTGTCGCCGGTGTCCAGCCAGCCCTCGTGCAGCAGCCGTGCCGTGGCCTGGGGGTTGCGGAAATAGCCGGCGGTGGCGGAGGGTCCGCGGAACTCGATGCGGCCCACGCGCCGCTCGGGCAGCGCACGGCCGTCCTCGCCGAGGATGCGCAGATCGTGGCCGGGGATGGGGAAGCCGCAGCCCGGCAGGCGCAGGGCGTGTTCCTCGTGGCCGGCAGGCTCGGCCACGCCCCGCTCCGCCAGCACCCCGGCGTCGATGATGTCCAGGCGCGGCCCGCGCCCCAGGGGCGGAAACGTCAGGCCCACGGAGCACTCCGCCAGGCCGTAGGCGGGATTCAACGCCTCGCGCTTCAGGCCCCAGCGAGCGAAGCGGGCGGCGAAGGATTCCAGCGTGGCCGGGCTCACCGGCTCGGCGCCGTTGAGGGCGTAGCGCCACGACGACAGATCCACGCCCTCGAGTTCCTCGTCGCGGATCTTGCGCACACACAGGTCGAAGGCGAAATTGGGCGCCGCCGAAAGCGTGCCGCCGTGCCGCGAGATGGCCTGCAGCCAGCGCGCCGGCCGCGCCAGGAAGGCCAGGGGCGACATCAGCACCAGCGGGAAACCGAAGTACAGCGGCGCGAACCAGGCGCCAATCAAACCCATGTCGTGGTAAAGGGGCAGCCAGCTCACGAAGGTGTCCGCAGCGCCCGCCCCCACCGTGGCGCCCATGGCGCGCAGGTTGGCCAGCAGGTTGGCGTGGGTGAGCATCACCCCCTTGGGGTCGCCGGTGCTGCCGGAGGTGTATTGCAGGAAGGCCAGGTCGTCGGCCTTCGGCCGGTGGGCGACGGGCTGGGGCTGCACGGCCAGTTCGTCCGGCGTGAGGATGGCGCACTGGCCGCCGCGGCCCGCGCCCAGCAGCCAGCCGAAGGCCCGCGCCTGGGGCACGGTGACGAGGAAGGCCGCCCCGGCATTGGCGAGGATGCCGGCATGGCGGCGCAGATGCTCCTCGACCTGTTTCATCCGCGCCGGCGGGTAGATGGGCACCGGCACGCCGCCGGCCAGCATGGCGCCCATGAAGCAGGCCAGGTAGTCGCGGCCGGTGGGCAGCATCAGCGCCACGGTCTGGCCGGGACGCAGGCCGCGCGCGATGAGCCCTGTGGCCACGCCGCGGGCGGCCTCAAGGAGCGCGCCGTAGCTGATTTCCTCCGCCGTGCCGCCCTCGCCCAGCAGCAGCACGTGGCGCCGCCCGGGCACTCGCGCGGCATGCCACTCCAGCACCTCCACCAGGGTCGTGGCGTGCTCCGGCACCACCACTTCGCCATCAGCCGGCGCTGGCGTCACAGGTACGGCAGGCGTGGTGGGGATGGCAGGCGCGGCGCCCAGGTAGCCGAGGATGTCGCCCAGTTGTTCCACCTCGCCCACCGCCGTCTCGGGCAGGGTGCGGCCAAAGATCTCCGCCACCCGCAGCAGCAGTTCCACCCGGGACAGGCTGTCCAGGCCCAGGTCGCGCTCCAGGCGGCTGTCCAGGGTCACGGGCAGGCTGCGGCCGGGATGGGTTTCGGCGACGAAGTCCCGGGCCAGTGCCAGCAGGCGCTCGGGTGCATCCCCAACGGGTTGCGGGGGGTGCTCGCGGGCGATCGGGGAGTCAGCCATGCCGCTGCGTCATGCCGGGCCGGCACGTGCTCATGCCGCCGCCGGGCCGCCCCAAGGCGGCATGCGCCCCCTCGGGGGGCAGCGAAGCGTGGGGGCACTCATCATGCCGCCGCCGGGCCGCCCCCGGGCGTGGGTTCCTCCGTGGGCCGTGGAGGGTGGGGGTCGTCATCACCCGTGCAACTCGTCCAGGCCCGCCGCCGGTTGCTCGCCCCAGCACAGCAGGTGCCAGCGCGCGCCGTTGAATTCCAGCCAGTTGAGCGCGGCGTTGGGGATGGCGAAATCGCGCGGGGCGCGCAGGTCCATGGCGGTGGCGACGCGGCGCATGATGTCCAGCACGCCGCCGTGGGACACCACCACGATCTGCTGGCCATGATGGCGGGTGGCCAGTTGCGCCAGGCAGTGGCGCACACGCTGGGCGAAGGCGTGCAGGCTCTCGCCGCCGTGGAAATCGTGGTCGGGGTCGCGGGCCTCGAGGCGGCGGTAGCACTCGGGGTGGCGGTTGCGGGCCTCGTCGTGGGTGAGATTCTGGAAGCGCCCATAGTGGCGTTCGCGCAGTTGGGGCTCGCTTCTCGGTTCGCACCCCAGCGTATGGGCGAGGGCGTCGGCGGTCTGGTGGGCCCGCAGCAGATCGCTGCTGTAGAGAGCGGCGAAGCGTTCGCCGCGCAGTTGCAGCGCCAGGGCCCGGGCCTGGGCGCGACCGGCAGCGTTCAGTGCCACGTCGAGATGACCCTGGATGCGGCGCTGGACGTTCCAGTCCGTCTCGCCGTGGCGCACGAGGCAGATGCGGGTGGTGATCATGGGCTGCGGCGCGCGGGGCGATGGAACAGGCTGCGCCGGCGGACGGAGGGCGCTGCGCAGGGCGCAATGGCGAAGGCCGGCAAGGGTTTTCCACAACTGGGGCGCGTTGCAGCTTAGCTTATCATAGGGCGGTGGGCCGTCACGGGCGGCGCGTCCTGCCAAGGTCCTGCCCACGACGCCGGACCGCCCGTTCCACGAGGAGGACAACACCGTGTCGTCTTTGCTCAAGCTGAGCCGGCTCATCGATGCCATGAGCGAGATCGTCGGCAAGACCGTCATCTGGCTCATCCTGGCGGCGGTGCTGCTCTCGGCCGGCAACGCCATCGTGCGCAAGGCCTTCCAGACCAGTTCCAACGCCTTGCTGGAAGCGCAGTGGTATCTGTTCTCGGCGGTGTTCCTGCTGGGGGCGGGCTACACCTTCCTGAAGAATGCCCATGTGCGCATCGACTTCGTCTCCGCCCGTCTCTCGCCGCGGGTGCGCAACCTCATCGACATCGCCGGCATCGTGCTCTTCCTCGTGCCTCTGTGCTACGTCATGGCCAGCTTGGCCTGGCCGTTGTTCGTGCAGGCCTTCGAAACCGGCGAGATGTCCCAGAACGCCGGTGGCCTGATCCGCTGGCCCGCCTACTTCCTGCTGCCGGCGGGCATGGCGCTGCTGCTGCTGCAGGCCCTGTCGGAACTGATCAAGCGCGTGGCCTTCCTGCGCGGGCTGGGCCCGGACCCCCTGGGCCACGGCCACAGCCACGAGCAGGAGGAAGAACTGGCGCGGGAACTGGCGGCCGAAGCGCGCAAGCATGAACAGGCCATCGCCGTCCATGACCGCCAGGCCGGGCGGGAGGACCGTTGATGAGCGCCTTCATCGCCCAGAACTTCGTGCCGCTGCTGTTCGCCGGGCTGTTGTTCTTCCTGCTCACCGGCTTTCCGGTGGCCTTCTCCCTGGCCGCCACGGGGCTGGTGTTCGGCGTGCTCGGCATCCAGGCCGGGCTGTTCCCCGAGACCCTGTTCCAGGCGCTGCCGCTGCGGGTGTTCGGCATCATGCAGAACGAAACGCTGCTGGCCATCCCCTTCTTCACCTTCATGGGCATCATTCTCGAGCGCAGCGGCATGGCCGAGGATCTGCTGGAGACCGTCGGCCAGGTGTTCGGCCCGGTGCGCGGGGGACTGGCCCTGGCGGTGGTGTTCGTGGGCGCGCTGCTGGCGGCCACCACCGGCGTGGTGGCCGCCTCGGTGATGGCCATGGGGCTGATCTCGCTGCCCATCATGCTGCGCTACGGCTACCACCCGGTGATCGCCAGCGGGGTGATCACCGGCTCGGGCACCCTGGCCCAGGCCATTCCGCCCTCCCTGGTGCTGATCGTCATGGCCGATCAGTTGGGGCGCTCGGTGGGCGACATGTACGCCGGGGCGCTCAAGCCGGCGCTGATCACCGTGGGTCTGTACGCGGCCTTCGTGGTGCTGCTGGCGCTCACGCGCCCGCGCTGGGTGCCGGCATTACCGCAGGAGGCGCGCATCTTCCGCGAGTCCGGCGGCGCCAGCGGCCATCGCTCCCTGGCGGCGATGATGGCGCTGGCGGGGCTGTCGGGCTGGCTCTGGTCGCGCTTCCACGACGCCCTGATCAACCCGCTGGTGGAGCGCAGCGGCGCGGCGCCGGCCGACGAGGTGTTGATCCTTTCCATGACGGCGGGGGCGCTGACGGCGCTGCTGCTGGCAGGCTTCAACCGCCTGTCGGGATTGAAGCTCCTGTCGCAGCTTTCCGAGCGCGTGACCTTCGTGCTCATCCCGCCCCTGGTGCTGATCTTTCTGGTGCTGGGCACCATCTTCCTGGGGGTGGCCACGCCCACGGAAGGCGGCGCCATGGGCGCCGTGGGGGCGCTGGTGATGGCCCTGTCGCGCCGCCGCCTGAGCCTCGACCTGCTGCGTCAGGCGCTGGACAACACGACCAGGCTGTCGTGCTTCGTGCTGTTCATCCTCATCGGCTCGACGGTGTTTTCCTTCACCTTCAACGCCGCCGACGGCCAGAAATGGGTGGAGCACCTGTTCGCCCAGATGCCGGGCGGCCAGCTCGGTTTCCTCATCGTGGTGAACGTGCTGGTGTTCGTGCTGGGCATGTTCATCGACTTCTTCGAGATCGCCTTCATCGTCCTGCCGCTGCTGGCGCCGGTGGCGGAGAAGCTGGACATCAACCTGATCTGGTTCGGGGTGATCATCGCCATGAACCTGCAGACATCCTTCCTCACGCCGCCTTTCGGCTTCGCCCTGTTCTACCTGCGCAGCGTGGCGCCGCGCACGGATTACATGGACAAGGTGACGAAGAAGCGCATCGCCGGCGTCACCACCCCCCAGATCTACCTGGGGGCCGTAGCCTTCATCTGCATGCAGCTCGTCATCGTGGCGCTGGTCATCGCCAACCCGGGCCTGGTCATGGATGCCCTGGTCCGGGGGCCGAGCGAGGCGGACCTGCAGAAGATCCAGATCGAGGTAGAGCCGGGCTCCTACGGGGCGAAGGACGACGACCCGATGCGCGGTTTCGCGCCCCCGGCGGGCGGGGAGGCGCCTGCACCGGCCGTGACACCGAACCCGTCCGACGCCCCCGCCCCGTCCAACCCGGCGCCCCAGGGCGACGCCGACGATCCCGCCGCGGCGGTGTTGCGGGCGCTGAAGAAGGAGGGCGGTGCAGGGAAATAGCGTCGGCCGGCGCACGCGCGCCACGAAAAAGAACCCCCGCGAGGCGCAGGCCCGCGGGGGTTCTTTTTCGTGGCGCGCGTCAGGGACTACAGCTTCTGTTGCTGCATGAAGTCGTCGAAGCCGGCCTCGGCAAAGCGGAACCACAGGTTCTGGTCGCGGCGGAAGGCGTCGAAGTCCGCGTACACCTTCTTCCAGTTGGGGTTCTTGGCCGAGAGCTCGCTGTACAGGGCCATGGCTTCCCTGAACGCCGCCTCCATGATCTCCTTGGGCATGCGGTGCAGCTTGGTGCCGCCGGCCACCAGTTGCTTCAGCGCCCCCGGGTTCTTGGCGTCGTACTTGGCCTGCATGTCGGTGTGGGCGAAGGCCGCGGCGCACTCGATGATGGCCTTGTTCTCGGCCGAAAGCGCCTCGTAGGCCTTGGTGTTGACGTACAGGCTGAGCTGCGGACCGCCTTCCCACCACGCCGGGTAGTAGTAGTTGGGCGCCACCTTGTTGAAGCCCAGCTTCAGGTCGTCATAGGGCCCGACCCACTCCGTGGCGTCGATGGTGCCCTTCTCCAGCGCCTGGTAGATCTCGCCGCCGGGAATGTTCTGCGGCACGCCGCCGATGCGCTCCAGCACCTTGCCGCCGAAGCCGCCGATGCGCATCTTCAGGCCCTTGATGTCGGCCAGGCCCTTGATCTCCTTGCGGTACCAGCCGCCCATCTGGGCGCCGGTGTTGCCCATGGGGAAATTGACGATGTTGTAGCTCTTGTAAAACTCGCGGAACAGCTTCAGGCCATTGCCCTCGTACATCCATGCCGTGAGCTGGCGCGAGTTGAGGCCGAAGGGAATGGCGCAGTCCATGGCGAAGGTTTCATCCTTGCCGAAGAAGTAGTAGGGCGCGGTGTGGGCGCATTCCACGGTGCCCTGCTGCACGCCGTCCACCACGCCGAAGGGGGGCATGAGTTCACCGCCGGCATGCACGCTGATGGTGAACTTGCCGCCGGACATCTCGCCCACCTTCCTGGCGAACACCTCCGCCGCGCCGAAGATGGTGTCCAGCGCCTTGGGGAAGCTGGACGCCAGGCGCCAGCGGATGGCCGACTGGGCATGCACCGCGGGGGCCGCCGCCGCGGCGGCGCCGGCCAGGCCAACGCCTGCCTTCTTCAGGAATGAACGTCGTTCCATGGAGTGTCTCCTCTTCAGGTTGCGTGATTACGCCGTGGCACAGCAAGCGCAGCCGAACGGCGTCCGGGATGGGCCCTGGACATCAGGACGGGCTTGTGCCGGGGATGATAGAGGAAGCGCCTACCTGCACCGCATTGGGGATTACCCTTCCCAAGGGCGCAGCAGCGCCTGCGACTCCTCACTGCTCAAGCCTCACGCACCCGCCACCGTCATGCGCTCCAGCAGCACCGAGCCGGTGTGCTTGGAGCCGCGCACCACGACATCCCGCCCCACGGCGACGATGCCGCGGAACATGTCGCGCAGGTTGCCGGCGATGGTGATCTCATGCACCGGATGGCGGATCTCGCCGCCCTCCACCCAGAACCCGGCGGCGCCGCGGGAATAGTCGCCGGTGACGTAATTGACGCCGTGGCCCAGCACCTCGGTCACCAGCAGGCCGCGGCCCATGAGCCTGATCAGGCCTTCCAGGTCATGTTCGCCGGGCTGGATGATGAGGTTGTGGCTGCCGCCGGCGTTGCCGGTGCTCTTCATGCCCAGCTTGCGCGCCGAGTAGGTGCCGAGGAAATAGCCCTCCAGCACGCCGTCGCGCACCACCTCGCGGTCGTGGGTGGCCACGCCGTCGTCGTCGAAGGGCGCGCTGCCCAGGGCCCCGGGCAGGTGCGGGCGCTCGCTGATCCGCACCTGCGGCGCGAACAGCGGCTTGCCCAGCGCATCGACGAGGAACGAAGCCTTGCGGTAGAGGCTGCCGCCGCTGGCGGCATGGACGAAGTTGCCCAGCAGGCCGGCGGCCAGGGGTGCCTCGAACAGCACCGGCACCTCGCAGGTGGGAATCTGGCGCGAACCCAGCCGGGCCAGGGCGCGGCGCCCCGCCGTCTCGCCGACGCCTTCGGCCGGCGGCAGCGATCCGGCGTCGCGCCGCACCTCGTACCAGTCGTCGCGCTGCATCTCTTCGCCTTCGGCGGCGATGACGGAACAGGAGACGTGGTGGCGCGAGCTGGGGTAGCCGCCGATGAAACCCAGGCTGTTGGCGGCCACGAAATGCGCCTGGTGGGTGGCCACGCTGGCGCCCTCGGAATTGGTGATCTTCGGACTCACGGCAAAGGCGGCGGCCTCGCAGCGCTGCGCCAGCTCGATGGCTTCCTCCACCGCCAGCGCCCAGGGGTGGTACAGGTCCAGGTCGGGCACCTCGCGCGCCAGCAGTTCCGGCTCCGCCAGACCCGCCGCCGGGTCGGCCGCAGTGAAGCGGGCGATGGACAGGGCCGCCTCCACCGTGGCGCGCAGGGCGGCGGGCGAGAAGTCCGAGGTGCTGGCATGGCCGCGCTGCTGGCCGAGATAGACGGTGACGCCCACGCCCTTGTCGCGGTTGTATTCGATGGTCTCCACCTCGCCGCGGCGCACCGTCACCGACTGGCCGAAGCCTTCGGAAACGTCGGTCTCGCAGGCGGTGGCGCCGCTGGCGCGGGCATGGTCGAGGATGTCCCGGGCAATCTGCCGGAGTCGCTCCGGGGTGAAGCTGAACTGTTGCGAGTTGGGCATGGAGTGGGGCATGGAGACGTGGGGCGCAGTGGCGAAGCTATAATCATACCGTTTCCGCCTTCACCCGCCCGCCGTGAGCCTCCCACCCCATCCCGCAGACCCGGCCGCCGAATCCGCGCAGCCGCCCAGCAAGACCCGCCGCAAGAAGGACATGCACGCCCTGCAGGACGTGGGGGCGCAATTGGTGGAACTGTCGCCGGCGCGGCTCGCCACCCTGCCCATTCCGGACGAGCTGCGCGAGGCGGTGCTGGAGGCGCAGCGCATCCGCGCCCACGAGGGGCGCCGTCGCCAGCTCCAGTACATCGGCAAGCTGATGCGCGCGCTGGATGCCGAACCCATCCGCGCCGCGCTCGATGACATCGCCGGCACCAGCGCCGCCGCGCTGGCCCGTCACCACGCCCTGGAGCGCCTGCGCGCCCGGCTCATGGAAGACGAGGCGGTGCTGGGCGAGATCGCCCGCGACCACCCCGGCGCCGACCTGGCGCGCCTGCGCGCGCTGCGCCGCAATGCCCTGAAGGAAGCCGAGCTGGCCAAGCCGCCGCGCGCCTTCCGCGAATTGTTCCGGGTGCTGCGGGAATTGCAGGGCGAGACGGGCGACGCCGCCGCCTGAGCCCAGGAGCTTCGCACCATGACCACAACCGACGAATCGCTCGTCATCGGCCTCGTCTCCATCAGCGACCGCGCCTCCTCCGGCGTCTACCAGGACCAGGGTGTGCCCGCTCTCGAGGCGTGGTTCACCGCCGCGCTGGCCAGCCCGTGGCGCATGGAGACGCGGCTCATCCCGGACGAGCAGCCGGTGATCGAGCAGACGCTGATCGAACTGTGCGACCGGGCCGGCTGCCATCTGGTGCTCACCACCGGCGGCACCGGCCCGGCGCCGCGCGACCTCACCCCCGAAGCCACCCTGGCGGTGGCCCACAAGGTGATGCCCGGCTTCGGCGAGCAGATGCGCCAGATCAGCCTGCACTACGTGCCCACCGCCATCCTGTCGCGCCAGGTGGGGGTGATTCGCGGGCGCAGCCTCATCCTCAACCTGCCCGGCCAGCCCAAATCCATCCGCGAGACCCTGGAAGGCGTGAAGGACGCCGACGGCCGCCCGGTGGTGCACGGCATCTTCGCCGCCGTGCCCTACTGCATCGACCTCATCGGCGGGCCCTACGTCGAGACTGTGGATGCGGTGGTGAAGGCGTTCCGGCCGAAGTCGGCGCTGCGGCAGAAGCTTGGAGGGTAGCCGCGCCTCGGGCGCTGCGGTCCGCCGACACTCAGAGCGCGGATCCAGCCTCCCGTTGATGGCGAACCGCCAGGATGACGGCCACCGATCCGTCGTAGCGATAGAGGACGAGGTAGCCGCTGTCGCCGTAGGGGATCGGCCGCTCGCGCATTTCCGGCTCCATGTCCCCTACCGGTCTGCCGATCTCCGGATGCGCGACCAGCCGCCCCACACCCTCCCGGATGGCCTTTACCGCTCGCCGGGCGGCAAGCGCGTTCTTCCCGGCCAGGAACCGGTGCATGCGTTGGACATCGTGCAGCGCCGCCGGCGTCCACATCACACGTGGCATTCGGGCGGTTCCGCGTCTTCGCCCGATTCCAGTTTGGCGAGCCAGGCATCGGCCTCTTCCGCGGTGACGTGCAGCCCGGTCTGCCGGTAGTCCTCCCAGGCCCTTCTGGCATCCGCACGCACACGCTCGCGGCTTTCCTCCCGATCGACGTACTGGTGGATCGCCTCCAGCATCAACCAGTGGGCGGTGCGGCCCCGCGCCTCGGCCAGGTGCTTCAGCCGGTCGCGGGTATTCTCGTCGAGCTTGAGCGTGGTGGGACGAGTTGCGGCATTGCCCATGCTCTGGACTCCTCGTTGATACGAGGTATTACTCTAGCACCCTGCGCGCTCCATCACCGAGGCCACATCCCCGAACGGTCACTGACGGCACAGGCTCGCCTGCCATCCCGGGCGGCCAGGCAGAGGTCTTGCGGCACATCGGGGTCGCCGCGGCTCGCCGGTTCGGCCTTCGTTGGGCGCGCGGTGATGAACATGTATGGACTACGCCATGACTTCATGGCGGCAGGACCCAGCATGTCGAAAGAAGCCGTTTTCACGATGAAGCTGGAACCCGATCTGCGCGCCGAGTTCATGGCCGAGGCCGAGGCTGCGCACCGGCCGGCGTCGCAGGTCGTGCGCGAGCTGATGCGCGAGTTCGTTCAACGCCAGCGCACGGCGCGCGACTATAACGAGTTCCTGCGCCGCAAGGTCGAGGCCGGTCGGGCCTCGATGAACGCCGGCCTGGGTCGGCCAAACGAGGAGGTTGAAGCCGAATTCGCCGCGCGGCGTACCGGTGCCGGCCGTCCGTGATTGAGGACGGATCGTGGCGACCATGCCGATCTGGACGGTGGGGGAGCGGAATCGGCCACTCGCGCATTTCAGGCTCCAGGTTGTCGGCGGGTCTGCCAACGTCAGAGTGCGCGGCCGACAGTCCGATGCCTTCCCTGATCTTGCAGCCCTGGACCGCTCGCCTTACGATTCAATGCAACGTAAGGAGGAAACATGTCCGAAGCCACCGTCACCAGCAAAGGCCAAGTCACGATTCCGGCAGACATCCGCAAGGCCCTCGGCCTGAGAGCCGGGGACCGCGTGGTTTTCACGCGCCTCGAGGACGGCACCACCATCATGCGCGCCAAGACCCGGTCGATCCTGGATCTCCAGGGGATGTTGAAACCCATGCCGGGCACGCCGAAAGTTGCGGTCGAGGACATGAACATCGGACGCGACTGATGCCCGGCCTCGACACCAACGTGCTGGTGCGCTGGCTGGTGGCGGACGACCCGGACCAGTCGATCCGGGTTCAGAACTTGTTCGAATCCTCCCGGACAAGCGGCTTGCCCTTGTTCGTGCCAGCCACCGTGATGCTGGAACTCGAATGGGTGCTGCGTTCGCGCTACCGGTTCGACAAGCGGGCGGTCATGCGGGTATTCAACGCCCTGCTGGAAACGCAGGAGCTTGAGTTCCAGGCCGAAGCGGCGATGGAGCGGGCGTTGCATCTTTATCGCCAGGGCAACGCCGAGTTCGCGGACTGCCTGCACGCCGGCCTGTGCGGTGCCGCGGACAAGACGCCGCTGCTGAGCTTCGACGAGAAGGCTTCGCGGCTGCCCGGCGCGAAGTTGCTCGCGGACGACGGAGGCGCCTGAGGCAGGCGGGCCTCGTGAAGCGGCTGCCGGGCAACCCTCACCTGCCTGGCGCCGGTAGCCGGGGTCGCCCATCCTGGTGCCCCGCAAGCGTCAAAGTCAGGGTAGATGTCGAGACTATCGAAAGCTGGATCGGTCTTCAGGCCGACCCATTGCTGACAGTGCTTGCGCAAGGACCAACACCGCCGACTGTCGTCCCCGTTCGTGAAACCCGTCACACTCCAAGCATTTCCACACGCATAGACTGAACCTTGCGGGATAATGACACCGCCCGGAAGTGTCGGCTGGAGCGTGCGCTGCGGTCACCGCAAACTGAAAGGCCCGGCGGGTTTCCCCGTCGGGCCTGGATACGGACTTCGGTCTTTCGACCGAGCCTTATTGTAGCGACGGCTCTCACCCCGGATAGCCACAACGGTTGCGATTATGGGGGAATCAGGGATGCAAGACAACACGCTGGGGCGCGGGCCACTGACGTTCGGCTTCGATATTGGCATCGCGTCCGTGGGATGGGCGGTACTCGCGCCAAACCGTATCGTGGCCCTGGGAGTTCGCGCCTTTGACAAGGCTGAGACTGCCAAGGAAGGCGACTCCCTCAACTTGGTGCGACGCACTGCGAGACTGATGCGCCGCCGCCTTCGGCGCCGCGCCTGGCGCCTGACCAAACTGGCGCGGACACTCAAGCGGCAAGGCGTGATCGATGACGCCAGGCTGTTCCTGCCGCAGCAACCATTTCCCCGCTCAATCTGGCGATTGCGTGTTGACGGGCTCGACCGCGGCCTGCCCGCCGAAGAATGGGCACGAGTGATCTACCACCTGTGCAAGCACCGTGGCTTTCACTGGACGAGCCGCGCCGAGGAGAAAAAGGCGGAAGCGGACAGCCAAGGTGAAGGTGGCAAGGTTAAGCAAGGCCTCGCAACCACAAACAAGTTGATGCGGGAAAAGGGCTATCGCAGCGGCGCCGAAATGGTCCTGGCGGAATTCCCCGAAGCCCAGCGCAACAAGCAGGGTGATTACGGCAAGGCGCTCTCGCGCATCCTGCTCGGCCAGGAACTGGCGCTGCTTTTTCGGCGGCAACGCGAACTGGGCAACCCTCACGCAACCGCGTCACTGGAGGCCGCGGTACTTGGCAAAGGCGACCGCAAGAGTGGCCTGTTCTGGGCACAGAAGCCTGCTCTCGCAGGAAGCGACCTGCTGAAGATGCTAGGCCGATGCACCTTCGAGAAGGGCGAGTATCGCGCCCCCAAGGCCAGCTTCACCGCGGAACGCCATGTCTGGCTGACACGGCTTAACAACCTGCGGGTTGTCTTGGATGGTACGACCCGTCCGCTCAACGAGCACGAGCGCCAGATCGCCCTGCCCCTGCCCTACCAGCAGGCCGGGAACCTCACCTACAAGCAACTGCGCGCCGCACTGGTGAAGGCCGGAGCCTTGCCGGATTCCTTTCGCTACGCCGGGTTTTCTTACGCCCAACAACAGGATGGCAAGGCCAAAGACCCGGAAACCGCTGCGCTGGTGAAGCTCCCAGCCTGGCAAGTGCTGAAGAAGACGCTGACAGACGCCGGGCTGGAAACCGAGTGGCACGGCATGGCGGGCGCGGCGATCGACGGCCGGTCAGAATTGCTCGACGAAATTGCCCGGCTATTGAGCGTCTTCAAGGACGACGATGAAGTGGCTGCCGAGCTGCGCAAGTTGCCCTTGCCGAACAAGGAGAAGATGGTCGATACCCTGCTCGACCTCCGTTTCGACAAGTTCCACGCCCTGTCACTCAAGGCCCTGCGCCGCATCGTACCGCTCATGGAACAAGGCCAACGGTATGACGAGGCGGTCGGCAACATCCCGGAATACGGCCACCACAGCCAACTCCACAAGGTGGGCGAAGGCGAGCACAAGTACTTGCCGCCGTTCTACTCCCATCGGGACAAGGACGGTCGCATGGTCTTCGACGAGGATTTGGATGTTCCTCGCAACCCGGTGGTGCTGCGCGCGCTCAACCAGGCGCGCAAGGTCGTCAATGCTCTCGTGCGCCAGTTCGGCGCGCCGCACGCGGTGCATATCGAGATGGCGCGAGACTTGTCGAAGCCGATCGACGAGCGCAGGAAGGTTGAAAAGGAACAGACCGAATATCGAGAGCGAAACGACAAGGACAAAGCCATGTTCGCCGAGCAATTCGGCCGTATGCCCAAGGGTCAGGAATTCGAAAAATGGCGCCTGTATCGCGAACAACAATGCAAGTGCGCCTACTCGATCCAGCCGCTGGAACTTCACCGCCTGCTCAACCAAGGCTACGTCGAGGTCGATCACGCCCTGCCCTATTCGCGCAGCTTCGATGATGGCAAGAACAACAAGGTGCTGGTCCTCGCCAAGGAAAACCGTGACAAGGGCAACCGCACGCCCTACGAATTTCTGGACGGGGCCAACGATAGCCCCCGCTGGCGGCAATTCGTCGCCTTCGTCGAGTCGAACAAGGCTTACCGGCTGGCCAAGCGCAGCCGTCTGTTGCGCAAGGATTTTGGCGAGAAGCAAGCCGAGGAGTTCAGGGAGCGCAACCTCAACGACACCCGCTACATCTGCCGCTTCTTCAAGAACTACGTCGAGCGCCATCTGCAACTCGCCGAAGGCAGCGAGTCGAAACGTTGCGTTGTGGTCAGTGGTCAGCTCACGTCGTTCCTGCGCGCCCGCTGGGGGTTGGTGAAGGTGCGCGCCGACAGTGACCGGCATCATGCCCTCGACGCAGCCGTGGTGGCCGCGTGCAGCCATGGCATGGTCAAGCGACTATCTGACTACGCTCGCAGCAAGGAACTTGACCAAGTGCGTGAGGGCTTCGTCGACGCGGAGACGGGCGAGATCGTCAATCCGGCCATGTTCCAGCAACTGCAGGAGCACTTCCCCGATCCCTGGCCGCATTTCCGTCATGAACTGGAAGCTCGCCTGAAGATCGACGACCCGGTGTTGATGCGTGCAGAGATGGAGCGCCTCGGCACCTATCCGGCGGAAGCGCTGGAGGCATTGCGACCGTTGTTCGGCTCCCGCGCGCCGCAGCGGCGCAACGGCGGGGCTGCGCACAAGGACACGATCTACGCCCAGCCGGAAAGCCTGAAGGCACAGGGCGGGGTTACGCAGAAGGTGCCTCTCGCCAGCTTGAAGCTGGACGATTTCGGTGAGCCTGGCAACGACAAGAAGCCATGCAAGCTGATCGATCCGCACCGTAACGAGAGGCTCTACGCCGCCATCCGTGCGCGGCTGGAACAGTACGGCGGCAAGGGCGACAAGGCTTTCGCGCCGGGAAACCCGCTGCGAAAGCCTGATCGCGACGGCAACCCCACTGGACCGGTGGTGCGGACCGTCACCATGGTAATCGACAAGCTCTCAGGAATTCCGGTGCGCGGGGGCATCGCCAAGAACGACAGCATGTTGCGGGTGGATGTTTTCGCCAAAGGTGGCAAGTTCCATTTGGTGCCGGTATATGTGCATCACGGTGTCGCGAGGATCTTGCCCGACCGCGCGGTTGTAGCGCATAAGGATGAGGACGAGTGGACGGTAGTCGACAACACCTTCGATTTCTGTTTTTCGATGTACCCGAACGATCTCGTTCGCATAACTCAGAAGCAAGCCGCATTTGTCGGCTACTACGCTGGCTGTGATCGAGGTTCGGGCAACGTCAACTTGTGGGCACACGACCGCAACCAGCAGGTGGGTAAGGACGGCCTGATTCGTGGCATCGGCGTCAAGACCGCTGCCTCCGTCGAGAAGTTCCATGTGGACGTCCTCGGCAACGTCTACCCCGCGCCGCCGGAGCCCCGCCATGGTCTGGCGTAGCGTCGTCATCTCGCAGCCCGCCAAGCTCAAGCGCGAGCACTTCTCGCTGGTCGTCGAGCAGTCGCAATCAGCACGCGTGCCGTTCGAGGACATCGCGGTGATCGTACTCAACCATCGCGAGATCACGCTCACGCACCCGGTCTTGTCCGCTTGCGGCGAATACGGCATCGGCTTGTTCTCCACCGGTGACAACCACCAGCCCAACGGGGTATTCATCCCCTACCTGTCCCACACGCGCGGCACGCGCATGCTGCGCCTGCAACTGGATATCGACCGCCCCACCGCCAAGCGCGCATGGGCGGAAATCGTGAAGCTGAAGATCGCCAATCAGGCGACGTGTCTGCGGCTTGCCGGAAAGGAGGGCTGGGACAGGCTCGAATCCTGCGCGCGCCGGGTGCGCTCGGGCGACAGCGAGAACATGGAAGCCCAGGCCAGCAGCTTCTATTTCCCGCAGCTATTTGGCGCACGCTTCAACCGCGCACTGGATGGCTGGGTCAACGCCGCGCTGGACTACGGCTACGCCGTGCTGCGTGGTGCAATCGCGCGAGGACTGGTGGCGCATGGCCTGATGCCGAGTATCGGTCTATTCCACCGCAGCGAGCAGAACGCTTTCAATCTCGCCGACGATCTGATCGAGCCGTTTCGCCCGCTGGTCGATTTGCATGTCGTCAAGCACCGTCCTGCAGTTGCGGAGGAGACGGCGCAATTGGCGCCCTCGGACAAAGTCGCCCTGGTTTCGTTACTCAACGCGGACATGCGCATGCCCCGCGGCGACATGACGGTGCTCGCCGCCATCGAGCAGGCGATCGAAGCGTTGGTGCGTCTTTTCGACGACGGTGCCGAATCGGTGCTGGAACTGCCCCGCCTTATCGGCCTGCGGCAGCACCGCATCGAGGCATAGGCCGAATGGGCGAGGACACGAGGCGATACATGCGTATGCTCGTGTTTTTCGACCTGCCCGTGGTCACCCGCGCCGAACGCCGCGCCTATACGCAGTTCCGGCGCTTTCTGCTGAATGACGGTTTCGACATGATCCAGTTTTCGGTTTACGGTCGCATCCTCAACGGCCGCGACGCCGAGGGAAAACACATGCAGCGGCTGCTTGCCAATCTGCCGCCGGAAGGCTCGGTGCGAGTGCTGACCGTGACGGAGAAGCAGTTTGCGAGCATGAAGATGCTCGTCGGGATGCCGCTTTTTCAGGAAAAAGCGGTTCACGCCCAGCAAATTCTGCTGTTTTGAGATGAGTTTTTCTGAGCGAAACGCCGCTCCGGGCCAAGCCCGGAGCGGATTTCGGCGAGGCCAATTGTAGCAATCCGGGGTGAGAGCGGGGGCTACAACTACGCCCAGCGCGGCATGTCGG
>JACQYB010000050.1 GCA_016208415.1 Betaproteobacteria bacterium | reverse complement strand
TTTCCCGGGGAAAGTACATTTATACTACCGGGGACTGCTCACGGACGCGGCTTTCTCAAGCCATGAGCAGCCTCCGCCGTCCTGGCCGTGTCCGGATGCGGCGGTGACCCGCCCTGGTCGCGGCTGGCTGGCTGCCCCGTGGGGGGCGCCGCGCCAGGCATCCGCTGGGCCGGTCGATACCTGATGGCCTCGCCGGGGAATCGGGTTGGCGAGAGGGATGACTCAGACCACGCGATCGACTGATCCATATCATCGCCTCGCCCAGCCCGGGGTTCTAGCATGGGACGAATCGATCGACCCGGGAGGCAAGAGGAAATGCGTCACGGCGCGACCATTGTGGTCCTGACTTTGAGCCTGTGGCTCTGGGGGTGCTCCGGATCCGAGTGGATTCCCACACCGGGCCCTACGCCGCCGGCGGCCGATCTGGAAGCTGCGCGCAAGCAACTGCTGGAAAACATCGACCACGCCATCGCCGCCCAGGCCAGAGGCGCCATCCTTGTGCTCGACGCCAGCCCCAGCGACCGGCATGGTCTGGCCGTCGACAACGTTTCGTACTTGAACCAGCGGCGGGAACGCCTGCGCCGACGCAAATTGCGCCTGATTCTGCTCTGGCCGACCGATCTGGCGCAGGCGCTGATGGGCGGCGCGCCGGACCTGTGGTCGATGCGCGCGCTGGCACCGGTGGTCGACGCCGCGGATGTGCAACGCGAGGGCGCCGGTCGGGCGCTGGACTTCATCGAACCCTCCGGGGACCGCCAAGGCGCAGGCCTCACCCCACTGCAACAAGCGCAATGGCAACGCTGGCTGGCGCATCGCCAATTGTCTGCCGCGCAGCTTTCCATTGCCGATGCGTTCGTCTTGATCGATGCACTGCGTGAGCAAAGAGAATGGCAAGCGATGGCTGATCTCAGCGAAGGCGTGTTGCGCGAATTGGCGCATGCAGGGGAGGCAAGTCAGCGGGCGGAGCGAGCCAGGGCTTTGCAATGGCTTTCGCTTGCTCGAGCATCTCAAGGCGATCGTCTGGGATCGTTGGCGCCAGCACTTGAAACGGTAGAAATTGGAGAAAAGCTGGCGGCGCAGAACTTCGCCGCCTACGCCCCCGACCTGGCCGGGAGCCTCAACAACCTGTCGATCCGCCTGGCCGAGGGCGGCGATCGCCCCGGCGGCCTGGCCGCCGTCCGGCGCGCGGTGGAACTCTACGAAAAGCTGGCGGCGCAGAACTTCGCCGCCTACGCCCCCGACCTGGCCACGAGCCTCAACAACCTGTCGAACCGCCTGGCCGAGGGCGGCGAGCGCCCCGGCGGCATGGCCGCCATCCGGCGCGCGGTGGAGATCCGTGAAAAGCTGGCGGCGCAGAACTTCGCCGCCTACGCCCCCGACCTGGCCATGAGCATCAACAACCTGTCGAACCGCCTGGCCGAGGGCGGCGAGCGGGCCGAAGCGCGAGCGGTGCTGCAACGCGCCATCGAAATCCTGCGGCCCTTCGCCCTGCCCGGCACCGTGCATGCGGAGCGCCTGCCCGGGATGGAGCGGCGGCTGGCGCAGTGGGGGTAAGGAAGGCGGCGGTTGTCCGGCATGCGAAATAGGAGTCTGACCCCCATTTCACTATGTGACGACGGCCGGATTCGCGGGCGGGCGATCGGTTTGCGTTCTCCAGGCGTGAGCGTATGATGTACAAAATCTTGCACATTTTGTGCGTCTGTGGAGACCATCATGGGAATTTCCGCCAGCGACGTGATCCCGCTTTCGACCGCCCGCGCCAAACTCTCCGAACTGGCCGAAGAGGTCAAGGCCGGTGCCGAGAAGATCATCACCAAGAACGGTGAAAGCTACATCGCCCTGATCGACGCCCAGCGGCTGGACTACTACCACCAGTTGGAGCGCGAACGCATTCACCTGCTGCTCATCGACGAGGCCGGGAGGGGCCTCGATGACGTGGCCGCCGGTCGGGTCAAGGACGCCCGCAGCGCCATCACTGCCATCAAGCGCCGCCGCAGCGCCTGAGGGTTCGGGTGCTGCGCATGGCGAAGAAACCGGTCGTCAGGTTCAGCGCCAACTTCGAGCGCAATCTTGAAGAGATCGAGCGGTTCCTGACCGAGGCCGCGGCGCCACAGGCGTTTGACGGTCTGCTGGACGAACTGCTGGAAACAGTGATCCCGAATCTGGAGCGGTTTCCCGAAATGGGTCGGCCGTTCCTCCGGCGGCAGGTGCGTTCGGTCGAGGTTACCCGTGCTGCTGCCGCCCTGAACCGGAAACTCGCCGCAGTGACATCCGAAAGCGACGCGATCCGGGAGTACGTGCTGAAAGACTACCTGCTGCTCTACGCGGTGCCTGGCGCAGCCATCTACCTGCTGGCGATCCGGCATCATCGACAGATCTCGTTTGATTTCGAAGGGCACTGCGGCTGACGCCGATGCCTTGGTACGGTTTGCCCACGCTTCCCTGGGCGGCTGCACCGGCGGGGGCATCACCGCTCCGTCTCGACCGTGAGCAGGACGCGTCCCCGCGTTGTCCGGGGACGCGCACGAAGCCGGCGGTCCGGGGTCACGTCGGTCGGGCATGCGAAATAGGAGTCTGACCCCCATTTCACTATTTCAACCCGGCGAGGGTTCGGCGGGGTAGGCACGGTCTTTCATCGTATGGCGACCAGAAAGGCAGCCGGCGGCATGATCGGAATGCCACGCCACGGGTGCAAGTCGGCAAGGTGAGGATCGCTCGCGACAATCAATTCGGCGCCTGCCGTTTCGGCCAGCGCAAGAAACTTGTTGTCAGCCGCATCGACACAGTCAGTGACATTGCGCTCGACCACGATCAGCGTGGCATGCTGACGGAAACCTTCGATAAAAACCGTCCGCAGGTCAGCTGCCGCGTAACGGTCGAACTTGGGACGTAGCAGCACGGTCGCCAATTCCGCCAAGGTCGCATCGGACACACACAACTCGAAGTGCAACAAGGCCTTTTCCAGGGCGAGCGCCGGGGTCGATTCAGGCAGGATCGCCGCGCTGACCAGCACGCCCGTATCAAAGACGACGCGCCTAGCGAAGCTCATGCACCAGTCGATTCACGTCCGCTTCGGTCAGAACCGGGACATCACCGGCGGGGCGTGCTGCGACCTGCTGTCGATACTGGGCGTACCAGCGCACGGCATCCTCCCGGCGGCGGCGCACATCGGCAAATTCGCGCATGTCGTGCTCGGATACGACATAGGCTACCGTGCGGCCGCGCCGCGTGATTTCCACCGGTTCGCGTTGCGAGCGGTCGATCAACTCGCCAAAACGGCTTTGTGCCTCGACGGATGTGACAGTGATCATGATTTACCCATGGAACACGTAATACAGCCATATTAGCCATTTCACGGATTATTGCAAGGCCCGTTGCCGTCCCGCCAGCGTGGCTGGCCATGCGCCGCGTCCCACGGCCGCGCCGCGCATCACCGCCACCCCGCGTAAAATCCCGGCTTTGCCGCGCCTTGCCGACTCCGTGATCCACTTCCGCGCTCTCACCCTGGCCCGCGCCGGCCGCCCGCTCGTCGAAGACCTCACCCTCCAGATCCATCCCGGCCAGAAGATCGGCCTGGTGGGGGCCAACGGCTGCGGCAAGTCCAGCCTGTTCGCGCTGCTGCGCGCGAAATAGGGGTCTGACCCCCATTTCGCACGCTGATCCCGGCTCCGCGCCGGCCCGGCGCATTGTTGTCATGCGGGGTCGGCACAGCATGGTCAGTCGGCCTCGATTAGTTCCAGGCCGCTGTCGTGGGCCATCGATGTGGGGATGTCATCGCCTTCTTCGGCAGCTTCGGCACTGGCTGGGATGGCATGGCCGGTGGTGTGTGAGACGAGATCGAGCAGCAGCTTCTGCCGCGCCTTCATGAAGCCGGCAAAGTCGTTTGCGTAGAGCTCCGGCACGGGGATGCAGTGGGTTTCCAGATAGCCGGCGAGCGTAGCCTTGTCGATGGACGGCTCGATGATCTGGCCGTTAGGGCCGGCCTTGCCCTTTTCCAGTTTCTCCAGATAGCTGGAAGGCGCCACGCCGCCGATGATGCGGTTGGTGCGGTAGCCGAGCGGTGTCTTATTGACGACGGAATCGTAGATCGAGGCCGGCAGCTTGGGTATCTGCGACTCGCACCAGGCTTTGGGGAAGATGTGGTGAATATCGACGGCCTCGTCGAAGAAGACGGTCTGGTCGAAGGCTTGCCCGCTGCGGAAGTCGATGGCGCCCTGACGCAGCAACAGCGCCTGCAAGCCCTTGTAGGCGGCAGAGAGACGGGAGCGCATGGTCAGCAGGCGGTCGGCTCGCAGCACGCCGTCGGCGACGGTGGAGGATTCCGGGCCGCCGTCGAGCCATGCCGGCACTTCGAGGATGTCCTTGGCAAAGCGGCTTTCCACGGCCGAACCGTACAGCTCGCCAAACACGCCGCACCAGTACCAGCGAGCGATCTTGTCGTTGTTGGTGGTGTGCTCGGCTTTGTCGCCGATCTCGGCAAAGATGGCGGCGAGGGGGACGAGTTGTGTCTGGTAGGGGAGATCGACTACCCGGTGAATCTGCTGCTGGCGGAGGAATCTTGCGGCACGTTCAAAGCCGACTCGGACTGCACTGCAATGCTTCTTGTAGGCGGCCAGCGGCAGATCAAGCAGTGATTGTCGGGTGGCGCGAACGGCCGGCCAGTCGCTTTCCTTCTTCGACTTGTCTGCCACTGCCGCGAGGCGAAGTTCCTTGGTGTGCAGCAGGGCGACAGCTTGCAGGAAATCGGTCGAGGCGACATTGGCCAGCACGCCCTGCGCTTGCCCGGCGGCGCGGCCGAAGGCGGCTAGACGCTTCTGGACTCCGAGGCGCAGGTCGGGGTCGTCGGATTTTTCGTCGCCGAGCCAATCATCCCGCAGCTTGTGACCCTGGGCCGCATACATGGCGGTGAGCAGTTCGAAGGCATCCAGCGCTTTGCCGCCGGTATTGACCTTCTCGAAGACGAGGCAGACGGCTTCGTGGGAGGTGTCGGCGCCAAGAGCGATGACGGGCACCTGGTATTCGGCGAAGTTCTTGAGCACGTCGTTCTTGAACTGCTTGAAGACTTCGCGCATCTCGGGCTGCCCCTTGGCAATCCAGTAGTCGCCGAACTCCTCCTGCCAAGTGTCCCAGTTGAACGCCTGATTCAGCGGGTACATGAGGCTATCGTATTCGAGCTGCGCGGAGGACAGATCAAGAACGATGTCCTTGTCAAAGTTCTCCTTGATCTTGCGGTCTTCCGGCACGGCAAAGATCGCCGAGTCGCGGTCAGCTTCGGCGTTCAGCGCCTTGCGAATGTCGATGTAGAACCACCGCTTGACCAGCCGCTTCTTGGCGGTGATGGTCGAAACGACATGGCGGCGCATGCAGCTCTGGTATAGCGAGGTCATGCGCTGCTGACCGTCGAGCAGCAGTTGCTCGGGTTTCGTCTGCGCAGCAACCGGCGCACCCTCGATGGGGCGGTAGGCAAACACCACCCCTGTGTCGATCTTCGACTTGAGCGACATCAGCGCCCCCATCGGGAACCCCCGCGAGACGGACGCAATGAGGCTCATGATGCGATCTTCTTCCCAGACCCAACTCCGCTGGAAGTCGGGAAGTTGCAGCTTGCCGTCCTCGCAGTTCTTGAGCACGGCCTGGAGGGACACCGGGTTGGTGTCGAAGGTTGTCTTGGCCATCGGAACAGATCTCCCTGTCTATTCTTATCCGTCATTCGGCTGTGTTCGTGCTGCCAATGGCTCGGCGGCACGCAGGCCGCGATTGCGGTACCGAATTGCGACGCCGCGTAGAATCGCCGCTTCGCCGTTCGTACATGATTCTCCGTGATCCACTTCCGCGCCCTCACCCTGGCCCGCGCCGGCCGCCCGCTCGTCGAAGACCTCACCCTCCAGATCCATCCCGGCCAGAAGATCGGCCTGGTGGGGGCCAACGGCTGCGGCAAGTCCAGCCTGTTCGCGCTGCTGCGCGGGGAACTGCACGCCGAGCACGGCGACCTGTACATGCCGCCGGGCTGGGTGGTGGCCGACGTGGGGCAGGAGACGCCCGCCTCCGATGCCGCAGCGCTGGATTTCGTCCTCGACGGCGACGCCGAACTGCGCCGCATCGAGGCCGACCTGGCCGCGGCCGAGACGGCCCACGACGGCCTGCGCATCGCCGAACTGCACGGCCGGCTGGAGGAGATCGGCGGCCACGGCGCCCGCGCCCGGGCGCAGGCGCTGCTGGCCGGGCTGGGCTTCGCGCCGGACAGTGTGGGCCGCCCGGTGGCCTCGTTCTCCGGCGGCTGGCGCATGCGCCTGGCGCTGGCCCGGGCGCTGATGTGCCGCTCCGACCTGCTGCTGCTGGACGAGCCCACCAACCACCTGGACCTGGATGCCGTGCTGTGGCTGGAGGGCTGGCTGAAGGGCTACCCGGGCACGCTGCTGGTGATCTCCCACGACCGGGAATTCCTCGACAACGTGGTGAGCCACATCGCCCACATCGCGCAGCAGCGCCTGCGGCTCTACAGCGGCAACTACGCCGACTTCGAGCGCCAGCGCGCCGGCCAGCTCGCCCTGCAGCAGGCCCTGTTCAGCAAGCAGCAGCGCGAGGTGGCGCACCTGCACAGCTTCATCGACCGCTTCCGCGCCAAGGCCACCAAGGCGCGCCAGGCCCAGAGCCGGCTCAAGGCCCTGGCCCGGCTGGAAACCCTGGCGCCGGCCCACGTGGACACGCCCTTCGGCTTCGAATTCGCCCCGCCCCCCGCCGCCCCGGACCCGCTGCTCACCCTGGAGGACGTCGCCGCCGGCTACGGCGAACGGCCGGTGGTGGAGCGGGTGAAGATGGTGCTGCGCGCCGGTGCGCGCATCGCCCTGCTGGGGCCCAACGGCGCCGGCAAGTCCACCCTCATCCGCCTGCTGGCCGGCGAACTCGCCCCGCTGGCGGGCAAGCGCCGCGAAGGCCGCGGCCTGGCGGTGGGCTATTTCGCCCAGCACCAGCTCGAACAACTGCGTCCCGACGAGAGCCCGCTGCAGCACCTGATGCGTGCGGACCCCGCCGCCCGGGAGCAGGATCTGCGCGACTGGCTGGGCGGCTTCGATTTCCGCGGCGACATGGCCAATGCCCCCATCGCGCCCTTCTCCGGCGGCGAGAAGGCGCGCCTGGCGCTGGCGCTCATCGTGCGGCGCCGCCCCAACCTGCTGCTGCTGGACGAGCCCACCAACCACCTGGACCTGGAAATGCGCCACGCGCTGACCCTGGCGCTGCAGGACTATCCCGGCGCGCTGGTGCTGGTGTCCCACGACCGCCACCTGCTGCGCACCTGCGCCGACGAACTGTGGCTGGTGGCCGATGGAGCCGCCCGCCCCTTCGACGGCGACCTCGACGACTACCGCGCCTGGCTGGAACAGCGCCGCGCCGTGGCCCCCGCCGCCGACGCGGACGAGCGCCCGGCCCCCGCCAGCCGCCGCGACGAGCGCCGCGTGCAAGCCCAGGCGCGCAACCAACTGGCCGCCCGCTTGCGCCCACTGCAACAGGAACTGAAGCGGGTGGAGCACAGCATGGCCGAGTTGGAAGGCCAGAAGAGCGAACTCGACGCCCTGCTCGCCGACCCCGCCACCTACCGGGGCGGCGACGCCGAGGGCGTCAAGGCGCACGTCCAGCGCCAGGGCCGGCTCGCCCGCGAGCTCGAAGCGGTGGAGGCACGCTGGCTGGAACTGCACGAGGCGCTGGAGACCGTGGGCGGGGATGGGCTTTCGGGGGGCTGAATGGAGCCTGGGCTGGAAGGTGCGCGACCCGGGCAATGCGCGCCACATGGGTATGGCGATAGGCGGCCCAGAAGTCGGGCACGAGGCTTTCCCGCGGCGGTGAGGCACAATCCCGCGCCGGTCGGATAGACTCGACCCCACATGGGCACGGTATTCCGCATTGGTTCATGGCGCGTGTTGATCTACACTCACGATCATGCGCCGGCGCATGTGCATCTGGTGGGCCCGGAGGGGCGAGCCAAGATCGCGCTCAACTGCCCCAATGGTCCGGTAGTGCCGATCGAAGCGAGAGGCGTGGATGCTGGAACCCTCAGGGAAGCATTGCCTCTGATCGATGTGGAACTTGCGGTGCCGTGCGCAACCTGGAGTTCGATGCATGGAGCCTATTGACGAGATCATCGCCCGTGCCATGAAGCGCGGCGAAGCGGCGGCAGCGGTCGAGCCGCGTGCGGTGGCCGCCCGTTTCGATGCGGTGCGCCGCCGCCTCGTGCTGGAGCTGGAAGGCGGGGCCGAATTGGCCATTCCCGCGGGCGCCCTCGGCTTTGCGCCCGGCGCCGACCTGTCTGACGTGCGCGTCGAAGGCGGCGGCTTCGACCTGTACTTCCCGTCGATCGATGACGGCGCCTTTGTCCCCGAGTTGGCCAGGGCGGCGATCGAGCATCGGCTCGCTGCCGCTGCGTAGTCCTGCCAGTCCCTCACGTTGCCCGCGAGCGCCTCCCATTCTGGCAATAAGGAGTCGAGAAAGAATAACTTGGACAATTGGCCGCTTGCAGACGAGATGCCAGGCAAGGCGCAAGAATGCGCCGTGTGGCTGGCCACACAAGCATTCTTGCAACGCCGCATGGCGCTCGGCTGCAAGATGGACAATGTTC
>JACQYB010000030.1 GCA_016208415.1 Betaproteobacteria bacterium | reverse complement strand
TCGGCCGCTGGTCGACCGGGACGATGAGCTTCCAGCTCTCCGTCATCTCCTTGAAGCTGAACTCTGGGGGTACGTCCGGCGTGGTCTGGATGTACTTCGCCATCAACTCGACTTCCGGCTTGGAGAGGATGTCGTCGAAGTTGACCATCCCGCCTTCGGTGCCGTAGGCGATGATCTTCTCGAGACGGCTCTGGCCCAGCTTGAGCGTACCGCCTTCCTGGGTCTGCCCGTCGGGCATCTTCTTCGTCCAGTGCGGTTCCAGGTTCTTGCCCGTGGCGCCCTTGCGCAGCACGCCGTGGCAGCCGGCACAACGTTCGAAGTAGATCTTCTTGGCCTGGGCCTTTTCGTCCGCGCTCAGTTGCGGTGCGCTCGGCTTGGCGTCCTGCGCGAAGGCCTGACTCATGGCCAACGGCAGTGCCGCAACGATGAACGCACCCTTGATCCAATTGGTTCGTGATTGCATGTCAACTCTCTCCCTATGTGGAATACCCCTCAGCGGGCATCGTTCCGCCGTTTCACAGGATCGCCTCCGAAAGCCCCTTCTTCCTTGACGACTATCAATCTTTTCCCCCGTTTCGCCGACTACATTGGCCCCCGAGCCGGCACTCCGGCCGTACGGGAGGGAACCATATGGAATACGCCCCGGCCTGGGCACGACGCCCCGGTGTGCTGCGCGCCGATACGACACTGACACTGCGCACGGATGCGACCCGAACGCCAGGCGAGGGTGCGACGCGGGCGCCGGGCAAGCACTTCGACCGGCGTCCCCCCGGCGTGGCCCAGAACGGCACCGTCTACCTCGTGGGGGCCGGGCCGGGTGACCCGGACCTGCTCACGGTGCGCGCCGCGCGCCTGGTGGCCAGCGCCGACGTGGTCGTGCATGACCACCTGGTGGGCGGGGAGATCGTCGAACTCGCACGCCTTGATGCGCAACGCATCTACGTCGGCAAGCAGTCCGGCCGTCACGCCGTTTCCCAGGCGCGCATCAACCGCCTGCTGGTGGATCTGGCGCAGCGCGGCATGGCGGTGGTGCGGCTCAAGGGCGGCGACCCCTTCATCTTCGGGCGCGGCGGCGAGGAGATCGAGACCCTGGTCGACCACGGCATTCCCTTCGAGGTGGTGCCGGGCATCACGGCCGCGTCGGGCATGGCGGCCTATGCCGGCATTCCGCTGACCCACCGGGACTACGCCCAGTCCTGCGTGTTCGTCACCGGCCACATCAAGGAAGGCGGCGGCGAGCCGGATTGGGCGGCGCTGGCGCGCCCTCGCCAGACCGTGGTGATCTACATGGGCATGGGCGCGCTGACGCAGATCACCCGGCGGCTCGTGGACCACGGCCTGCCCGCCGACACCCCCGCCGCCGTGGTGCGCCACGCCACCACCGCGCAACAGCAGGTGCTGACGGCCACCCTCGGCACCCTGGCCGAGCGCGTCGCGGCCAGTGGCATTGAACCGCCCGGCCTGATCGTGGTGGGCGAGGTGGTTCGGCTGCAGGCGCAGATGCAGTGGTTCCGGCCGGAGACGCGCAACAGGGCGGCCATCCGGCAGCGGCAGCATTCCTGAGCGGCACAGCCGGCGCCTCCCCGGCGCCGGGCGTGCCGCGCAGGCGGCGCATCGGCGCGATCCACCCACCGCAGGAACAGCACCAACGCGGCATGCAACGTCGGCCCGGCGGAGAAAGTGGGGGTCTGGCTCATTGCGGCTTGAAGACACGGAATATCCGTTCGTTAACAAGAAAGGACATCCATCCGCGCCGGCGACAAGCGTGAACAAGACAAGTCAAGACAACCTGCTCCCGTGGGCCACGCTGGCCCTCTCCGCCGCCCTGGGAGTGTACGGCCTGATGGTCGCGCCCCTGCAGACGCCCTGGCCATATCTGGTCATCGCAGCCTTGTGGGCGGCCAGGCTGGCGCTGACAAGGTCGGCGCGACATCAGGAAACGACGGCACAGCCAGCCCCCGCCGCAAGCGAGGCCGCGGCCGAATACGAGCAGCTGGCGACAGAGGCAATGCGCCGTGCCGACGAACAGTTCGCCGCCCTGCGGGCGATCGTGGAGCAGTCCAGGGAGGTCATCCACAGTGCCGGCAGCAGGCTGGGCGGCAGCCTCACGGGACTCAACGAGCAGGCCGCCAGCCAGCGGGAGATGCTGCGCGAACTGGTGGAAGAGCTGCTGCAACTGGCCACCGACGACGGAGCCGGAGCGCAGCGCGCCGGAATACAGCGCTTCTTTGCCGAGAACCGCGACATCATCGGCGAATTCGTCACCAGGGTGCGCCAGCTCAAGGCGGGCACTGAAGAGGTCACCGCCCGCTTCCAGGAGATGCACGGCCAGGTCAGCGCGGTGCAAGGGTTGCTGGAACAGGTGGGCAGCATCGCCAAGCATACCGACCTGCTGGCGCTCAACGCCGCCATCGAGGCGGCCCGGGCCGGCGAGGCGGGCCGCGGCTTCGCCGTGGTGGCCGACGAAGTGCGCGTGCTGTCGCGCAACACCAGCAAGGTCAATACCAGCGTGCGCGACCACCTCGGCGAGATCATGGGCTCGCTGCGCGGCGCGGGCGCTTCCGTGGCGCAACTCGCCGGCATCGATCTCGACGTGGCCGAACGTTCCCAGGACAACGTCACCCGCATGTGGCAGGAGATCGCGCTGCTCAACCAGCAGGCCACCACCCACTTCCGGAACATCGCCGAGCTTTCGGCGCGCATTCACCGGCTGGTGCTGGACGGCATCCTGTCGGTGCAGTTCGAGGACATCGCCAACCAGTTGCTGGTGCAGGCGCTCACGCGCATCGAAGCGCTTGAGGACTACCATCGGCAGATGGCCGCTATCGAGCACAACGGTAACGAGCAGGTCGCCGCTGCGCGCATGCAGGCACGCATCACCGGACTGCGCGCGCTACAGCAGGACAGCTCGGCCCGCCTCGCTTCGTTCTCCGGCCACAGCGTTCGCCAGACCAGCGTCGACCCCGGCACCGTGGAACTGTTCTGAGCAGCGCGCCGGAACCGGGTGGAACCCCTCCGCACTCGACATCCCGGCCCGCGGCAGGCGCGCTGCCACACCCGGCAAAGCCACGGCGGGCGCGATGAAAGCAAACTGGACTTGGTGCCGGGAGTGGGACTCGAACCCACACACCTTGCGGCGGCGGATTTTGAGTCCGCTGCGTCTACCGATTCCGCCATCCCGGCTGGCTGAGGCGACGGGGCCGCGCTAAACTCGCGCCGCCCGCGTGCTGGCGAAGCGGTGCATTATCGCTGAAACCGCGCCACCGCTTCAACCAGACTCCATGGCCCTGACGCTTGACCAGTTCGACTACGAGCTCCCCCCGGCCCTGATCGCCCAGCATCCGCTGCCTGACCGCAGCGCCAGCCGCCTGCTGCGGGTGGCGGAAGGCCGAATGGAGGATCGCGGCATTGCCGATCTGCCGGATCTGCTGGCGCCGGGCGACCTGCTGGTGCTCAACGACAGCCGCGTCATCCACGCCCGGCTGTTCGGCCGCAAGGCCACCGGCGGGCAGGTGGAAATCCTGGTGGAGCGCCTGCTCGGTCCCCACGAGGTGCTGGCCCAGTTGCGCGTCAGCCACAAGCCGGCGCCGGGGTCGCGGCTCACGCTCGAATGCGGCGTGGACGTGGAAGTGTTGGCGCGCGACGACGAGTTCTTCCGCCTGCGTTTCCACGGCCCCGACGACGCCCTCACCGTCATCGAGCGCCACGGCCGCCTGCCCCTGCCGCCGTACATCGAGCGCGCCGCCGCCCAGGCGGACGAGGCCCGCTACCAGACGGTGTTCGCTCGCGCCCCGGGCTCGGTGGCGGCACCCACCGCCGGCCTGCACTTCGACGAGCCCCTGCTGGCGCGGCTGCGCGACCGCGGCATCGAACTGGCCTGGGTGACCCTGCACGTGGGCGCCGGCACCTTCCAGCCGGTGCGGGTGCACAGCCTCTCCGAGCACCGCATGCACCGCGAGCACTACCGCGTGCCCGCGGAAACGGTGCAGGCCGTGGCGGCGGCCCGCGCCCGCGGCGCCCGCGTCGTGGCGGTGGGCACCACCAGCCTGCGCTCCCTGGAAGCCGCCGCGCTGCGTGGCGAGCTGACCGAGGGCAGCGGCGAGACCGACCTCTTCATCCTCCCCGGCTTCCGCTTCCGCGTCGCCGACCTGCTGCTCACCAACTTCCACCTGCCCCGCTCCACCCTGCTGATGCTGGTGAGTGCCTTCGCCGGCATGGACACCATCCGCCGCGCCTACGCCCACGCCATCGCCCGGCGCTACCGCTTCTTCAGCTACGGCGACGCCATGCTGCTGGAGCGCGGCAGCGACTGAAGCCCCGCCCCCGGCGCGCCGCGGGAGCAGCCGAGGGCTCCGGTAGAATGCCGGCTTTCCCGCACGCCGCCCCGCCACCCCATGCAATTCGACCTGCTCGCCCGCCACGGCGAGGCCCGCCGCGGCCGCCTCACGCTCGCCCACGGCAGCGTGGACACCCCCGCCTTCATGCCGGTGGGCACCTACGGCGCCGTCAAGGGCTTATCGCCCGCGGAGGTGCGCGAAGTGGGCGCGCAGATCCTTCTCGGCAACACCTTCCACCTGTGGCTGCGCCCGGGCATGGAAGTGATCGCCATCCACGGCGGCCTGCACCGCTTCATGGGCTGGGATGGGCCCATCCTCACCGATTCCGGCGGCTTCCAGGTCTTCAGCCTGGGGGCGCTGCGCAAGATCACCGAGGAAGGCGTGAAGTTCGCCTCGCCCATCAACGGCGACCGGCTGTTCCTCACCCCCGAGGAGTCCATGCGCATCCAGCATGTGCTGAATTCCGACGTGGCGATGATCTTCGACGAATGCACGCCCTACCCTGCCGATGAGCGCCAGGCGGCCGAGTCGATGCGCCTTTCCCTGCGCTGGGCGCGGCGCTCGCGCGACGAGTTCGACCGGCTGGAAAACGCCAATGCCCTGTTCGGCATCGTCCAGGGCGGCATGTTCGAGGCCCTGCGCGACGAGTCCCTGGCCGGGCTCACGGACATCGGCTTCCACGGCTACGCCATCGGCGGACTCTCCGTGGGCGAACCCAAGGACGAGATGCGGCGCGTGCTCGCCCACACCGCGCCGCGCCTGCCCGCCGCCAAGCCCCGCTACCTCATGGGCGTGGGCACGCCCGAGGACATCGTCTTCGCCGTCACCCAGGGGATCGACATGTTCGACTGCGTCATGCCTACCCGCAACGCCCGCAACGGCTGGCTCTTCACCCGCCACGGCGACATCAAGATCCGCAACGCCCGCTACCGCAACGACCCCCGCCCGCTGGACGAAAGCTGCACCTGCCCCACCTGCCGCCAGTTCTCCCGCGCCTACCTCCACCACCTGCAGCGCACCGGCGAGATGCTGGGGGCGCGGCTCAACACGCTGCACAACCTGTACTACTACCAGACGCTGATGCGGGAGTTGCGGGAGGCGATTGGGGCGGGGCGGCTGGGGGAGCATGTCGAGCGGTTTCGCGCCGGCCGCGGAAATCCGGCACCCTAGTGTTTAATTGCGTAAATTAACAATAGTATTTCGAAGCTGCGACCCCCGAACCTCTCGTTAGCGCCAGACGAACGGTGCCGCCCTTTCGTTGTAGGCAGCGGTAAAGGCATGGATGGCCTCAATGAGTTGCTCGATGCTTCGGAAGCTTGCGTTGTTCAGCGTCTTTCGCTGGAAGATGCCGAACCAAATTTCGACTTGGT
>JACQYB010000049.1 GCA_016208415.1 Betaproteobacteria bacterium | reverse complement strand
CGGCCCCGCCCGACAAGCGCCGCCGACAGCGCCGCAAGCCACTCCGGACTCGGCAACTGCAACAGCTCCAGCCTCGTCCCGGCGCCGATCATCAGCGTGCAGCCCGCCGGCTCGCTCGCCGGCCGAACCAGAACCGGCACAAACCCCCCGCTCCGGGGTGGCCGTCTTGGGCTCTGTTGTTCGCCCTTCAGGCGTCGGCGCCACGCGTACAGCGAACTGACCGCCAGCCCTTCACGTTCGGCATACGCCTTCGTCGTCACCGCCTCGACCTCGATCGCCGCCAGATGGCCTGACCAGAATTCCCTTCCGCTTGTCACCGCTCGCCCTCCATTCAATCCATGCGCGCAGCGTCGTCTATTCAAAAGACTGCAGCAAGAATGGGGTTGATGGATCGCTTACGATTGACGCCCGGATCGGTGCCATATTTCGGAGCGCGCGGCGCCCCCCGCAGGCCGTCCGACGCAAGACCGGCGAGAAACAATCGGACGGAAATGCATCCAATCGTCCGCCGCAAGCGTATTAGCGTGTGTGCAGGCGCAAAGAGCAATGGGCAAAGCCTGAGATACGCCCGATTTGCGTATGGCGATCCCCTGCCGCGTGTCTACCCCGAACTGCAAGGGCTCCAGGCGCGTGTGCGGCTTGCACGCATGCCCTCAACAGCGAATGAAAAGGAGACCGGATATGAAACGTGCGATTCTCGTGGCCGCAAGCCTCACGCTCTCCATCGGAAGTGCCTTCGCAGATCAAAGCACCGGCTGCCCGACGGCATCCTTGCTAATGGACGCCGATACGCCCTACAGCTGCTTCAAGACCGGCCGCATGATGGAGGGAGATATCCCTCAGCCGCGCGGCGCCGCCGGGCCGGTGAAAACCGAGGAGACGATCTACGCCGACTGCTCCACTGCCTGGCTCCTGAGTTCCGCGGATGACCCGGTCAGTTGCTTCAAGAGCGGCGGCAAGTTGCAGAACTAGGCCCATCCCGCCCGGCCTGGGATACCCGGCCGACTGAGGGTGGCACACACAGGCGACGGATCGTTCCGTCGCCTTCTTGCCTTCAACGGCCGGGACCACTCCCGAATCGAGTTCATCGATCGGCCCCGCCGGATGAGAGGACGACGATATCCGGCGCACCTCCCGTTTCGGCGCCAAGCAACGAGATGATCCGGCCGATGAATCCACTGTGCGCATCCGGAGCGTTCTTCTGCCAGTTCGCCAGGTACTGCCCGAGACTGTTCCAGGCATCCGCGGGTTCCAGATTCAAGTACGCGAGCGCATTCCAGGCGCCAGGGTTGTTCAGGAACAGCGGAAGCAGCAGGTGCGCAACCACCTCGTTCAATTCACGTTGATATGGACTGGCCCGCAGTCTGCCCAGATTGTTGCGCAACCACACCGCAGCGCTCTGCCCCTCGGGCAGCGATCGATGCTTCTCCGCGAGGAGTTGCATGGCAAATCCCCTCAGTGCCGGCGCATGCTCCTTCCAGCCGCCGGCCATCGCCGAACCGTCCCATTGCTCGGCCAGGCGGATCAGGGCATACAGCGATGCAGCCTCGCACAGCGCCTCCTCAAACCATTGATTGGTCTTGTGGGAACGACGTGAGGCCGGCGTGCCCGCGCCGTAGTTGGAAAGGATATGACAAAGCTCGTGGGCAAACTCGTAGACGAAAACCGCCCATCGACCCTGACTCGCATGAAGCAGCACGCGGTACTCGCCGTTCGGACCGCGATCATAGAGCACCACCGGGTTGCGCGGATCGTGGGACACGATCACCGGTGGAACGAGCTGCTGTGGCAAGGAGCCAAGAAAGGTGTCCGCGACGAAATACAGGGCTGTCTCGACCTGCTCCGCGCCAACCTTCCCCCATGGCCCGTCCTCCACCCAGATGGTGACCCCCAGGATCTTGCTGCGCGGCATATCCGCGTGCTCGGCACGCCCTGGAGCGCAAAGGACGCCATAGAAGAAGAACAGGACGACCAGACGCAGCGCACCCTTGTACAGATTCATTCCTTCGTGGCACTCCAGGCAATTGAATGGAGCGAAGCGTTTTAATTCTCAAGCAACTACCGCAAAAAAACAACGATCCAGATCAACGTTTCCTCTCGGGCCAAGGGCCCAGACAGTCGGACGGAGTCATCACCCGCCGGCAGCGCCTGTGGCTTTTCCTACCCTCGCGCCCACGTCTGGAGAGCGTATCCCAAACCCGCTGCTCGCTCGCTGCCCTGATGACCCGCAGCCCACTCTGCTGCAAAATCGCCATCTTTCGCTGCGGTCATGGCAAGGCGCGGAGGAAAGCGACAGCACCGCCCGCCCCAGGATCACCACAAGCCACTGAAAACGAGGATCTATTCGTTGTCTGCCAGTGATATTCAGAAACATACGCCCATGATGCAGCAGTACCTGCGCCTCAAGGCGCAGCACCCGGAGTTGCTGCTGTTCTACCGAATGGGCGACTTCTACGAGATGTTCTTCGACGATGCGGTCAAAGCCGCGCGCCTGCTCGACATCACCCTGACCACTCGCGGCTCCTCCGCCGGCGCGCCCATTCCGATGGCGGGCGTACCCTTTCACGCCGTCGAGCAGTATCTCGGGCGGCTGATCCGCATGGGTGAATCGGTGGTGATCTGCGAACAGGTGGGAGAGCCCGGTGCCAACCGCGGTCCGATGGAACGGGTGATCACGCGTATCGTCACCCCCGGCACACTCACCGACGCCTCCCTGCTCGACGAACGCACCGATGCCCTGTTGCTGGCCGTAGCGGCCGAACGCAAGCGCCTTGGGCTGGCCTGGCTCAACCTCGCAAATGGCAATCTGCGAGTACTGGAACTGTCGGGAGACGTGTTGCCCGCCCAGCTGGAACGCCTGAGACCGGCGGAAATACTCGTCCCCGACGGCACGGAATTCCTCCCGGAACTGCCGTCCACTGCCGTGCGCAGGCTCCCCATGTGGCACTTCGACGTGGCCGGAGCGCGCCAGGCGCTGGCCAGACATTTCGGCACACGAGACCTCGCCGGTTTCGGCGCCGAGGGACTCGGCCCCGCATTGGGAGCCGCCGGTGCGTTGCTCGAGTACGCCCGCCAGACCCAGAACCGGGCACTGCTCCACGTGGACAGCCTGCGTGTCGAGACCGAGGACGAATACCTGCGGCTGGATGCCGCCCCCCGCCGCATTCTCGAAATCTCCGAGACCCTGCGCGGCGAGGCCGCCCCCACCCTGCTGTCCCTGCTCGACACATGCAGCACCGCCATGGGCTCGCGCTGGTTGCGTCATTGCCTTCACCATCCACTGGCCGACCGTTCCCGCGCAACGGCCCGGCACGAAGCGGTGGGAGAACTGGCCGGTGAAGCGGGCCGAGGCCCTTGGGAGTCCCTTGCCCGGGACTTGCGCGGAGTGCCCGACGTGGAGCGCATCACCGCACGCATCGCCCTGCGCAGCGCCCGTCCCCGGGATCTATCGGGGCTGCGGGACGGACTGCGACGCCTGGACGGCATCCGAAACGGCATCGGCGGTGCGCCGGCCTCCTTGCTGGCGCAGCTACATTCCCACCTCGCCGCACCCGTCGAGGCGGTGGAATTGCTGGGGCACGCCATCCACCCGGAACCGGCCGCCCTGCTGCGCGATGGATATGTGATCGCCGACGGCTACGACCCGGAACTCGACGAACTGCGCGCACTGCACCGCAACTGCGGCAACTTCCTGAGCCAGCTTGAAGTGCGGGAACGCAGCCGCACCGGCATCCCCAATCTTAAGGTGGAATTCAACCGCGTCCATGGCTTCTACATCGAAGTCACCCACGCCCACGCAGAGAAAATTCCGGACGACTACCGGCGCCGCCAGACCCTGAAGAACGCCGAGCGCTACATCACGCCCGAGCTCAAGGCCTTCGAGGATCGCGCCCTTTCGGCGCAGGAACGGGCGCTGGCGCGCGAAAGGCAGATCTACGACGAGATCCTGGATCGGCTCGGGGACCACCTCTCCACACTTCAGCGCATTGCCCGCGCGCTGGCGCAACTCGATGGCCTCTGCGCCCTGGCGCGAGCCGCGGTGAACCACAATTACTGCCGGCCGCAGTTCGTGGAGGAACCTGCCGTGGACATCGAGGCCGGACGTCACCCGGTGGTGGAACGGCAGGTCGATGCCTTCATCCCGAACGACGTCAGGCTGTCGCCGACGCGGCGCATGCTGTTGGTGACCGGGCCCAACATGGGCGGCAAGTCCACCTACATGCGGCAGGTGGCGCTGTGCGTGCTGCTCGCCCACTGCGGCAGCTTCGTGCCGGCCCGCAGCGCCCGTCTCGGACCGGTGGACGCCATCTTCACCCGCATCGGCGCCGCCGACGATCTCGCCTCCGGGCGCTCCACCTTCATGGTGGAAATGACGGAGGCGGCCGCCATCCTGCATGGCGCCACCGCAAGCAGCCTGGTGCTGATGGACGAGGTCGGACGCGGGACCTCGACCTTTGACGGCCTGGCGCTGGCTTTCGCCATCGCCCGCCATCTGCTGGAGCGCAACTGCGCCTGCACCCTGTTCGCCACCCACTACTTCGAATTGACGAGTCTCGCCCGGGACTACCCGGAGTGCGCCAACGTCCACCTGGACGCGGTCAGCCATGGGCGCGGCATCGTCTTCCTGCACGCCGTGGAAGAGGGACCCGCCAGCCAGAGTTACGGTGTCGAGGTGGCAGCCCTGGCGGGCATTCCTGGCAGTGTGATCCGCGAGGCAAAACGGCGGCTGCGCGCGCTGGAGAATCGCCAGGTGGCCAGCGAAATCCAGCCCGACCTGTTTGTGGATTCCACCGCCGTGGGCGAGTCGCCGCCCGTCGAAGCTCTCGTGCCGCATCCGCTCGCGAGCCGAATGGCCGACGTCGACCCTGATCAATTTACCCCCCGTCAGGCACTGGACCTGCTCTACGAACTCAAGAGGATGACCGAGTGAAGCCCCGTCTCCGGCAATGGCTGGCGCTCGCATCGATGGCCGCGGCCGCATTCTGCACGTGCGCCACCGCCCGGGCAGAGCCCTTCAGCTTCGCCCTGATCGGCGACGTGCCGTACGGGCACTTCGAAAGACAGGTCCTGCCGGACCTGATGGCGGAAATCGACCAGTCCGATGTGGCCTTCGTGATCCACGATGGCGACATCAAGGACGGGGGAAGCCCGTGCACCGACGACGTTTATCGTGACCGGCTGGCCGTGTTCCAGGCCTCCCGCCACCCGCTCATCTACGTGCCGGGCGACAACGAATGGACCGACTGCCGGCGTGGCAGCAACGGCGGCTTCGATCCGGTGGAGCGGCTCAACCGGCTGCGCGAGGTGTTCTTCCCCGACAATCGCAGCCTCGGGCAGCGGCGCATGGAAGTGCAGCGGCAAAGCCAGGACCCCGCATTTCCGGAGTACCGCGAGAACGTCCGCTGGGTCCAGGAATCCGTGCTGTTCGTCGGGGTCAACATCCCGGGAAGTGCCAACAACATCGGCCGTGATGCGAAGCCCTCAGCCGAGTATCTGCATCGCAGCCGGGCTAACGCGGCATGGCTTGAGTCAGCATTTGTACTCGCGCGCCAACTCCCCGCCCGCGGAATCGTCATCGCCATCCAGGCAAACCCCGACCTGGAGGGATTTTCAGAGGGGCGACCCAGCCGGGGCTACGCGGACTTCCTGGCGCAACTGCTACGGGAGGCCAAGGCCTTTGCCGGAGAAATACTGCTGGTGCACGGCGACACCCATATGCACCGCATCGACCAGCCTCTTCGCGATCCGCACTCGGGAACAACCATCGAGAACCTTACACGTCTGGAAACCTATGGCTCGCCGTTTCTGGGGTGGGTGAAGGTGGAGGTCCGCGATGGAAACGGCGCACCGCTGTTCAGATTCCATCGGTTCCCCTTCCGGGTACGGAATTAGGCCCTGCCATGGGCACGGGAAGCCTGGCTGCGGCGCCCTTCACGGGCGAGGTTGATCCGCAGCCGTCGCGGTCGTTCAGTGCTCGTGCTGTGCGCCGCCGGGTCCGTGGGGATGCCCATGCGCAATCTCGTCCCCTGTGGCCGGACGCACGTCTTCAACCGTGCAGTGGAACTGCAGCGCCAGCCCCGCGAGGGGATGGTTGCCGTCCACCACCACTTTGCCGTCCGCGATATCGGTAATCGTGTAGAGCATGTCGTCCTCGCCATCGTCGGCGACGCGTTCGAACTGCATGCCCACCTCGATGTTCTCCGGAAACAGCGACTGCGCCTCTACTCTCAGGAGGGCTTCGTCATAGTCGCCGAAAGCCTCCTCGGGCTGCAACTTGACTTCCAGAAGCTCCCCCACGTTCTTGCCGTGGAGCGCCTCTTCCAGGTGCGGAAAAATGCCGTCGTAACCGCCATGGAGATAAACGACCGCCTGGGAACCATCGTCAACCAGGTTTCCGTCCGGGTCCGACACCCTGCAGCGCAGCGTTACGACCATGTTCTTTGCAATCTGCATCTTGGCGCTCCAAATCCAATGATTTCACCAACCTCAGCACCTCCGCAACGTGACCACGAGGATTCACGCCATAGAGGGCATGACGGATGATGCCGCTCCTGTCGATGATGAAGGTGGAGCGCACCACACCCATGCGCCGAACACCATCCACCTCGCGCTGCTGCCACACGCAGTAGAGCCTCGACACCTCACGCTCGGCATCCGAGAGCAGGCGAACCGTCAGCCCGTGTCGATCACGGAACTCCGCATGGGAAATACAGTCATCTCCACTGATCCCCGCGACAATGCAGTCATGCCGTGTAAATTGATCCTCATGGTCGCTGAATTCGCTGGCCTGCAGCGTGCAGCCCGGCGTGCCGTCCTTGGGATAGAAGAACAGGACCACGTGCCGGCCCAGCATGGATTTCAATTCAAACAGCTCCATGTCCGCGTCGGGCAATGCGAACTGCGGTGCGGGATACCCCTCTTGCAGCATGTCCCCTCCGTGCAAGTGTGGGGCGATTCTAACCACATCCTTCGGACCAAGGAACCGTTTTTATTTGCGTCGCGCGGTAGCGGCCTGCGCTATGCTTTGCCCTCCAGTCCCGCCCATGCGGGCAGCGGCGGGGAATGACGGCGAACCCCCCCTGATGCTGCCAGCCGTGCGCAATGTCACAAGCCGCCGAGCCTGCCGGGTGGACAATGTGGCCATTAGGCTATAAGGCGTGCGCCAGTTGATACCCCTGTCGAGAAGAGAGAGACGAATGCAGTCCTGCGTAATCCTGATGTATCACGTGATCGACGAACCAGGCAACAGGGTCGAGGCTCAGTTCTGTTGCACGCCAGAGCGCTTCCGCGAGCAGATGCGCCACCTGCGGGAGGCCGGTTACAGCCCGATCCCCGTGTCGCGACTCGCTGACTGGGTGAGTGGTGGTGCCGCGCTGCCGGACAACGCCGTGTGCGTGACCTTCGATGACGGCCCCGCCTCCCTGTACGAAAACGCCCTGCCGGTGCTTCGCGAGTTCGACATTCCGGCCACGTCCTTCGTAATCGCCGAGCGTATCGGGGGCTACAACGACTGGCAGGTCGCAGAAGGTTGTCCCCGCCGCCGCCTGCTGTCACGCGATGAAATCCTTGAACTGCATCGCAACCAGGTTGAGGTGGGCAGCCATTCAAGCAGTCATTGTTTTCTGCCCGCTGCCTCCCCCGAGCAGATTCGGCGCGAAGTGGCGGGCAGCAAGGCGCAGATTGAAGACCTCCTGGGCATCGAGGTCTGCGGTTTTGCCTACCCCTTCGGCGGAGTCACCGAAGCGGCTCGCGACGCGGTTGCCGAAGCAGGTTATCGTTTTGCCTGTTCCACCGAACCGGGCAAGAACCGCCCGACCACCAACCGCTTCCTGCTGCGGCGCGTGGAGGTCTACAACTGGGACCAGCTTTGGGAATACCGCCTCAAGGTGCGGTTTGGCACAACCCATGCGCGCCCTGGCAAGCCACTGGCGAGGCAGATGGCCCGTGGCGCCCTGCGGGCCCTTGGGCTGCGCCGTGATGCTTACGTCTGAAGGACCGGGGGCCTCCCGGTAGAGCCGGGAGTTGTCCGACCTGGCGGCCCCCGCGATGCAACCAGACACAATGCGCGCGATGGTGCTTGAGCGCCTCGGGGAACCCCTCTTACTGCGCGACCTGCCCATTCCCGAACCACAGGCTGGGAATTTGCTCATCCAGGTTGAAGCCTGCGGCGTCTGTCGTACCGATCTTCACTTGGTGGACGGGGAACTGCCCGATCCGCGGCTCCCCATCATCCCGGGACATGAAATCGTCGGACGAGTGACGGAAATCGGCGTCGGCGTGGAGGGGTTCTCGCTCGGGCAACGCGTGGGAGTGCCCTGGCTG
>JACQYB010000043.1 GCA_016208415.1 Betaproteobacteria bacterium | reverse complement strand
GGACTCCGGGATTGTAGCAATCCGGGGTGAGGGCGGGGGCTACAACGGGTCTGAGGGGGCGGCGTTCCGCCCCCTCAGACCCGACGCGCTCCCGCGCGTGCTTGCAAAGACTCTGCACTGCACCATTCGCGAGAGCGATCGTGTCGCCCCAGTCCCCACTACAGCGGAACCGTGATGGAGCGCGTACCCCCGAGCGAGACCCTGGAAGGCGTAAAGGACGCCGACGGCCGTCCGGTGGTGCAAGGCATATTCGCCGTGCCCTACTGCATCGACATCATCGGCGGGCCCTACATCGAGACTGTCGATGCGGTGGCGAACGCGTTTCGGCCGAAGTCGGCGCTGCGCCGGAAAGTCTGACGCCGACCGGTGCACGCCTGCCGCTGCGAGGGCACGCGTGTTTCGCCACCCCGCCCGTGTTCACTCGCAGCACCGCCCATTCTTGACGGTTGAATGCCGAACCGGCAATATATTCTTCCAGTATCGACAACCACTGGCAACAAATATCGCCAGGATTGGCGCAATGATAGAGACGATCAAGTCCCTCATACTGGACTTCCAGGAAGCCCGGGCCGACACGGGCGTGCCCCGGCGCCTGCGCATGGAGACGGTGCCCGGCAAGGCTGCGGTCCTGATCGGGGTGCGACGCAGCGGCAAGTCGACCTACATGTTCCAGGTCATGGAGCGACTTCTTGCCGGTGGACTCCCGCGGCAGGACATCCTGTACGTGAACTTCTTCGACGACCGCCTCCATGGCTTGCGGCAAGACAATCTCGGCCTCATCACGGAAGCCTATTACTCGCTCTACCCGGAGAAGAAGAACGCCACGACGGTCCATTGCTTCTTCGACGAGATTCAGGCGGCTCCGGGTTGGGAGCCCTTCATCGACCGCCTGATGCGCACGGAGAAATGCCAGGTCTACCTCACGGGTTCGTCGGCCGGAATGCTGTCGAAGGAAATTGCCACGCAGATGCGCGGGCGAGCGCTCTCATGGGAGATGTTCCCGTTCTCGTTGCGGGAATTCCTGGACTGGAAAGGAATCGACAGTGAAGGTGCGCTGTCGACGAAGAAGCGACTGCTCGTCCAGAAGGGGTTCGAGGAATACTGGGCGAGCGGAGGCTTCCCCGAAGTAGCGGGTCTTGACCGTCACCTGAGAATCAAGACCCACCAGGAGTACTTTCACGCCATCCTGTTCCGGGATCTGGTCGAGCGCCATGATGTCTCCCACCCCAGGGCCGTAAGTGATCTGGCGCACTGGCTGGTGGACAACACGGCCTCGCTCTACTCCGTCAACAGACTCACCGGTTATCTCAAGGCCCTGGGCCACAAGGCTCCGAAATCCGCGGTGTCAGAGTATCTGGAGTGGTTCGAGGATGCTTATTTCATGTATACGGTGCGCATCTTCGACGCTTCCCTCGCCCGCAGCAACACCAATCCGAAGAAGATCTATTGCGTTGATCACGCCCTGGTCAGCTCGGTATCGTCGGGGATTCTCGTCAATGCCGGTCACCTGCTGGAGAATCTCGTCTTCACGGCGTTGCGGCGTGCCCACCCGCAGGTGTACTACTACAGGACCAGGACCGGCCGGGAAGTCGATTTCATCGTGCCCACGCCCGGTGGCGCGCGCATTCTGGTGCAGGTGTGCGAATCCCTGGCCGACCCGCTGGCACGCAAGAGGGAGATCACGGCCCTCGCCGAGGCCATGGCCGAGCTCGGCGTCAGGACCGGAACCGTCGTCACGCGCAACGAGGACGAGCGATTCGAGGCTGGCGGCGGGACCATCGAGTTGGTCCCGGCGTGGCGCTTCCTGCTGGACCTTCCGGAATCGCAGGAGTGGGGAGACGCAAGCCCAACGAGCGCAGCGACAGACACTACCTGAGCGCCCACCACGCGATGCGCTTACCCTTTGGCAGCCCGCCCCTTCCTCAGCTTGGCCGTCACCGTCGCCGGCCTGGCATCCAGCCATCTGCGCAGCAGTTCCACGCCCCAGGCCACGCCAAATCCGGTGACATCCGAGCCCACCGCGCCCAGCCCGCCCTTGTGGCTGGAGGCGGAAAGATCCATGTGCAGCCAGGGCAGGTCCTTGGTGAAGCGCTGGAGGAAGCGGGCGGCGAGGATGTGGTCGGCCTCGCCCTCCTCGGCGCACTGCTTGACGTCGGCCACGCGGCTTTCCAGGCCCTCCTCGTAGTCCTCGTCCATGGGGAAGAGGCATACCCGCTCGGCGCTGGCGTCGCCCGCCTCCAGGGCGAGTTGCCCGAGCGGCGGCGCGCTGGCGAAGACGCCGGAATAGCGGCTGCCCAGGGCGCTGTGCATGCTGCCGGTGAGGGTGGCGAAGTCCATGACGAGGTTGGGGCCTTCCCGCACCGCCAGGGTGAGGGCATCGGCCAGCACCAGCCGGCCTTCGGCGTCGGTGTGGACGATCTCGACGGTGGTGCCGTCGAGGGCGCGCACCACATCGTTCTGGCGGTAGGCCTGGGGCGAGATGTCGTTGCGGGAGATGGCCAGCCAGGCATCCACCCGCAGGGGGAATCCCTGTTCCGCCAGCGCCTGCAGCAGCCCCACCGCCACGGCCGAGCCGTTCATGTCCTCATGCATGCCGGACATGTAGCGGGCGGGCTTGAGGTTGTGGCCGCCGGTGTCGAAGCAGATGCCCTTGCCCACCAGCGCCACGGACAGCGGGGCGTTGCGCGGTTCGTAGCGCAGGTGAACGATGGCGGCGTCGCGCTCCGGGCTGCCCTGCGCCACGGCGGTGAAGGCGCCGGCGCCCATCTGCGACAGGCGTTCGAAGTCGTATTCCTCGATGCCCCAGCCGCGCTGCACGGCCAGTTCGCGCAGGCGGGCGCGGTAGCTGGCGGGGGTGAGGGTGTTGGTGGGCAGCACGGTGAGTTCCCGCGCCAGGGTGTTGGCCCGCGCCAGCACCGCCACGTCCTCGAACAGCGCCGATGGCGGAACGCCGAAAACCTCCAGCCGCTCCAGGCTGCGCGGCTGCGGTTTCTTGCGGCTGACCGGCAGGCGCACGCCGTTGAGCCAGGCGACATACACCGCCTCGCGCGCCAGGGCGGTGCGCAGCGCCTCGTCGCCGAACACGCCGATGGCGATGCCGCGGGGCTTTTCCTCCAGCAGGCTGGTGAGCGCCTTGCGCAGCGTGGCGAGCTGCTCGAAGCGCGGACGCGCCCGGTCGATCATCACGTAGGCGCACAGGCCGCCGTGGTCGGTCTGGATGGCGACGGGCGACTTGGCGAGTTCGCCCGGCTTTACGGCGCGGCGCTTGAGCGCCTGACGCAGCCGGGCTTTCTGCGGCAGAGTAGCCATGATCTCAGCGTCGGCTCCGGCGGGCAGAACCACCAGGGCGTGGGCATGCCGGGCGAGCAGGTCGTCGTCCAGCGGCTTGGCGTGGGTGCGCAGGGCAGCAAGCATGGCGGAACGATCCTCCGCTAGAATGTTGGCCGCCTATGGTAACCGCTGCGGCGCCGCCTGCTGCGCCGTACCGCCTCCGGACTTCCCCTCCCATGCGCCAATACCTTGAACTGATGTCCCACGTGCTGGAGCACGGCCACCCCAAGGGCGACCGCACCGGCACCGGCACGCTGTCCGTGTTCGGCTGGCAGATGCGCTTCGACCTGGACGAGGGCTTTCCGCTGCTCACGACGAAGAAGCTGCACCTGCGCTCCATCATCCATGAACTGCTGTGGTTCCTGCGGGGTGATACCAACATCCGCTACCTCAAGGAAAACGGCGTGTCCATCTGGGACGAGTGGGCCGACGCCGCCGGCGAACTGGGCCCGGTCTATGGCAAGCAGTGGCGCCGCTGGGAGGCCGCCGACGGACGCCAGGTGGACCAGATCGCCCAACTCATCGACGGCCTGCGCAACAACCCGGATTCACGCCGCCATCTCGTCTCCGCCTGGAACCCGGCCGACATCGAGCGCATGAAGCTGCCGCCCTGCCATGCCCTGTTCCAGTTCTATGTGGCCGGCGGGCGGCTGTCGTGCCAGCTCTACCAGCGCAGCGCCGACATCTTTCTGGGCGTGCCCTTCAACATCGCGTCCTACGCGCTGCTGACCCTCATGGTGGCGCAGGTGTGCGGGCTGCGGCCGGGGGACTTCGTTCACACCCTGGGCGACGCCCATCTTTACAGCAACCACCTGGAGCAGGCGCGCCTGCAGCTTGGTCGCGCGCCCCGGACGCTGCCGGTGATGCGGCTGGAGCCGTCGGTCACCGATCTGTTCGCGTTCCGGTTGGAGCACTTCAGCCTCGAAGGCTACGACCCGCACCCGCACATCGCCGCACCCGTGGCGGTATAGCCGGGGGAACGCAGTCGCGCGCCGACGCACCCGGGTGCGTCGGCGCTGAATAAAAAAAGGGGGCGCGGTGCATTGGCACCGCGCCGCCACTTGCAGCTCCCTTGCAAGCAGCATCCCACGGAGAATC
>JACQYB010000048.1 GCA_016208415.1 Betaproteobacteria bacterium | reverse complement strand
GGCGCGTTGCGCCGGGATCGAAGCTGCCATCGAGCCGCTTGATGGCGTCACGCCGCGCCTTCAACGCCATCTTGAAGGCCTTGTCCTCGCCGTACTTCTTGACGGAGAACTTCACCCGCTTGCGCTTGCCATCGGGCAGCGGCCAGGAGGCCACCCAGAACCACCGTTGCTTCTCCGGGGGAAGATCCCGGGTTTCCGACGAGCAGTAGCGGCATACGCCGACCACGCCCGAACGGTTGTTCTTCTTGAGAATTGACGAGTACTCCTTCATCGAGAACGGTGGATGCTTCTCGATGACCGTATCGCGATAGGTCTTCGCTGCCGCGAATGCCTTGCGCTTGCCGCCGTTGGTGCCGTCACTGAAATGCCGGCGATAGATCACACCGCGCCGCTGGATGGTGACAAGCCACCCGTGGGTACGGCTCGCCTCATTGTCGACACGACTGATCCCATAAACCGGTTTCGCCAAAGCCATGTTGGATATCTCCTATTGTTTTCGCCTTGCGGCGAGTTGTTGCAGGTTTCGGCCACCCTTCGAAACCTAAACCGCCCCGCTGCCACGGCCAGGACTGGCACAGCTTGAAACCCTCGCAGGCATGGCCCGTCTCCGCGCCAGGCTCCTTCCGGAACCCTCCTTCGGAGATACTCATGAGCCCATCCCTCCTGGTTGCAGGTCCAAGCTGTAACACTCCCAACCGCGTTCCTACCGAGCGCCCCCGAAAAGGCGCCCCTGCGGCTGATGCAGGCTATCCCTGTTCGCGCGCATTCCAACGCAACTGAACGCCGCTCGCTTCGATAGACACATCGGCCGTAATCACTTTCCCGTCGCCGTCGATTCCTGGGCCCCATGGTGAGGCCGGCCCTGCTGCACCATCACGCCGTTGCGCCACGTCCGCAAGGACGTCCATCAGGCCGGGACCATCAATGCTGACGGCCTGATGCGCTGGAGAACCTCAAGGGCCTCAACCACGACGGCGGAATGTCCCTTGCCTGACGTCGATTATGCAGACAGTCCTTGTGGCACTGCCGCGAAGTTTTTCTCGTCCCCCTGCGGGACAGGGCTCCAGCAGCGAGAACTACGCCTCGAAAGGCCTCACATTGCGCGCCACCGGCACGAATGCAGCACCGCAGGTCAGCTGCCAGCGAGTGCATCTTGCACCGCGACGAACACAGGGCCGTTTCGGCTGCGCATTGCCAACGCTCCCATTTCAGGCCTGCACGGATGCCGGCGGCGGATCTCCCACCAAGGCCAGTTCGAACCCCATGATCTCCTGTCGGCGCGCCTGTGCAGCACCGCCGGCATGGCTGGCAACTTCCGCGCACAAATCGGCAAACCGGCGCGCCAGCATGGATACGAGCCGCTGTTGCATGTTGTCCCGGCACTCCTCCGTGGCCAATGCCAGAGCGGCGGTATTGATCTCGAGATAGCTGACCGGTGCAAGGGTGACCGCGGTGAAGCTCAGCCTGGTGGGCTGTGCGTCGGGCAGCGTATCCAGCGATGCCAGTTCCCCGAAAGCGTCTCCTGGGCCCAGATGCGACACCCTGCGGCCCCGCAGCGACAGCTCGATGTCACCTTCGACGAGTATGCCGAAGCGCGTCTCGGATTCGCCTTCCCTGAGGAGCAAGGTGTCCGCACCCACCCGACGCCACACGCTGGTGCGCAACATCTCCCACACTTCCTCGTCGTCGAACTCCACAAAGAACGACAGGCCGCGCAACTGCGCGAAGCGCGACAGGTCGGTGGCCGTGCGGTCGTCCTCGACGATCCGATAGCGCACGCCGGTCAGGTCCTTTGCGAACTCCATGCCATTACGATAGCGCGAATAAAGATCCTTCTCCAGCGCCCTGGAAATGATGGTGTCCATCCGCTCGGGCACATCGGGATTGAGCAGACTCACCCGCGGCGGTTCCATGTTGACGATCTTGTAAATGAGCTGCGCCGGGTTGCGAGCGCGAAACGGCAGCCGACCGCATAACAGATGGAACAGGACCACGCCAAGCGAATACAGGTCGGTCTTGTGGTTGAGCGGATAGGACTTGATCTGTTCTGGCGACATGTACGCCGGGGAGCCGACGCCCATGATGAAGGTGGAATCGGTCGCGTCCCTGCGTGAAAGGTTGAGCGCAAGGCCGAAGTCGGTGACCTTGACGTCGTCGTCGTCGTTGATGAGGATGTTTGCCGGCTTGATGTCGCGGTGCACGATTCCGGCCCGGTGTGCGTAGTCGAGCGCCAAGCAGCACTTGAAGACCGCGCTCACGACGCGGTGCAGCGGCAACAGCCGCTCAAAGGAACAGTAATGCTCCAGCGTGGTGCCGCTGAAGTACTCCATGACCAGATAGGCGCGGTCCTCCTCGATTACGGTGTCGAATATCTTGATGATATTCGGGTGATCAAGACGTTGAACGACGGACCATTCCGCGCGCAGGAGCTTGCGCAGGCGGCGCGACCATTTGCCTTCGTCGCGCGCCCTGTCGCTGAAATCGATGAGCTTGAGCGCAAGGTCGGCGCCCGGTCGTTCCGGATCCTCGGCAAGATAGACGGTGGCGGTCGCCCCCTTGCCGATCTCGCGAATCAACCGGTACTTGCCAACCGTGTGGTTCATTTGCGCCGAAGTAGGTAATAGTGCACTGCCATGCCATGCAGCCAAGCACTATGTTACAGCACCGCCGCCATGCTCGCGCTTGCCAGGGCACGCAACCATGCGCTGGCCAGGGATCTCGACGCAAACTCATCGCCCCCTTCCTGGCGGTCGTCTTGCCGGACATCTGGAGTGACACCGCTCGGCACAATATTCGCGACAGGCTCTTGAAATCGGCCCGGCGACCCCAATAAAGCGAAAATTACGACCAGGGAGTCACCAGTAATGCAGGACAAGTCCGAAACTGGAAACGGGGAGCATCCCGAACCGGATCTGACAGGCCACGAAGACGCACCAGCGGAGTCCGCTACAGCCACGCCGGATGCGAGCGCCGCAGAGGGCGACGAAACCGCGGAACTGCGGGCACGCCTGCAAGATGCGGAAGCGCGGGCCGCGGCCAACCACGAAGCCTGGCTTCGCGCCATGGCGGACGCGGAAAACACCCGCCGCCGTTCAAAGGAAGAGGCGAACAAGGCACACAAATTTGCAATCGAGCGCTTCGCCACGTCGCTTCTTGCCATCAAGGACAGTCTCGAAGCGACCCTCGCTGCGGAAAACGCCTCCCTCGAAAGCCTCACGGCAGGTGTGGAGTTGACGCTGAAGCAACTTGTTGGCGCATTCCAGTCCGCGGACATCGCTGAGGTCGCCCCCAACGGAGAGAAGTTCGACCCTCATCGCCATCAGGCCATCAGCACCGTCGAGTCCGATGGCGAGCCGAACCGCGTCGTCACCGTGCTGCAGAAGGGCTATCTGCTCCATGAACGGGTGCTGCGCCCCGCACTGGTAATCGTATCCCGGGCCGCGGAGACCGCCGGCAACGGTTGAAAACACCGGCCGCATCCCCATATCGCAGTCAGGATGAGCGCCGGCGTGGCCGGCGAAGGTTTGAAGATACAGAGGAAGACCATGGGAAAGATTATCGGGATTGACCTGGGCACCACCAATTCCTGCGTAGCCATCATGGAAGGTGGAAAGTCCAAGGTGATTGAGAACTCCGAGGGCGGGCGCACGACACCTTCGGTGGTTGCATACACGGAAGACGGCGAAATCCTCGTCGGCGCCCCGGCCAAGCGTCAGGCTGTCACCAACGCCAGGAACACGCTGTTCGCAGTGAAGCGCCTGATCGGCCGCCGCTTCGAGGAAAAGGAAGTGCAGAAGGACATCGACCTGATGCCCTACACCATCAAGAAGGCGGACAACGGTGACGCCTGGGTGGAGGTGCGCGGGCGCACCATCGCGCCGCCGGAGATCTCCGCGCAGGTGTTGCGCAAGATGAAGAAGACCGCCGAGGACTACCTGGGTGAGGAAGTGACCGAGGCGGTCATCACGGTACCGGCCTACTTCAACGATTCCCAGCGCCAGGCCACCAAGGACGCAGGCCGCATCGCCGGTCTCGAGGTCAAGCGCATCATCAACGAGCCCACCGCGGCGGCCATCTCCTTCGGCCTGGACAAGAAGGAAGGCGACCGCAAGATCGCCGTGTATGACCTGGGCGGGGGTACCTTCGACATTTCCATCATCGACATCGCCGAGATCGAGGGCGAACACCAGTTCGAGGTGCTGTCCACCAACGGCGACACCTTCCTCGGCGGCGAGGACTTCGACCAGCGCGTGATCGACTACATCGTCACCGAATTCAAGAAGGAACAGGGCGTCGACCTCAAGAACGACGTGCTGGCCCTGCAGCGCCTCAAGGAGGCCGCGGAAAAGGCCAAGATCGAACTCTCCAGCTCGCAGCAGACAGAGATCAACCTGCCCTACATCACGGCCGATGCCACGGGTCCGAAGCACCTCACCATGAAGATCACCCGGGCCAAGTTCGAAAGCCTGGTCGAAGACCTGATCCAGCGCACGGTCGAGCCCTGCCGCATCGCCATCAAGGACGCCGGCATCAAGGTCTCCGAAGTGGAGGACGTGATCCTGGTGGGGGGCATGACGCGCATGCCCAAGGTGCAGGAGGCGGTGAAGGCCTTCTTCGGCAAGGAGCCGCGCAAGGACGTGAACCCGGACGAAGCCGTGGCAGTGGGTGCGGCCATCCAGGCCGGCGTTCTCAAGGGCGAGGTGAAGGACGTGCTGCTCCTCGACGTCACCCCGCTCTCCCTGGGCATCGAGACCCTGGGCGGAGTGATGACCAAGCTCATCGCCAAGAACACCACCATTCCGACCAAGCAGAGCCAGGTGTTCTCCACCGCCGACGACAACCAGTCGGCCGTGACCATCCACGTGCTGCAGGGCGAGCGCGAGATGGCCAGCGGCAACAAGAGCCTGGGCCAGTTCAACCTCACGGACATCCCGCCCTCCCCGCGCGGCATCCCGCAGATCGAGGTGACGTTCGACATCGACGCCAATGGCATCCTGCACGTTTCGGCCAAGGACAAGGCCACCGGCAAGGAAAACAAGATCAAGATCCAGGCCAACTCGGGACTTTCGGACGATGAGATCCAGCGTATGATCAAGGACGCCGAAAGCCACGCCGAGGAAGACCGCAAATCCCACGATCTGGTCAATGCCCGCAACCAGTGTGACAGCATGGTCCACTCGGTGCGCAAAGCGCTCACCGAGTACGGTGACAAGGTCGAGGCCGACGAGCGCAGCCGCATCGAGGCCGCCATCAAGGAGGCCGAGGACGCCATGAAGGGCGGCTCCAAGGAAACCATCGAAGAGAAGACCGGAGCCTTGGCCCAGGCGGCCCAGAAGCTTGGCGAACGCATCTACGGGCAGCAGGCCCAGGCGGGCGAAGCGGCCGGGGCGCAACAAGCCGGCGGCGCATCGGCCGGCGGTGCAGCAGGTGCAACCCGCCCGGCGGAAGGCGATGTGGTGGATGCGGAATTCACCGAGGTGAAGGACCGCAAGTAAGCCCTTGAAACAATGTACGCATCGCCACGGGCGCCTGGCCGCAGACCGGCCCGGTGCCCGTTGGCATTAGCAGCAAGCACAAGCCGGAAGATGCCGTGGCAAAGCGAGACTATTACGAGATTCTTGGTCTGAACCGGGACGCCTCGGACGACGACATCAAGAAGGCCTATCGCCGCCTGGCGATGAAGCACCATCCTGATCGCAACCTCGACAATCCCAAGGCCGAGGAGCTTTTCAAGGAAGCCAAGGAAGCCTACGAGGTCCTGTCCGACAATCAAAAGCGGGCCGCATATGACCAGTACGGCCACGCCGGCGTAGACCACAGTGCCGGGATGGGCGGGTTTGGCGCCGGTCCCGGTGGCTTTGCGGACGCCTTCGGTGACATCTTCGGCGACATCTTCGGTACCCGCGGCGGTGCTCGCAGCAACGTCTATCGTGGCGCAGACCTGCGCTACAACCTCGAGATATCCCTCGAGGAGGCGGCACGCGGTGCGGAAACCCGCATCCGCATCCCCACCATGGAGGAATGCAGTGCCTGCCACGGTAGTGGCGCGCGCCGCGGCACCGAGCCCAAGACCTGCCCCACCTGCGGAGGTGCCGGGCAGGTGCGTATCCAGCAGGGTTTCTTCTCCATCCAGCAGACCTGCCCGAAATGCCATGGCACGGGCCGCATCATTCCCGATCCCTGCCCCACCTGCCATGGCGTGGGCCGCGTCAAGCAGCACAAGACCCTGCTCGTGAAGATTCCTTCAGGCATTGACGAAGGCGACCGCATTCGCCTGGCGGGCGAAGGCGAACCGGGCATCAACGGCGGCCCCCCGGGGGATCTCTACGTGCAGATCCACATCAAGCCGCACCCGGTCTTCAATCGCGACCATGATGACCTGCACTGCGACATGCCCATCAGTTTCTCGACCGCAGCACTGGGAGGCGACATCGAGATCCCGACGCTTGACGGTGCAGCCAAGATTCGCATCCCGCCCGAGACCCAGAGCGGCAAGGTGTTCCGCCTTCGCGGCAAGGGCATCAAGGGCGTGCGCAGCCACACATTCGGCGACCTGTTGTGCCATGTGGTGGTGGAAACGCCCGTGAGCCTCACCGACCGTCAGAAGGAACTCTTGCGCGAACTGGAAGCCATCAATATCCGCGACAACAGCCGCCATAACCCGCGCGCCAAGAGCTGGATGGACAAGGTCAAGGAGTTTTTCGCAACCTGAGTCCGAATGCCGGTGCGGCTATCAGCGCAGGCGTCCCGGCGCCCCGCCCGGGGTCAGTAGCCGTCGGCCGGTCCCGCAGCGATCTGCTCCAGCACGGGTATGTCCGCGCGATAGAGGCGGTTGCGCCCGTCAACGGACTGGATCAGCCCGTCGCGCTGGAACGAAGAGATGATGCGACTGGCCGTCTCGACCGTAATGCCCAGGATGGATCCGATATCTTCCCGGCTGGGCATGCACACCAGAAGTTCCCCGTCGTCGCCCAATACCCGCATGCGCAAGAGCAAGCGGGCCACCCGGGTGCGCGCGTCGGCCATGCCCCCGGTAAGTTCGGCGAGCCAGGTGTGGGCCTCGCTCAACGCCCGCTGCCAGCGCTCCATGAGGCGACGTTCCAGGCGCTGCGTCTCCCGGTCGAGACGCTGCATGACGGGCAGAGGGATCCTGCACACTTCCACTTCGTTGAGCGTGACGGCGGTGTGTTCGTAGGCGTTGCCCAGCAGCGCCTCAAGCCCCACCACGTCCCCTTTTTTCAACACCCGCACCACCCGCTGGGCACCGTTTGAAGAGTAGCGCACCAGCTTCACGGCACCTCGGCGCACGGTATAAACGGCCTCTGCACGGGCGCCCATGTGGAACATGACCGCGTTGGGCGGGAAAGCCATGTCATCGATCTGCTCGTGGACGATCAGGAAGTCCTGCTCCTGCAGATCAGAGAACAGCACCATTTCCCGCAGCGTGCAGTTGCGGCAGTCGCTGTGCCCCTGCCAGGCCGACTTGATGTGTATGTAGCGCATCGACCCTCGTCGTTGATCAGGATCCTGCAACCCCACTGCCGCCACGCCACGCTGGCACCCCCGGCCAGACCAAGGTCTCGGATGAAACGCACCCGTTCCGGGGGCTCGGACGAGGCTCACCCTTGCAAGCTGTCTCGCCGCATTCTACGCCCGACGCCATGTGGTGCCCTGTGCGCTATCTTCCAGCACGATGCCGGCTTCGAGCAACAGCCCGCGAATGCGATCGGCCGCGGCGAAATCCCTGCCACGACGCGCCGCCGCACGTTCCTCGATGAGCGCTCCGACGGTCTTGCCGACCTGGGGCAGCAACGGATCGTCGCTCTCGCCGGAATCACCGCCGGCCTGCGCGCCGGAAACCCCTTTCAGCCAGCGCTCGGGATCCGTCTGCACAAGCCCCAGCATCCCGCCCAGCGACTTCAGCCAACCCGCCAGCGTCGGATCGCGGGTTCGATTGACCTCGTTGGCCAGTTCGAACATGGCGGCAATGGCCTCGGGTGTATTGAAGTCGTCGTCCATCGCCTGCGCGAAGCGCGCCGCGTGGATGTTGGCCCAGTCTACTGGCGACTTTCGTCCCGGTACGTTGCGCAACGCAGTGTATAGGCGCGCCAGGGCGTGGCGGGCATCTTCCAGATGCACGTCCGAGTAATTGAGCGGGCTGCGGTAGTGGGCGCGCAGGATAAAAAAACGCACCACCTCCGCATCGAACCTGCTCAGCACATCGCGGATGGTGAAGAAGTTGCCCAGCGACTTGGACATCTTTTCGTCATCAACGCGGACAAAGCCGTTATGCATCCAGTAGTTGACGAAGGTGCCTCCATGAGCGCCCTCGGACTGGGCAATCTCGTTTTCATGGTGCGGAAACTGCAGGTCCTGGCCACCACCGTGGATGTCAAAATGCGGGCCCAGCAGTTCGGATCCCATGGCCGAGCACTCGATGTGCCAGCCGGGACGCCCTTGCCCCCAGGGGGAATCCCAGCGCGCCTCCCGGGGCTCGCCCTGCTTGGCCTGTTTCCATAGCACGAAGTCCAGCGGATCGTGCTTCCCGGAAGCCACCTCCACGCGTTCTCCGGCACGCAGGTCCTCCAGCGACTTGCCGGACAGTTTGCCGTAACCCGGAAAGCGCCGCACCGCATAGCAGACATCATGGTTGTCGGCGATGTAGGCCAGATCCTTTTGCTGGAGCAAACCGATCAGCCGCTGCATGGCCGGAACGTACTCGGTGGCACGAGGTTCGTGATCAGGCGGCAAGACCCCCAATGCCGCAGCGTCCTCCCTCATGTAGCCGACGAATCGCTCCGTCAGGGCATGGATGCTCTCGCCGTTTTCCTGCGCGCGGCGGATGATCTTGTCGTCGATGTCCGTCACGTTGCGCACGTAGGTGACACCATATCCCCGCGCACGCAACCACCGGGCCACCATGTCGAACACCACGAGCACCCGGGCGTGTCCCAAGTGGCAATAATCGTAGACCGTCATGCCGCAGACATACATGCGCACGCGGCCGGGCTCGATGGGAATGAACGCCTGCTTCTGGCGGGTGAGGGAGTTGTAGATCGTTAGCATGGTGCGCCCGGCTGCCGGCACATCGTTTGCGGCTCGACACGCGCCCCTCGGCGGGAGCGGCTTTCCTGTTAGAATCGCGGACCTGTTGATCCGGCGATGCAGTATAGCATGAGGCCTCAAACATACCGGAAGACGGCCGCGCTGGCACGGCTGTTGGCTATGAGCCTTCTGGCGCTTTCCAGTATCGGTGCTGGCGCTCAGATGCCGCTTTCCAGCACACTGACGGTGAACCGCATTCCCGGCGTCAGGACACCAGAGCCACAACCCCTGCAGGAAATCGCCAGATTGCTGAAGCAGGGCCAGTCCGCGCAGGCTCTTGAAAGGGCGGAGCGACTCATTGCTTCGGAGCCAGACAACGCCCGGGCGCGCTTCCTCAAGTCTGTGATCCTGTCAGACCTGGGCCGCACCCCCGAAGCCGCCGCGACGCTTGAGAAGCTGATACTGGAATTTCCCGAACTCCCTGAGCCATACAACAACCTTGCCGTTATCCAGGTGCAACGGGGCGACCTGGAAAAGGCGAGGGCATTGCTGGAATCCGCGCTGCGCGCCAATCCACGCTACGCGCTGGCGCGCGAGAATCTCGGCGACGTTTACCTGCGACTCGCTTCGGACGCATATGGGCGTGTGCCGGAGTCCGAAGCCAATGCCGCAAGTGCCCGGCGCAAGGTGCAATCCGTGCGGGAGATCCTCGCTCCACCCGCCCATTGACCAATCAGTCGCAACTGCGGCAGCGCTTCACCCGATCTGCCGGTTCTGAATGGCGTTTATCATGAAAAGACTACTTCTCCTGCTTCTTGCCCTGTTGGCCTTTGCAGTCCACGGGGCCAATCCCGTCGTCGAAATGCGCACTTCCATGGGCACCGTAGTATTGGAACTCTATCCGGACAAGGCACCTCGCACGGTGGAGAATTTTCTCGCCCATGTTCGGGACGGCTTCTACGATGGCACCGTCTTTCATCGCGTAATCGACGGTTTCATGGTCCAGGGCGGGGGTTTCGACAAGGCAATGAAGGAAAAGCCCACCCGTCCACCTGTTCAGAACGAGGCGGGCAACGGCTTGGCGAACGAGCGCGGCACCATCGCCATGGCACGAACGTCCGATCCTCATTCCGCCAGTGCCCAGTTCTTCATCAACCTCAAGGACAACGACTTTCTCAACTTCCGCGATTCCACGCCTCGGGGTTTCGGCTATTGCGTGTTCGGCAAGGTCTCCAAGGGAATGGAGGTCGTGCAGGCCATCGCCCGCGTCCCCAAGACGAGCGTCGGGATGCACGATGACGTGCCTCGCACGCCGGTCGTGATCGAGGCGGCACGGCTGCTCCCTGCCGCCGGCCCTAGATAGTCAAACAAGAAAGGATTCACCATGGTCAGATTGCACACCAGCCTGGGCGCCATCACGCTCGAACTGTATCCCGAGAAGGCCCCGGAATCGGTACGCAATTTCCTCGATTACGTGTCGGCGGGGCTCTATGACAACACCGTGTTCCACCGCGTGATCAACGGCTTCATGATCCAGGGTGGCGGCTTCGAACCCGGCATGCACCAGAAACCCACGCGCGCTCCCATCCGCAACGAAGCCGACAACGGGCTCGGCAACGAGCGAGGGACCATCGCCATGGCCCGCACCTCTGATCCCCACTCCGCCACTTCACAGTTCTTCATCAACTTGGCCGACAACAGTTTCCTCAATCACACGTCGCCATCCGGCCAAGGTTGGGGTTACTGCGTTTTTGGGCGCGTCACGGAGGGCATGGAAGTGGTGGACCAGATCAAGGCGGTGGCCACCGGCACCCGCGGCTTTCACCAGGACGTCCCGGTCCAGGACGTCATCATCGAACGGGCCGAGGCACTCTGAGCCCACCCGCCCTTCACCGAGCCCGGCGCGACGCGTGGCGGTTCTCTTCATTTCGGACCTTCATCTCTGCCCGTCGCGCCCGGACCTGCTGCGCATCTTTCGCGATTTCCTGGCCGGGCCGGCGCGCCGCGCCGAGGCGTTGTACATCCTTGGCGATCTCTTCGACTACTGGATCGGCGACGACGACACCGACGATCCGGCGGCAAACCCCCAGGCCACAGAGGTCGCCACCGGTCTGCGTTCGCTGCGCGAGGCCGGGGTCCCGGTCTACCTGATGCACGGCAATCGTGACTTCCTCATCGGAGAGCGCTATTGCGCCCGGGCGGGCGTGACGCTTCTGCCTGACCCGAGTGTGATCGATCTTTGCGGCCGGACCACCGTCCTCTCCCACGGCGATGCCTTGTGCACCGAGGATACGGATTACCAGGAGTTTCGCGCCAAGGTACGCGACCCTGCGTGGCAACGCGCGTTTCTCGCGCGACCATTGGCGCAGCGGCGCGCCGAGGTTGAAGAATTGCGCCGCGCCAGCGAGGCTGCCAAGCGCGAAAAGGCCTCCGAAATCATGGATGCCAGTACAACAGCCATCGATGACCTGTTGCGCAGCCTCGGCTATCCATGTCTCATCCACGGACACACCCATCGTCCGGCACACCACGAGCACAAGGTGGATGGCCACCGCTGCGAACGCTGGGTGTTGGCCGATTGGCGCGATTGGGGCGCGTGTCTGGAGTGCACGGAGCCCTCCGGTTGTCGCGTCCTCCTGTTTGGGTGACGAGCATGGCTGCTGGATAGCGCGGCCACTGCCCTGCCTCCGCCACAAATTGGAACCTCGTTCCGCGAAACCCTTCACGGACGCGGAACCCGGTGATCGGTAGACTCCGACCACCAACCATTCCCATTACCAGCCCCGGGAGATCGAATGGCTTTCACCAAGATCGTTGTCATTGTCTCCGGCAATGAAGATACACAGCCGACCAGCCAGGATGATTTCATCCTCGACCGTCGGGGCGGCATTGACCGACTTTACGGTGGCATCGGCAATGACTGGCTCGACGGCGGATCGGGCAACGATGATCTCTATGGCGAGGACGGCAACGACGTATTGATCGGTGGGGTCGGCATCGACCGCCTCTATGGGGGAAATGGCAACGACTGGCTGATTGGCGGTGATGGCGACTTGATCGCGAGCACGGAAATGATTTGCGGCGCGGGCGACGACGTCGCCATCGGCGGCAGCGGCCGCGATGTCATCATGGGCGGCAACGGCGATGACCTTCTTCTCGGCGGTGCCGGTGACGACTATTTTGATGGAGGAGCCGGGTCGGATTACATCTTCGGCGGCGACGGAGACGACGAACTTCTCGGTGCGAGCTACGACGATCCGGATGACCCCTTGGCGGCAAACGACGCCGCCGACATGATCTGGGGCGGTGGAGGCAACGATCTGATTTTCGGCATCTACGGCAATGACATGATGTGGGGTGAAGGCGGAAACGACCGGCTCCAGGGAGAATCCGGAGATGATTTGCTATCGGGAGGTGACGGCAACGACCAATTGCTGGGCGAGTGGGGAAATGACCTGCTGCGCGGCGACGCCGGAAACGACGAGATCAGCGGTGGACCTCAGGATGATGCACTCTTCGGTGGTGCCGGGGACGATCTGCTGCAAGGTAATGAAGACAATGACTGGCTGTGGGGAGAAGAGGGCAATGACTGGCTCGATGGAGGCAGCGGGTCCGACCTTCTATTCGCCGGCAACGGTTGGGACGCACTTGTCGGCGGAGATGGCACGGACAAACTCTGGGGAGGCGAGCTTGGAGACCGCTTTGTAGTGTTCAACGGCACTTGGTCCGCGCCCACCGCGCCGAACACAACTCATGCCCAACTCGGACTTTTTCATGTCGGGCGGGGCACCGCACCGACGGCCGCGAACATCACCTGGGACAGCCGCGGCCACGATGTCATTGCGGATTTCAGCCACGCCGCAGGCGACACCGTAGATCTGCGCGGCCCCGTGGCTGCCACCCCGTCCACGGGACTCAACCTCCACTGGGGTACCGACCTCAATGGACTGCAACTGATGGGTGACGGCGCTGGTGGCAGCCATCTCTTCTTCCTCAGTGCGGTGGACAACAAGGGCACGCTGGCCGACACGAGCGACGACGTCAACTACTACACCGTACTGACGCAGTTCGTTGGAGTCGCTCCAACGGCCATACTCCAGGCGGACATCACGCTCATTCCAGCGTAACGGAAGCGGGACGATGGGGGGGCGCTGCGGGTTCCCTTGCAGGGGAGCGCAGCGCCGCCGCCTTCAAGTCACCCCCAACCCCCTCGCCAGATCCGCCTGCAGATCCCCCACATCCTCCAGTCCCACCGCGATCCGCAACAGCCCCTCGGTTATGCCCGACTCTGCCCGGTCCTGTGCCGATATACGCCCATGAGTGGTGGACGCCGGGTGGGTGATGGTGGTCTTGGTGTCTCCCAGGTTGGCGGTGATCGACAGCAGACGCGTCCCATCCACCACCTTCCACGCCGCCTCCCGGCCGCCCCGCACTTCAAACGAGACGATAGCCCCCCCCGCCGCCTGCTGGCGAGATGCCAGCTCGAATTGCGGGTGCGAGGGCAAACCGGGATAGTAGACCCGCTCCACGGCGGATTGCGCTTCCAGCCAGCGCGCCAGCGCCAATGCGTTTTCCGACTGCGCGCGCATGCGCAGACGCAGCGTTTCCAGTCCCTTTAGGATCACCCAGGCATTGAAGGGCGAGATCGACGGTCCGGCCGTGCGCGGGAACTTGAAGACCTCGTCTACGAGTTCCCTTCGCCCCAGTACCGCTCCACCCAGCACCCTGCCCTGGCCGTCGAGATACTTGGTAGCGGAATGCACGACAAGATCCGCCCCCAGAGCGAGCGGCCGCTGCAGCGCGGGTGTGCAAAAGCAATTGTCCACCGCCAGCAACACCCCGGCCGCACGGCAAACTCCGGCAAGCCCCGTCAGGTCCACAATCTCCGTTAGGGGATTGGAAGGAGTCTCCACGAACACAAGACGCGTCTTCGGTCCGATCGCCCCGCGATACGCCGCCAGATCGGTGGCTGGAACCCATGTGGTGTCCAGGCCAAAGCGCGCCAGGATGGTGCCGAACAGTTGCTGCGTGGCTCCGAAGACAGCGCGCGAGACGACGATGTGGTCGCCCGACTTCAGCAGCGCCATCGCCATCGAGAGGATCGCCGCCATGCCTGACGCCGTGGCCACGCAGGCTTCCGCACCTTCAAGGGCCGCCAGCCGCTGTTGCAGCATGGTGACGGTGGGATTGGAAAACCGCGCGTAGACCATCCCCTCCTCTTCGCCAGAAAAGCGCCGGGCCGCCTCGGCCGCATTGGCAAAGACGAAGCTCGAAGTGAGATAGAGGGCCTCGGAGTGCTCGTTGAACTGGCTGCGCTCCTGCCCGGCGCGCACCGCCAGGGTGTCGAACTTCGGTTCTTCATTCATGACTGGTTTCCCGGGAATCGCGGGACGCAAACAAGAAACCCGGTCAGCCAAGGCTCACCGGGTTCGGCTCGCTTTAGCTGGATTTGTAACGCGCCCGCAAGCTGGGGTTCAAATCGGCGCACAAGAAACAACATACCGGCCGCGCAGGCGGCCGTCAACGCACCCGTCAATCCTGGGCCACGAGGTTCAGGTCCAGTTGTCCCTCGAATTCATCGCCGGATTTCGCCGCACCGCCGCGCTGACGCTCGACATTGTCGAGGTAGTCCGCCGTCACGTCGCCGGTGATGTAGCGGCCGTCAAAGCACGACGCCTCGAAGGTGGAGATCGACGGATTCACCGCCTGCAGTGCCTTCTGGAGCGATTCCAGATCCTGGTAGATGAGTTCGTCGGCGCCGATCTCGGCGCGTATCTGGTCGTCGGAACGATCCGACGCAATGAGCTCCGAACGAGTCGGCATGTCAATGCCGTATACATTTGGGAAGCGCACCGGCGGTGCCGCCGACGCGAAATACACCTTGCGCGCCCCCGCCTCGCGTGCCATCTGCACGATCTCGCGGCTGGTCGTGCCGCGCACGATGGAGTCATCCACCAGCAGCACGTTCTTGCCGCGAAACTCCTGACTGATGGCGTTGAGCTTCTGGCGCACCGATTTCCTGCGCACGCCCTGCCCCGGCATGATGAAGGTGCGACCGATATAACGGTTCTTGACGAATCCCTCCCGATAGGGAAGGTTGAGGCAGATGGCCAGTTGCATGGCCGACGGTCGGCTGGAATCCGGAATGGGGATCACTGCGTCCACATCCAGCCGGGGGTGCGTGTGCCGGATCTTCTCTGCCAGGTACTCGCCCATCTTCAGCCGGACCTCATAGACGGAGATGCCGTCCATGAGCGAGTCGGGCCGGGCGAGATAGACAAACTCGAACATGCACGGCGACAGCACCGTGCGTTCCGCGCATTGCTGGCTGTGGAAGCGGCCTTCCGTGTCGATCAGTACCGCCTCCCCCGGCGACACGTCGCGCAGCACCTGGAAGTCCAGCGTGTCGACGGCCACGCTCTCCGAGGCCACCAGGTACTCCGGCCCATCAGGCGTGAGATTGCGGCCGATGATCAGCGGCCGGATTCCGTAAGGATCGCGGAAGGCCAGCAGCCCGTAGCCGGCAATCATCGCCACTACGGCGTACGCTCCACGACACCGGCGGTGCACGCCCGCGACGGCACGGAAGATACCCGCCTCATCGAGGTCGCAGTGCGTCACAGCGTCCTGCAATTCGTGGGCGAGGACGTTGAGCAACACCTCGGAATCGGAGTCGGTGTTGATGTGGCGCAGGTCCTGCCGGAACATCTCCCGCTTCAGTTGCGCGGCGTTGGTAAGGTTGCCGTTGTGGGCGAGCGTAAGGCCGAACGGTGAATTGACGTAGAACGGCTGCGCCTCCGCCGAGTTGTATGCCGACCCGGCGGTCGGATACCGGCAGTGCGCAATGCCCCAGTCACCGGGGAGGTTGCGCATGTTGCGCGTGCGGAAGACGTCGCGCACGAGCCCGGAGCCCTTGTGCATGTGGAAGCGTCCGCCCTCGGCCGTGACAATGCCCGCCGCATCCTGCCCGCGGTGCTGCAGGACCTGCAGTCCGTCGTAGAGCAGCTGATTGACCGGGCCTCTTGCCACGACCCCCATGATTCCGCACATCTTGCTTCCTCAACGGTAGCGAATTCGCCCTGCCACGGATTGCGGCAGCCATGGTTTCATGGCAACCACCGTAGTCTCCAGCGGCCCTGCAAGTAATGCGGTACGCCACCAATGCTGCTGCGGGAAAGCCGTCAGTCCTCCGAGGGCCACCGCAAACAAGACAATCAGGGCACCGCGCGCAAGACCGAAAATCCCGCCCAGCGCCCTGTCGGCGGCCCCCATTCCAGCCACCCGCAACAGTCCGCGCAAGACGGTACGCAGCAGTGCAAACGCAAAGACCACCACTACGAACACGGCAACGAACGCCACCACACCCGCCACGCCGGGATCGCGCAGCGTATCCGTCCACAGCGCCAACTCGGGTGCAAAGGCCGGCGCGGCTCGCCTGGCAACCAGGAAGGCCGCGACCCACCCCACCAGCGCCAGAACCTCGCTCACCAGTCCCCGCCACATGCCGGCAACCAGCGAGACACCCATGACCGCCAACACCGAGTAATCGAAGGCCGTCATCGCCAGCGCATGTCAGGATCCGGGAACGAGCAGGCCTTCCTTCAACTTCGCCCGCGCCTGCTCTGCGGACTCACGGCTGCCGAAGGGTCCGGCACGCACTCGGTGCCGGGTGCCCTGCCCCGTTTGCACCGGTTCCACATAAGCATTGTAGCCCTGGCCCCTGACCCTTTCCTGTACCTTGCGAGCGTTATCCGGGTCTGCGAACACCCCGAACTGCAGTACGAACTGCCCGCCACCCGCGCGTTCCGCACGTGTCGCGCCAGAAGACTGCGCCCCCACGCCCTCCAGAATGGCCCGCGCCCGTGCCGCGTCTGCAGTCTGTTCCTCGGCCTTCTTGACGACCTTCTCGGCCGGCTTCTCGGCCGGCTTCGTCGTAGCTTTCGATGCCTGCGCCGATTCAGTCGCGCCATCCACTTTGGCCGAGGCATGTTCGGACGTCTTTTCCGCAGCTTTCGCGAGTGGGACCGCGGCTTTCTCGCCGGGCTTGCCCTCGAACTTGTCCGCGGCGGGGGCCGCAGCTTCGGCTCCGGCGGCAGGAGCAGCTTCGCGGGGCGAGCCAGGTGGCGACGGCTCCTCTGCCGGCTGAACGGGCGTACCCGCAGACGGGCTCGCCGGCGCCTCGACACCCTTCTCGGAGCCGATGCGGCCGACAAAGCCCACTTCGTCCTTGCCGGGGATACGTACCTGGATTTCCTGATTGGCCGGCCGCGGCTCCGATTCCATCACCATGGGGAGCACCACGGCGGCAGCGACTGCCAGTACCACGGCGCCCACAAGCCGGCGCCGGGCGCGTTTCTTGAGGTCAAGTTGTGTGTCGCTTTCGGCCATCGTCTGGCGGCCTAACGTTCTCCGTTCCCGATTGCGCGGAGAACATCGGAGACCGTGAGGAATGATCCGAAAATCAAAATTCTATCATCTTCCCTGGCACGCTCCCGCGCCGCACGCCACGCCCTCACGGGGCTCGAATGGCTGCCAGCGACGCTGCCCACCCCGATATCCGCCATGCACTGGGCGAGATGCAAGGCGCTCGCCCCGCGCGCACCATCGAGGTCCGCCAGATGCCAACGATCCACGCGCGGCGCCACCGCGCGGACCACCGCCTTCACGTCCTTGTCCCGCAACATGCCGAACACGGCGTGGGTCTCGCGAAAGTAACCCATGTCCCCGAGATTCTCCGCCAGCACCCGTGCCGCCTGCGGGTTGTGGGCCACATCCAGGACCATGACCGGGCGACCGGGAACCACCTGAAAGCGCCCTGGCAGCTCCACTTCGATGAGCCCACGGCGTATCGCATCCATGGACACTGGCAGGCGCTCGGAAAGCGCATCCAGCGCTGCCAGCGCGGTCGCCGCATTGTGCAACTGGTACGCCCCGCGCAGCGCCGGATAGGCCAGTCCGCCGCGTCTGCCGCCCCGTGCCTGGTAGGCCCACTGAAGACGATCCGTAGCCACCACGCCAAAATCGCGCCCAAACAGCCTCAGGTCCGCACCCACGATCCCCGCCACCTCCATGACGCTGCGGGGCGGCTGGAGGTCGCCCACGATGGCGGGCCGCCGAGGCCGGAAGATCCCCGCCTTTTCGCGGCCGATGGCTTCGCGCGTGGTCCCGAGGAACTCCGTATGATCGATGTCGACGCTGGTAATGACGGCGCAGTCGGCGTCAAAGACGTTGACCGCATCGAGCCGTCCGCCCAGTCCCACCTCCAGGATGATCACGTCGAGGGGCTCCGACTCGAACACCTGCCATGCGGCCAGCGTGCCGAACTCGAAATACGTCAGCGAAACACCAGGTCCAGCGGTGCGTGCCGCCTCCACCTGGGCAAACGCGGCACATAGCGCCTCGTCGGTTGCCGGCGCGCCGTCGATGCGCACCCGCTCGTTGTAGCGCAACAGATGGGGCGAGGTGTACAGGCCGGTGCGGTAACCCGCACACCGCAGGATGCGTTCCAGGTAGGCGCAGGTGGATCCCTTGCCGTTGGTTCCGCCCACCGTGATGAGGGGCATTCTCGGCGTGCCCCATCCCATCGCCGCCTTGACCTGCATGACCCGTTCCAGGCCCAGCGCGATGGGGGCTGCGTGCAGGCACTCGATATGGGCGAGCCATTGTTCCAGGGCGGCGGGCATGGGAGGTGCCGGAGGGACGTCGGTACGCAAAACACCACGCGGGTGCGCGTGGAGAAGCGCCCTGTGCCAGATCAGGCCGCGGGAATCCGCAGCAGCAGTGTAAGCAGCGAAGCGAGCTTGTCGCGCAGTTCGCGCCGGTCCACGATCATGTCCACGGCTCCCTTTTCCAGCAGGAACTCCGCCCGCTGGAAGCCGTCGGGGAGCTTCTCCCGCACCGTCTGCTCGATCACCCGCGGACCGGCAAACCCCACCAGCGCGCCGGGCTCGGCGATCACCACGTCACCGAGCATGGCAAAGCTGGCGGACACCCCCCCCATGGTGGGATCGGTCAACACCGTGATGAACGGCAGTTTCTGCTCGGCCAGGCGCGTGATTGCGGCGGTCGTCTTGGCCATCTGCATCAGCGAAAAAAGGCCCTCCTGCATGCGCGCACCGCCGGTGGCAGTGATGCAGAGGAACGGCAGGCTCTGCTCCAGCGCGCAACGCACCCCGCGCACGAAGCGCTCGCCCACCACGGACCCCATGGAGCCGCCCATGAAGTCGAAATCGAAGGCCGCCGCCACCACTGGCACGGTCTTGATGCTGCCCTGCATCACCACCAGAGCGTCGGTCTCGCCGGTATCTTCGGCCGCCTGATTGAGCCGCTCCGGATAGCGTCTGCTGTCCTTGAACTTGAGCGGATCCACCGGCATCACCTCGCCGCCGATGTCGAAACGCCCCTCCGCATCCAGCAGCAGATCCAGGCGCACGCGCGCCCGCAGCCGATGGTGATGGCCGCATTTCGGGCAGACGTTCTGGTTGCCTTCCAGATCCGTCGCGTAGAGAACCGCCTCGCAAGCAGCGCACTTTCGCCACAGGCCCTCCGGAACCGACTTGCGCGTCCCCTCCGCGCGCTTGATGCGCGGGGGCAACAACTTCTGGAGCCAGCTCATGAGGGTGCTCCCCCTGCCATGGGCCGCTCGTCGAGAGCTGCCCGGATGCCACGGATGAAGGCCCCGACGCGCTGCGCCAACTCGTCCCGCGGGGACGACTCGATTTCTTCGATGATGCGACTGCCGATGACCACCGCATCGGCCACCGTGCCGATGCGTCGTGCGCTGTCGGCATCGCGAATGCCGAACCCCACCCCTACCGGCATGCCCACGCGCTCGCGGATGGCCGGAATGCGCGCCACGACTTCGCCCAGATCCAGATGTCCTGCTCCGGTCACACCGCGCAGGGAAACATAGTAGATGTAACCGCTGCCGATCTCCGCCACCTGCGCCATGCGCGCGTCGGTGGACGTGGGCGCAAGCAGGAAGATCGGATCCATTCCCGCGGCGCGCAGCCGCGCCGCGAAGTCGGCGCATTCCTCCGGCGGATAGTCCACCACCAGCACGCCGTCGGCACCCGCCGTCGACGCCTGCTGCACGAACTGCTCCTGCCCCATCGCTTCAACGGGATTGGCGTAGCCCATCAGCACCACGGGCGTGTCTGCGTCCCGCCCGCGGAACTCGGCCACCAGCGCCAGCACCTTGCGCAGGCTCATGCCCTGTCGCAACGCCCGTTCCGAGGCGCGCTGGATGGTGGGTCCGTCCGCCATGGGGTCGGAAAAGGGCACCCCAAGCTCGATGATGTCCGCGCCCCCCGCAACCAGGGCATGCATCAACGGCACGGTGGCCGCAGCATCGGGATCACCGGCCGTAATGAAGGGGATCAGCGCCTTGCGGCCCTGGCTGCGCAAACGTTGGAACGTGGCGGATATTCTGGACATGGGGGATGGGCCGTCCGGTATGGGTCGCGAACGAAGCGGGCTCTAGAACCGGATGCCGGATTTCTCCGCCACCGTGTGCATGTCCTTGTCCCCTCGGCCGGAGAGGTTCACCAGCAGCACTCGCTCGCGCGGCAACGTCGGCGCCAGTTTGGCCGCGTGGGCCAGGGCGTGGGAAGACTCCAGGGCCGGGATGATGCCCTCGAAGCGGCACAGGGCGTGAAACGCCTGCAGGGCCTCGTCGTCGGTGATCGCGACGTATTCGGCGCGGCCGCTGTCCTTGAGCCAGGCATGCTCCGGCCCTACACCCGGATAATCCAGCCCGGCGGAAATGGAGTGGGTTTCGATGATCTGGCCGTCGTCGTCCTGCAACAGGTAGGTGCGATTGCCGTGCAGCACGCCCGGACGCCCGGCCAGAAGCGACGCCGCGTGGCGACCGGTGTCCAGGCCGAGCCCGGCCGCCTCCACCCCGACCAGGCGAACCTCGGGCATCCCGAGGTAGGCATGGAAGATGCCCATGGCGTTGGAACCGCCACCCACGCAAGCGATGACGACATCGGGCTGCCGGCCCACCATCTCCGGCACCTGGCGAACACACTCCTCGCCGATCACCGACTGGAAATCGCGCACCATGACCGGGTAGGGGTGAGGCCCGGCAACCGTACCGATGATGTAGAAGGTGTTTCCGATGTTGGTAACCCAGTCCCGCATGGCTTCGTTCAGCGCATCCTTCAGGGTGCGGGAACCCGACTCCACAGGGACCACCGCCGCGCCCAGCAGCTTCATGCGATACACGTTGGCCGCCTGACGCTTGATGTCTTCGGACCCCATGTAGACGACGCACTCCATGCCGTAGCGCGCCGCCACCGTGGCGGTCGCCACGCCGTGCTGTCCCGCCCCGGTTTCCGCGATGACGCGTGGCTTGCACATGCGTCGCGCCAGCAGCGCCTGGCCGATGCAGTTGTTGATCTTGTGCGCGCCGGTGTGGTTGAGATCCTCGCGCTTGAGGTAGATCTGCGCTCCGCCGAGGTGCCCCGACCAGCGTCGCGCGTGATAGATGGGACTGGGACGCCCGACGTAGTGCGCCAGTTCGTAGCTGAACTCGGCCTGGAACTGCGCGTCTTCGCGGCAGGCCTCATAGGCCAGACGCAGTTCCTCCAGAGCGGGTATCAGGGTTTCCGCCACGAACACGCCGCCATACGGACCAAAATGGCCGCGCGCGTCCGGGAGGCTGCAAGGCAAATCAGGCTTCCCCATCTCTCACCCTGGATATGAATTGCGCGATCTTCGCCGCGTCCTTGATGCCCTTGGCCACCTCGACCCCGCTGCTGCAGTCTACTGCCCAGGGCCGCACGCGCCGTATGGCTTCCGCCACGTTGTCGCCCGTGAGCCCCCCCGAAAGCACCACCGGCAAGGGAATCGACGGCGGAATCAGGGACCAGTCGAATGTCTTCCCGCTGCCGCCGAAGCTGTCCACGAATGCGTCGAGCACGAGGCCCTGGGCGGTGGGGAAAGTGCGCGCGTATTCTACCAGATCGAGATCGGGCCGCATCCGAGCGGCCTTGACGTAGGGCCTCCCCGCGGCGAGGCACTGCGCCTGTGTCTCGTCGCCATGGAACTGCAGCAGGTTGAGCGGCACCGTGGCAAGCACCTCCGCGATCCTCTGCGGGCACTCATTGACGAACAGCCCCACCACCGTCACAAACGGCGGCACGGCCCCGGCGATCTCCCGCGCCCGGATGAGGTCAACGTTGCGCGGGCTGGGCGGATAGAACACCAGCCCGACGGCGTCGGCCCCAAGGCGCACGGCGTCCAGGGCGTCCTGCATCCGGGTGATGCCGCAGATCTTGATGCGCGTCCGATGGGCATTCATGACGGATCATCCAGACAGCAACGGATCGTCAGTGACTTTCACGGGAAGCTGCCACGAGTCGTCGTATTCCACCCGGGCAAGGTAGAGTCCGTCGGGAGCGAAGGTCGGTGCCGCCAGCCGCCGGTCACGCTGTTCCAGCAACTCCGTCACCCATTCCACCGGATGCCGACCCACGCCCACATACACCAACGCGCCCACCATGTTGCGCACCATGTGATGAAGGAAGGCGTTTGCCCGAAAATCGAAAACGATCCACCGTCCGCGCCGGATCACCCGGGCCTGTGACAAGTGCCGCACCGGTGACCGGGCCTGGCACTGTGCTGCACGAAAGGCCGAGAAGTCATGCTCTCCGCACAGCCGGGTCGCAGCCGCCTGCATCACGCCTTCGTCCAGATGGCGGTGGAACCAGCCCACCCGCCCGCTGGCCAGAGCAGGACGGATCAGATCGTTGAGGAGCAGGTACCGGTACTCCCTGGCCACCGCACTGTATCGCGCATGAAAGGCATCAGGCACCTCACGCGCCCACCGAACCGCCACGGCGTCCGGTAGGCGGGCGTTCACCCCACGCACCCAGGCCGTGGAAGGACGCACGACCCGAGCGTCGAAGTGCACCACCTGCTCAATGGCATGAACGCCGGCATCGGTACGCCCCGCGCATACGCTGCGAGCGCTCTCACCGGCAATCCGTGCCAAGGCCCGCTCAAGTACATCCTGAACGGTGTTGCCGTGCGGCTGAGTCTGCCAGCCGTCGAAGCCCCTGCCATCGTACTCCACGCCCAATGCCCAGCGCACGGCCCCAGCCTCACACAAACCAGAACCCCAGAGCGCCGAGCATGGCCGACAGCACCAGCACATCGAGTGCCGAGACGCGCTCCCTTGGAAGAACGATCGTTCCCTGATACCGGCCTGACGCGGGCGAATCCAGCCATGCACGCCACCCGTGTCCCGCCGCACCAAACCTCGCCCCCGTGGGCTTGCTCTCCACGTATTGCAGCACCAGCAGCAACCGAAGGGCGATACGCTCGCGCAACGTCGGGAAGACTCCCAACGGCCACATCAAGCCGTGGATCCCGCCAATGATTGTTGCCACCGGGGTGAGTTCAAGCAGCATCGCCACCATCGCCAGCATGGAAACCAGTTGAAGCGCCTGCTCGCCCCCCTGGGAGAGGCCTTCCAGCGTTGGCGCAAGGCTCGCCGGCGACTGCACTACGGGCTCCCCTGGCGTGAGCCATGCCGAGATCAGGACGATGGACACCAGAAGCCAGCGCGCACGACGGATCAGGACAACGCAGCGCCGTCTTGCCCATACCCCCGCAATCCCAAGCAGGGCCAACGCGCAGACCAGCGCACTCAGGCCATGACCCTGTCCGACAAGCAATACGCCGCCGATCCAGATTGCCAGGCGGGTCGAGGGGTGCAGCGAAAGGGAAACCCTCAATGAAGGATCGGGGACGAGCACATGCCGTCCCCGACCAGCCCGGCGTCAGCCAATCTTGCCGAGCAGGGAGCGGGCACGGTCCTGTTGCACCCGGTTGCCATCCTTGATGACTTCCTGGAGCAGTTCGCGCGCACCCTCCTTGTCGCCCATCTCCTCGTATGCGAGCGCAAGTTCGATCTTGGTGGTGGCCTCTTGCTCCTCGGGGCCCGGGGTGGCCGGAGCGGCCACGGCCGGAGCCTCCTCCAGATCAAGGTTGATGTCGGAGAGATCGACCCGCGGTGTCTCCGCCGTGCCCCTGACCTGCTCACCGAGGTCAAAGCCGAAGTCCAGCAGGTTCGCGCCCACGTCGGTGCGCTCGCTATCCGGGAGTCCATGCGCGGGCGATCCGGCCGTCGACGCCCGACGCGCCGACTCGGCGGCAGCGCCGAAGTCCGTGGCCTCCAGATCCACCAGATTCTGGCTGGCCATCATTTCCAGGTCGAGGGTGGTCTCGGAAAGATCGAGATCCACCACATCCGTCGCCTCCGGCGTCACGGGCCGGCTGACGGAGGGCTCCTCCCTGGTCAGCTCCGGCACGTCGAAATCCAGGTGTTCTTCCGCCTTGGCGCCCTCGTCGCCCCGAAATTCCGCCGACGCCGCCTCCGTGGGCGGCTTCGGCTCACCCGTGTCGAACCCGAGATCGAAATCCAGGGGCTCACCATCGCGCAAGGCCTCTCGCACCGACTCCGCAGCACCCGTCAGCGTCGAACGCCCGGCCTCGGCCCCAAGCTGGCCTTCGCCCCGCGCCTGTACAACTACCGTGGCATCCACACCCGCAGCCGGACTCTCGTCGCCGCTGGCAACCTTGCTCAGTTCGCCCGGCATGGTCCACGTATCCCGGATCTTCTCGGCGGCGGCGGCACCCGCGGCAGCCGCGCCCAGTCCGAAGCCCTTGAGGGAATCGGAAATGCGACTCGTCGCCGAGGGACCGGCCTCTTCGACCGTCTCCACCGCTTCGCCACCGTACAGGGGGTTGGCGGGGTCGATCCTGCGGCCAAGCGCCGCCGCCTTCTCCCAGTCGCTGCCGACGCCCCCGGTTTGCGCGTAAAGCTCGCTCGCGAAGGACTCGAACTGCCGGGTGTCCTTGCGCTGGGCATATATCTCCAGCAGCTTGCTGTAGATGGCGTGGCGGGTGGGGTCGTTCTTCAGCGCGTCGAGCAGGATCTCCTCGGCCTGGGCGTCACGGCCGTAAGCCATATAGACGTCGGCCTCCGCCACCGGATCCACGCCCTCGTCGGCGTCGATGGAACTGATGGTGGCGTTGATGTCGGTCTGGATCGAGCCGGCCGTGGTATCCACGGTCTCCCCGGCCGTCGAGGTAAACATCGACTGCGATCCGCTCGTGAGCAAGGGCGCCGACCCGGCCACGGAGGACATCGTCGTGATGGGTGCTTCCTGCTCCTTGCGACGGCGGCTGAACCTGAAGCCCAGATAGCCGAGAATCAGGGCCACGATGCCGCCACCGCCCACCAGAGCCATGGGGTTATCCATGAGGGCGTCGAGCATCGACGGCTCGGCAGCTTCCTCGTCCGCCGGCTCCGGAATGCTGGCCGGCGGCGGCGGAGGCTGAACGGCGGGTTCCTGCTTGGGGGCTTCCGCGGTTGCGGTGGGCACAGCCGGTTCTGCAGGCTTCTCCGCCGACGGTTCGGCCGGCTTCGGCGCTGGCGCCTCGGCCGGCTTCAGCGGTTCCGGCGCAGCGACAACCGGTGCCGCTGGGATTTCGGCCGCTGGAGCCTTCTTTGCGTCGGCCTGTTTCTGCAGCTCGGCGAGGGCCTGATTCTTCATCTCCACGAGCTTCTGCAACTCGTTGACGTTGCGTTCCACGTCAGAGAGCCGCGAAGTGGCTTCCTTGAGGGCCTTTTCCTTGGCGACCAGTTCTTCCTCAAGGGAGGTGATGCGCGCCTGCTGCCCCGCCTTTTCCCCGCTGGCCCCTTCCTTGCCCAGTTCGGCCCTGGACACCTTCAACTGATCCTTGGCGTCGGCAGCGGCTGGCGCCTTGTCGTCCACCCTCGGCGCAATCTTGCCGACTGCCGCCTGCCGGGCAGGCGCCTCCTGCGGCGCCTTGGCCGCTGCCACCGAGGCAGCCAGCTTGCGCCGATAGGCGGAGAAGTCCCGCGTCTGGGCCACCACCACCCGGTGGGCGTCCGCCTGGCCGACCGAGCCCGCCTGTTCGCCCGCCGGGATCGTCAGGATCTTGCCGGCCTTCAGCCGATTCATGTTGTTGCCATCGAAGGCGTCGCGATTGGCACGAAAGAGCGACACCAGCATCTGATCCAGCGACACCTCCGCGGGCCTGACCTCTTCTGCGATTGCGCCGAGTGTGTCGCCACGCCGCACTTGCCGCGTGACCGCCGCACCCTTGTCGGCGGGTGCGCCGGTGGCGGTGCGCGGTGCCTGGGGTGCGGGCCTGGCGGCGGCCGAAGGACTGCCCGTCCCACCTCGCTGCTCGACCTGTGCCAGCGCACGGGCTCGCGTCGCCTCGTCTATGTCGGCGTTCGCACCCATGACGAGACCACCCGCGGCGGCCGCCGCCGCAGGTGCAGCAGGGGTTGCCGCAACGGCGGGCGCAGCGGGGGTCCGGGCCGCGGGTTGAGCCGCCCCGGCAGCCGCTGGCGGCGCCACGGGAGTGGTCGAGGTCTTCGGTACTGCGGTGTCGGGGGGATCCAGCAGGAAGGTGTACTCCCGCAACAGCCGGCCCGACGCCCATGACAATTCGACCAGCAGATCGACGAAAGGCTCGTTGAACGGGCGATCACTGCTCACCTGCAACACCGGACGACCGTCGGGACGCGTCGCTACGCCGACCTTGACCCCGGCGAGCGCCGGATTGAATTCGACGCCCGCCTGCTTGAACGCCTCGGCCGATGCCATGCGCGCGACCATGGACGAGATCTCCTCGCGGGTGGCCGTCAGATCCACTTCAGCGCGCAGTGGCTGCCCCATGGCACTGAGCACGGTGAGCTTGCCCAGCCCGGCTGCATCGGCCGTGCCCGGCGCAACAGCCAACGCAGTGGCGGCAATTGCCGCTGCAACAAGTGACAGCACCGGCTTGCGTGATTTCCGAATGGATGGCTTGTTCACCGTAACCCCCTCGCGTCTGGCGAAGCAATCTTCGACGACAATTAAAATAACATCATGGAATTAGCGACGCAAGCTGATCTTGCGCTTGAGTTCTATCGCCCAACAGTCTGTTAGCAGATGTTCACCTTGTCTTGGCCCCGCACAAGTGCAACAACCCAGGGACACTCATCCTTCCAGGAGGATTCGCAGCATGCGCCGAAGCGGTTCTGCAGCGCCCCAGAGCAACTGATCGCCCACCGTAAAAGCCCCCAGGAACTCGCCCCCCATGGAAAGCTTGCGCAGTCGGCCGACCGGAACGTCGAGCGTGCCCGTCACTGCTGCCGGCGTCAGTTGCCGCATGGTGTCCTCGCGGCGGTTGGGAACGACCTTCACCCAGTCGTTGGCTTCACCGAGGATGGTCTCGACCTCGTCCAGGGGCACGTTGTCGCGCAGTTTGACGGTCAGCGCCTGGCTGTGGCAGCGCATGGCGCCGACGCGCACGCAAATCCCATCCACGGGGATGGGCGCGCCCTCGCAGCCGAGAATCTTGTTGGTCTCCGCCTGGCCCTTCCATTCCTCGCGGCTCTGGCCGTTGCCCAGATCCTTGTCGATCCAGGGGATGAGGCTTCCCGCAAGCGGTACGCCGAAGTTGGCCGTGGGGAAACGCTCATCGCGCAGGATGCCGGCCACCTCGCGGTCGATATCCAGGATTGCCGAGGCAGGATCATCCAGCAGTTGGGACGCCACCCGGTGGGCCTCGCCCATCTGCTGCAGCAGTTCGCGCATGTTTTGCGCCCCGGCGCCCGAGGCCGCCTGATAAGTCATCGCGGCGATCCATTCCACCAGCCCCCGCCGGAACAGGCCACCCAGGGCCATGAGCATCAGGCTGACGGTGCAGTTGCCACCGATGTAATTGCGGATGCCGCGGGACAGGCCGTCATGGATCACGGAGCGATTGACCGGGTCGAGGATGATGATGGCCTCGCGTTCCATGCGCAGCGCCGACGCCGCGTCAATCCAGTAGCCGTCCCAGCCCGCTGCACGCAGCCTGGGGAACACGTCGTTCGTGTAGTCCCCGCCCTGGCAGGTGATGATGATGTCCATGCCGCGCAGGGAATTGAGGTCGCGCGCATCGGCGAGCGGCGGGGTATCGCGCCCGATGTCCGGGCCTTTGCCGCCAACCTGGGAGGTGGAGAAGAACACCGGCTCGATGTGGTCGAAATCCCGCTCCTCCTGCATGCGCTGCATGAGCACGGATCCCACCATGCCCCGCCATCCCACCAGACCGACTCGCTTCATGATTCCATCCCGTTCATTGACCAATGATCAGACCACGGCGGAGAAGCCGCCAATTCCTTGAAAAGTGGCCGATTGCGCAATCATTTCCCGCATTCGGGCCGGGTACCGACGCTTCAGAGCGCGGCAAGCACTGCGTCACCCATCTCCACAGTGCCCACGCGGGTGGTGCCGGGCTCATGAATGTCAGCGGTGCGCAGGCCGCTGGCCAGCACTCTCTTTACCGCGGCTTCCACCCGCTGCGCCGCCCCGGGCTGCCCCAGGCTGTAGCGCAGCATCATGGCCGCCGAGAGAATGGTGGCAAGCGGATTTGCCTGGCCCCTGCCGGCAATGTCCGGCGCCGAACCGTGGCAGGGCTCGAACAGCCCCTTGCCATTCTCGTCGAGCGAGGCCGACGGCAGCATGCCGATGGAACCCGTGAGCATGGCCGCCTCGTCCGAGAGGATGTCGCCAAACATGTTGCCCGTCACCATGACGTCGAACTGCTTCGGATCGCGCACCAGTTGCATGGCGGCGTTATCCACGAGCATGTGGGACAGTTCCACGTCCGGATATTCGACCGCAACCTCGGTGACCACGTCGCGCCAGAGTTGTGTGGCCTCGAGCACGTTCATCTTGTCAACGGAGCAGACCCGGCGCTGGCGCTTGCGCGCCGCCTCGAAGGCCACCCGGGCGATACGCCGGATCTCCGACTCCGAATAGACCATGGTGTTGAAGCCCACCCGCTCGCCCCCGCGCACTTCGATGCCGCGTGGCTGGCCGAAATAGATGTCCCCGGTGAGTTCGCGCACGATGAGCAGGTCCAGTCCGCCGACCACCTCCGGCTTGAGCGTCGAGGCATTGGCCAGTTCAGGGTAGACCACGGCCGGGCGCAGGTTGGCAAACAGACCCAGATCCTTGCGGATTCCCAGCAGGCCGCGCTCGGGGCGCTGTTCCCGCGGTAGCGCATCCCACTTCGGCCCGCCCACGGCCCCCAGCAATACCGCGTCGGCGGCTCGAGCCAGTCGCCGTGTGGCCTCGGGATAGGGATCGCCACCGGCGTCCACGGCGCACCCTCCCAGCAACGCCTCTTCCATCTCCAGCACGAGGCCCTCGCGGCGCAGGGCATCGAGCACGCGTACCGCCTGTGCAGTGATTTCGGGCCCGATGCCGTCACCGGGCAAAACGCAGATCTTCATCAAGGGATCTCAAGAGCGGATGGATGGGTGTGGGTTCCCCCCGGGGCGAACCCACCCGGACGGTTCAAGCGAAAAGCCAGGGCTGCTCGGCACGCCGCCGTTCCTCGAAGGCGCGGATCTTGTCGGCATGGCGCAGGGACAGGCCGATATCATCAAGCCCGTGGATCAGGCATTCCTTGCGAAACGCATCGATGTCGAAAGCAATGACATGACCGTCGGGGCGTACCACGACTTGGTTGGGGAGATCCACCCGCAGGCGAAATCCCGGCGTGACCTCCACGAGCGCAAACAGGGCATCGATTTCCGCGGCCGGGAGCACGACGGGCAGCAGGCCGTTCTTGAAGCAGTTGTTGAAGAAGATATCCGCGAAGCTCTCGCCGACGATGGCGCGGAAACCGAAGTCGTCCAGCGCCCAGGGCGCGTGCTCCCGCGAGCTGCCGCAGCCGAAGTTGCTGCGCGTGAGCAGGATCTGGGCACCCTGGTAACGCGGCTGCCCCACATCCAGGTAGCGCCACTCGTCGAACAGGTTGGGGCCGAATCCGGAGCGCTTGATGGACTTGAGGAACTGCTTGGGGATGATGGCATCGGTGTCCACGTTGGCGCGATCCAGCGGCGCCACCAGCCCGTCGAGAATGGTGAAGGGTCTCATGCTGCCTGGGTCACTCCCGCGCCTTGTCCTGGATGGCCTGCCCACCCTTTTCCACATCCTTGCCCAACCCCTGGACAATGCCGCTGGACGAGCGCTGCATCTTTTCCCCTCCGCGTTCGACATCCCGGCCCACCCCGGCCATGGTATTGCAGCCGGCCAACACCACCGCCAGTGCGGCGGCGAGAGCAATCCTGTACATGCCCTTCATGCTGTTTCCTCCACTTCAGAGTAATGCGCGCACGTCGGCGAACCGGCCGACGATGGCCGCCGCCGCCGCCATCTGCGGGCTGACCAGATGGGTGCGCCCGCCTGCCCCTTGCCGCCCCTCGAAGTTGCGGTTCGAGGTGGAGGCGCAACGCTCGCCCGGCTCCAGCCGGTCCGCGTTCATGGCCAGACACATGGAGCAGCCCGGTTCGCGCCACTCGAAACCGGCAGCGCGAAACACCTGGTCCAACCCCTCTTCCTCGGCCTGGCGCTTGACCAGTCCAGACCCCGGCACCACCAGGGCCTGACGCACATTGTCGGCGACGCGCCGTCCCTCGACCACCATCGCCGCCGCCCGCAGATCCTCGATACGGGAGTTGGTGCAGGAGCCGATGAATACCTTGTCGATGGGTATCTCGCACATCGGCGTGCCAGGAGCCAGGCCCATGTACCGGAGCGCCCGCGCCATGCCCTCGCGGCGCACCGGGTCGGGTTCGCGGGCGGGATCGGGCACCACCCCACCAATCGAGGTCACCATCTCCGGAGAAGTGCCCCAGGTCACTTGCGGTTCGATGGCGCAGGCATCCAGACGCACCACCTGATCGAACGCAGCGCCCTCGTCGCTGTTCAGGGTCTTCCAGTAGCTCACGGCCTGCTCCCACATCTCCCCCCGGGGCGCGAACGGCCGACCGCGAACGTAATCGACGGTCACCTCATCGGCGCCTACCAGACCACAGCGCGCGCCGGCCTCGATGGCCATGTTGCAGAGGGTCATGCGCCCTTCCATGCTGAGTGCGCGAATCGCCTCACCACCGTATTCAATGGCGTAGCCCGTGCCACCTGCGGTGCCGATGCGGCCGATCACTGCAAGGGCGATGTCCTTGGCCGAAACACCCTCCTGCAGGGCGCCGGCAACTTCCACCAGCATGTTGCGCGACTTTTTCTGCAGCAGGCACTGGGTGGCCAGCACGTGCTCCACTTCGGAGGTGCCGATCCCCTGGGCCAGGCAGGCGAACGCCCCATGGGTACTGGTGTGGGAGTCGCCGCAGACGACTGTCATGCCCGGCAGCGTGGCACCCTGCTCCGGTCCGATAACATGGACAATGCCCTGGCGCCCATCGCGAAACGGGAAGTACGCCAGCGCACCGAACTCACGGATGTTGGCATCAAGGGTTTCGACCTGCTGACGGGAGATCGGATCCTCGATCCCCCGGTCCCAGTGCGTGGTAGGAGTGTTGTGGTCGGCCGTGGCAACAATGGAACGCTCACGCCATGGACGGCGAGCCGCCATGCGGAGCCCCTCGAAAGCCTGGGGGCTGGTCACCTCGTGGACCAGATGACGGTCAATGTAGACGAGCGCCGTCCCGTCCGGTTCTTCGTGAACGACGTGGCTGGCCCAGAGTTTGTCGTAAAGCGTGTGCGGCATAAGCAGCGCCGAAGTCCTAGCTAATTGTTTATTATTTCACAGCTTTCCATACATGTCAGGTGAGCGTCTCCGGGGTCCGTGCGGTGCCGCCTCGCCGTTCTGGCCGCTACGACCGCATGGCCCCGGACCATCAGCAGCAATGGCGGGCGCCCGGAGAGTCGCGCTGTCGCGCGCGCCTCGCCAGCGGCGCCGCGATGCGATCGGCCGGCGAATCCCCCTCCATCGCAGGGTATGCTGACCGTCATTGCGCTCGACCCGAGCTTCGGTGCTGACCTGCTGCGCAGGTCAGTCCCCACTGAAACTTCGTCTTCAATCTAACGCCGTGCCGGCAGCGGCGATGACGTACGCAGCATCAACACCAACCCCAGCAGCGCGAACGCGGAACCCATGGAAAAGGTCCATCCGGCGCCCACTGTCTCCCAGACATGGCCGCTGACGAGTCCGCCCAACATCCCGCCCGCGCCGAAGGACACGCTGCTGTATATCGCCTGCCCCCGCGCTTGGTGTGGCCCGGAGAACAGTCGCCCGATCGCGCCCACTGCCGCGGCGTGGTAGGCGCCAAAGGTGGCGCCGTGGAGCAACTGCGCGAATACCAGCACCAGCGGAAGCTCCACCCCCCAGCCGATCATCAGAAAACGCACCACGGCGCATGCGAAGCTGAACTGCAGGATCCGCTCCAGCGGGAAGCGCCGCAGCACCGCGGGCATGGCCATGAACACGGCGATTTCCGCCACCACGCCGAGGGTCCACATCCACCCCACAACGGACTTGGAATAGCCGTGATCCACCAGGTGGATCGAATAGAAGACGTAGAGCGCCCCGTGGGCCGCCGACATGGCGAAACACGCCGCCAGGAGCTTGAGTACCTCCGGGCGCCCGAGCACCTGCCGCAGCCGAGCGTGGCCGGCTTCGCGCCGCTGGGCGGGTGCCTCGGGAATGGGCAGGGAGGCGGCCATGATGCCGAGCAGGATCAGCATGACCAGCCATAGCAGCGCATCGATGGGGAAATGGTCCAGCAGCGTTCCACCGGCGAGTACCGAGACAATAAACCCGATGGATCCCCACAGACGGACGGAGCCGTAGCGACCGGCATCGCGACCCAGATGCGACAGTGTCAGCGCCTCCACCAGCGGCAGGGCGGCGCCCCAGAAGAAAGCCAGGATGCCGATGGAGACCGCGACGCCGCCGAAGGACCGCGTCAGGAAGAGGCCAAGGAATCCGGCGAAAGCTGCAACTGCGGCCAGCCGCACGATGGGCATGCGCGCCCCCGTCCGGTCCGAGAGCCAGCCCCATAGATTGGGCGCCACCACCCGCATGACCTGCATGAGCGACATCACCAGACCGATGTCCCAGGCGGAGAAGCGCAGCGCCTGGAGGTAGAGGCCGAAATACGGAGAGAAGGCGCCGATGAACGCGAAGTAGAAGAAGTAGTACGCCGACAGGCGCCAATACGGCAACATCGGCCCTATTGTAGCGGCGGCCGTCGGGGCTCGCATGGCCTAGAATATGCCCCTCGCTGAACCAGATACGATTCCAAGGCCAATGAGATTCATCACACCCCGTTTGCGGCCGGCTTATCCACTGTCCGTCGGCGCACCGTCCGCGCGCCAATTGGCGCGGCTCGCAGGGTCGCTGCTGATGATCCTCGCCTTCCTGGGACCGCTGGCCGACATAGCCCGGGCGCAGAGCACGAAGACTCTGAGGGCCTTCGGTCAGTTGCGTTACGGCCTCACGCCCGATCAGGTCGGACTGGTCTTCAACGCCTCAGATCCCTTGAGCGTGCAGGTTGCCCAGTACTATCGCAAGGCGCGCAAGATCCCGCAGGAAAACGTGGTTGCGGTAAAGATTCCCGGCTCGCCGGCACGCATCAGCCCGGCGGACCTTGAGAGCCTGCGGGAGGAAATCGGCCGGCGCATCCCGCCTGCAGTGCAGGTGCTGGCCATCGCGTGGGCGCAGCCTTTCGCCGTCGGATGCATGTCAATCACCGCGGCGCTGGCTTTCGGCTACGACGCGGCCGCATGCCAGGACTCCTGCGCGCCCACCCGTCCCGACATGTACTTCGATTCGCCCTCGGTGAGGCCCTTCGACGACTTCGGGTTCCGGCCGTCGATGTTGCTCGCGGCGCGCGATTTCCAGCACGCCAAGGCCCTCATCGACCGGGGTGTGGCAGCCGATGGTCGCCTCCCTGCCGGCGCTGCGTACCTGCTGTCCACGTCGGACACCGCCCGCAGTTCCCGCGCCATGACCTACCCGCAGTCCATGGACATCCCGTCACCGCGCCTGTCGATCCGCAACCTGCAGGTGGACAGCATCGAGAACCGCAACGACGTGATGTTCTACCTGACCGGCCTGGTGCACGTACCGAAGCTCGATACGCTGGGGTTCGTTCCCGGCGCCTTGGCCGACCACCTCACCTCCACGGGCGGCGTGCTGGTCGATGGCAGCCAGATGAGTTCGATACGCTGGCTCGAGGCGGGCGCCACGGCGAGCTATGGCACCGTCTCCGAGCCCTGCAATTACCCGCAGAAATTTCCCCACGCCGGGGTATTGATCCGCCACTACCTGGCGGGCGCCAGCGCCATCGAAGCCTACTGGAAGAGCGTCGCCTGGCCCGCCCAGGGCGTGTTCATCGGCGAGCCGCTGGCCTCACCGTATCGTCGCTGAACGGTTGGCAGCCGGGGCGTCGCCGAGGCCCCGGCGACAAAGGGGGACCTACCCTGCCTTGAATGAGCGAAGCCTGGCGTAGAGATCGTCCTTGAGATATACGCGCCGCTTCTTCATGTCTTCGAGTTCGAAGTCAGTGATCGGCTCGTCGTTCTCCTCGATGCGGCGCACGTGCCGGTCCAGCTCGTTGTACTCCTCCAGCTTGCGCTGGAATTCTCCATCCCTCGTCCTGAGGACTTCGATGACTTCATGGAACTGTGGAAACTCGTGGTGCAGGTCATGCGGTTCGATAATCATCGGTCGCGCTCCCCGGTAGTGGTGGAATGAGTTCGTCTTGTGGCCGGCACACGCATGCCCTTGCCGCCGCCAGTCCGGAACAAGATTACGCAGACGCGCCTGCGGCGGGCTTGACGCACATCAACCAACGGCATGCCGCCGTACTTAGTCGGCATCCCGGCGGGGCGAGGCATACGGCGCAGCGGCCGCTTCCGGAGCATGCGCCGGGATGCGCTGTACAGGTGACACCACATCGGCGCACTGGGCACGGTGGCGCAGCGCATGATCCATGAGCACCAGGACCAGCATCGCCTCGACGATGGGCGTGGCGCGTACGCCCACGCACGGATCGTGGCGACCGTGGGTCTCCACCACCACGGCCTCGCCGTTGATGTTGATGGAACGCCGCGGCAGGCGGATGCTCGACGTGGGCTTGATGGCGACGTGCACCACCACATCCTGGCCGGTGGAAATGCCACCCACCACGCCTCCCGCGTTGTTCGACAGGAAGCCCTGGGGCGTCAACTCGTCGCAGTGTTCCGTCCCCTTCTGGGCGACGCTGGCGAATCCGGCGCCGATTTCCACACCCTTGACCGCATTGATTCCCATCATGGCGTGGGCGATATCGGCATCCAGGCGGTCGTAGACCGGTTCCCCCCAACCCGGCGGAACGTCGTGGGCTACCGCCGTGAGCCTGGCCCCGCAGGAATCGCCGGACTTGCGCAACTCGTCCATGTAGGCTTCCAGCCGCGGAACGGCCCCGGGGTCCGGGCAGAAGAAGGGGTTGCTCCCCACCGCCTGCCAGTCCTTGAACTCCAGGGGGACGGGACCAAGCTGGGACATGAAACCGCGCACCCGCACGCCATAGCGTTCACTCAGCCACTTGCGCGCGATGGCGCCCGCCGCCACGCGCACTGCCGTCTCCCGGGCGGAGGAGCGCCCGCCGCCACGGTAGTCGCGGAAACCGTATTTGTGGGTGTAGGCGTAATCCGCATGGCCAGGACGGAAGGTGTCCATGATCCCTTCGTAGTCGCGGCTGCGCTGGTCCTGATTTCGAATCAGCAGGCCGATGGGGGTGCCCGTGGTGCGTCCCTCGAACACGCCGGACAGGATCTCCACCGTATCCGGTTCGCGGCGCTGGGTGACATGGCGCGAGGTGCCGGGACGGCGCCGGTCGAGTTCCTGCTGAATGTCGGCTTCGCACAGTGCCGCCCCCGGCGGGCCCCCATCCACCACACAGCCGATGGCCGGCCCATGGGACTCGCCGAAGGAGGTTACACAGAACAGCTTGCCGAAGGAATTGCCGGACATGACGAACATGCACCGAGGCCCCTCAGGGCCTGCGAATCGAGGAACGGACCTGCAATCGAGTCTATCATACGCACAGTGGAGGCCCGCAGCGATGAGCACCCGACGCAAACCGGATTCCGGCCCTGTACCAGCGCCACCCCTTGCAGCCCGCCCCGGGCCGCGCATCGCGCGACCGGCGGCCAACCCGCGGCTTCAGCAGGTGGCGCGCTGGCAACGCTTTCAGCGCTACGTCTGGGACAAGAGCCGCGGGTGAAGCGTCGGTCGGTGCCCGGGGGCAAGGCGATCGCACGCCCGACCAGCCCGCGCGGGTGGCCATCGACCATGCACGCAGCACCCCCTCGCGGCACCAGGGGCAAGCGCGCAGGCTGCTAGGCAGCCTTTTTCAGCGCCTCGTCGCGCAGCGCCCGGCGCAGGATCTTGCCGACGTTGGTCTTGGGCAATTCGTCGCGGAATTCCACGTGCCTTGGCACCTTGTATCCGGTGAGATGCTCGCGGCAGTGTGCCTGCAACGCCTCAGCCGTCAGGGCCGGATCGCGGCGCACCACGAAGATCTTGACCGCCTCGCCGGACTTGTCGTCCGGCACGCCGATGGCCGCCACCTCCATCACCCCGGGGTGAAGCGACACCACCGCTTCAACTTCGTTGGGGTAGACGTTGAAGCCCGACACAAGAATCATGTCCTTCTTGCGGTCGACGATGCGCACGAAGCCCTGGTTGTCCATCACCGCCACGTCGCCCGTGCGCAGGAAGCCGTCCGGGAACATGACCTTTGCCGTCTCGTCCGGCCGGTTGTAATAGCCTTTCATCACCTGCGGGCCACGCACGCACAACTCCCCTGACTGCCCCAGGGGCAGGGGGACGCCGGAGTCGTCGCGGATCTCCACCTCGGTGGACGGCACCGGCAGGCCGATGGAGCCGTTGTAGCTGGTGAGGTTCAGGGGATTAATGGTCACCGCTGGAGAGGTCTCGGTCAGGCCATACGCCTCGATGAGCGGGGTGTGCGTCACCTGCTGCCAGCGATCGGCCACCGACTTCTGCACCGCCATGCCTCCCCCAAGCGAAATGCGCAGGCCGCTGAAATCCAGCGAGGCGAAGTCAGGATTGTTGAGCAGCGCGTTGAACAGCGTATTGACGCCGGTGATGGTCGTGAAACGGTACTTGCGCAGTTCCTTCACGAACCCGGGAATGTCCCGGGGATTGGTGATGAGCACGTTGGTGGCGCCAATCTTCAGGAAGGTGAGGCAGTTGGCCGTCAGCGAAAAGATGTGGTAGAGCGGCAGCGCCGTGATGATGGTCTCTCCCCCTTCACTGAGGAAGGGCCTGAGCCACGCATGGGCCTGCTGCAGATTGCCGATGATGTTGCCGTGGGTGAGCATGGCCCCCTTGGCCACGCCGGTGGTGCCCCCGGTGTATTGCAGAAAGGCCACATCGTCGTGCCCCACCTGCACCGGTCGCAGGGCATGACGGGCGCCGCGGGCCAGCGCATCGTTGAAGCGTACCGCCGCGGGCAGGCTCCACGCCGGCACCATCTTCTTCACATGGCGCACCACCAGGTTGACCAGCGTTCCCTTGGCGAAGCCGAGCATGTCGCCCAGTGCCGTCACGACGACGTGCCGGATCGGCGTGCTCGCGATCACCTCCTGCAGCACGCTGGCGAAGTTCTCCACGATGACGATCGCCTCGGCCCCGGAATCCTGGAGCTGATGCGCGAGTTCGCGCGGCGTGTAGAGGGGATTGCAGTTCACCACCACATAGCCCGCACGCAGGGCACCGAACACACACACCGGGTATTGCAGCAGGTTGGGCATCATCAGGGCCACGCGAGCCCCGGGCGCAAGGCCAAGTTCGGACTGCAAATAGCCCGCGAACTGGGCGGAAAGGCGTTCAAGGTCCGCGTAGCTGATGGCCTTGTCCATATTGACATAGGCCTGCCGCGCGGAAAACGCTCGGCAGCTACGCTCGAACATCTCGCCCAGGGAGCCGAATTCATTCATGTCGATTTCTGCTGGCACCCCGGGGGGGTAGCTGCTCAGCCACACACGTTCCATGGTCTCCTCCTTGATGACCGGGCTGCACCCGCGGCCCAGAACCTGGGGGCCCGGCGGCGTCTTGCGTGCCGCTCGAGCCAATGTGGTGTGTTACGCGCCTTCGGCCTCCGCGGGCCAGTCGCGGATGTAGTTCTTCAGCATCCGGTTCTCGAAACCCTGTTCTTCCAGCACCGCCCTAGCGACATCGTGAAAGGAGATGACGCCGAGAAGCGTCCCGGATTCCATGATGGGTAGATAGCGCATGCGGTGTTCCACCATGAACCGCCGCAGTTCGTCCACCTCCATGTCCGGGCCGGCAAGCTTCGGATCCTTCACCATCACCTCGGCAATGGTGACGGCTTCCCATCCGGACCCAGTCTTCCGTATCCATTGCAGCACTTCGCGGAAAGTGAGCATCCCCACCATCTGGCCCCGCTCGAACACCACGAGGGAGCCGACGTCCTGGTCGGTCATCGTGGACACGGCCTCTGCGAGCGTCCCGTTAGGTCCGATGGTATAGAGGACAGCTCCCTTGATCGCGAGAATTTCCCTGACGAGCATAATTTCCTCCCATCCCGGTAGGTGATAGTGATGTCATGCCTGCCGTGCCTTGCAGCACTGAGTTTCATGTTAGTCCAAGCAGTGGCGGGAAAAAAGGGCCTGATCCACTGGCGCGACGCGCTGCACGGACGGCGTTGGGGATACGGCCCCGTCACGAGGTGCCCGCCTCCCCCCGCTAGCGTTCGAGCTTATCGAGCTTGTCCTTTACGGATGCCCATTGCTCCGCATCCGCCGGAGGCTCCTTGCGCTCGACGATGGGTTTCCACAGCCTCGCGAGCTCCGCGTTCAGCGCCACGAAATGCTGCTGACTCGGCGGCACGTCATCTTCGGCAAAGATGGCCTCCACCGGGCACTCTGGAACGCACAGCGTGCAGTCGATGCACTCATCGGGGTCGATGACCAGGAAATTTGGACCCTCGTGAAAGCAATCGACGGGGCAAACGTCCACGCAATCGGTGTACTTGCACTTGATGCAGGCCTCGGTCACAACGTAAGTCATCTTCGTTTCCTCTGGAGCGGCGCCGATCCGCGTCATGGGGGGCGCCGTGCAGCACGCGTGGCACAGTCGGGAGTAGCGACCAAACAACCACTCCCCCTGCCACCAAGTCTAGCCCAAAGCTCTTTCGTCCCTCTCGTGCGTCAGCGGATCGGTTCGAACCCAAGATCGCCCCCGCATGCCGGCACCGCAACGATGCTCCCTGAGTCCAGGGGCTTCTCATGGATTGACAATTTCAGCAGGATTTCAGCGATAATCGAACGACCTCTTCCCATCGAACACGCCCTTCGGCGCATACACGGAATACGGCGTGTAGCGCGCCCTTGATCCCCATTCCTATCCCCGTGAGGAACTGATGAGCGAGCACATTCACCACGTCACCGATTCGAGTTTCGAAGCCGAGGTCCTGCAGTCGCAGGTGCCGGTTCTCGTCGATTACTGGGCCGAGTGGTGCGGCCCATGCAAGATGATTGCGCCCATCCTCGACGATGTGGCAAGGGACTACAACGGCCGGATAAAGGTGGCCAAGCTCAATATCGACGACAACCAGCAGACACCCATGCGTTACAACATCCGCGGCATTCCCACGCTGATGCTGTTCAAGGGCGGCAACGTCGAGGCCACGAAGGTCGGCGCGCTCTCCAAGTCGCAGCTGACCGCCTTCATTGACAGCAATCTGTAGGGCGGATACAGTTCCTCCAAGCGCGCCGCGGCCTGTACGTTTCAGCACTGGATAGCGCCGCGGCGGTCGTTCGATCGCCCCTCCTTCGTTTTCCCCTGGTTGTTGCACCGCCCAAGACGGACCTGCTATGCACCTTTCGGAGCTGAAAGCCCTCCACGTCAGCCAGTTGCTGGACATGGCCATCGCCAATGAGATCGATGGCGCCAACCGCCTGCGCAAACAGGAGTTGATCTTTGCCCTGCTGAAGAACCGCGCCAAAAAGGGCGAGAGCATTTACGGCGAAGGCACGCTGGAGGTACTGCCCGACGGATTCGGCTTCCTGCGCTCGCCCGATACGTCCTATCTGGCCAGCACCGACGATATTTACGTCAGCCCGTCCCAGATCCGGCGCTTCAACCTGCACACCGGTGACACCATCGAAGGCGAGATCCGCACCCCCAAGGACGGCGAGCGCTACTTCGCGCTGGTCAAGGTGGACCGCGTCAACGGCGAATCGCCGGAGGCCTCGAAGCACAAGATCCTGTTCGAAAACCTGACCCCGTTGCATCCGACCAGGGCACTCAAGCTGGAACGGGACATCCGCGCGGAAGAGAACATCACCTCGCGCGTCATCGACATGATCGCGCCCATCGGTGCCGGGCAGCGTGGCCTTCTGGTGGCCAGTCCGAAATCCGGCAAGACGGTGATGATGCAGCACATCGCCCACGCCATCACCGCCAACCATCCCGAAGTCGTCCTCATCGTATTGCTGATCGACGAGCGCCCCGAGGAAGTGACCGAGATGACGCGCTCCGTCAAGGGTGAGGTCGTCGCCTCCACCTTCGACGAACCGGCCACGCGCCACGTCCAGGTCGCAGAGATGGTGATCGAGAAAGCCAAGCGCCTGGTCGAACACAAGAAGGACGTTGTAATCCTTCTGGATTCCATCACCCGTCTGGCACGGGCCTACAACACCGTGGTGCCTGCTTCCGGCAAGGTGCTCACCGGCGGCGTCGACGCCAATGCCCTGCAACGGCCCAAGCGCTTCTTCGGCGCGGCGCGCAATATCGAGGAGGGCGGCAGCCTCACCATCATCGCCACCGCGCTGATCGACACCGGAAGCCGGATGGACGATGTGATCTACGAGGAATTCAAGGGCACCGGCAACATGGAAATCCATCTCGACCGGCGCATGGCGGAAAAGCGGGTGTATCCCGCCATCAACGTCAACCGCTCCGGAACGCGGCGCGAGGAACTGCTCCTCAAGTCCGACGTGCTGCAGAAAGTCTGGGTGCTGCGCAAGCTGCTCTACAACATGGATGACATGGATGCGATGGAATTCCTCCTGGACAAGATCAGGGCCACAAAGAACAACGGGGATTTCTTCGATTCCATGCGGCGCGGCTGAACCGCCAAGTCCGCGCCCCCGGGGGAGCAGATCGCCTGCCTCTTGCGAGGCGAGTACGGATGTGTGCCGGTGGCGGTGCAACCGGGTTGCGCCATGGCGGAAAGCGCTGCACCGTACCGCACCGTTTGCAAAGCGGCCTGCATTTCGTGATAATTCGCGGTTTGAGCCTCACGGCTGTCCGCCTTTACCTTGAAAGAAGCGCCATGAAAGAAGGCATTCACCCCAAGTACGTCGAGATCGACGTCACGTGCAGTTGCGGCAACACGTTTCGCACCAGTTCCACGGCAGGCAAGCCGCTGCACATCGAAGTGTGTTCTGCATGCCACCCCTTCTATACGGGCAAGCAGAAGATCCTCGACACTGGCGGACGCGTCGAGCGCTTCCGTCAGAAATATGGCTCGCGGCAACGCGCCGCGGCGTGAGTCCATCCGAGATGTGACGCGAAAAGGCAGCGCAGGCTGCCTTTTTCGTTATGACCCCCTGTCGTGGGAGGCACTGGAGTGACTGCCCCGATCGGCTGACGGCCCTTCACCGCAACATACAGCGTTCGGGTCGCGGGCCCGAAAACACCGCGCACCTCATGGCAGCGATTCACGCAATGCTCCGCTTCCCGCCCGCCGGTCTGGCATTGGGAGCGCTCTGCCTCATCTACCTGCTGCCCGGTCTGATCGGCCATGATCCCTGGAAACCCGGTGACGCCACGCACTTTGGAGTGGCCTATGGCCTGCTGAAGGGGGGCGACTGGCTCGCTCCGACGCTCGCGGGCGAGCCATTCCTCGACCAGCCACCCCTTTACTACTGGCTTGCAGCAGCCTGCGCCAAGGTCTTCGGCGGCGCGCTCGACACCCATGACGCAACTCGCCTGGCTTCCGCCGCAATCGCGGCTGCGGGTCTGTACTTCCTGGGGGCCGGCGCGCGCAGGCTCCATGGCGGCAGCGCCGCAAGCACGGCGATACTGCTTGCCGTGGGTTGCATCGGCCTGCTCGTGCCGCTGCATGAGCACCAGCCGCGCGTCGGTACGCTCGCAGCCAGCGCCGCCTTCTTTTTCGGACTGGCCCTGATGCTGGAGCGACCGCTGCGCGCTGGACTGGTATGCGGCCTTGCCGCCGGCCTGGGTGCCCTCGCCGCCGGGCCGATCGTCCTGCTCGTCCTTGCCTCGGCAGCGCTGGTGACGGCCGTCGGACATGCAGCCTGGCGAACACCCAGGGCGTGGCTCGGCCTGGCGCTGGCGTGTGCCATCGCCATCGTCCTGTTCGGCGGCTACCTCTGGGCGCTGTGGCACCAGAGACCCGATCATTTCGCCGCATGGTGGCCCGTGCAGCTCGCATCGCTCACCCCGGACGCCAACTGGCCCACCCGTCTCGCCACCCACCTGGAATTGCAGCTATGGTATGGCTGGCCGGCCCTGCCGCTGGCCGGCTGGACGCTGTGGCGCGAACGTCGCAACCTGCTCGTCCCGGGCGTCTACCTGCCGCTGGCAGGTCTCGTGACCACGGCCGCGGTGCTCTGGATGACCCAGGAGGCCCGCGTCGAAGAGGTCATGCCGCTCATCGTGCCGCTGGTACTCCTGGCCGTTCCGGGCGTCGCGACCCTGCGGCGCGGTGCCTCGAACGCCCTGGACTGGTTCGCCGTGATGACCTTCAGCCTGTTCTCCGGACTGATCTGGCTCGGCTGGGTGGCGATGGTTTCCGGATGGCCGGCCCGTCTCGCGCGCCAAGTGACACGGCTGGAACCCGGTTTCGTACTGCAGTTCTCGGCCCTGCCGGTTGCCCTGGCGCTGCTCCTTTCCGCGGCCTGGACAGGGTTGATCGTCACCAGCCCGAGGGGGCCGAATCGAGGCACCATCCACTGGGCCATGGGGGTCGTTACCCTCTGGGGTCTCGTTGGGGCGCTGTGGATGCCGTGGATCGACTACGGCAAGAGCTACCGCAAACTCGCCGAGTCCCTCGCACGCGCCCTGCCGCAGCAGACGGACTGCATTGCCGGACGCGACCTGGGCGACGCCCAGCGCGCCTCCTTCGAGTACTTTGCCGGCGTGGTCACCAAACCCGACGGCAGCATCGGCGCCCGCCGATGTTCCCTGCTGCTGGTGCAGCAGACCGGACGCAACCCCGCTTCGGCATCCCTGACCGGCTGGGAGAAGATCTGGGAAGACCGCCGGCCGGGTGACCGCCAGGAGCGCTTTCGCCTTTATCGCCGAGATTGAGAGGACAACCATGACCGACCTGATGAGCCTGCCCGAGTGGGCCGCACTGGAGCAGCACCGCGATGCCCTCGCCCCGCAGCACCTGCGCCGCCTGTTCGCCGACGACGCCCAGCGCTTCACCAGCCTGAGCCTGCGGCAGGGCAGCCTGTTTTTCGATTTCTCCAAGCAAAGGATTACCTCCGACACGGTGCGATTGCTCATCGCCCTGGCGCGCGCACGCAAGCTCGACCAAGGCATCCGTCGCATGGCGGCCGGGGAGCCGGTCAATTTCACCGAGAACCGCGCTGCGCTGCACATCGCCCTGCGCGCCCGCCGCACCTGCCATGTCGCCGGGCAGGAAGTCAGCGGTGAAGTGCGTGCCACCCGGGCACGGACGCGCGCCCTGGTGGATGACCTGCGCACCGGCCGCATGACCGGTGCCACCGGCAAACCCCTGCGTCGCGTCGTCAATCTGGGCATCGGCGGCTCCGACCTCGGCCCGCGCATGGCCCACCGTGCCCTGGCACCGTGGTCGGACGGGCGCATCGCGGTGGACTACGTGGCCAACGTCGATCCGCGCGAACTTCACGACGTGCTGGAGCGTGCCCATCCCGACGAGACCCTGTTCGTGCTCTCTTCCAAGAGCTTTTCCACGGTGGAAACGCTCACCAACGCCCGCAGCGCACGCGAGTGGCTCACGCGCGAGCTCGGCGAGGCCGCTGCCGCGCGGCACTTTGTTGCGGTGTCCAACAACGTTGCCGCGGCACGCGAGTTCGGAATTGCCTCCGATCACTGCTTTGCCCTGCCGGAATGGGTCGGCGGACGCTATTCCATGTGGTCGGCCATCGGCCTGCCGCTGGCATGCGCGCTGGGCATGGACGGCTTCGAAGAGCTACTGGACGGTGCCCGCGAGATGGACGAGCACTTCCTCGACACGCCGTGGGAATCCAACCTCCCCGTGGTGATGGCGCTGATGGGGATCTGGAACACCAACTTCCTCGACGCCCCGACCCTGGCGGTGCTGCCCTACAGCCACGGCCTGGCGGACCTCCCGGCCTACCTGCAGCAACTGGACATGGAGAGCAACGGCAAGCGCATCGATCGTGACGGCCACGCGGTAATGGTGGCCACCGCACCCATCCTCTGGGGCGGGACCGGAACCGTGGGCCAGCACGCCTTCCATCAGCTCCTGTACCAGGGCACCCGGACGGTACCCGTGGATTTCATCGTCATTGCCGGGGACGACGACCCGGCGCAGCGCATCCTGGTGGACAACGCCCTGGCGCAGGCGGCCGCGCTCATGGCCGGTCGCACCGAGGAGGAAGCCCTGGCGCAACTGCGCGCCCAGGGTGCGGACGAGGAAGCCGCGCGTTGGCTGGCTCCGCACCTCGTCTGCCCGGGCAACCAGCCCAGCTCCACGCTGCTGCTGCCGACGCTGACGCCTCGCAGCCTTGGCCAGCTGGTGGCGCTCTACGAGCACAAGGTGTTCGTGCAGGGCTGGATCTGGGGGATCAACAGCTACGACCAGTACGGCGTCGAACTCGGCAAGCAGATGGCGCGTGCGCTGGAGGGCGGAGCGGCCGCGGCGGCCGAACTGCTGGACGGATCGACCCGCGGTCTGCTGGCGACGGTCGCCGCGCTGCGCGCCACCAACCGCCCCTGAGCGGGTGGACCAGCGTGGCACCGCCGCGCCGCGGCCGGCCCCGCGACGCAGCTTCGCCCTTCAGAGCCGGATGAAGTTGTCGCGGTAGTAGCGCATTTCGCCGATGGACTCGTGGATGTCGGCCAGCGCCTCGTGCTTGCCGTGCTTGACCAGGCCGCGGGCAAGTTCCGGTTTCCAGCGGCGCACCAGTTCCTTCAGCGTGCTGACGTCGAGATTGCGGTAGTGGAAGTAATCTTCCAACTGAGGCATCCACCGTGCCAGGAAACGCCGGTCCTGGCAGATGGAGTTGCCACACATGGGCGAAGTCCGCGCCGGCACGTGCTGGCGCAGGAATTCCAGCATCGTCGCCTCCACCTCCGCCTCGGCCAGCCGCGAGGCACGCACCTTGTCGATGAGCCCGGAACGCCCGTGGGTGGTGCGGTTCCACTCGTCCATGGCGGCGAGCACCTCATCGGGCTGATGCACCACCAGCACCGGCGCCTCGGCCACCACCTCCAGCCGGGGATTCGTCACCACCATGGCCACCTCCAGGACACGCTCCGTGTCCGGATTGAGGCCCGTCATCTCCATGTCGAGCCAGACGAGGTTGTTCTGGTCTTGTGCCATAATTCCCGAGGAAACCTAAAAGCTTGAATTTTGTCATAGATTTTGTTGTTCGCCCTGTCCGCTCCCATGTCTGCTGCCGAGTTCTCCGCCATCTTCCTTGCCATGCTGGCCATCACCACCGCCCTGCGGCTGTTGCTGGCGGTGCGGCACATGCGCTACGTGGCGGCCCATCGCGACCGGGTTCCGGCGGAGTTCACGGACGCCATCGAGTTGCCGGCACACCGCAAGGCGGCGGACTACACCGTCGCGCGGGTGAGTATCGCCCTGGCGGAGATCGCGCTCGGAGCCATCGGCGTGCTGCTGCTGACCGTGGGCGGCCTGCTGCAATGGCTGTACGATCTGCTCGCCGGGTGGTTCGAGGGGGGCGGTTACACCCACGGGGTGCTGCTGATGGGCCTCCTCACGCTGCTGTCCCTGGTGGTCGAACTGCCCTTCACCGTCTACCGCGTCTTCGTGATCGAGGAACGTTTCGGCTTCAACCGCATGACCTGGCGCACCTTCATCGCAGACCTGTTCAAGCAGGGCGTGCTGGCCATCCTGATCGGCGTGCCCGTGCTGCTGGTCGCCTTGTGGCTGATGCACGCCGGCGGCGCCCTGTGGTGGCTGTGGGTGTGGATGTTCTGGCTGGGATTCAACCTGCTGGCGCTGCTGATCTACCCCAGCCTCATCGCCCCCCTCTTCAACAAGTTTGAGCCGCTGCGGGATGAGGCGCTGCGCCAGCGGGTCGAGGCCCTCCTTGAGCGCTGCGGCTTTCGCGCCAGTGGCCTGTTCGTGATGGACGGATCGCGCCGGTCCAGCCACGGCAACGCCTACTTCACCGGTTTCGGTGCCAGCAAGCGCATCGTTTTCTTCGACACCCTGCTCGAACGCCTTCAGCCCCCCGAAGTCGAGGCCGTGCTCGCCCATGAGATCGGGCATTTCCGCTTGCACCACATCTGGAAGCGCGTGGCCATGCTCGCCGCCGGCAGTCTGGCGTTCCTCGCGTTGCTGGGCTTCCTTGTCCAGCAGCCCTGGTTCTTTGGAGGACTGGGCGTGGAAAGCCACGATTCCGCGGTAGCGCTGGTGTTGTTCGCGCTGGCGATTCCGGTTTTCACCTTCCCCTTCTCGCCGCTGCTCAGCCATATGTCGCGTCGTCACGAATTCGAGGCCGACGCCTACGCCGCGCGTCATGCCCGCGGCCGCGACCTGGTGAGCGCGCTGGTCAAACTCTATCGCGACAACGCCGCAACCCTCACCCCCGATCCCCTGTACTCGGCCTTCTACGACTCCCATCCACCCGCCGCAGTGCGCGTGGCGCGCCTGAGCGCTCGCACGGCACCCGCTTCGACCGCAGCGGCATGAACCGGAGGAGGTAACGCCATGCCTGTCCAGCGCACCATGCTGCTCGCCGTCCTGATCGCTGCTGCGCACGTTGCGGCCGCCCAGGCGTCGCCTTTTGACGGTGCCGACCCCAAGACCGGCAAGGGTCTCCACGATGGGCCATGCGTGGCCTGCCACGTCCGGCTGGTCGGCGGCGACGGCTCAAAGATCTACACCCGCCAGCCGCGCCTGATCAACAGCCCCCAGGCGCTGCTGCAACGCGTTTCGTTCTGCAGCACCCAGGCCGGGGCCGGTTGGTTCCCGGAAGACGAACGCCACGTGGCCGCCTACCTGAACCAGCAGTACTACAAGTTCAAGTGACGTTCCCGCAGCGACCCGCCCCAAGCCGCCCATACCCGGCCAAGGCGGCGGTTCCAGCGCCGCCCGGGCGCGCGGCGAACGTCCGCTGTGCCCGATGAAGGGATCCAACGGCCTCGTGGTCGCCGCCTACGGCCGTCAATACGAGGTCCTGATGGACAGCGGCGAACATCGCCTCTGCTTCCCGCGCGGCAAGCGCAGCATCTTCGCGGTGGGGGACCGCGTCACGGCGCAGCCCACCGCGACGGGCCAGGGTGTTCTGGTGGGATGTGCGACGCGGCACAGCCTGCTCTACCGCAGCGACGGTCGGCGCGAGAAGCTCATCGCCGCCAATGCCACCCAGGTGGTGGCGGTGGTGGCCGCGGAGCCGCCGTTCAGCCCGGAGTTGCTCAGCCGCTGCCTGCTGGCGACGGAAACCCAGCAAATGCGTGCGGTCATCGTGCTCAACAAGATTGACCTGACCGACAAAGCCGCCGCCGCGCGCCGGGCACTCGCCCCGTTCGTCGGCGCCGGATACCCGGTTGTGGAGCTTACCGCCCGCGGGGATGCGACACCGCTGCTGCCATGGCTGGCGGGACAGGTGAGCGTGCTCGTCGGCCAATCCGGCATGGGCAAATCGACGCTGGTCAATGCCCTGGTGCCAGATGCCGCCGCGGCCACCGGGGAGATCTCCCTTGCGCTCAGTGCCGGCCGGCACACCACCACCTACGCCCGGCTCTACCGTCTCGACGCGGAGTCCGCCCTGATCGACAGCCCAGGCATGCAGGAATTCGGCCTCGCCCACATGCACCGCGAAGAAGTGGCCGAGGCGTTTCCCGAGTTCCGCCCACTGCTCGGAAATTGCCGCTTCCGCGACTGCCGCCATGACGCCGAACCCGACTGCGCCATCCGCGGCGCCGTGGAAGCGGGCCAGATCAGCCGCCTGCGCTACGGGCACTACCGTGCCCTGTGCGTCACCTCGTAAGCCCTCGGATTTCGCCCGCACCAAGGCCGCCTTCCCGACCTGAAAACGCAACGGCCCCGACACTCTCGTGCCGAGGCCGTCCATTTTTTTCCAAGGGACGAGAGACGGCCTCGCCCCTGTTCGGCGAAGCGCACCCCTCACGGGTGCTCACCGCATCACAGGCGCTCGATGATGCCCGCGATCCCCTGACCGCCACCGATGCACATGGTGATCAGGCCATAACGCCCGCCCGTACGGTGCAGCTCATGGATGGCCTTGACGGTGAGGATGGCACCCGTGGCGCCGATGGGGTGGCCCAGCGCCACCGCACCGCCGTTGGGATTGACCTTGGCCGGGTCCAGTTCCAGGCCCTTGCTGACGCACAGTGCCTGGGCCGCAAAGGCCTCGTTGGACTCGATGACGTCCATGTCGGAGGCCTTGAGGCCGGCACGGGCCAGCGCCGCCTTCACCGCCGGAATCGGGCCGGTACCCATGATCGAAGGCTGGACGCCGGCGTAGCCGTAGGACACCAGACGCGCCAGGGGTTTGATTCCCGCCGTCGATGCTGCCCCGGCTTCCATCAACACCAGCGCGGCAGCGGCGTCGTTGATGCCCGAGGCATTGCCAGCGGTGACCGAGCCGTCCTTCCTGAACACGGTCTTGAGCTTCCCCATGCCCTCGGTGGTGGCGTCGCCACGGATGTGTTCGTCCTTGTCGAATACCACCGTGCCCTTGCGGGACTGGATCTCGATGGGCAGGATCTGGTCCTTGAAATAGCCCGCCGCCGTGGCCGCTGCGGCGCGGCGGTGGCTCTCCACCGCGAATTCATCTTGCTGCAGGCGCGAGATGCCGAACTGCTCGGCCACGTTCTCCGCCGTGACGCCCATGTGAACCGTGTCGAACGGATCGGTCAGGGCGCCCACCATCATGTCGAGGATCTTGTTGTCGCCCATGCGCGCGCCCCAACGCCCCGTGGGCAACAGGTAGCCGCCGCGGCTCATGGATTCCGCGCCCCCGGCCACCGCTGCATCGGCATCGCCGAGCTGGATGGCATTGGCCGCCGTGACGATCGCCTGGAAGCCCGATCCGCACAGCCGGTTGAGTGTCAGTGCCGCGGTCTCCTTGTGCAGGCCGCCGTTGATGCAGGCCACCCGGGAGAGATACATGTCCTTCTGTTCGGTATGGATGACGTTGCCGAACACCAGATGCCCCACCTGGGCCGGATCGACGCCGGCACGGGCGACTGCCTCACGTACCACACGGGACGCCAGGTCGGTGGGGGCAAAATCCTTGAGCGTGCCGCCGTAGTCACCGATGGCGGTGCGCACGCCGCTGACGAAGACGATTTCCCGTTTATCAGCCATTTCTCTTTTCTCCGGTTCTCTCTGTCAAGACCCGACCCAGCCCGCGATGCCCAGCAGGGTCAACACCAACACCCACAGCACCAGCGCCCGCCACACCAGCCCGACGGTGCTCTGCATGAATTCCACATCCGCTTCGTCACCGAGGCCCAGTTCCGGCCGATCGTCCGTGGGTTCGGCCACCGTCAACGGCAGTCCGAGACGCACACCCAGCGCGCCCGCACCACTGGCCAGCAACGTGCCGGAAGCGGCATCGGGCCAGCGTTGCGCCTGGCTCCGCCAGCAGTAGATGGCGTCCTCGAAATCCCCCACAATGGCAAAAGCCACCGCCGTGAGGCGATTCGGGAGCCAGTCGAAGGCGGCGAAGGAGCGGCGCGCGAAGCGCCCGAAGGCTGCCTGATCCGGATCGCCATTCGCCCCCCAGCGCTGCGCGAGGAAATCGGCCGCGCGGTACAGCACCGCGCCGACGGCCCCGGGCAGCACGATGTACCAGAACATCACTCCAAACACGTGGCGATGCGATGAAACCAGTGCCTGCTCGATGGCCAGCCTCGCCACCTCGCCAGAACTCAGATGTTCGGCCGTAATTCCGCGCCACCGGCCGATGAGCGTGCGCGCCCGGTCCAGTTCGCCCATGCGCAGGGCAAGCTGGATGTCGGTGAAGAAATGGCTGTCATGCCGAAAGCCCATGGTGAGATAGAGGATGCCCACGTCGGCAACCAGTCCAGCCACGGGATGAATGGATGTCGCCAGGTCACAGACCAGCCATGCCACGGCCAAAAGGGGCAACACCACCACCATCCATGCCACCGCCCCGTAACCCGGCAACCCGGCATTGAACCTGCTCTCGGCCCACGTGGCGAAACGCGCCAGCGGCGCATGAACCCACCTTGCTATGTCCAGCGGACGGACCTGTTCGATGAGAAGCGCCAGGATGACGGCGAGCAGGAACATGCAGAGGACGGCGTGAATGCCGGTTCAGTTCGGATAATTGCTGCGTTGCCGTAGAAGATACCATAAACCCGCGGCGCGCCTGACAGCCAACAAAGCCTGACGTTACCCGCCGCCCGCCCCCGCATTTGACGGGTGCGGGCGGCGGATGCGCGTTACGATGGACCAAGCACAGGATCGGCCATGCCATGGACAAGGACGCCATTTTCCACAAGACCGCGAAGGGCCAGGAGGAGGTCCGCACCCGCGCCCATCGCCTGCCGGCGCGGGAACGCTCGCTGCTGATCCTCGTCGACGGCAGGAACGCCGTCGGCGAGTTGCTGCAGCGCACCGCGGCTTTCATGGATGGGGAATCCTTTCTCGCCGACCTGCTGGCGCAGGGATTCATCGAGCGCCTGGTGGTGACCGAGGGTGCCGAAGTGATCAAGGCGGATCGGCACAGCCCCACGCCGCCGGGCGAACAGGCACGCCAGGAGACTGCGGAGCCGCTGGCGGCGGTGAAAGCCTATGCAGCCCGCTTCGTCATCGACCACCTGGGCCCCGACGCCGACACCCTGGCGCGGCGGGTGGAGGAATGCCACGATCGCGAGCAGTTGATCCAAGCACTGGAAAGATGCCACGAGGCGCTGAGATTGACCTTGGGCAGGCGCCAGGCGGACGCCTTCTGGAACGGCGCCCTCAGTCTGTTGGGCGGTGACGGCAACGCCTGACGGCTGGCGGTCACGGGACGCCCGGGTAGAACGCCGTGCACGAGGCCGGCGCGCCATGTGCGGGCAGCGCAGACATCGCGATTCAAACGCAGAAAAGGTGCCGGTAGAGGCTCACCACCATGCCCGCCGTAGCACCCCAGATGAAATGACCGTCGTAGGGCATGGCCCAGTACTCGCGCCTGGTGCCACGGATTTCGGCGACATGGCGCTGGTGGTTGGCCGGATCGAGCAGAAATTCCAGCGGCGTTTCAAACACATGCGCCACCTCGAATGCATCGAGCCGCAATTCCAGCGGCAAGCCCACCAGCCCCACCACGGGGGTCACCTGGAAACCCGTGCCGGTAAGGTACTGCGGCAGGATGCCGAGAACTTCGACGCGGGCGGGAACAATGCCGATCTCCTCCCACGTCTCCCGCAGGGCCGTGTCAACCGGCGACGGATCCGAAATCTCTGCGCGTCCTCCGGGAAAGGCCACCTGCCCCGGGTGGTCGTGGAGATGGGTGGTACGCTGGGTGAACAGGACTGTCAGGCCCTCGGCGCGGTTGATCACCGGCACCAGCACCGACGCGGGCAGGCACCCGTCCCCTGCGCCCGGTTCGCGCACCGGAGTCACCACCCTTCCCTGCGCCACCCGCCGCCGCAGCCACTGGGCGTCGTATCGGGAGGAGCCGGGAGATTGTTCAATCGGCGGCTTGGTATCCGTCACATCAGTATCGTTTTCGCAGCACCAGCGCCCTGCCTTCATGCCTCATTTCCATCCGGTTGAGGAAACTCATCCCCAGCAGCGCCACGGGAAGATCTCCGGAGTGCACCGCGGCCTCCACATCGTTGAGCGTAACATCGCCCACCCGCACGCTGGCAAGCCGCACCCGCCAGACCTGAGCCCGGCCGTTGGCGGTCATCGTGGCGGCCGGTTCCCCCCTGCGGTAATCGATGCCCGCGCGATGCGCGTCGGCCGCACCGAGCGACACGAACGTCGCCCCGGTATCGACGAGGAATTGCATCGCCACCCCATTGACCCTGCCGGTCGTCACAAAGTGCCCACGGCTGTCCGGGGGAAGCGCCACGCTGTCGCCTGGCGCGCCACCTTCCTCGCCGCTCACGACCGGGACGCCCAGCGCCAGGCGTCGACGCCGGCCCTCCATCTCGACGATGGCCCCGGCCGCGTCCACCGCCACCAGTCTAACGCCCTCGGGCGTATTGGCGCCAACGGCCACGGTGCGCGGCCTGCCGCCATCGATGACCATCACGGCCTTGTTGCCATAGATGCCCGCCACGCTGACTTCCATGGCCCCGGCGGAACCCGCCGGTAATGTCAGCGCCAGGGCAAGTGCCGCAGCCGCGGGGATAGAATGGGGCCCTGTTTCCTGCCTTCTGCCGCTGTTGTCCATTTTCCTGATATCCCAAGCATGAAACCGATCGCCATCTTTCGCCACAACCCCTCGGAAGGCCCCGGTTATCTGGCCAGTTTTCTCGATGCCCAGGGTTTGCCCTGGGAGCTTGTTCGTGTTGATGCGGGAGAACCCGTGCCCGCTTCCCCGGCGGATCATGCCGGTCTCGTTTTCATGGGCGGCCCGATGAGTGTTAACGACGACCTGAACTGGGTGCTTGAGGAATGCGCCCTGATCCGCGCCGCGGTGGACTCGGGCGTGCCCGTCATCGGCCACTGCCTGGGCGGGCAGTTGATGTCCAAGGCGCTGGGTGGGGTGGTGACCCCCAATCCGGTGAAGGAGATCGGCTGGGGCGTCGTCGAGGTGGCGGACAACCCCGTGGCACGATCATGGCTGGGCGATGTGCGCGAGTTCCTGCCCTTCCATTGGCACGGCGAGACCTTCTCGATTCCCGCCGCAGCCACGCCGCTGATGTCCAGCCGCTGGTGCTCAAATCAGGCGTTCGCCCTGGGATCCCACTTGGCGATGCAGTGCCACGTCGAGATGACCCCGGAGATGATCCGCACCTGGGCTTTGCTGGGGGACGACGAAATCCGGGCCAATCCCGGACCCGCAGTGCAGACGCTCGATGAGATGGAGGAGGAGATGTCCGCCCGCGTGGCCGCGCTCAACGCGGTAGCGGACAGGCTTTACCGGCGCTGGGTGGCCGGGCTGAAGTCGGACTGAGCCTGCCGGGGAGAAGCGCAGCCTTCAGGGCTACTCAGGGAAAACGCCGACTCCGCGGCTCTCAGTCCCGGAAGTTGCCGAACTGAAGGGGGACGTCGTCGACCGTCTTCTTCACCAGAGCGATGGTTTCCTGCAGCAGGTCCCTCTTGGCGCCGGACACCCGCACCGCGTCGCCCTGGATGCTGGCCTGGACCTTGAGCTTGCTGTCCTTCACCAGGCGCACGATGCGCTTTGCCAACTCCGCATCGACACCTTCACGCACCTTGATTTCCTGCTTGACCTTGTTGCCGCTGATCTTCTCGACCTTTCCCCGGTCCAGGCAACGCACGTCCACGTTGCGCTTGGCCAGGCGCACCGAAAGGATGTCGAACACCTGGCCAAGCTTGAAATCGTCATCGGCGAAAACCGTGAGCAGCTTGTCCCCCGTTTCGATGCGAGCGTCGGAGCCCTTGAAATCGAAGCGGTTGGTGATCTCCTTGTTGGCCTGGTCGACGGCATTGCGCACTTCGACTTGGTTGACCTCGGAAACGATGTCGAACGAAGGCATGTCGGGCTCCTGAAGCCGTGGCGCTATCCGGGCGCAGGGCGCCCCACAACGCCAGGGAACGGCGGCGGCGCAAGAAACAGGCGCCGCTATGCGAAATGACAGACGTAGTCCAGGGTCTCCAGCGTCTCGATGTCGAAACTGGAGTCGCCGGGGACGCTGAAGGACTCGCCGGCGCCGTAGCTCTTCCACGCCTCCTCGCCCTTGAGCCGGACGCGGCAGTGGCCGCCGTTGAGTTCCATGACCTCCGGCGCGCCGGTGTTGAAAGTGAGCGCGGAGGGGAAAATCACGCCGATGGTCTTGCGCGTGCCGTCGGGCAACAGCACGGTGTGGCTGACGCACTTGCCGTCAAAGTAGATATTGGATTTCTTCAAGACGGTGACGTTGTCGAACTGGGACATGGCTGTTGTCTCGCGTGGGTTCATTCGCCGCTGCGCCGCACGTGGGCGTTGGCGGCAATGCGCATGCGCAGGGCGTTGAGTTTGATGAAGCCGCCCGCGTCCTTCTGATCGTAGGCGCCGGCGTCGTCCTCGAAGGTGGCAATCGACGAATCGAACAGCGAATCGCTCTTGGAATCGCGCCCGGTGACGATGACGTTGCCCTTGTAGAGCTTGAGCCGCACCCAGCCATTGACGTTGTGCTGGGTGTGGTCGATCAGCGCCTGCAGCGCCTTGCGCTCCGGGCTCCACCAGTAGCCGTTGTAGATCAGGGTGGCGTAGCGCGGCATCAGGTCGTCCTTGAGGTGGGCGACTTCGCGGTCGAGGCAGATCGACTCGATGGCGCGGTGCGCCTTGAGCAGGATGGCGCCTCCCGGGGTTTCGTAGCAGCCGCGGGACTTCATGCCGACGTAGCGGTTCTCGACCAGATCCAGCCTGCCGATGCCGTGCTTGCCGCCCAGTTCGTTGAGCTTGGCGAGGAGTTCGTGGGCCGCCATGCGCGTGCCGTTGATGGACACCAGATCGCCCTTCTCGAAGGCCAGATCGAGGTACTCGGCCGCATCGGGGGCGGCTTCGGGCGACACGGTCCAGCGCCACATGCTCTCTTCCGCCTCGGCCGCCGGGTCTTCCAGGTGGCGGCCTTCGAAGCTGATGTGCAGCAGGTTGGCGTCCATGGAGTAGGGGCTGCCGCCCTGCTTGTGCTTCATCTCGATCGGGATGCCATGCTTCTCGGCGTAGGCCAGCAGCTTCTCGCGCGACAGCAGGTCCCACTCGCGCCAGGGAGCGATGACCTTGACCCCGGGCATGAGCGCATAGGCGCCCAGCTCGAAGCGCACCTGGTCGTTGCCCTTGCCGGTGGCGCCGTGGGAGATGGTGTCGGCGCCGCGCATGCGGGCGATGTCGACCAGCCGCTTGGCGATCAGCGGCCGGGCGATGGAGGTGCCGAGCAGGTACTCGCCCTCGTAGACCGTGTTGCAGCGGAACATGGGAAAGACGAAATCGCGCACGAACTCCTCGCGCAGATCGTCGATGAAGATGTTCTCCGGTTTGATGCCGAACTGCAGCGCCTTGGCCCGCGCCGGCTCCAGTTCCTCGCCCTGGCCCAGGTCGGCGGTGAAGGTCACCACCTCGCATTGGTACGTGTCCTGCAGCCATTTCAGAATGACCGAGGTGTCCAGCCCGCCGGAATAGGCGAGTACAACCTTTCCTGCCTTGCTCATTACACTCTTACCTGAATACACGTTGTATTGACTGGCTTGTGGATGATGTAACTCATCGGATGCCGCGCCGGGGCGACCTGTTTCCGGGCGAAAGGATCACTGCGAGGCAACCGCGCCCTCACCCCTCCACCCTGCCCAGGAGGAGGTATTCCAGCAGGGCTTTCTGCACGTGCAGGCGGTTCTCCGCTTCGTCCCAGACCACGCTTTGCGATCCGTCGATGACATCCCCGGTCACCTCCTCGCCGCGATGGGCCGGCAGGCAGTGCATGAACAAGGCTTCGGGGCGTGCCACGCGCATCATGTCGGCGTCCACCTGCCAGTCGGCGAAATCCCGCAGGCGTTCCTCGTTTTCCGCCTCGAAACCCATGCTCGTCCACACATCGGTGGTCACCAGATCGGCGCCGCGCGCGGCATCCATGGGATCGGCGAACTGCTCGAAATGGCCCGTGCCGTAGAGACCGGCCCGTTCCGGCTCCACCTCGTAGCCCGGCGGCGTGGACACGTGCACATTGAAGTCCAGCACCTCCGCCGCCTGCAGCCAGGTGTTGCAGACATTGTTGGAATCGCCGATCCACGCCACCGTCTTGCCGCGGATGGAACCGCGATGCTCGATGCAGGTGAAGATGTCGGCGAGGATCTGGCACGGGTGATACTCGTTGGTCAGGCCGTTGATCACCGGCACGCGGGAATTGGCCGCAAAGCGCTCGATGATCTCCTGCTCGAAGGTGCGGATCATCACCACGTCGCTCATGCGCGAGATCACCTGGGCGGCGTCCTCCACCGGTTCGCCGCGGCCAAGCTGGGAGTCCCGCGTGTTCATGTAGATGGCGCTGCCGCCCATCTGCTGCATGCCTGCCTCGAAGGACAGGCGGGTACGCGTACTGGCCTTCTCGAAGATCATGACCAGCGTACGGTCGGCGAGCGGCCAGTAGCGCTCGTAGCGCTTGAAGCGCTCCTTGATCCAGGCAGCACGGCGGAACAGGTGCTCGAGTTCCTCCGCGGCAAAGTCCTTGAATTGCAGGAAGTGTCTAGGCGCGTTCATAGGCCCCTCCCCTTCACGCGGCAACGAATTCGCGAATCAGCCTTGAGAGTGCCTCGACCAGGATCTGCGCTTCGTCCTCAGCGAAAACGAGCGGCGGGAGCAGGCGAATCACCCGGTCCGCCGTGACGTTGATCAGCAGGCCGGCATCCAGGGCCTGGGTGATGAGTTCCCCGCATGGCCGGTCGAGTTCGATGCCGATCATCAGGCCGTCGCCACGGATGGACTGCACCGCCGTCACGCCCTCCAGGGATCTGCGCAGCCCCTCCCGGATGGCGGCGCCGAGGCTGGCGGCGGCGGCCACCAGGCCGTCTTCCTCCATGACCTTGAGCGTCGTGAGCGCCGCCACGCAGGCCAGCGGGTTGCCACCGAAGGTGGAGCCGTGATTGCCGGGCTTGAACAGCTTCGCCGCCTTTCCAGCCGCTAGGCAGGCGCCGATGGGCACGCCGGAACCCAGGCCCTTGGCCAGCGCCATCACGTCCGGCAGGATGCCGGCATGCTGATGGGCGAACCAGCGCCCGGTACGCCCCAGCCCGCACTGCACCTCGTCCACCATCAGCAGCCATCCCCGCTCGTCGCAAACGCGGCGCAACCCCTGGAGATAGGCGTCGTCGGCCACATTGATGCCGCCTTCCCCCTGCACTGGTTCCACCAGTACTGCGGCCACGTCCTGCCGACTCTGGGCGACCTGTTCCACCGCCGCCAGATCGTTGAAGGGCACCCGGGAAAAGCCCTGCACCAGCGGCTCGAAGCCGGCCTGAACCTTGCGGTTTCCAGTGGCCGAAAGTGTGGCCAGGGTGCGCCCGTGGAAGGACTTCTCCGTGACGATGATGGACGGAGACTCGATGCCCATGGCGTGGCCGTGCAGGCGGGCAAGCTTGATGGCGGCCTCATTGGCCTCGCAGCCGGAATTGCAGAAGAACACCGCATCCATGCCCGATATCCGGCACAACTCGTCGGACAGTTCCTCCTGCTGGGTGATGCGATAGAGATTGGACGTATGAATGACGCGGGAAATCTGTTCAACCAGCGCGCGGGTCAGGCGGGGATGCCCGTGCCCGAGGGTCGAAACGGCGATGCCGGCGAGCGCATCGAGATAGCGCTTTCCCTGCTCGTCGAACAGCCAGACACCTTCGCCCCGCGCGAAGGCCACCGGCAGGCGCCCATAGGTGTTCATCAGGTGTGACATGGCGTTTTCTCGTGGCTACCCGCTACGTCAATCCAAAACAATACGGCGGCTTGCGCCGCCGTGCCGGTCTTTCTTGCTCCGCATGAGTCTAAGTGAAAAGTGGCACGCTGTCCAAGATTTGCAGCGTACTGTTGGCCCAACGAAAGAGGGTACCGTGCCGACAACGCCGGAGCATCAGGGAAACCGCCGACGTGCGCCAGCGCAACGCGCTGGGCGAGCCGCCGCGTTCGCGGAAGGCACGGTGAAGCCGCCCCCGCAGGAACCGGATCTCTTGAAGGAGCAGGGGCGCCGCGAACGGGCGCCCCGTGGATCAAAGCGCCTTGATGGCTGCAGAAAGGCGGCTCTTGTGCCGCGCCGCCTTGTTCTTGTGGATGATCTTCTTGTCGGCGATGCTGTCGATGACGCTCACCGAACTGGAAAACACCGCCTGCGCGGCAGCCTTGTCGCCGGCCGCAATGGCCTGGCGCACGCGCTTGATGGCGGTGCGAAGCTCAGAGCGCAGGCTGAAATTGTGGGCGCGACAGGTGATTGCCTGACGGGCGCGCTTGCGTGCTTGGGCGCTATTGGCCATGAATGACGGCTTCCCTGAAAACTTGGTCTGATGAAGGGGCAGAATTCTACGGATTCGAGCACCCGGCCGCAAGCCCCGAAGCCGCGCCGCACTCAGCTGCCTTGAAGCACCCCACCCCGCTGGCGCCGCCACCGGGAAGCCGATACCATCCTGTCCTTTTCCGGTCGCGCGATGAATCTGCTCAGAGCCCTGGCCACGGTCAGTTCCATGACCCTCGCGTCGCGCGTCCTGGGGTTCGTGCGCGACTTCGTCATCGCCCGCACCTTCGGCGCCGGCCTTGCGTCCGACGCCTTCTTCGTTGCCTTCCGCCTGCCCAACCTGTTGCGCAGGCTGTTCGCCGAGGGCGCGTTCTCCCAGGCCTTCGTGCCCATCCTGTCGGAATACCGGAACAGCCGCAGCGCCGACGAGACACGCCTGCTGGTGAGCCACGTCGCCAGCGTTCTCGGCTTGGCAGTGTTCGTCGTCACGGCGCTGGGTGTGGCTGCCGCGCCGGTCCTGATCTACCTCTCGGCACCGGGCTTCGCGTCCGAGCCGGACAAGTTCGCGCTGACCGTGGAGCTGACCCGCATCACCTTCCCCTACATCCTGTTCATCTCGCTGGTGGCCGTGGCCGGGGGCATCCTCAACACCTGGAGCCGCTTCGCCATTCCCGCCTTCTCGCCGGTGCTGCTCAATCTCACCTTCATCGGCATGGCCCTCCTCGCCGCGCCCTGGTTCGATCCGCCGGTGAAATCGCTGGCCTGGGCGGTGTTCATCGGCGGCATCCTGCAACTCGCCCTGCAGTGGCACCCCCTGCGCCGCATCGGCATGTTGCCGCGCTTTGCGCCCTCTCTCGCAGACCCGGGCGTGCGGCGCATCCTCAGGCTCATGGCGCCGGCGATCCTCGGCGTATCGATGAGCCAGGTCAGCCTGCTGATCAACACCATCTTCGCCTCCTTCCTGCCCCATGGCAGCGTGTCCTGGCTCTACTACGCCGACCGTCTCATGGAGTTCCCAGCAGGCTTGCTGGGCGGCGCCGTGGGGGTGGTGCTCCTGCCCAGCCTGTCGCGCCACCATGCCCTGCGCGATGACGAGCAGTTCAGCGCGCTGCTGGACTGGGGGTTGCGACTGACGCTGGTCCTGACCTTGCCGGCGGCCCTGGCGCTGGCCATCCTGTCGGTGCCGCTGATCGCGACCCTTTTCCAGCATGGCGCCTTCACGCCTGACGACGTGTGGCAGACGCGCAGCGCGCTGGTGGCCTATACCGTGGGCCTCACCGGGCTGATTCTGGTGAAGGTGCTGGCACCGGGCTTCTATGCCCGCCAGGACGTGCGCACGCCCGTCCGGATCAGTCTTCTGTGCCTGGGCGCCACCCAGCTCATGAACCTGGCTTTCGTCTGGCATCTGCGCCACGCCGGACTGGCGCTTTCCATCGGACTGGCGGCGTGCCTCAACGCCGGGATGCTGCACCGCGAATTGCGCCGACGCGGGGTATACCATCCCCAGGCGGGCTGGCGGGCTTTTACGGTCAAGCTGGCCATCGCCCTCGGCGCGATGGGCGTCACGCTCTGGATGGCCATGGGAAACGAGACCGCATGGCTGGACTACCCTGCCGCTGAAAGGGCATTGCGTTTGGGTGCCGTGGTGGGTGCGGGTGCGCTGACCTACTTCGCCGCCCTGGGCCTGCTGGGATTCCGCATCCGCGACTTTCGGCGGCGCGGCGCGCCATAATGTGAATGCCATTGCCACGACCGGAGGACGATCATGGAACTGCGCAGCAACAGCTTCACCGACAATGCGCCCATCCCGGGCGAGTTCGCCTTCTGCATCCCGGCCACCACGGGCCACGTCGCCTTGTCGGCCAACCGCAACCCCCACCTTGCGTGGTCCGGACTGCCGGCGGGAACCCGGTCCCTGGTTCTGCTTTGCCACGACCCGGACGTGCCCAGCCGCGGCGACGACGTCAACCAGGAGGGGCGAACGGTCCCCGCCGCGCTGCCGCGGGTGGATTTCTTCCACTGGGTGCTGGTGGACCTGCCCCCCCATCCGGCGGCGATTGCCGCCGGCGAGTTCGCCGACGGCGTACGGCCGCGAGGCAAGCCCGGTCCGGATGGGCCGCGCAACAGCCGGCAGGGCATCAACGACTACACCGGCTGGTTCGCCGGCGATGCCGACATGGCCGGCGATTACCATGGCTACGACGGCCCATGCCCGCCGTGGAACGACGAGATCCCGCACCGCTACGCATTCACGCTCTACGCGCTGGACGTGCCGCGCCTCGCCGTGGAAAGCCGGTTTACCGGCCAGGAGGTACGCGCCGCGCTGCAAGGCCACGTGCTCGCACAAGCACGTCTGACCGGACGGTACGCCTTGAATCCGGCCGTCGCATTATGACGGCCCTGGTGCCGAAGGCGCCCCGGAGGCCTGGTCCGCGATTCGTCTGACCGGCGGGATCGGCGCTTCCTCCGTGAGCGCCCTGGCGCTTCCGCGGTCGCCCTCGGCGGCCCCTCAGTAACCGGCGGCGCTACCCTCCCGGCGCGGGTCGGCGGCGCCGATCCAGACTTGCCCCCCAGCCACCGTGGCGCTGCGCCGGATCACGTGCAATCCGCTGGTCATGTCCAGCACCTGCACCTCGTGCCCCAGGGCCCGCAGGGTCGGCGCCAGCGCCTCCGCGCCGGTGCCGCGCTCAAGTTCCGTGGGGCCGTTGCGGCTGCCGAAGTGAGCCATGGCCAATGACGCGTCGGCGGGCAGGTCCCAGTCCAGCAGCGCGACCAGCGTCTGCGCCACGTAATTGATAATGCGCGACCCGCCGGGGGAACCGGCCACGATCTGAAGCCGGTCAGCAGCGTCGAACACCATGGTCGGCGCCATGGAACTGCGCGGGCGCTTGCCGGGTTCCACCCCGTTCGCCACCTGCCGGCCCCCGTCCGCCGGGCGGAAGGAGAAATCGGTGAGCTGATTGTTGAGCAGGAATCCGCGCACCATGACGCGGCTGCCGAAGGCGTCCTCGATGGAGGAAGTCATCGCCACGGCATTGCCGTCGGCATCGACGATGGAGAGGTGGCTGGTGGCTGGGCGTTCAGGCGAATCGCCCGCGGCGCGGTCCTTTTCCCCAACCAGCCCCGGTTGGGCGCGGCCCCCGCTGCGCTCGAAACGGATCGCCCGCGAGCGGGCGGCAAGGTAGGCCGGATCGAGCAGCGCCGGCAGGGGAATGCTCACGAAATCGGGATCGGCGATGAAGAAGTCGCGGTCCGCATAGGCGATGCGCCCCGCCTCGGCGAAGAGGTGGGCAGCGAAAGCCGAGCCCGGCCGCACCTGGCGCAGGTCGAAGCGTTCCAGCAGCCCGAGGATGGCAAGCACGGTGGAGCCGCCGGAACTCGGCGGCGGCATGCCGCACACCCTCCAGAGGCGGTAACGCGCGCACACGGGCTGACGTTCCACGGCACGATATCCGGCCAGATCGGCCTCGCTCAGGTAACCCGGATTGGTGGGGTGGTTGCGCACCGCCGCCACGATGTCCCGTGCGATTTCCCCGTGATGGAAGGCGTCGGCCCCCTCCGCGGCCACCTTGCGCAGCACCGCGGCGAATTCCGGATTGCGCAGCACGTGGCCTGCCGGATGAGGACGCCCGTGCTGGTCGTAGAAATACCCGCGCGCGCTTGCGCCGGGCAGATGGCGCTCCTGCGTCAGCAAGCCGTGAAGCCGCCGTGAAACGGGGAATCCGCCTTCGGCCAGGCGGATCGCCGGCTCGAACAGCACCGCCCACGGCAGGCGGCCGTGCGAACGATGGGCCAGTTCCAGCGCCCGCAGCACGCCCGGCACGCCGACGGCACGTCCGCCCACCGCGGCGGTGTGGAATTCCAGGGGGCGTCCACCCGCGTCGAGGAACAACTCCGGCCCCGCCGCCGCCGGCGCCGTCTCGCGCCCGTCGTACGCCGTCAGGCGACGTCGCGCCCCGTCGTAGGCCAGCAGGAACACGCCGCCGCCGATGCCGGAGGACTGGGGTTCCACCAGGTTGAGCACCATCTGGGCGGCGACGGCTGCGTCCACCGCGCTGCCCCCGCCACGCAGCATTTCCACCGCCGCCGCCGTGGCGACGGGGTTGGCGGTTACCACCATGGCGCGCGCAGCCTGGACCGCAGGCCTGGGGCTGAATAGCCTGGCCGCCGTCGAGCTTGCCGGTTTCCTGGCTCTTGGCACGCTGCGTCCCGACGTGCGGTCTCTTCGTAGCGATCGAGCCAGTGCGTCACCGCCCGGCTCCAGTTCCTGCGCGCGCTCGCGCCGGCGCCGT
>JACQYB010000047.1 GCA_016208415.1 Betaproteobacteria bacterium | reverse complement strand
CAGTTCTACTTCCGCACCACGGATGTGACGGGCAGCATCGATCTGCCCGCGGGCACCGAGATGGTGATGCCCGGGGACAACATCCAGATGACGGTGAAGCTGATCGCCCCCATCGCCATGGAGGAAGGACTGCGCTTTGCCATCCGCGAGGGTGGGCGCACCGTGGGTGCCGGGGTCGTGGCGAAGATTATTGAGTAAGAGCATCCGGTCGCGACCGCGGGTGGCCTAGCCGCTGCGCGGCAGGCGTTGGAATTGGCAGTACGGAAGAGTTGCAGGGCAATAGCTCAATTGGCAGAGCGGCGGTCTCCAAAACCGCAGGTTGGGGGTTCGATTCCCTCTTGCCCTGCCATCCGCTCATAGCGAGCCGGGTTCATGGCAGATAAAGTCAAGCTGGCGCTGGCCGCGCTCTTAGTCGCGGCTGGCGTGGCCGGTTTCTACCTCCTCTCCCAGCAGGCGTTGGTCCTGCGCGTTCTCTCCGTACTTGCCGGGGTGGCCGCGGGTATTGTGGTGGGCTGGTTCACGGAGCCGGGAAGGCGTTTCATCACGTTCGCCCGCGAGTCCATCGCCGAGGCGCGCAAGGTGGCGTGGCCCGCGCGCAAGGAAACGATGCAGACCACTGGGGTGGTCTTTGCCTTCGTGGTGTTGATGGCGCTGTTCCTGTGGCTGACGGACAAGAGCCTCGAGTGGGTGTTATACGACCTTATCCTGGGCTGGAAGAAGCTATGACAAAGCGCTGGTACGTGGTGCACGCCTATTCCGGCTTCGAGAAGTCCGTGCAGCGGGCGTTGGTGGAGCGCATCGCCCGTTCCGGTCTGCAGGATCAGTTTGGCCAGATCCTCGTCCCCGTCGAAGAAGTGGTGGAGATGAAGGGCGGCCAGAAGAGCATTTCCGAGCGCAAGTTCTTCCCCGGCTATGTGCTGGTGGAAATGGAGATGACCGATGACTCGTGGCACCTGGTGAAGAGCACGCCGAAGGTGACCGGTTTTGTCGGCGGTACGGCGACCAAGCCGACGCCCATCTCGGAGGCGGAGGTGAAGAAGATCCTCCAGCAGGTGCAGGAGGGTGTCGAGAAGCCCCGTCCCAAGGTGCTGTTCGAGGCGGGTGAGATGGTGCGCGTCAAGGAAGGACCTTTCACCGACTTCACCGGCCTGGTGGAGGACGTCAATTACGAGAAGAGCAGGTTGCGGGTGTCGGTAACCATCTTCGGTCGATCCACGCCGGTGGATCTGGAGTTCGGTCAGGTCGAGAAAGCCTGATCTTCAACGCCCAGTGCCTTGAGCACCGGGTTTCGAGGAGCGCGTCCATCGGGCGCGCGTTAGCACTCACCAGGAGCGTTATTCGTGGCCAAGAAAATCGTAGCTTTCATCAAGCTTCAGGTGCCGGCGGGCAAGGCAAATCCGAGCCCGCCCATCGGTCCCGCGCTGGGTCAGCGCGGTCTCAACATCATGGAGTTCTGCAAGTCGTTCAATGCCCAGACCCAGGGCATGGAACCGGGTCTGCCGCTGCCGGTTGTCATCACCGCCTACGCCGACAAGAGCTTCACCTACATCCTCAAGACCCCGCCGGCCGCCGTGCTGATCAGGAAGGCCGCCGGTGTGCCCAAGGGCTCGCCCAAGCCGCATACCGACAAGGTGGGCAGGATTACCGCCGCGCAGGTCGAGGAAATCGCCAAGACCAAGCTCAAGGATCTGACCGCGGGCGACCTTACCGCCGCCATGCGCACCATCGCCGGGACCGCCCGCAGCATGGGCATCGTTGTGGAGGGTGTGTGACATGGCAAAGCTGTCCAAGCGTGTGCAGGGCCTGCGGGGCAAGATCGAGCGTACCCGCAACTACGCGATTGCCGATGCGCTCACCCTGGTGAAGGAGTGCGCCACGGCGAAATTCGACGAATCCATCGACGTTGCGGTGAACCTCGGTGTCGATGCGCGCAAGTCGGATCAGGTGGTGCGCGGTTCGGTCGTGCTGCCGGCGGGAACCGGCAAGGCGGTGCGGGTGGCGGTGTTCGCCCAGGGCGACAAGGCCCAGGCGGCGCGAGACGCCGGTGCCGACATCGTCGGTTTCGACGATCTTGCCGAGCGCGTCAAGGGCGGCAACATCGACTTCGATGTGGCGATCGCCACCCCCGATTCCATGCGGGTCGTCGGCCAACTGGGCCAGATCCTCGGCCCCCGCGGGCTGATGCCGAACCCCAAGGTCGGGACGGTGACCATGGATGTCGTGACGGCGGTGAAGAACGCCAAGGCGGGTCAGGTCCAGTACCGCACCGACAAGGGCGGGATCATCCAGTGCACCATCGGCCGTGCCTCTTTCCCCGTGGAGTCCCTGCGGGAGAACCTGGGGGCGCTGATCGACGCGCTCAACAAGGCCAAGCCCGCCTCGTCGAAGGGCATTTACCTGCGCAGGATCTCCGTATCCAGCACCATGGGCATCGGCGTGCGCGTGGACCAGGCAAGCCTGTCCCAGTAGATGTGGACAGGAAGAACAGACTTTGGGCCGTCGGTGTTCGCGCACCGGCGGGTTGTCAAAGACCGTAGGGGTTCCGGGCCGCGCCCTGCCGCCTCCAAGCCGGAGGGGCCGATCATGGAACGGGGCTTAATTGTGGCTTCCCGGGTATCGGTTGGGGCTCTTTCCCGCCGTACCGGTGGGCTATGCCCTACGCAGATGGCGCAACCCGAAATGACGGATTTCGTGCTGATGTCTCCGTGCACTCGCAGGGGGCCGCGGCCGGGCTTCGGAATGAAGGACGCCGTATCCGGATCGCATCTGGCGGACATCGCGCCGGGTGCGGCATCTTTATTGTAGGAGCTGACCTTGGGTCTCAATCTCGAAGAGAAACAGGCGGTTGTCTCCGAGGTGTCCGCCGAACTGGCGAACGCTCAGGCGGTGATCGTCGCAGAGTACCGTGGTCTTCCCGTGGGCGACGTCACCCGGTTGCGCGCGCAGGCGCGTCAATCGGGGGTGTACCTGCGTGTGCTCAAGAACACCCTGGCGCGTCGTGCCGTGACGGACACGTCGTTTGCAGGGCTGCAGGAGCAAATGGTTGGACCGCTGATCTACGGCATCGGGCCGGATCCGGTGGCCGTGGCCAAGCTGCTGCAGGACTTTGCCAAGAGCAACGACAAGCTGGTCATCAAGGCCGGTGCCATGCCCAATTACGTCATGGACGCAAAGGGTGTACAGGCACTGGCTTCGCTGCCCGGCCGCGAAGAGCTTCTGGCGATGCTGTTGGGCACGATGCAGGCGCCGATCGGCCAGTTCTTGCGCACGCTCAACGAGGTGCCGGGCAAGTTTGTCCGGACCCTCGCCGCGCTGCGCGACGCTCGGGAACAAACCGCATAACCATCATCAGCCGCCCTTGGCGGGGCGCACGGAAACATTCAGGAGAAACTAATGTCCGCAGTTACGAAAGATCAGATTCTTGATGCCATCGCCAGCATGACCGTGCTGGAGCTGTCGCAGCTCATCAAGGAGATGGAAGAGAAATTTGGTGTGTCGGCCGCCGCTGCCGTGGCCGCCGTGGCCGCCCCTGCTGCTGCCGCGCCCGTCGTGGAAGAGAAGACCGAGTTCGACGTCGTCCTCATGGCCGCCGGCGAGCAAAAGGTGAACGTCATCAAGGTGGTGCGTTCCCTGACCAGCCTGGGTCTGAAGGAAGCCAAGGACCTGGTGGACGGTGCGCCCAAGGCCGTGAAGGAAGCCGTCTCCAAGGCCGAGGCCGAGTCGGTCAAGAAGCAACTGGAAGAGGCCGGCGCGAAGGTTGAAATCAAGTAATCCCGCGCCACGCAAGGGGCTGGTGGCAGGGCGCCGCCAGCCCGGCAAGTATCCAGCCGTGGGCGGTTTCGTGCCCGCGGCGTCCGCTCGCTTTGAACCCTGCGGTGGCGCATCTTGCCGCCGCGTGTCCGAAGGCACGAGGGAGCGCTTTGGGGCTCGGGGAATCCTGACGCCAAAGCGCTGTCTTCTGTGATCCGTCCCAGGCCACCCTCTACCGGAGCCGCCATGCCGTATTCCTACACCGAGAAGAAGCGCATCCGCAAGAGCTTCGCGAAACGCGCAGCGGTGCTGGATGTGCCCTTCCTCCTCGCCACCCAGCTCGAGTCGTTCACCGCATTCCTCCAGGCGGAGGTGCCGCCGTCGCAACGACGCAGCCAAGGGTTGCAGGCTGCCTTCGAATCCATTTTCCCGATCTCGAGCCATTCCGGCAATGCGCGCCTGGAGTTCGTGCAGTTCGCCCTCGGCGAGCCGGCGTTCGACGTCAAGGAATGCCAGCAGCGCGGCCTGACCTTCGCCGCGCCGCTGCGCGCCCGGGTGCGCCTGGTGCTGCTGGACAAGGAGGCGCCCAGGGAAACGGTCAAGGAAGTGAAGGAGCAGGAAGTCTACATGGGCGAAATCCCGCTCATGACCGTCAATGGCTCCTTCGTCATCAACGGTACCGAGCGGGTCATCGTGTCGCAACTCCATCGGTCGCCGGGGGTGTTCTTCGAGCACGACCGCGGCAAGACCCACTCTTCGGGCAAGCTGCTCTTCTCGGCGCGGGTCATTCCCTACCGTGGGTCGTGGCTCGACTTCGAGTTCGATCCCAAGGACTACCTGTATTTCCGCGTGGACCGGCGTCGCAAGATGCCCGCCACCAACCTGCTCAAGGCCATCGGCCTGACGCCGGCGGAGATCCTCGCCGCCTTCTTCGAGACCGACACCTTCCAGATCGGCGCCACGTCCATCCTGTGGTCGCTGGTGCCGGAGCGCCTGCGCGGCGAGATGGCAAAGTTCGACTACGTCGACCCGTCCGGCAAGGTCATCGTGGCCAAGGACAAGCGCATCACGGTGAAGCACGTGCGCGACCTGAAGCAGGCCGGCGTGGAGCACATCGAGGTGCCGGAGGACTTCCTCTTCGGACGCATCGTGGCCACGGATCTGGTGGACGCGGAGACGGGCGAACTCATCGCCCGCGCCAATGACGAAATCGGCGAGGAACTGCTGAAGAAGCTGCGCCTGGCCAAGCTGGAACGGATCCAGACGCTGTACATCAACGATCTGGATCGCGGTCCCTACATCTCCCAGACGCTGCGCATCGACGAAGCCGCCGACGGCCAGGCGGCGCGGGTGGCCATCTACCGCATGATGCGCCCCGGCGAGCCGCCCACCGAGGAGGCCGTGGAGGCGCTGTTCCAGGGGCTGTTCTTCTCGGAGGAGCGTTACGACATGTCCTCCGTCGGGCGCATGAAGTTCAACCGTCGCGTCGGTGTGGGGGGCGAGGCGAGCTACCAGGTGCGCGTGGTGGACCGCGGCCTGAGCCGCGACGCTGCGGCCTGGGCGGCGCTGTGGAATTACCTCGGCAGGCCGCCGGAAATGCGGCTTGGCAAGGCGGCCCTCGAGGGTGTGCAGTCGGAGGAAGAGGCGCGCGCCGTCGTCCTCAAGCTGTTGAACGATCTCAAGGATGCCGGCGTGGTCCAGGGCAAGGTCGAACTGCGCGTGGAAGAGCGCAACACCCTGTCACGCAAGGACATCGTCGATGTGATGCGCATCCTGGTGGAACTGCGCAACGGCCGCGGCGAGATCGACGACATCGACCACCTGGGCAACCGCCGCGTGCGTTCCGTGGGCGAGCTGGCGGAGAACCAGTTCAGAGCCGGCCTGGTGCGTGTGGAGCGGGCCGTGAAGGAGCGCCTGTCCCAGGCCGAGAGCGAAAACCTGATGCCGCACGACCTGATCAACGCCAAGCCCATCTCGGCGGCGATCAAGGAGTTCTTCGGCTCCAGCCAGCTCTCCCAGTTCATGGACCAGACCAACCCCCTGTCCGAGATCACGCACAAGCGTCGCGTCTCGGCCCTGGGCCCCGGCGGTCTGACGCGCGAGCGGGCTGGCTTCGAGGTGCGCGACGTGCACCCCACCCATTACGGCCGCGTCTGCCCGATCGAAACGCCGGAAGGTCCGAACATTGGCCTGATCAACTCGCTGGCGCTGTATGCCCGTACCAACCGGCATGGCTTCCTGGAGACGCCCTACCGCAAGGTGACCAACAGCGCGGTGACGGACCAGATCGAGTTCCTGTCCGCCATCGAGGAAGGCAACTACGTCATCGCCCAGGCCAACGCGCGCCTGGACGCTGATGGGCGCCTCGTCGACGAACTCGTGTCGTGCCGCCTGAAGAGCGAATTCGAGCTGAAGTCGCCGGAGGAAGTGCAGTACATGGACGTGGCGCCGTCGCAGATCGTGTCCGTGGCCGCCTCGCTCATCCCCTTCCTGGAGCATGACGACGCCAACCGTGCGCTCATGGGCTCCAACATGCAGCGCCAGGCGGTCCCCTGCCTGCGTCCGGAGAAGTCCTTCGTCGGCACCGGCATCGAACGCACCGTGGCGGTGGATTCGGGCACGGCGGTGCAGGCGCTGCGCGGCGGCATGGTGGATTACGTGGACGCCGGCCGCATCGTGGTGCGGGTGCATGACGACGAGACCGTACCCGGCGAGGTCGGGGTGGATATCTACAACCTCACAAAGTACACGCGCTCGAACCAGAACACCAACATCAACCAGCGTCCGTTCGTGAAGGTGGGTGACGTCATCGCCCGCAACGACGTGATCGCCGACGGTGCCTCCACCGACCTGGGCGAGCTGGCCCTCGGGCAGAACATGCTCGTGGCCTTCATGCCCTGGAACGGCTACAACTTCGAGGACTCCATCCTCATCTCCGAGCGCGTGGTGTCCGACGACCGCTTCACCTCGATCCACATCGAGGAGCTGACGGTGGTGGCGCGGGACACCAAGCTGGGCGCGGAAGAAATCACCCGCGACATCGCCTCCCTGGGCGAAGCGCAACTCTCCCGCCTGGACGAGTCGGGCATCGTGTATATCGGCGCCGAGGTCGAAGCCGCCGACGTGCTGGTGGGCAAGGTGACGCCCAAGGGCGAGACCCAGCTCACCCCGGAGGAGAAACTGCTGCGCGCCATCTTCGGCGAGAAGGCTTCCGACGTGAAGGACACGGGCCTGCGCGTGCCCTCGGGCATGTCCGGGACAGTGATCGACGTGCAGGTGTTCACGCGCGAAGGCATCGAACGCGACAAGCGCGCCCAGCAAATCATCGACGAGGAACTGCGCCGCTACAAGCAGGACCTCGCCGACCAGATGCGCATCGTCGAGCGCGACGCCTTTGCGCGGATGGAGCGCCTGCTTGCAGGCAAGCCCGCCAACGGCGGGCCGCGCAAGCTGGCCAAGGGCACCACGGTGAGCAAGGAATACCTGGACTCCCTGGATCCGCACCACTGGTTCGACATCCGCATGGCGGACGAGGACGTCTCGGTGCAACTGGAAAGCCTGCGCGAGGGCCTGGACACCACCCGCAAGAACTTCGACCTGGCCTTCGAGGCCAAGCGCAAGAAGCTCACCCAGGGCGACGAACTGGCGCCCGGGGTGCAGAAGATGGTCAAGGTCTACCTGGCCGTCAAGCGCCGCCTCCAGCCCGGCGACAAGATGGCCGGCCGCCACGGCAACAAGGGCGTGGTCTCGAAGATCGTCCCGGTGGAAGACATGCCTTACATGGCCGACGGCACGCCCATGGACATCGTGCTCAATCCGCTGGGCGTGCCCTCGCGGATGAACATCGGCCAGATCCTGGAGACACACCTGGGCTGGGCGTCCAAGGGACTGGGGCAGCGCATCGGCGAGATGCTGCGGCGCCAGGCTGCCGCGGCCGAGGTGCGGGACTTCCTCGACAAGATGTACAACCAGTCGGGCAAGCCCGAGCAACTGCCGGAATTGACCGACGGCGAGATCATGGAACTCGCCGGCAACCTGAAGAACGGCGTGCCCTTTGCGACGCCCGTGTTCGACGGCGCCCACGAGTCCGAGATCAAGGGCATGCTGCAACTGGCCGGGCTGCCCAGCAGCGGCCAGGTCACCCTGCACGACGGGCGCACCGGCAACGCCTTCGATCGGTCGGTCACCGTGGGCTACATGCACGTACTGAAGCTGCACCACCTGGTGGACGACAAGATGCACGCCCGCTCCACCGGACCCTACAGCCTGGTCACGCAGCAGCCGCTGGGCGGCAAGGCACAGTTCGGCGGCCAGCGCTTCGGCGAGATGGAAGTGTGGGCGCTGGAGGCCTACGGCGCGGCCTATACGCTGCAAGAGATGCTCACGGTCAAGTCCGACGACGTCTCCGGACGTACCAAGGTTTATGAAAACATCGTCAAGGGCGAGCACAAGATCGACGCCGGCATGCCGGAGTCCTTCAACGTGCTGGTGAAGGAAATCCGATCGCTCGCCATCGACATCGATCTGGAGCGCTTCTGAGGCACCCAATGTGCGGGCGGGCCACGGGCCCGTTCGCCGTCGCCCGGCTGTTCCGGGCAACTAGCTATTTCGCAAGCGGAGAATAGCGATGAGGAATCTGCTCGAGCTGTTCAAGCAGGTCACGCAGGAAGAGGAATTTGACGCCATCACCATCGGTCTGGCGTCGCCCGACAAGATTCGTTCGTGGTCCTACGGCGAGGTGAAGAAGCCGGAGACCATCAACTACCGTACTTTCAAACCGGAGCGCGACGGGCTCTTTTGCGCCAAGATCTTCGGCCCGGTCAAGGACTACGAGTGCCTGTGCGGCAAGTACAAGCGCCTCAAGCACCGCGGCGTGATCTGCGAGAAGTGCGGCGTCGAGGTCACGCTGTCCAAGGTGCGGCGCGACCGCATGGGCCACATCGAGCTGGCCTCGCCGGTGGCCCACATCTGGTTCCTCAAGTCCCTGCCCAGCCGGCTCGGCATGGTGCTGGACATGACCCTGCGCGACATCGAGCGGGTACTCTACTTCGAGGCCTACGTGGTGGTGGACCCGGGCCTCACCCCGCTGAACCGTGGCCAGCTCCTCACTGAGGACGACTACCTGGCCAAGGTGGAGGAGTACGGCGACGACTTCACGGCCATGATGGGCGCCGAGGGCGTTCGGGGACTGCTGCGCAATCTGGACGTCGGCCACGAGATCGAGACCCTGCGCCAGGAACTGGAAGCCACCAGCTCCGATGCCAAGATCAAGAAGATCGCCAAGCGCCTCAAGGTGCTGGAGGCTTTCCAGCAGTCCGGCATCAAGCCCGACTGGATGATCCTGGAGGTGCTGCCGGTCCTGCCGCCGGACCTGCGCCCCCTGGTTCCGCTGGATGGCGGGCGCTTCGCCACCTCCGACCTCAACGACCTCTACCGGCGCGTCATCAACCGCAACAACCGCCTCAAGCGCCTGCTCGAACTGAAGGCGCCCGAGATCATCGTGCGCAACGAGAAGCGCATGCTGCAGGAATCGGTGGACTCGCTGCTGGACAACGGTCGCCGCGGCAAGGCCATGACCGGCGCCAACAAGCGTCCGCTCAAGTCCCTGGCCGACATGATCAAGGGCAAGGGCGGGCGCTTCCGCCAGAACCTGCTGGGCAAGCGGGTGGACTACTCCGGCCGTTCCGTGATCGTGGTGGGTCCGGAACTCAAGCTCCACCAGTGCGGCCTGCCCAAGAAGATGGCGCTGGAACTGTTCAAGCCCTTCATCTTCAACAAGCTCGAACTGCAGGGCCAGGCCACCACCATCAAGGCGGCCAAGAAGCTGGTGGAGCAGGAGGTGCCCGAGGTGTGGGACATCCTCGCCGAGGTCATCCGCGAGCACCCGGTGATGCTCAACCGCGCGCCGACGCTGCACCGCCTCGGCATCCAGGCCTTCGAACCGACCCTGATCGAGGGCAAGGCCATCCAGCTCCATCCGCTGGTGTGCGTGGCCTTCAACGCCGACTTCGACGGCGACCAGATGGCCGTGCATGTGCCCCTGTCGCTGGAGGCGCAAATGGAGGCCCGCACCCTGATGCTGGCGTCCAACAACATCCTGTCGCCCGCCAACGGTGAGCCGATCATCGTGCCGACCCAGGACATCGTGCTGGGCCTGTACTACGCCACCCGCGAGCGCGTCAATGCCCGCGGCGAAGGCATGCTCTTCACCGACGTGGCGGAAATGCGCCGCGCCTACGAGTCGGGGGAGGTGGAACTGCACGCCCGCATCACGGCGCGCATCCGCGAGGTGATGGTCAATGCCGACGGCACGCGCGAGGGCAGGATCTCGCGCTATGAGACCACCGTGGGCCGGGCCATGCTCTCGGAGATCCTGCCCCCCGGCCTGTCTTTCGACCACATCAACAAGCCCCTGAAGAAGAAGGAAATCTCCCGGCTGATCAATACCTGCTTCCGGCGCTGCGGGCTGAAGGAAACGGTGATCTTCGCCGACAAGCTGATGCAGTCCGGGTTCGCCCTGGCAACTCGCGGCGGCATTTCGATCTGCGTGGACGACATGCTGGTACCGGCCGCCAAGGTGGGCATCATCGCCGCGGCGGAGCACGAGGTGAAGGAGATCGAAACCCAGTACACCTCCGGTCTGGTAACCCAGGGCGAGCGCTACAACAAGGTGGTGGACATCTGGGGCCGCGCCGGCGACCAGGTCGCCAAGGCCATGATGGACCAGCTCGGCAGCGAGCCCGTGGTGGACCGCGAAGGCCGCAGCGTGACGCAGGAGGCCTTCAACGCCATTTACATGATGGCCGACTCGGGTGCGCGGGGTTCCGCGGCCCAGATCCGCCAGCTCGCCGGCATGCGGGGCCTGATGGCGAAGCCTGACGGTTCCATCATCGAGACGCCCATCACGACGAATTTCCGCGAGGGGCTGAACGTCCTGCAGTACTTCATCTCCACCCACGGCGCCCGCAAGGGTCTGGCGGACACGGCGCTCAAGACGGCCAATTCCGGCTATCTGACCCGCCGCCTGGTGGACGTCACCCAGGATCTGGTGGTCATCGAGGACGACTGCGGCACCGAGCACGGCTTCACCATGCGCGCCCTGATCGAGGGCGGCGAGGTGGTGGAGCCGCTGCGGGAGCGCATTCTTGGGCGCGTGCTTGCGGCCGAGGTGGTGGCCCCGGAGAGCCAGGAGGGGATCCTGGCCGCCGGCGACCTGCTGGACGAAGACGCGGTGGATCGCATCGAGGCCCTGGGCATCGACGAGGTGCGTGTGCGCACGCCGCTGTCGTGCGAAACGCGCTACGGCCTTTGCGCCAGGTGTTACGGGCGCGACCTGGGCCGCGGAGCGCTGGTGAACGTGGGCGAGGCGGTGGGTGTCATCGCCGCCCAGTCCATCGGCGAACCGGGCACGCAGCTCACCATGCGCACCTTCCACATCGGCGGTGCGGCGTCCCGGGCGGCGCTGGCCAGCCATGTCGAAGCCAAGTCCACGGGCACGGTGCGCTTCAGCCAGACCATGCGCTACGTCACCAGCGCCAAGGGCGAGAAGGTGGTCATCGCCCGCAGCGCCGAGTTGATCGTGATGGATGAAATGGGACGGGAGCGGGAGCGGCACAAGGTGCCCTACGGCGCCACCCTGCTGGTGGAGGACGGGCAGGCCGCCAAGGCCGGCGCCCAGTTGGCGACCTGGGATCCGCACACGCGGCCGATCATCACCGAGTACACCGGCACGGTGAAGTTCGAGCACGTGGAAGAGGGGGTTACGGTCGCCAAGCAGATCGACGACGTGACCGGCCTGTCGACCCTGGTGGTCATCGACCACAAGCGCCGCGGCAGCAGCAGTTCGGCCAAGGGCGTGCGTCCGCAGGTCAAGCTGCTGTCCGAAGACGGGCAGGAGGTGAAGCTGCCGGGCACGGACCATTCGGTTGCCATCACCTTCCAGGTGGGCTCCATCATCACCGTGAAGGACGGCCAGCACGTTTCGGTTGGCGACGTGCTGGCACGCATGCCTCAGGAATCGGCCAAGACGCGCGACATCACCGGGGGCCTTCCGCGGGTGGCGGAGCTGTTCGAGGCGCGTTCGCCCAAGGACGCGGGCATGCTCGCCGAGATCACCGGGACCCTGTCTTTCGGCAAGGACACCAAGGGCAAGCAGCGGCTGAAGATCACCGAGCCCGACGGCAACGGCCGCGAATACCTCATCCCCAAGGACAAACACGTCATGGCCCACGACGGCCAGATCGTCAACAAGGGCGAGGTGATCGTGGACGGCCCGGTGGATCCCCACGACATCCTGCGGCTCAAGGGCGTCGAGGAGCTGGCGCGCTACATCATCGACGAGGTGCAGGACGTCTACCGCCTGCAGGGTGTGAAGATCAACGACAAGCACATCGAAGTGATCGTGCGCCAGATGCTTCGCCGCGTCGTGATCTCGGATGCGGGCGACTCGCGCTTCATCCTTGGCGAGCACGTGGAGCGCTCGGAGGTGCTGGACGAGAACGACAAGCTCGAGGGGGAGGGCAAGCTACCCGCGCAGTACGAGTACATGTTGCTCGGCATCACCAAGGCGTCGCTGTCGACGGATTCATTCATTTCCGCCGCCTCCTTCCAGGAGACGACCCGTGTGCTTACCGAAGCGGCGATCATGGGCAAGCGCGACGACCTGCGCGGCCTCAAGGAGAACGTCATCGTCGGACGGCTCATTCCGGCGGGCACTGGCCTGGCCTACCACCGCACCCGTCGCCAGCAGGCGGCGGGCGAGGACATTGCCGCCGACCGCTTGTTCGAGGAGCCGGCGGAAGTACTGGCCACGGCCACGGACGTGGGGGCGAACCTCGAGGCTGGTTGACGATAGGAACGCAAGATTATTATAATTCGACTCTTTGCTCACTTCGGGGCGATCCCGGGTGGGTTGAATCCCAGCATCAAGGCGGCGCAGCAAGGAATGCCGCCTTGGTTTTTTGAAAGCCAGGAACGATGCCAACCATCAACCAGCTCGTGCGCAAGTCGCGTGAAGCGCCGCTCTCCAAGAGCAAGGTGCCCGCACTGGATAGCTGCCCGCAGAAGCGTGGGGTGTGCCCCCGCGTCTACACCACGACGCCCAAGAAGCCGAACTCGGCCTTGCGGAAGGTCGCGAAGGTGCGATTGACCAACGGGTTCGAGGTCATCAGCTACATTGGTGGTGAAGGGCACAACCTTCAGGAGCATTCCGTCGTGCTGATCCGCGGCGGTCGTGTCAAGGATCTCCCGGGTGTGCGTTACCACATCGTTCGTGGCAGCCTCGACACGCAGGGCGTCAAGGATCGCAAGCAGTCGCGCTCCAAGTACGGCGCCAAACGCGCCAAGAAATAAGTTCGCAGTCGTACCACAGGGGTGGAGTAGCCATGCCACGACGCAGGGAAGTACCGAAGCGGGAGGTCCTGCCGGATCCGAAATTCGGCAGCGAGGACGTTTCCAAGTTTATCAACGTCATCATGATGAGCGGCAAGAAGTCCGTGGCCGAGCGCATCGTGTATGGCGCGCTGGACCACATCGCCAACAAGGGCGGCAAGGATCCGCTGGGCGTGTTTCTCCAGGCGGTGGGTAATGTAAAGCCCGTCGTCGAGGTGAAGAGCCGCCGCGTTGGCGGCGCCAACTACCAGGTTCCGGTCGAGGTGCGCCCCATGCGCCGCGCCGCGCTGGCGATGCGGTGGTTGCGCGAGGCTGCACGCAAGCGTCCCGAGAAGTCGATGCACTCCCGCCTTGCCGGTGAGCTCCTTGAGGCCTCCGAAGGGCGTGGGGGGGCCATGAAACGGCGCGAGGAAGTGCACCGCATGGCGGAGGCCAACAAGGCCTTCTCCCATTATCGCTTCTGACGCATATTCCGAAATCCTGCGGGTGATGTCGGCCGGTATCCGGTGGGCAGCCCGCACTGTATTGGCAGGTTAGCAGTGGCACGCAAGACTCCCATCGAGCGCTATCGCAACATCGGCATCAGCGCACACATCGACGCTGGCAAGACGACGACCACCGAGCGCGTCCTTTTTTACACGGGCGTGTCGCACAAGATCGGTGAGGTCCACGACGGCGCAGCGGTCATGGACTGGATGGAGCAGGAGCAGGAGCGGGGTATCACCATTACCTCCGCGGCCACGACCTGCTTCTGGAAGGGTATGGATGGCCAGTACCCCGAGCACCGCATCAACATCATCGACACCCCCGGGCACGTGGATTTCACCATCGAGGTCGAGCGGTCCATGCGCGTGCTTGACGGTGCATGCATGGTGTATTGCGCCGTGGGTGGCGTGCAGCCCCAGTCCGAGACGGTGTGGCGGCAGGCGAACAAGTATCGCGTGCCGCGCCTGGCATTCGTCAACAAGATGGACCGCCAGGGGGCGGACTTCTTCAAGGTCCACGACCAGATGCGTGCCCGCCTCAAGGCCAACCCCATCCCGCTGCAGGTGCCCATTGGCGCGGAGGAGAACTTCGAGGGTGTGGTCGATCTGATCTGTATGAAGGCGATCTTCTGGGACGATTCCACCCAGGGGATGAAGTTCGAGTTGCGCGACATTCCTGCGAATCTGGTGGACACCGCGCAGGAGTGGCGTGAAAAGATGGTGGAGGCAGCCGCCGAGGCAAGCGAGGAGTTGATGAACAAGTACCTCGAGGAGGGCGAACTTTCCATCGAGGACATCAAGCTCGGCTTGCGCATGCGCACCATCGGTAGCGAAATCGTGCCGATGCTGTGCGGTTCGGCCTTCAAGAACAAGGGCGTGCAGGCAATGCTGGACGCCGTCATCGACTTCATGCCGGCGCCCACGGACATTCCCCCCGTCAAGGGCGAGTTGCCCAACGGCGAGCAGGGAGAGCGCAAGGCCGACGACAGCGCACCCTTTGCCGGTCTGGCCTTCAAGATCATGACCGACCCCTACGTCGGCCAGCTCACCTTCTTCCGTGTCTACTCGGGGGTGGTGAATTCCGGCGACACCATCTACAACCCCATCAAGGGACGCAAGGAGCGTGTGGGTCGCATCCTGCAGATGCACGCCAACAACCGCGAAGAGATCAAGGAAGTACGTGCCGGTGACATCGCGGCAGCGGTTGGCCTGAAGGAAGCCACGACGGGTGAAACGCTGTGCTCTCCCGAGCATCTCATTACGCTTGAGAAGATGGAGTTTCCCGAGCCCGTGATCCACGTCGCGGTGGAGCCCAAGACCAAGGCCGACCAGGAGAAGATGGGCATCGCCCTGAACCGCCTGGCCCAGGAAGACCCCTCCTTCCGTGTTCGTACGGATGAGGAATCGGGTCAGACCATCATCTCCGGCATGGGCGAGCTTCACCTGGAGATCATCGTCGACCGCATGCGGCGTGAATTCGGCGTCGAGGCCAACGTGGGTGCGCCGCAGGTCGCCTACCGCGAGACGATCCGCAAGGGCGCGGAGCAGGAAGGCAAGTTCGTCAAGCAATCCGGAGGTCGCGGCCAGTACGGCCATGTCTGGATCAAGCTGGAGCCGAACGAGGCTGGCAAGGGTTACGAATTCGTCGACGCCATCAAGGGCGGCGTGGTACCACGGGAGTACATCCCGGCGGTGGACAAGGGCATCCAGGACACGCTGACCAACGGGGTGCTGGCCGGCTTTCCGGTGGTGGATGTGAAGGTCACGCTGTTCGACGGTTCCTACCATGACGTGGACTCGAACGAGAATGCTTTCAAGATGGCCGGATCCATGGCCTTCAAGGATGCCATGCGCAAGGCCAGCCCCGTACTGCTCGAACCGATGATGGCGGTTGAGGTGGAAACGCCCGAGGACTTCATGGGCAACGTCATGGGCGACCTCTCCAGCCGGCGCGGCATGGTGCAGGGCATGGACGACCTGCCCGGCGGTGCCAAGGTGGTTCGTGCCGAAGTGCCGCTGGCGGAGATGTTCGGTTACTCGACCCAGCTGCGTTCGCTGACCCAGGGTCGGGCCACCTACTCCATGGAATTCAAGCATTATTCCGAGGCGCCCAAGAACGTCGCGGAAGCCATCATCAACAAGAAGTGATACCGGTCTGAGGACGTACCATGGCAAAGGGAAAGTTTGAGCGTACGAAGCCGCACGTGAATGTGGGCACGATTGGACACGTCGATCATGGCAAGACGACGCTGACGGCGGCGATCACCACGGTGCTCTCGCGCCTGTACGGGGGCGAGGCCAAGGCCTACGACCAGATTGACGCCGCCCCCGAAGAGAAGGCGCGCGGCATCACCATCAACACCGCGCACGTCGAATACGAGACGGCCAAGCGCCACTACGCCCACGTCGACTGCCCGGGCCACGCCGACTACGTCAAGAACATGATCACCGGGGCGGCCCAGATGGACGGCGCCATCCTCGTGTGCTCGGCGGCCGACGGCCCCATGCCCCAGACGCGCGAACACATCCTGCTGGCGCGCCAGGTGGGCGTGCCCTACATCATCGTCTATCTCAACAAGTGCGACATGGTCGATGATGCCGAGCTGCTCGAACTCGTCGAGATGGAAGTGCGCGAGCTGCTCTCCAAGTACGACTTCCCCGGCGACGACGTCCCCATCGTCAAGGGCTCGGCGCTCAAGGCCATGGAAGGCGACAAGGGCGAGCTGGGCGAGGGCTCCATCCTCAAGCTCGCTGACGCGCTGGATTCCTACATCCCCACCCCCGAGCGCGCCATCGACCAGCCCTTCCTCATGCCCATCGAAGACGTCTTCTCCATCTCCGGGCGCGGCACGGTGGTGACGGGGCGGGTGGAGCGCGGCATCGTCAAGGTCGGCGAAGAAGTCGAGATCGTGGGCATTCGCGCCACCGTCAAGACCACCTGCACCGGCGTGGAGATGTTCAGGAAGCTGCTCGACCAAGGCCAGGCGGGCGACAACGTGGGCGTGCTGCTGCGCGGCACCAAGCGCGAGGATGTGGAGCGCGGCCAGGTGCTGGCCAAGCCCGGCAGCATCAAGCCGCACACCCACTTCAACGCCGAAGTCTACGTGCTCTCCAAGGAAGAAGGCGGGCGTCACACCCCGTTCTTCAACGGCTACCGGCCGCAGTTCTACTTCCGCACCACGGATGTGACGGGCAGCATCGATCTGCCCGCGGGCACCGAGATGGTGATGCCCGGGGACAACATCCAGATGACGGTGAAGCTGATCGCCCCCATCGCCATGGAAGAAGGACTGCGCTTTGCCATCCGCGAGGGTGGGCGCACCGTGGGTGCCGGGGTCGTGGCGAAGATTATTGAGTGATGTCCGGGGCGAACGCTTCGGGAACCGGAAATACACCATGCAGAGTCAAAAGATCCGCATCCGCCTCAAGGCCTTCGACTATCGGCTGATCGACCAGTCGACGCTGGAGATCGTCGATACGGCGAAGCGCACCGGCGCCGTGGTGAGGGGCCCCGTGCCCCTGCCGACGCGCATCGAGCGCTATGACGTGCTGCGCTCGCCGCACGTGAACAAGACGTCCCGGGATCAGTTCGAGATCCGCACCCACCTGCGGCTCATGGACATCATCGATCCGACGGACAAGACGGTGGACGCGTTGATGAAGCTCGAACTGCCCGCCGGGGTGGATGTCGAGATCAAGTTGCAGTAAGAGCACCGCCCGCTCGGGCGGTTTGTTTCCGGGTGGCGTTGCCGCCGCCCCAAAGTGTAGGGCCGGTCAATCGTAACCGGCGTGGAGAAGAGAATGAGCCTAGGCCTTGTAGGACGCAAGGTTGGCATGACGCGCATTTTCACTGCGGAGGGCGAAAGCGTTCCGGTGACGGTGCTCGACGTGTCCAATAATCGCGTCACCCAGATCAAGACGCCTGAGACCGACGGTTACGCCGCGGTGCAGGTCGCGTTTGGAACCAGGCGGCCTTCCCGGGTCCGCAAGCCGCTTGCCGGCCATATGGCGAAGGCCGGTGTCGAAGCGGGACACATCCTGCGGGAATTTCCGGTCGCGTCGGAGGTGGCTGCCTCGCTGAAAGCGGGCGACACGGTGGCCGTGACCATTTTTGCCCCGGGGCAGAAGGTGGATGTCACGGGCACCTCCATCGGCAAGGGCTTTGCCGGGGTGATCAAACGCCACAACTTCTCCTCCAACCGCGCCTCCCATGGCAACTCGGTGTCCCACAACTCGCCGGGTTCCATTTCCATGGCGCAGGACCCCGGTCGCGTTTTTCCGGGGAAGAAGCTTCCCGGGCACTATGGTGCCGCGACGCGCACGGTCCAGAACCTGGAGGTTGTCCGGATCGATGAGGCGCGCCAGCTACTCCTGGTAAAGGGTGCCGTACCCGGCTCGCGGGGTGGTGACGTCATCGTGCGTCCGGCGGTGAAGGCGGGGGCATAATGGAACTGAAACTACTCAACGACAAGGGCGAGGCGGCGTCCACCGTTTCCGCGTCCGACGCGCTGTTTGCGCGTGACTTCAACGAGGCCCTGGTGCATCAGGTGGTCGTGGCCTACCAGGCCAACGCCCGTCTGGGCAACCGCAAGCAAAAGGGCCGCAGCGAAGTGGCGAAGTCCACCCACAAGCCGTGGCGCCAGAAGGGCACCGGTCGCGCCCGTGCCGGCATGGCTTCGAGCCCCCTGTGGCGCGGTGGCGGCAAGACCTTCCCCAATACGCCGGACGAGAACTTCAGCCAGAAGGTGAACCGCAAGATGTACCGCGCGGGAATGGCGTCGATTCTCTCGCAACTCGCTCGCGAGGACCGCTTGGTGGTGGTGGAGAACTTCAGCGTCGAGGCGCCCAAGACCAGGCTGGTGGCAGAGAAACTGAAGGGCCTGGGAGTCGATTCCGCTCTCGTGATCACCGACGATCTTGACGAGAACATCGTTCTCGCCTGTCGCAACCTGCCCAGGCTACTGGTGGTGGAGGTCCATGAGGCTGATCCGGTGTCGCTGATTCGCTTCCCCAAGGTGCTGGTCACGCGCAATGCCGTGGCGAAGATGGAGGAGATGCTGGGATGAGCACAGTTTCCCAAGAGCGGTTGCTGCAGGTGTTGCTTGCCCCGCAGATCTCCGAGAAGGCCACCTACGTGGCCGACAAGAATCAGCAGGTTGTCTTCCGGGTGGTCCCGGACGCCAGCAAGCCGGAGATCAAGGCCGCGGTCGAGCTCCTGTTCAAGGTGGACGTGGAGTCGGTCCAGGTGGCAAATGTCCGCAGCAAGACCAAGCGCTTCGGTCGCCACATGGGCAGCCGCAAGGGCTGGAAGAAGGCATTCGTGTGCCTGAAGCCCGGACAGGAAATCAATTTCGCCGAGCAGGGAGGGGCGTAATCCATGGCACTCGTCAAAGTCAAGCCGACCTCCCCGGGCCGCCGCGCGGTGGTCAAGGTGGTGAGTCGGGACCTCCACAAGGGACGTCCGCTGGCGTCTCTGGTGGAGAAGAAGACGCGGGGTTCCGGTCGCAACAACCAGGGCCGCATCACCATTCGCCACCAGGGTGGCGGACACAAGCAGCTCTATCGGGTGGTGGACTTCCGTCGCAACAAGGACGGCGTCGCGGCCAAGGTCGAGCGTCTGGAGTATGACCCGAACCGTAGCGCCAACCTCGCCTTGCTGTGCTACCTGGATGGTGAGCGCCGCTACATCCTCGCTCCCAAGGGGCTGCAGGCCGGTGCGCAACTGCTCAGCGGCGTCGAAGCGCCCATCAAGCCCGGCAACGCCCTGCCCCTGCGTGCCATCCCCGTGGGCACGACGATCCACTGCGTCGAGATGATCCCTGGCAAGGGCGCGCAGATTGCCCGTGCGGCGGGAACCTCGGTCCAGTTGCTGGCGCGCGAGGGCAGTTACGCCCAGTTGCGGCTGCGCTCCGGCGAGATCCGCAAGGTCCACGTGGAGTGCCGCGCCACCATCGGCGAGGTGGGCAACGAGGAACACTCGCTGCGCTCCATCGGCAAGGCCGGCGCCAAGCGCTGGCGCGGCATCCGCCCGACAGTGCGCGGCGTCGCCATGAACCCCGTCGACCACCCGCACGGTGGCGGCGAGGGCAAGACTGCGGCCGGCCGCGATCCCTGCAGCCCGTGGGGTACGCCCGCCAAGGGTTATCGCACCAGGCGCAACAAGCGCACGGACAACATGATTGTCCAGCGCCGCCACAAGCGTTAAGAGGTCTCACATGGCACGTTCAATCAAGAAGGGTCCCTTCGTGGATGGCCACCTGCTCAAGAAGGTGGACACGGCGCGCGCAACCAGCGACAAGCGTCCGATCAAGACCTGGTCGCGCCGCTCCACGGTGCTGCCGGAGTTCGTCGGCATGACCATCGCGGTTCATAACGGCAAGCAGCACATTCCGGTCTATGTCTCGGAGAACATGGTCGGCCACAAGCTCGGCGAGTTTGCGCTGACGCGCACCTTCAAGGGCCACACCGGCGGCAAGAAGGCCGCGGTGCGGAAGTAGGAGGCGCGAATGGAAACCAGGGCAATTCTCAAGGGAGTACGTCTTTCCGCGCAAAAGGGGCGCCTGGTCGCTGACCTGGTGCGCGGGAAGTCGGTGGATCAGGCGCTCAACATCCTGGCGTTCAGCCCCAAGAAGGGGGCCACGATCGTCAGGAAGGTGCTGGAATCCGCCATCGCCAACGCCGAGCACAACGACGGCGCCGATATCGACACCCTCAAGGTGAAGACCATCCACGTGGAAAAGGGTGCGGTGCTGAAGCGCTTCACCGCCCGCGCCAAGGGCCGCGGCAATCGCATCGTCAAGCCGACCTGCCACATTTTCGTCACCGTCGGGGACTGAGGAAATCGCATGGGACAGAAGATTCATCCGACCGGCTTCAGGCTCGCGGTGACGCGCAACTGGGCTTCCCGCTGGTACGCAAACAGCAAGCAGTTTCCCGTGATGCTCAACGAGGACCTCAAGGTCCGTGAGTATCTGCGCAAGAAGCTTGCCCACGCCAGCGTCGGGCGCGTGGTGATCGAGCGGCCCGCCAAGACTGCGCTGGTGACGGTATTCAGCGCCCGGCCAGGGGTGGTCATCGGCAAGAAGGGCGAGGACATCGAGCAGCTTCGCGTCCATCTGCGCCGCCTCATGGGCGTGGACAAGCTGGACGTGAAGATCGAGGAGATCCGCAAGCCGGAAACCGACGCGCAACTCATCGCCGACTCCATCGCCCAGCAGCTTGAAAAGCGCATCATGTTCCGCCGGGCCATGAAGCGCGCCATGCAGAACGCCATGCGCCTCGGTGCCCAGGGCATCAAGATCATGAGTTCGGGCCGGCTCAACGGGATCGAGATCGCCCGCAAGGAGTGGTATCGCGAGGGCCGTGTGCCCCTGCACACCTTGCGCGCCGACATCGACTACGGATTCGGCGAAGCGAAGACCACCTATGGCGTCATCGGCATCAAGGTGTGGGTGTTCAAGGGCGAGATGATGGCGCGCGCGGAGCAGCCGGCCGAGGCCGATGTTGACGCGGGTCGTCGATCACGCCGCGGGCCTGGCCGGGGCGCGCGTGGCGATGCAGATGTGAAGGCCGGTGCCGGCCGTGGTCCTCGGACCCGCCGGGACGGCGAGCCCGCCAGTGAAGGCGGCGCGGGCGCGGTCGAAGGCGCACCAACGGAAACCCCAAAGCCGGCGGCCCGGCGAGTGAAGAAGGCAGGAGCGAGCGATGCTGCAACCGGCGAGAAGAAAGTATCGTAAGGAACAGAAGGGCCGTAACACGGGTATTGCCACCCGCGGCTCCAAAGTCAGTTTCGGCGAGTATGGGCTGAAGGCGATTACGCGCGGTCGCCTGACCGCGCGACAGATCGAATCCGCGCGTCGGGCGATGACCCGGCACATCAAGCGGGGTGGGCGGATCTGGATTCGCGTCTTTCCGGACAAGCCAATTTCCCAGAAGCCCGCGGAGGTACGCATGGGCAACGGCAAGGGCAATCCGGAGTACTGGGTGGCCGAGATTCAACCCGGCAAGGTGCTTTACGAAATGGATGGCGTGGAGGAAGGTCTGGCGCGCGAGGCATTCAGGCTTGCCTCGGCCAAGCTGCCCTTCGACACGGTTTTCGTCACGCGGCAGGTGTTCTGACCATGAATGCATCCGAACTGAGGGCGAAGGATACGAGCCAGCTCAACGCCGAGTTGCTCGAGCTGCTGAAGGCGCAGTTCTCACTGCGCATGCAGATGGCCACGCAGCAACTTACCGATAACAGCCAGCTCGGCAAGGTTCGACGCGACATCGCGCGCGTGCGCACCGTATTGCGTCAAAAGGCATCAGGCAAATGAGCGAATAGCCGCAAATAGCGGGTACAATGCCGCCCTTTCGTCGGGCTGGTGCCCGGCGCCGATACCCGGACGGGTTCCAAGACTGACCGCGGCAGTGGTGCGGGACAAGTTGGAGAACACAGAAAATGATCCAGATGCAAACGGTGCTGAACGTCGCCGACAATACCGGCGCGCGCTCGGTCATGTGTATCAAGGTGCTCGGCGGCTCCAAGCGGCGCTATGCCGGCATCGGCGACATCATCAAGGTCAGCGTCAAGGACGCTGCCCCGCGGGGTCGCGTGAAGAAGGGCGAGGTGTACAACGCCGTGGTGGTGCGTACCGCCAAGGGCGTGCGGCGGCCCGACGGCGCCTTGGTGCGCTTCGACAGCAACGCTGCGGTGCTTCTGAACAACAAGCTTGAGCCCATTGGGACGCGCATTTTTGGACCGGTCACCCGCGAGCTGCGGACCGAGCGGTTCATGAAGATCGTTTCCCTTGCGCCGGAAGTGCTCTGAGGGGTCGCCATGGAACGAATTCGCAAGGGCGATAGCGTCATCATCATCGCCGGCAGAGACAAGGGCAAGCGCGGGACCGTCCTGGCGCGAGCGGGTACCGATCGTGTGGTCGTGGAAGGTGTGAACCGCGTCAAGCGCCACACCAAGCCGAACCCCATGCGCAATCAGCCCGGCGGCATCGTCGAAAAGGAGATGTCGATCCACATTTCCAATGTGGCGCTCTACAATCCGGCGACGCAAAAGGCTGATCGCATCGGCTTCAAGGTGCTTGAAGACGGCCGCAAGGTGCGCGTCTTCAAGTCCAACGGCGAAAGTGTGGAGGCATAGCAAAGTATCATGGCGCGCCTGCAGGAATACTACAAGCAGACGGTGGTACCGGAACTGACGCAGAAGTTCGGCTACAAGTCCGTCATGGAAGTGCCGGCCATCCGCAAGGTCACACTCAACATGGGTGTCGGCGAGGCGGTGGGCGACAAGAAGCTGCTCGAGAATGCGCTCGCCGACCTGACGCGCATCGCCGGACAGAAACCGGTGGTCACGAAAGCGAGGAAGTCGATTGCGGGGTTCAAGATCCGCGAGGGTTATCCCATCGGCTGTATGGTGACCCTGCGGGGGCCGCGCATGTTCGAGTTCCTCGACCGGTTGATCACCGTGGCCATGCCTCGCATCCGTGATTTCCGGGGCGTCTCGGGCAAGGGTTTCGACGGTCGCGGTAATTACAATCTTGGTGTGCGCGAGCAGATCATCTTTCCCGAGATCGAGTACGACAAGGTGGATGCGCTGCGCGGCATGAACATCGCGATCACCACCACCGCCAAGACGGACGAGGAGGCGCGCGCGCTGCTGGCCTCGTTCAAATTCCCGTTCAGGAACTGAGGGCAGCATGGCGAAGAAATCCATGATCAACCGCGAGGAGAAGCGGCGCAAGGTGGTGGCGAAGTTCGCCGCCCGGCGGGCCGAGCTGATCGCGCGCAGCAACGACACCAGGCTCTCCGAGGACGAGCGCATGGACGCCCGCATGGCGCTGCAGCAGTTGCCGCGCAATGCCAGCCCGACTCGGCTGCGCGCCCGTTGCGCACTGACCGGCCGCGGTCGCGGCGTCTTCCGCAAGTTCGGCCTCTGCCGCAACAAGCTGCGCGAGGTTGCCATGCGCGGCGAAGTGCCCGGAATGGTCAAGGCGAGCTGGTAAGGGGGAAAACAAGCATGAGCATGAGTGATCCCATCGCCGACATGCTGACGCGGATTCGCAACGCGCAGATGGCACAGAAAACGGCCGTTTCCATGCCGTCGTCGACCCTCAAGGTGGCGATCGCCACGGTCCTGAAGGACGAGGGCTATATCGACGACTTCGCGGTCAGGGAGAACGGCCCCCACCGCGAACTGGACATTGCGCTGAAGTACTATGCGGGCCGTCCGGTGATCGAGCGCATCGAACGTGTGAGCCGGCCAGGGTTGCGGGTGTACAAGGGTTGCACCGACTTGCCGCGGGTGATGAACGGTCTGGGTGTTGCGATCGTGTCTACGCCCAAGGGGGTGATGACCGATCGTCGCGCGCGTGCCGCCAATGTCGGCGGCGAAGTACTCTGCTACGTGGCCTGAGGAGATGGCGATGTCTCGAGTTGCCAAGTATCCGGTGCTGCTTCCGCAGGGCGTGGAAGTCTCGATTGGCGAAGCGGAAGTCGTGGTCAAGGGCCCCCTCGGGACCCTGCGCCAGCCGCGCAGCGCGTCGGTGACGGTGGAGCAGCAGGAAGGCGGCATGCTGCAGTGTGCGGCGGTCGCGGGGGCCGCCAACGGCAAGGCGATGTCGGGTACGATGCGCGCGCTGCTCAACAACATGGTGATTGGCGTCAGCAAGGGCTTCGAGCGCAAGCTCCAGCTTGTCGGCGTCGGTTACCGCGCCCAGGCGCAGGGCGACAAGCTGAACCTGTCGCTGGGTTTCTCCCATCCCGTGTCGCACCAGATGCCCGCCGGGATCAGAGTGGAGACGCCGACCCAGACCGAGGTGATCATCAAGGGGATCGACAAGCAGCTCGTCGGCCAGGTGGCCGCCGAGGTGCGTGCCTACCGGCAGCCGGAGCCTTACAAGGGCAAGGGCGTTCGTTATGCCGGCGAGGTGATCGTTCTCAAGGAAACGAAGAAGAAGTAAGGGCGTAGACAGATGGACAAGAAGCAGGCGCGTTTGCGCAGGGCACGTAAGACCCGTGCCAGGATTTCCGAGGCGGAGGCGGTGCGGTTGATGGTGCATCGGTCGAACTGCCACATCTATGCCCAAGTGATTTCGGGTTGCGGAACCCGCACTCTGGCCTCGGCTTCCACGGTGGAGCAGGAGGTACGCGGCCAGGTGCCTGCGGGCGGCACCGTTGCTGCCGCCAAGGTGGTGGGCAAACTCATCGCCGAGCGCGCTCGGGCCGCGGGCGTCGAGGAGGTTGCGTTCGACCGCTCCGGGTTTCTCTATCACGGCCGGGTCAAGGCTCTGGCTGAAGCGGCGCGCGAAGGCGGGCTGAAGTTCTAGGCGGGGTCGAAATGGCGAAGGCACAGGGCAGGAAACCGCAGGCGGCCGAGGAACGAGAGGACTCCCTGCGCGAGAAGATGGTCTCCATCAACCGCGTGACCAAGGTGGTCAAGGGTGGCCGGATTCTCGGCTTCGCAGCGCTGACGGTGGTCGGCGACGGCGACGGCGGGATTGGAATGGGCAAGGGCAAGGCCCGGGAAGTCCCCGTGGCGGTGCAGAAGGCCATGGAAGAGGCCCGGCGCAAGCTGGTCAAGGTCAGCCTGAAGGACGGAACACTCCACCACACGGTGGTGGGACGCCACGGCGCTTCGGTGGTGCTCATCCAGCCAGCCTCGGCGGGCACGGGCATCATCGCCGGCGGGCCGATGCGCGCGGTGTTCGAGGTGATGGGTGTGACCGACGTACTTGCGAAGTGCATGGGGTCCACCAATCCGTACAACGTGGTGCGTGCCACGCTCAACGGCATGCTGGCCATGAACACGCCGTCGGAAGTCGCGGCCAAGCGCGGCAAGAGCGTCGCGGAAATCCTGGGTTAAGGCGATGTCTGAGAAAACCGTCAAGGTTACGTTGGTGCGCAGCCTGATCGGCACCAAGAGGCCCCACCGCGAGACCGTTCGCGGCCTCGGTCTGCGGCGTCTGCATCACACTGTGGAACTGCCGGACAACCCCCAGGTGCGGGGCATGATCCGCAGCGTCGCTTACCTGCTCAAGTGTGAGGGCTGATGCCATGAAGATGAATACGCTCAAGCCTGGTGCGGGCTCGAAGCACGCACCCAAGCGCGTCGGCCGGGGTATCGGCAGCGGGCACGGCAAGACTGCATCGCGCGGACACAAGGGTCAGAAGTCACGCGCCGGCGGTTTTCACAAGGTGGGCTTCGAGGGCGGGCAGATGCCGCTGCAGCGTCGTCTTCCGAAGCGCGGTTTCACCTCGCTGAGTCGCGATCGTTACGCCGAGGTCCGGCTGTCCGACCTTGAGAAGCTGGGCGAGGGCGAGGTGGATATTCTCGCGCTCAAGCGCGCCGGCATCATTCCCGCCCTCGCGCTGGCGGCCAAGGTGATCCTGTCGGGATCGATTTCGCGCAAGGTCACGCTGCGTGGCGTCGGTGCGACCAAGGGCGCGTTGGCGGCCATCGAGGCGGCCGGCGGCAGTGTGATCACGGAAGGTCAGGCGTAACAGTGGCAACCCCGGCGGCGACCCTTGGGAAGACCGGCCGCTTCGGTGATCTGAAGCGTCGGCTGGTGTTCCTGCTCGGCGCCCTGATCGTCTATCGCATCGGGGCGCACATTCCCGTCCCGGGCATCGACGCGGCCAAGCTGGCGGAGTTGTTCCAGTCGCAGCAGGGCGGCATCCTCGGGGTGTTCAACCTGTTTTCCGGCGGTGCGCTGGCGCGCTTCACCATCTTTGCGCTGGGAATCATGCCCTACATCTCGGCGTCGATCATCATGCAGTTGCTCACCGTCGCGGTGCCGCAACTGGAGGCGATCAAGAAGGAAGGCGAGGCCGGGCGGCGCAAGATCACGCAATACACCCGCTATGGCACGGTGGGACTGGCGCTGTTCCAGGCCATAGGCATGGCCGTCGCGCTGGAGTCGCAGCCGGGACTGGTGCTCGATCCGGGGATCATGTTCCGTGTCGTCACCGTCTCGACCCTGGTCACGGGCACGATGTTCCTGATGTGGCTGGGCGAGCAGATCACCGAGCGCGGCATCGGCAATGGCATTTCGATCATCATCTTTGCCGGTATCGCCGCCGGGCTTCCCAGCGCCATCGGTGGCCTGCTGGAGCTTGTACGCACCGGTGCCATGCATCCCCTGACGGCGCTGTTCATCGTTGCGCTGGTGGTCTTGGTGACGGCGTTGGTGGTCTTTGTGGAGCGTGGGCAGCGCAAGATCCTGGTCAACTACGCCAAACGGCAGGTGGGCAACAAGATCTACGGTGGTCAAAGTTCGCACCTGCCGCTGAAGCTCAACATGTCGGGCGTGATCCCGCCGATCTTCGCCTCGTCGATCATCCTTTTCCCGGCAACCCTGGGCGGATGGTTCGGGGCGTCGGAGGGGATGCGCTGGCTCAGTGATATCGCTGCGACCCTGTCGCCAGGGCAGCCGATCTACGTCATGGCCTACGCCGCGGCGATCGTATTCTTCTGTTTCTTCTACACCGCGCTGGTCTTCAGCTCGAAGGAGACGGCGGACAATCTGAAGAAGAGTGGCGCCTTTGTTCCGGGGATACGTCCGGGTGAGCAGACGGCGCGTTACCTCGACAAGATCCTCACCAGGTTGACCCTGGTGGGGGCGGTTTATGTGACGCTCGTGTGCCTGCTGCCGGAGTTCCTCATCCTGAAGTGGAATGTCCCCTTCTACTTCGGTGGAACTTCGCTGCTGATCATCGTGGTCGTGACCATGGATTTCATGTCGCAGGTCCAGGCGTACATCATGTCGCACCAGTACGAGAGCCTGCTGAAAAAGGCCAATTTCAAGGGCGCCGGATTCCCGACCAGGTAGTCATGTCCAAGGAAGACGTCATTGAGATGCAGGGGGAGGTTGTCGAGAATCTCCCCAACGCGACCTTCAGGGTCAGACTCGAGAACGGGCACATTGTGCTGGGATACATTTCCGGGAAGATGCGAATGCACTATATCCGCATCCTCCCTGGCGACAAGGTAACGGTGCAGCTGACACCTTACGACCTGAGCAAGGCTCGTATCGTCTTTCGCGCCAAGTAGGTTTTCACGGATACGTCCGGGAGAAGAGCATGAGAGTTCAGGCTTCGGTCAAGAAGATTTGCCGCAAGTGCAAGGTTATCCGGCGCAAGGGCGTGGTTCGGATCATTTGTCAGGATCCCCGCCACAAGCAGCGTCAGGGTTGAGTGCGTGCGCTTTTCTGGTATCATTTAAAGTTTCGCTTTTCAGGGTGAATAAATGGCCCGCATAGCCGGCGTAAACATCGCCAACCACAAGCACATTGAGATCGCGCTCACGGGAATTTTCGGGGTCGGTCGCTCGCGCGCGCAGCAGATCTGCGACGCGGCAGGTATCGCACGAAATGTGAAGGTGAAGGATCTCTCCGAAACCGACATGGACCGGTTGCGGCAGGAAGTTGGCAAGTTCACCGTGGAAGGCGATCTGCGCCGCGAAGTAACCATGAGCATCAAGAGGCTCATGGACCTCGGATGCTATCGCGGCGTGCGTCATCGCAAGGGCCTGCCCGTCCGGGGACAGCGCACCCGCACCAACGCACGCACTCGCAAGGGGCCGCGCAAGCTCGTGAGCGGCGGCAAGAAGTAATCGGGAACGGATTCCATGGCCAAGACCACCGCAAAAGTTCGCAAGAAGGTCAAGAAGAACGTCGCAGAGGGCATCGCCCACATTCACGCGTCGTTCAATAACACCATCATCACCATTACGGACCGCCAGGGCAACGCCCTCTCCTGGGCCACGGCCGGTGGTGCGGGTTTCAAGGGATCCAGGAAGAGCACCCCGTTCGCCGCGCAGGTTGCTGCAGACGCGGCCGGCAAGGTGGCCGTGGAATGCGGCGTGAAGAATCTGGAAGTGCGGATCAAGGGTCCCGGTCCCGGGCGCGAGTCGGCCGTGCGTGCACTCAATGCGCTGGGCATGAAGATCAGCAGCATCTCCGACGTGACGCCCATCCCGCATAACGGTTGCCGTCCGCCCAAGCGGCGTCGTATCTGACAAGGAGTTGAATAGTGGCTCGTAATCTCGACGCCAAGTGCCGCCAGTGCCGCCGCGAAGGGGAGAAGCTCTTCCTCAAGGGCGAGAAGTGCTTTACCGACAAGTGTGCCATCGAGCGTCGGTCCTATGCCCCCGGTCAGCATGGGCAGAAGTCCGGCCAACGCATGTCCAACTTTGGTCAGCAGCTGCGCGAGAAGCAGAAAATCCGGCGCGTCTACGGCATTCTGGAGCGGCAGTTCCGCAAGATCTACGCCGATGCCAATAGCCGTAAGGGGCAGACCGGCGAAAACCTGTTGCAGTTGCTGGAGTCCCGGCTGGATAACGTTGCCTATCGCATGGGTTTTGGCGCATCTCGTGCCGAGGCGCGGCAGGTCGTGCGCCATGGCGCCGTTCTCGTGAATGGACGCAGGGTGGATATCCCCTCGTACGTGGTGCGGGCCGGTGACGTGGTGCAACTGACGGATCGCGCGAGGACGCAACTGCGCGTCAAGGGCGCACTGGAGGCGGCCGAGTCGCGAGGCTTCCCGGAGTGGCTCGACGTGGACGCCAAGGCCGCCAAGGGTGTCTTCAAGGCACTGCCCGAGCGTGCCGACCTGCCCTCCACCATCAACGAGAGTCTGGTCGTCGAATTGTACTCGCGCTAATCGCGCGGTCGCGGCTCACACAGCACACTGAGTACCCGCTTGGGGTGCGCATTGATCGAGGTTTGCCGATGCAAAGCCACACGTTGTTGAAGCCCCGCACCATCGAAGTCCAGAACCTCTCGCCGGTCCACGCGCGGGTGGTGATGGAGCCCTTCGAGCGGGGTTATGGACACACCCTTGGCAACGCGCTGCGGCGCATCTTGCTGTCATCGATGGAAGGCTACGCCCCCACCGAGGTGAGCATAGAAGGTGTGCTACACGAATATTCCACGCTGGACGGCGTGCGCGAAGACGTGGTGGATATCCTGCTCAACCTCAAGGGCGTGGTGTTCAAGCTCCACACCCGCGGCGAAGTGCAGTTGCGCCTGAGCAAGCAGGGCGAAGGGGTGGTCACGGCGGGTGACATCGAAACCACCCACGACGTCGAGATCGTCAACCCGGAGCACGTGATCGCCCATCTGGCCAGCGGCGGCAAGCTCGACATGCAGGTCCGGGTGGAAAAGGGACGGGGCTACGTGCCCGGCACGCTGCGCCCCATCGCCGGCGAAAGCAAACAGATCGGCCGCATCCTGCTGGATGCCTCGTTCAGCCCCGTGCGCCGCGTGAGCTATGCGGTCGAGAACGCCCGCGTGGAGCAGCGCACCGACCTCGACCGGCTGGTGCTCGACGTCGAGACCAACGGCGCCATCGACCCCGAGGAGGCGGTGCGCAGCGCGGCCACCTTGCTGATCGAACAGCTTTCGGTGTTCGCCAATCTCGAAGGCACGCCGATGTCTGCGGAGGCACCCAGGCCCTCCCCCATCGATCCGATCCTGCTGCGCCCGGTGGACGATCTGGAGCTGACCGTGCGATCCGCCAACTGCCTGAAGGCGGAGAACATCTACTACATCGGCGACCTGATCCAGCGCACCGAAACGGAACTTCTGAAGACGCCCAATCTGGGTCGCAAGTCACTGAACGAAATCAAGGAAGTGCTAGCGGCCCGCGGGCTGACGCTCGGCATGAAACTCGAAAACTGGCCTCCCGCAGGGCTGGACAAGCTCGGCTGATCGAGGCGGGAAGAAGGAAAGCACCATGCGCCACCGTAACGGTTTACGCAAACTGAATCGCACCAGCAGCCATCGCTTGGCGATGTTCCGCAACATGGCCAATTCGCTGCTGCGCCACGAAGTCATCAAGACGACACTCCCGAAAGCCAAGGAGTTGCGGCGCGTGGTGGAACCCATCATCACGCTTGGCAAGCAGCCCAGCCTGGCAAATCGCCGGCTCGCGTTCAACCGGCTGCGCGATCGCGACAACGTCGTCAAGGTGTTCGACGAACTGGGCCCGCGCTACGCTGCCCGCAACGGCGGTTACCTGCGCATCCTGAAGTTCGGGTTCCGTCAGGGCGACAACGCGCCCATGGCGTTGGTGGAACTCATGGATCGGTCGGAATCGGCGGATGAGTCGGGGACGGAAAGCGCTACCGTGTGAGTCAGGCCCCATCGCGACTCCCCACCGGGGTCGAATCCCGGTTCGGGAGTCCTGGCGGGGCACATGGGAAGAGGGTCGCAGGCCGGGTCATCCCGGCCTTTTGTTTGGACGAGCCGCGACATCGCCCGCGCCGTCGAACCTGGCCGACGTCGCCGTCTCCCCTCCGGGTGCGGCAGGGACGCGGACGGCGCCGGGTCCGCGGCGGATCAGTGCTTCATGCCTTCATGCATCGGCGCCGCGGGTCTCGCCGGCTGCGCCAGCGGGCGCACGGGCGCGCTGACCTGCACTTCGCTCAGCTTGCCGTCCTTGCCTTCCACCTTCAGCGTCAGCGGCACGGTCTCCCCTTCCTTCACCCGCTGCTTCAGGTCCATGAGCATGATGTGGTAGCCGCCGGGCGTGAGCTGCACCGTCTTGCCCGCGGGCAGGGGCAGCTTCGGCACGGCGCGCATCCTCATCACGCCGCCTTCCATGGACATCTCATGGACTTCGACCACGCCGGCCACGGGACTCGCGCCGCCCACCAGGGCCGCGCCATCCTTGCTCGTCAGTTCCATGAAGGCGCCCGTGGCCTTCTGGCCGGTCACCGTGCCGCGCACCCAGGCGTCCTTCACCGCTACGTCCTGGGCCCAGGCTCCGGGCGCCGCTCCGCACAGCGCCGCCGCCAGGCCGAGGCGCAGAAATATCCGCTTCATCGCTTGTCTCCCTCCTGAATTCGCCGGGACCGCCCCGGCGGTGTCGCCGCAGTCTAGCCCACTCGCCCCGGCCCGCGGCCGCCGGCGCGACAAAATGCCGCAGCCGCACGGCACTGCCCGGTCGGCGCATCGGGGGAGACATCCGGGCTAGAATCGGACCAGCGCCATGATTCCCGACA
>JACQYB010000053.1 GCA_016208415.1 Betaproteobacteria bacterium | reverse complement strand
GTAGAAGCCGCCCAGCGAACTGCCCACCAACGTCACCGGCCCGTCGGTCGCGGCGATGGCATGCTGTGCCAGGGACACCGCCGCCTGCGGGCTGGGGGGCAGCTGCTCGCACCACAGCCGTCCCCCGATGCCACGCCCCATCATGCGGGCGCGCAGCCGCTGCACCTTGCCGGAGGCCGGCGAGCTGCAGAAGCCGTGCAGATAGACGATTAGTGGCTGGTCCAATCCACCACTCCCGAATAGGACGTGGCCAGCACCACCACGCCGAAGGCGATGCGATACCAGGCGAAGGGGGTGAAGTCGTGGCTGCTGACGTAGCGCAGCAGCCAGCGCACGCACAGGAAGGCGGAGAAGAAGGCGGCGACGAAGCCCACCAACCACATGCCCAGGTCGTCGGCGTTGAGCAGCGCCCGTTCCTTGTACAACTGGTAGACGGTGGCCAGGCCCAGGGTGGGAATGGCGAGGAAGAAGGAAAACTCCGTGGCGGCGCGCCGCGACAGCCCCATGAACAGCCCGCCGATGATGGTGGCGCCGGAACGCGAGGTGCCGGGGATGAGCGCCAGCGCCTGGGCCAGGCCAAGCAGCAGCGCGTCGCCGGGGCGCAGTTCATCCACCGAGTCGAAGCGCACCCGGTGGCGACGTCGTTCCGCCCACAGGATGAACAGGCCGCCGACGATGAAGGCGCTCGCCACCGGCACCGGCTGGAACAGGTGGGTCTTGATCGCCTTGCCGAAGGCCAGCCCCAGCAGCGCCAGCGGCAGGAAAGCGACGAACAGGTTGAGCAGGAAGCGCCTTGCCCCCGGCTCGGAGCCGACGCCGGCCAGCACCGAGCCGATCTTCGCCCGGTATTCCCACACCACCGCCAGGATGGCGCCGGACTGGATGACGATCTCGAACAGCTTGCCGCGCTCGTCGTTGAAGTCGAGCAGGTCGCCGGCGAGGATGAGGTGCCCGGTGCTGGACACGGGCAGGAATTCGGTCAGCCCCTCGACGATGCCGAGGATGAGCGCCTTGAGCAGGAGAACGGGGTCCATCGGGGGTTCGCCAGGGAAGAGTGGGGAGATGATGCCAGCGTTATCCCCGCGCCGGCGTGACGGCCGTCACGCCCCGGCAGGGGCTAACACCAATGGCGGCAGGGCGGCCGGATCGATCACCCCTTCGATGGGCTCGCCCACGCGCACCGGCTCGGCCGGGCGTGCCAGGAGATCGCGCACAAAGTTGGGCAGCGCGAATACCGCCCGGTGCATGGCGCCGTTGTAGAAGCGCAGCCGCTCCAGGCCGCGCGCGCGGATGCGCGCCTCCACCTCGTCCTCGGAAACCGCCAGCGGATCTGCGGCGTCGGAGGCCGTGGCCATTCCCCACCAGGTGCCGTAGAGCGGCACGTAGACCAGGTAGGGGCGCACCAGGGCGAAGACGTCCTTCAGGGATTGCAGGATGCGGGCCATGGCCTGTGGCCGGTGCACCGGCGATTCCAGATGCAGCGACAACACGCCGCCGGGATTCAGGGCGCGCCGGCAGGCGGCGTAGAACTCCGCGGTGTAGAGCGCCTGGGCGGGGCCAAAGGGGTCGGTGAGATCGAGCACGATGAGATCGAAACGCTCGGCGCCGCTGTCGATGAACGCCCGCCCGTCGCCCACGCGCACGTCCAGCCGCGGGTCGGAGAAGGCATTGCCGTGGATGGCGCCCAGCCAGCGGCGGCTCACCTCGATCACCGCCTGGTCCAGTTCCGCCATCACCACCCGGGCGATGGTGCCGTGCTTGAGCAGTTCTTCCACCGCACCGCCGTCGCCGCCCCCCACCACCAGGGCGCTGCGCGGTTCGGGGTGGGCGATGGCGGGCACATGGACCATGGGCTCGTGGTAGAAGAACTCATCGCCCTCGCTGGTCATGAAGCAGCCGTCGATGCGCATCGCGCGCCCGAACAGCGGGTTCTCGAACACCTCGATCTCCTGGAAGGGCGAGCGTACCCGTTCCAGCAGGCGGCTGGCGCGCAGATAGAAGCCGAAGTCCGGCGTCATCTGTTCCACCAGCCACACCGAAGTGTCCTCTGCCATGAACGGCGCGATCGCTGCCTGCGCCGCGCCGCTCAGGCGCGGTCCACCGCGTGGAAGCGCGGATCCGCGGGGTTGAAGGTCTTCACCAGGCCGTCGAAGAGCTGACGCGCCTTGGCGCGGTTGTCGGTGGAATAGTTGCAGACGTAGACATCCACCGTCACGTAGCCTTCCTCCGGCCAGGTGTGCAGCGACATGTGGGATTCGGCCAGCACGATCATGCCCGTGACGCCGCCGCCCTCGCCGAAGCTGTGGAACAGGTCGCCCACCGACGTCAGCCCGGCCTTGTCCACCAGTTCGCGGCAATGCCGCCCCAGCAGCCTGTCGTCGAGCATGAAGCGGGCGTCGCAGCGGCAATCGTAGAGATCGCCGAGCAGATGCAGCCCGGGAAGTTTGCGCGCATGTGGCAGCGCGTCTTTCAAGCTCAGGATGCTTTGCATCGCCAACCCCCCAAGTCTCAAAAAACTGACACTGCCAGTCTCGGCACGAGGCTCCGACTGGACCCCAGGGTGCCGGACGGCTGCACGGAACGGAAAACGCGATGACGGCGGCCAACGGCCGATGAAACCACACCAGGCGGATGTTGCCGCGTCATCGCGCATATGCGCGCATGCAACCACGTCGATACGACGCCGACAGCCAACCGCCTGACGAGGCAGGCGGGACGAAGATTATAGTCAAATCAGTGTCATGAGAAAAGGGAGATGCGCGGTTGCGGCGGCGCGATCAGGCGGCGGTGAGCCGTTCCAGCCGCCCCAGCCACGCCATGGCATGCTCGCGGCCGTCGCCGCACATTTCCGCCGTCGGGCGCAGGCTGGCGCATACCGCCGGGCGCGCCGGATCGCCGAAGAGGCGGCAGCGGCAGTACTCGTCGAGCTGGATGCAGCGTTCGCCCGCAGGCTTGCCGCCGGGCATTCCGGGGATGGGGCTGGAGATGGACGGGGCGATGCAGCAGGCGCCGCAACCAGGCCGGCACCGCGCGGACGGGGACGCAAGGTGCCTCGCGCCCTGCCGATCCTCGGACGACGTCACGGCGCAGGTGCCGCCGCGGCCTCCGGCCCGGGTACCCAGCCGCCCCCCAGCGCCTTGTAGAGGCTGACCAGATTGGTCGCCACCTGCCCGGTGCTGGCCGCCAACTGGTCCTCCAGGGTGAGCAGCGAACGCTGGGCGTCCAGCACCGCCTGGAAGTCGGTGATGCCGGCGGCGTAGCGTTCGCGCGCCAGGTCGGCGGCGCGCCGGGCGGCGTCGACGGCGGCGCGCAGGGCGTCGCGGCGCTCCTGCTCGCGGGCGTAGGCCACCAGGGCGTTCTCCACTTCCTCCAGCGCCTTGAGCAGCGTCGACTCGTAGGCCGCAAGCGCCTGTTCCTGCAGGGCAGTCTGCACGGCGATGTTGCTGCGGACGCGCCCGGCGTCGAACAGCGTCCAGCCGCCGCTGGCGCCGATCTGGCGGGTGATGGCCTGGGAGGTGAAGAGCCTGCCCGGCGCCAGGGCCTCCAGACCGATGGACCCCAGCAGCGACAACTTCGGATAGAGGTCCGCCGTGGCCACGCCGATGCGTGCCGTCTGGGCGGCCAGCCGGCGTTCCTGCGCGCGCACGTCGGGGCGCTGGCGCAGCGCCTCGGCGGGGATGCCGACCGCCACGCGCTCGGGCGTGACCGGTATGGGCGCCACCGCGGCCAGCTCCGCCGCCAGGGTGCCGGGCGCCGCGCCCAGCAGCACCGCCAGGCGCGCCCGGCTCTGCTCGATGGCGCCCTTCAGCGGCGGGATCTGCGCCCGGGTGCTCTCCAGGTTGTAGAGCGCCTGATCCGCCGCCAGCCGGGTGGCGGCGCCCAGCTCGTGGCGGTCCTTCGCCAGTTGCCAGGTCTGGATCTGGGCCTCCAGGTTGGCCTCGGCGGTGGCCAGGCGCGCCTGCTGCGTGCGCAGGCCGACGTAGTTGCCGGCCACCTCGGCGCACAGCGTCACCAGCACGTCGCGCAGCTCGGCCTCGGCGCCCTCCAGCTCGGCCTGGGCGGCCTCCGTGGCGCGGCGCCCGCCGCCGAAGATGTCCAGTTCCCAACTGGCGTCGAAGCCGGCGCTGTAGAGGGTGCCGCTGCGCGTCAGGGCGGTCGGCGAGGCGGGGGCGTTGCTGCCGGAGCGCGTCACGCCGGCGCTGGCGCTGGCGCCGGGGTACAGGTCGGCTTGCGCCAGGCCGCGTCGTGCCCGGGCCTCGCGCACCCGCGCCCGGGCCTGCTGCAGGTCGCGGTTGGCGGCCACGGCGCCCTCGACGAGGCGGTCCAGCCCGCCATCGCCGAAACGCCGCCACCAGGTCGCCAGGGTGGCGGCATCGGCGCCGGCGGGGTCGAGCCCCCCCGTCAGCGGTGCGTGCCACTGCGCCGGCGGGTTCTGCGCCGGCGCGGCGTAGTCCGGACCCACCGTGACGCAGCCGGCCAGGGCCAGCGCCGACGCGAGTGCCGCAAGGGACCGGCGGCGGTCGCCGCGAGGTTGGACGTCATTCATGTCGCAGCGCCTCGATGGGGTCCAGTTGCGCCGCCTTGCGCGCCGGGAAGTAGCCGAACACGACGCCCACGGCGCCGGAGAACAGGAAGGCCACGAGCACGATGGCGCCGTTGAACACGAAGGGCACGTTGAGCAGCGCCACGCCCCCCGCCGCGGCGCCCAGGCCGAGCACGATGCCCGCCAGGCCGCCGAACAGCGACAGCACCACCGCCTCCACCAGGAACTGCAGCAGCACCTCGTGCTCCATGGCGCCGATGGCCAGCCGGATGCCGATCTCCCGCGTGCGCTCCGTCACCGACACCAGCATGATGTTCATGATGCCGATGCCGCCCACCAGCAGGCTCACCGCCGCCACCGCCCCCAGCAGGGCGGTGAGGGTGCGGGTGGTGCCCGTCAGCGTGCTCACCACCTGCTGCATGTCGAAGACGGTGAAGTCGTTTTCCTCCTTGTTGCCGCCGTGGCGGCGCTCGCGCAGCAGGTTCTCGATGTCGCCCTGCACGCGCTTGGTCGACACGCCGTCACGTGCCGACACCAGGATGGTGTCCACGTACTGGTTGCCGGCGATGCGGCGCTGGAAGGCGCGCAGCGGCAGCAACACCAGGTCGTCCTGATCCGCGCCGAAGGACGACTGGCCCTTGGAGCCGAGCACGCCGATCACCTCGCAGGAAAGCTTGCCCAGGCGGATGGTGGCGCCCTGCGGGTCCTGGGCACCGAACAGCTTGTCGCGCACCGTGGAACCCAGGATGCAGGCCATGCGCCCGGCGCGCTGCTCGGCTTCGGAGAACGACCGGCCCTGGGCCAGGGGCCACGCCCGCACCTGGAGATAGGCGCTGTCGGTGCCGGTGGCGGTGGTGGTCCAGTTGGTGTTGGCATAGATGGCCAGCATGCCCTTGGCGGCCAGGGGCGACACCGCCGCCACGCCCGCCACCTCATGGCCGATGGCCTCCACGTCGTGCATCTCGAAGGGCCTGGCGCTCTGGCGTGCGCCGCCCGGGCCGCGCTGCAACTGGCCGGGACGCACGTTGAGCAGGTTGCTGCCGAGGCTGGAGATCTCGCGCGCCACCTGCACCGTCGCGCCGCCGCCCACGGTGACCATGGCGATCACCGCCGCCACGCCGATGACGATGCCCAGGATGGTCAGCGAGGAGCGCAGCACGTTGCGGCGGATGGCCCGCAGCGCCAGCAGCAGCGTTTCGCCCATCATCCTTGATTCCTCGGTTGAACGCGCCCGAGTGTGGGCCCGCCGGGTCGGCTGGCAAGGCGCGACGAGGCCGCGGGGCCGCCCGCCGCTTTGATGCGCAACGCCGCCGGACGGCCCGGCAGGCGCGCAATCGGCCCCGTAGCGGGCGCACCCATCCGGTGGGCGTGGGCGAAGGCACAGACCTCAGACTCCATGCGGCCTCCCGAGGGAAAACGAGCGGTCAACCGAGCGCCCCCAGGAAACGTCTGCGACGTTTCCGCCCCCCGAGGGGGTCAAGGAAACTTGGGGCGGCCCGGCGTTTCCTTGAGAGGAATCAAGGTTCATGGCGCGGCGCGCTCCCCGTTCGCTTCGTCGGCGGCCACCCGCCCATCCACGAAGCGCACCACGCGGCGGGCGTAGGCCGCCATCTCCCGCTCGTGGGTCACCATGACGATGGTCAGCCCGCGCTCGCGGTTGAAGCGCGCAAGCAGCGCCATGATCTCGTGGCTGCGCGCCGTGTCCAGGTTGCCCGTGGGCTCGTCGGCCAGCAGCACCGTGGGCTCGGAGACGATGGCCCGGGCCATGGCCACGCGCTGCAGTTGGCCGCCGGAGAGCTCCCCGGGCGTGTGGTCGGCCCAGTCTTCCAGGCCCACCGCCGCCAGCGCCTGGCGCGCCTGGCGGTGGCGCAGCGCCGGCGGCACGCCGCGGTAGATCAGCGGCAACTCGACGTTTTCCAGCGCCGAGGTGCGGGCGAGCAGGTTGAAACCCTGGAACACGAAGCCCAGGTAGTGGCGCCGCAGCAGGGCGCGCTGGTCGCGCGTGAGGGCGCCGACCTCCACCCCCTCGAACAGGTAGGCGCCGCGGGTGGGGGTGTCGAGGCAGCCGATGATGTTCATGCAGGTGGACTTGCCCGAGCCGCTGGGCCCCATCACCGCCACGAAGTCGCCGCGCTCGATGCGCAGGTCGATGCCCCGCAGCGCCTGCATGGAAGCCTGGCCGCTGCCGTAGGTCCTGGTGACGCCGCGCAGTTCGACTGCGCTGCCCCCCGAGGGGGCTCCATGCCGCCTTGGGACGGCCCGGCGGCGGCGTGGGTAGGACCCCCACGCTGCGCTGCCCCCCGAGGGGGGTCCATGCCGCCTTGGGACGGCCCGGCGGCAGCATGGGCGGGCGCCGCCGTGGCGATCACTTCGTCGCTCCGGCCGCCTCGACGACCAGTTCCATGCCGGGTTCCACGTCGCCGCCCCTTATCTCCGTCATGCGCCCGTCGCTGGCCCCGGTCTTCACCGGGATCTCCACCGGCTGTGCGTCGCGCAGTACCCACACCCGCTGGGCTCGGCGCCGCGCGTCCTCCGGGGCGGTCCTGGGGGGCGGGGGCCGGTGCGGCAGCAGCTTGCTCGTGAAACTGCCTCCGCCTGTCGCCGCCTCGGGCCGCAGCGCCGGCGAAAAGCGCAGCGCGGCATTGGGCACGAGCAGGGCATCGTCCACCTGCCGCACGGTGATGTCGGCGGTGGCGGTCATGCCCGGGCGCAGCAGCAGCCTGTCGTTATCCACCGTGAGCACGGCTTCGTAGGTGACCACGCCGCCCACCGTCTTGGGGGCGTAGCGTACCTCGCGGATGGCCGAGGGGAAGCGCTGGTCGGGGTAGGCGTCCACGGTGAAGGTGGCGCCCTGCCCGGGCTGCACCTGGCCGACGTCGGCTTCATCCACGTCCACCCGCAGCTCCATGCGGGCAAGGTCTTCGGCAAGCTGGAACAGCACCGGCGCCTGCAGCGTGGCGGCCACGGTCTGGCCGGGTTCCACCTTGCGCGCCAGCACCATGCCCTTCACCGGCGAGCGGATCACCGCCTTGGCCAGATTGGTGCGATCCAGTTCCACCGTGGCGAGAGCCTGGCTGACCTGGCTGCGGGCGCTTTCCAGCGCCGCGTCGGCACGCTTGAAGGCCGACTCGGCGGCCACCAGATCGCGGTCGGAGACGGCGTTGCGGGCATGCAGCGCGCCGGTGCGCTCGAACTCGCGGCGCGTCTCGGCGACGGTGGCCTCCAGTTCCCGCACCCGCGACCCGGCGGCGGCCAGGGCGGCGCGGGACTGGGCCGCCTGGGCCTCCAGCTTCACCGTGTCCAGGCGCGCCAGCACCTGGCCCACCGTCACGGGGTCGTTGTAATCCACCTCCACGCTGCGGATGGTTCCGGAAAGCTCGCTGCCCACATCCACCTGGTTGGTGGGCTGGAGCGTGCCGGTGGCGGTGACGGTCACCGCCAGGCTGCCGCGCTGCGCCGGGGCGGTGCGATAGCGCACCGGGTTGCCGTCACGAACGAACAGCAGCCAGGCCAGCGCCGCCAGCGCGATGAGCACGGCGGCCAAGGCGGCGCGGCGCCAGCGCCGGCGCGCCACCGCCGCGACGCGGCCGAGGTCCAGGGTGGCGGAGATGTCCGGGCGGGCCGGGGGTTCGGGGCGGTTCATCCTGGAAACCTCTTTTGACGCAGAGAACGCGGAGAAAACCGATGAGAACACAGAGCGTTGCGATGCAATACCCATTCACCCGATGGGTGAATGTCCGACTTTTTTTCCGCGGCCTCCGTATCTCTGCGTTCTCCGTGTTGAACGAGGTTCAACGGAGGTTTCTTTCATGCCTAAGTGCATGGTGTGGCGGCGCCCATGCGTGGCCAGGGACGGTGTCCGGGTTCGTCGACGGCGCGTTGTCGTTGCGTCCCGGCCGCTGCGCGCCGGGGTGTCGCGGCGGCGGGAGTGCCCTCCCGGCCGCCGCGTCGGGGGTTGCCGATTACAGATGGTACTCGTCCATCGGCCGGTGCAGAGACGCGCCGGCGATGTTACCGGAGGCCAGGCGATGGGCGGTGATCATGGCCGAGAATTGCGCCGGCGCTAGCGCGCTGCCGGCTGCGGGGCCGGGGCCGGGGCCGGCGCCGGGGATGCCACGTCCCGGACCGCGCCGCTCGCGCATTTGCCGCAGCTTGTCGCGCTGGGCGTCGGTGAGCACCTTGTCCATCTCGGCGCGCATCTGGGTGCGCAGCACCATCATGTCGGCCATGGCCTTGCCCTGGGCCTCCGCCAGCGGCCGTACCTGCGCGGCATCCGGGGTGCCCTTGGCGGCGAGCTCCCGCAACTGCCTGCGGCTGTCGCTCAGGCGGTCGCCCAGTTCGCGCAGTTGCGGGCGGTGCTTGTCACCGATGGCGCGCATGGCGTCGCGCTGCTCCTTGCTCAGGTCTAGCAAGCCGCTCATGCGGTCGATGCCGGCATCGACATCGCCATGCATGCCGTGGCCGTGGCCGCCGTAGCTACAGCCGGGGCCACCCATGCCGCCACCCATGGGGCCAGCCATGCCTCCACCCATGCGGCCGAATTGCGCGCCCATGGGTCCGGGGGGATTGGCGAAGGCCGGCGCGGTGGCCAGCCCCCACGCCAGCAGCGTGGTGGTCAGAAGGGCGATTCGGGTCCTTGTCATGACTGCCTCCTTGGTTGTCAGGGGGTGAAGTGCAGCTTCGATGCACGGCGCCCATTCTGCGGGGCGACCGTGTAAGGGTACGGCAGACCAATGTAAAGACGGGTAAAGCTTGGTAATTGTACGTTTCCGGGGACTTGCCCGCGGGCCGGCTGTGGCACGATGGCAGCGTGTGGCGGGAGGCCCGGCGCGAACAGATGAACAGCCCCCACGCTCACATTGTGCGGCAAAGCCGCATCCCCCTTCGCGGGACCAGCCTCCGGCTGTCCTGCGGCCTTGTCGTTCGCTGCCCCCCAAAGGGGGTTCATGCCTCCCTTGGGGCGGCCCGGCGGGAGGCATGACCAGACCATGACGCGAATCCTGCTCGTCGATGATGACGTGGATCTGTGCGAGTTGCTGGGCGAGTATCTCGCCGGCGAGGGCTTCGCCGTGGATGCCGCCCACGACGGCGAGTCGGCGCTGCTCAAGGCAGTGGGCGGGGGTTACGACGTGATCGTGCTGGACGTGATGATGCCCGGGCGCAACGGTTTCGATGTGCTGCGCGAACTGCGCGCCCGCGATGGCACGCCGGTGCTGATGCTCACCGCCCGCGGCGAGGACGTGGACAGCATCGTCGGCCTTGAGCTGGGCGCCGACGACTACCTCGCCAAGCCCTGCAATCCCAGGGTGCTGGTGGCGCGCATCCGCGCCGTGCTGCGCCGCGCCGAGCAGCGTGCGGGCAACGGGGAGGCGGGGGAGGCGGGGGAGGCGACCCAGTGGCTGCATCTGGACGACCTCGACCTGCACCCCGGATCGCGTGCCGTGCGGCGCGCCGGCAAGCCGGTGGAGATGACCAGCACCGAATTCAGCGTGCTGGCTGTGCTGATGCGCCAGGCTGGCCGGGTGGTGCCCAAGAACGAACTGGCGGAACAGGGGTTGGGACGCAAGCTTGCGCGCTTCGACCGCAGCCTGGACATGCACGTCAGCAACCTGCGGCGCAAGCTCGGTCCCGCCCCGGACGGCGAGGAGCGCATCAAGACGGTGCGCGGGGTGGGGTACCAGTATGTGGCGCGCTGAGCAGGGGGCCGCAACCACGGGTGAGCCCCCACGCTACGCTGCCCCCCGAGGGGCATAAGCGCTAACATAACATGAGCTTTCCTGTTAAACTCCGCCCCATCGCTGATCGATGGGGTCTGTCATGGAAAATGTATTCGAGAATGTGGATGCCGACGAGGAGCGGTTGGTTGCTGGAGAAGTCGCCAGCATT
>JACQYB010000064.1 GCA_016208415.1 Betaproteobacteria bacterium | reverse complement strand
GGCGGGCGCATGCTGGGCTGCTTCTGCCTCACCGAGCCCCACGCCGGCTCCGACGCGTCGGCCATCCGCACCCGGGCGGTGCGCGACGGCGGGCACTGGGTGCTGAACGGCGTCAAGCAGTTCATCACCTCCGGCAAGAACGCCGACGTGGCCATCGTCTTCGCCGTCACCAACCCCGCCGCCGGCAAAAAGGGGATCTCTGCCTTCGTCGTCCCCACCTCCACCCCCGGCTACGTGGTGGCGCGCATCGAGGACAAGCTCGGCCAGCACGCCTCGGAGATGGCGGAAAGGGTGTGCTCGGACGCCATCCAGATCCACGGCGGCTACGGTTACGTGGCAGACTTCCCGGTGGAGCGCATCTGGCGCGACGTGCGCGTATGCCAGATCTACGAGGGCGCGAGCGACATCCAGCGGCTGGTGATCGCCCGCGCCATCGCCGGGGATTGACCGGGAGGGGGACATCGTGGCCGCGGCCATCGACTTCTATTTCGACTTTTCCTCGCCCTACGGCTATTTCGGCGCGGCGGAAATCGACGACCTGGCGCAGCGGCACGGCCGCCGGGTGATCTGGCATCCCGTCCTGCTGGGTGCGCTGTACAAGAGCATCGGCACCGGGCCCAACATCGGCTACCCGCACAAGGGCGAGTACTTCTACCGGGACGCGGCGCGCACCGCCCGCTTCCTCGGCCTGCCCTACCGGCTGCCGTCGCACTTTCCGGTGGCCACGCAGGTGGCGGCGCGGGCGTTCTACGTCATTGCCGACGGCGCCCCGGATGCCACGCCGGCGAAGCCGCAGATGCGCAAAGAGCGGGCGAGGGACTTCGCGCTGGCCTGCCTGCGCGCCTACTTCGTGGACGACATCGACATCGGCGAACCGGCCCGGGTGCTGGACATCGCCGCAGTCCTGGGCGAAGACCGGGCGCGCCTGGCCGCCGCGCTGGAAGACCCGGCGGTAAAGCAGCGCCTGCGCGAGGCCAACGATGCAGCGCTGGCCCGGGGCGTGTTCGGCTCGCCCTTCTTCATCGTCGATGACGAACGCTTCTGGGGCAGCGACCGCCTGTCGCAACTGGAACGCTGGCTGGCGGAGGGCGGCTTCTAGCCATGACCGTCATCCGCTCCGCCCTCGACCCGCGCGGCGAAGCCTTCCGCGCCAATGCCGCGGCCATGCGTGCCCTGGTGGAGGATCTGCGCGAACGCGCGCACCGCGTGTCCCTGGGCGGTTCCGAGGAAGCACGGCGCCGCCACGCCGGCCGCGGCAAGCTGCTGGTGCGTGCCCGCATCGACGCGCTGCTGGACCCCGGCGCGCCCTTCCTGGAACTGTCGCCGCTGGCGGCCCTGGGCATGTACGACGACGAGGTGCCGGCGGCCGGCATCGTCACCGGCATCGGCCGGGTGAGCGGCCAGGAATGCGTCATCGTGGCCAACGACGCCACCGTCAAGGGCGGCACCTACTACCCCGTGACGGTGAAGAAGCACCTGCGCGCCCAGGAGATCGCCGCCGATAACCACCTGCCCTGCGTCTACCTGGTGGACTCCGGCGGCGCCTACCTGCCCCTGCAGGACGAGGTCTTCCCCGACCGGGACCACTTCGGCCGCATCTTCTACAACCAGGCCAACCTGTCTGCTTCGGGCATCCCGCAGATCGCCGTGGTGATGGGCTCGTGCACCGCCGGCGGCGCCTACGTCCCGGCCATGAGCGACGAGACGGTCATCGTGCGCGGCCAGGGCACCATCTTCCTCGGCGGGCCGCCGCTGGTGAAGGCGGCCACCGGCGAGGTGGTGAGCGCCGAGGAGCTGGGCGGCGGCGACGTCCACACCCGCGTCTCCGGCGTGGCCGACCACCTGGCGGAAAACGACCACCACGCGCTGTACCTGGCGCGGCGCATCGTGGCCAACCTCAACCGCCGCAAGATCGTGGTCCTGGACCTGGCCGCGCCGGAGGAGCCCCTCCACGACCCGGCCGAACTCTACGGCGTCATCCCCACGGACAGCCGCAAGCCCTTCGACGTGCGCGAGGTCATCGCGCGCATCGTCGACGCCAGCCGCCTGGATGAATTCAAGGCGCGCTACGGCTCTCCAGGAGGCTTGGGCGGCACCACCCTGGTCACCGGCTTCGCCCGCATCCACGGCTATCCGGTGGGCATCGTCGCCAACAACGGCATCCTGTTTTCCGAGTCGGCGCAGAAGGGTGCGCACTTCGTCGAGCTGTGCGCCCAGCGCGGCATTCCGCTGCTGTTCCTGCAGAACATCACCGGCTTCATGGTGGGCCGCAAGTACGAAAACGCCGGCATCGCCCGCGACGGCGCGAAGATGGTCACCGCCGTGGCCTGCGCCCGGGTGCCGAAATTCACCGTGATCATCGGCGGCAGCTTCGGCGCCGGCAACTACGGCATGTGCGGCCGCGCCTACTCGCCGCGCTTCCTCTGGATGTGGCCCAACGCCCGCATCTCGGTGATGGGCGGCGAGCAGGCCGCCAGCGTGCTGGCCACCGTGCGCCGCGACGGCCTGGAGGCCACCGGCAAGAGCTGGGCGGCCGCGGACGAGGAAGCCTTCAAGGCGCCCATCCGCGCGCAATACGAGTCCCAGGGGCACCCCTATTACGCCACCGCGCGCCTCTGGGACGATGGGATAATCGATCCCGCCCAGACACGGCGCGTGCTGGCGCTGGGCCTGTCCGCGGCCTGCAACGCGCCGCCCGAGGGTACGCGCTTCGGCGTGTTCCGGATGTAGGTGCGGCAATTCATTCAGCGAGGCCAGATCATGACCCAAAGCGTGTTGCTCGAAGTCGACGGCGGCGTCGGCATCGTCACCCTCAATCGCCCCGACCGCCACAACGCCTTCGACGACGAGTTCATCGCCGAGCTGGCCCAGGCGCTGCGCAGTGTCGAGGCCGACGAGTCGGTGCGGGTGGTGGTGCTGTCCAGCTCCGGGGTCAGCTATTGCGCCGGCGCCGACCTGGCCTGGATGCAGCGCGCCGCCGGGTACGGCGAGCAGGAAAACCTGCGCGACGCCGAGGCCCTGGCGGAGATGCTGCGCACCCTCAACGAGCTGCCCAAGCCCACCGTGGCCCGGGTGCAGGGTCCGGCCTACGGCGGCGGCGTGGGGCTGATCGCCGCCTGCGACATCGCCGTGGGCACCTACGACGCGCAGTTCGCGCTGTCGGAAGTACGGCTGGGCATCATCCCCGCCGTCATCAGCCCCTACGTCATCGGCGCCATCGGCGCGCGCCGGGCGCGGCGCTACATGCTCACCGCCGAGCGCTTCTCCGCCGCCGAGGCCTACCGCATCGGCCTGCTGCACGAGATCGTGCCCGGCGAGGACGAACTGGACAACGCCGTGGGCGAACTCGTCGACGCCCTGCTGGCCTGCGCCCCCCGCGCCCAGGGCGAATGCAAGGCACTGATCCGTGCCGTGGCCGACCACCCGGTGGACGCGGAACTCATCGCCGACACCGCCCGGCGCATCACCCGCGTGCGCGCCTCGGCGGAAGGGCGCGAGGGTATGGCGGCCTTCCTGGAAAAGAGGAAGCCCACCTGGGTTTCCGGCACCGAACAGGGCTGATCACCCGCTGATGTTCCGCAAGATCCTCATCGCCAACCGCGGGGAGATCGCCTGCCGCGTCATCCGCACCGCGCGCCGCCTGGGGGTGGCGACGGCGGCGGTGTATTCGGAGGCGGACGCCCGCGCCCGCCACGTGCGGCTGGCCGACGAGGCGGTGCTGATCGGACCGGCGCCGGCGCGGGAGAGCTATCTGGCCATCGACCGCATCCTCGCCGCCGCCCGCCAGAGCGGCGCCGAGGCGATCCATCCCGGTTACGGCTTCCTGTCGGAGAACGCGGACTTCGCCGCCGCCTGCGCGGCGGCCGGCATGGTCTTCATCGGCCCACCGCTGGAGGCGCTGCGCGCCATGGGCTCCAAGTCCGCCGCCAAGGCGCTGATGCAGCAGGCCGGCGTGCCGCTGCTGGCCGGCTACCACGGCGACGACCAGGACCCGGCCTTCCTGCGCGGGCAGGCCGACGGCATCGGCTATCCGGTGCTCATCAAGGCCGCCCTGGGGGGCGGCGGCAAGGGCATGCGGCGGGTGGACCGGGCGGAGGACTTCGACGCCGCGCTGGCCTCGTGCCGCCGCGAGGCCGCCGCCAGCTTCGGCGACGAGCGCGTGCTGGTGGAGAAATGCCTGCTGCGCCCGCGCCACATCGAGATCCAGGTGTTCGGCGACGGCCACGGCAGCATCGTCCATCTGTTCGAGCGCGACTGCTCGGTGCAGCGCCGCCACCAGAAGGTGCTGGAGGAGGCCCCCGCTCCCGGCATGAGCGCGCAACGGCGCGCCGCCATGGGCGCCGCGGCGGTGGCGGCGGCCCGCGCCGTGGGCTATGTCGGGGCCGGCACGGTGGAGTTCATCGTGGACGGCGACGGCACCTTCCACTTCATGGAGATGAACACCCGGCTGCAGGTCGAGCACCCGGTCACGGAAATGGTCACCGGGCTGGATCTGGTGGAATGGCAGTTGCGGGTGGCCGCCGGCGAGCCCCTGCCGCTGTCCCAGGAACAACTGCAGTTGCGCGGCCACGCCCTGGAGGCGCGGCTCTACGCCGAGGACCCGGCCAAGGGCTTCCTGCCCTCCACCGGCCGGCTGCTGCACCTCGCCCTGCCGCAGGAGAGCCTGCACGTGCGGGTGGACAGCGGTGTGGAAGAGGGCGACGAGATCAGCCCCCACTACGACCCCATGATCGCCAAGCTCATCGTCTGGGACGTGAATCGCGAGCGCGCGCGAGCGCGCATGCTGCAGGCGCTGGCGCAGTCGCGGGTGGTGGGCGTGGCCAGCAACGCCGAGTTCCTGTCGCGGCTGGTGGCCTGCCCCGCCTTCGCCCAGGCCGACCTCGACACCGGCCTCATCGAGCGCGAAAGCGCCTTCCTCTTCCCGGAGGAGAACGGCGCGCCGGAGGAGGTCTGGCTCATCGCCGCCCTGGCGGAACTGCTGCGCGAGGGCATGCTGGCGCTGCAGGAAGCCCGCGGCCATCCGGACCCGCATTCCCCCTGGCACCTGCGCGACGGCTGGCGGCTCAACGCCCGCGCCTGTCGCAGCATCGTGTTCCGGCTCGCAGACCGGCAGCGCACGGTGCAGGTCGCCTGCTGCGGCGACGCCTTCCAACTGCAACTGGACGGACGCAGCGCCCAGGCGCGGGGCGAGTGGGGCGACCGGGCGGGCGGCGGGATGCCCGCGCGCACAGGCGCCGCCGGGGCCGTCGGCCCCCACGGCGTGCTGCGCGTCGAGCTGGACGGACGGCGCATGGACGTCAACTGGGTGGTGGCCGGCGAGCAGCGCCACATCTTTCTCCATGGCCGGGCGTGGCAGCTCTCGCGGGTCGATCCGCGCGAGCACGCCGGCGGCGCGGGCGCAGCCGAGGGCAGCCTGCTGGCTCCCATGCCCGGGCGCATCATCGCCCTGCTCGTCGGCGAGGGGGGGCGCGTGGAAAAGGGCGCCCCGCTGCTGATCCTGGAGGCCATGAAGATGGAGCACACCCTCAACGCCCCCGCCGCCGGCATCGTCAGGCGCTTCCGCTACCGGGTGGGCGACCAGGTGGGGGACGGAGTAGAGTTGGTGGAATTCGAGGCGGAGGATCATTGACCGGGCCGATGGGCACGCTCACTCTCGCGGGGTGAGAGGTGAGGACCCCCACGCTTCGCTGCCCCCCAAGGGGGCTCTTGCCGCCTTGGGGCGGCCCGGCGGCAAGGCGCGCGGGAACGGCAGCACTCGTGGGAGCGGGCTTGCCCGCGACTGCGGCGGCTGATGTCGCGGGCAAGCCCGCTCCCACAAATCCTGGGCGCGCCTGCGCCCGGTTCGATGACCGAGGAGGATGGCAATGCCCTTGCCCGAAAAGGTGAAGCTCGTCGAAGTCGGTCCCCGTGACGGGCTGCAGAACGAGGCCAAGGTGGTGCCCATGCAGGTCCGGGTGGCGCTGGTGGAGATGCTCGCCGAGACGGGGCTCAGCGCCATCGAGGCGGGCGCCTTCGTGTCGCCGAAATGGGTGCCGCAGATGGCCGACAGCGCCACGGTGCTGCGTGCCCTGCGCCCGCGGCAGACGGTGCGCTTTTCGGTGCTCACGCCCAACCTCCGGGGTTTCGAGGACGCAGTGGCCGCCGGGGCGAGGGAGGTGGCGGTGTTCGCCGCCGCCTCGGAGACCTTCTCGCAACGCAACATCAACTGCTCCATCGCCGAATCCCTGGCGCGCTTCCAGCCGGTGATGGCCGCCGCGCGGCAGACCGGCGTGGCGGTGCGCGGCTATGTCTCGTGCGTGCTCGGCTGCCCCTACGAGGGAGAGGTCGCACCCGAACGGGCGGCGGAGGTGGCGCACGCCCTGTTCGAAATGGGCTGCCACGAAGTCTCGCTGGGCGACACCCTCGGCGTCGGCACGCCGGCCGGCACCCGGCGCCTGTTCGAAGCGGTGGGGCGGCGCGTACCCATGGACCGCCTGGCCGGGCACTTCCACGACACCTACGGCATGGCGGTGGCCAACATCTACGCCAGCCTGGAGATGGGCGTGGCCTGCTTCGACAGCTCCGTGGCCGGCCTGGGCGGCTGCCCCTACGCCGCCGGCGCCTCGGGCAACGTGGCCACCGAGGACGTGCTCTACCTGCTGCGCGGACTGGGCATCGACACCGGGGTGGACCTGGAGAAGGTGGCGGCGGCCGGTGCCTTCATCTGCCACCATCTCGGTCGCGACAGCCAGTCCCGGGTGGCGCGCGCCCTGGCGGCGCGCAAGCGGGCCGTGCCGGAAAAGGCCGCGCTGGAGAAACCCGACCCGGGCGGGGCCACGTCATGAAACCCGGGCTCGCCGCCGGGCGGGAGCGGGGGAAGTCATGACGCACGTCGACGCGCCGCCGGCCTCGCCCTGCGTGAAGGTCTGCCGCATCAACCCGGACAACGGCCTGTGCTGCGGCTGCCTGCGCACGGTGGACGAAATTTCCGCCTGGAGCGGCGCCAGCGCGGCGCAGAAGCGCGCCATCCTCGGCCGGGTGGCGCGGCGCCGCGCCAACCTCAGCCTGCGCGGGCCGACGGCGTGCAACGACTGCCTCAAACCCTGCAACCGGGCGGCGGATGCCGATACCCCCGGCGATCCCGACGCCCCGCCCGCGCTGCAGCCGTGAGCGGCCGCCGCGCCGTGCTGCGGTGAACGCCCTTCTGCCCCCCGTGATCCGCGTGCTGGAGCGCGGCTGGCTGTCCTCCAACAACATCCTGTTCCTGGAGGGGGAGCAGGCCAGCCTGGTGGACTCCGGCTACGTCGCCCACGCCGACCTGACCGTCGCCCTGCTGCGCCAGGCGCTGGAAGGCCGCCGCCTGACGCGGCTGGTCAACACCCACAGCCATTCCGACCACATCGGCGGCAACGCCGCCCTGGCGCGCGCCTTCGGCTGCCGCATCGCCGTGCCGGCGGGCATCGCTCCCGCCGTGGCCAACTGGGACGAACACGCCCTGCTGTTGACCCCATCCGGCCAGCATGCGGAGGCCTTCGTCCACGACGAGGAGATCGCCGCCGGCGACGTGCTGGAACTGGGCGGGCTGGCATGGCGCGCCGTCGCCGTGCCGGGCCACGACAACCACGCCCTGGCCTTCCACAACGCCGCGCGGCGCATCCTCATCTCCGGCGACGCCCTGTGGCGCGACGGCTTCGGCGTGATCTTCCCGGAACTGGTGGGCGAGGACGGCTTCGCGCCCACGCGCCGTACCCTGGAGACCCTGGCACGCCTGCCGGTGGACGTGGTCATCCCCGGCCACGGCGCGCCCTTTGCCGACGTCGCCGAGGCGCTCCAACGCGCCTTCCAGCGCCTGGACGCCTTCGAACGGGACGGCGCGAGGCTGGGCCGCCATGCCCTGAAGGTGCTGTTCACCTTCATGCTGCTGGAGCGCCGCCGCCTGCCCCGTGCCGACCTGTGCCGCTACCTGGAGGGCACCTCGCTGTGCCGCGCCATCAACGCCCGCACCCTGCACCGGCCGGTGGATGCGCTGGCGGACTGGCTGGTGCACGACCTGGAGCGCGCCGGCGTGCTCGAGGCCCGGGGCGACGAGGTGGTCGCGCTGGGGGTCTGAGCGGCGCAGTCCGCGTATTGACCTGGCGGCGCAGTCCGCGATTCGACCGGGCGGCACGGACCACGTTGCGAAGAGCCCCCGTCCGGAATGCGACATGCCGTAAGGCTCGCTCTTGTCGCGCGATCCGCACCTGGCTTGTATCCACGGTGGCGAGCCGCTAGACTCGATTCATCCCAAGCCTGACGAGGCCACCATGCGCTGGCGCCGTACCAAACCCCTGATGATCGGCATCTCGCCGCGTATCGGCCATCCCGAGCCGGGCGCCAAGGGGCTGCGCAGCCGTACCCTGCAGTATCTGGAGCAATCCGTGGCCCACTGGGTCATGTCGCGCGATGTCATGGTTTTCATGCTGCCCACCCTGGTCCACGACGGCCCCATCAATCGCAGTGCCATACGCCTGAGCGACTATGTGGACCATGTGGACGGGCTGGTGCTGCAGGGCGGGCAGGACGTCAGCCCCAACAGCTACGGCGAGGAGCCGCTGTGCGAGGAGTGGTCGGGCGACAAGATCCGCGATGCCTTCGAACTGGAACTGCTGATGGAGTGCATCGAGGCGGAGAAGCCCGTGCTGGGCATCTGCCGCGGCTGCCAGCTCATCAACGTGGCCTTCGGCGGCACCCTGCACCAGGACATCGCCACCCAGCTTCCGCAGGCGCAGGTCCACAACGACGCCGACCTGTACGAGCACAATTTCCACGACGTGCGCTTCGTGGAAGGCAGCGGCCTGGCCAGGCTCTATCCCGGGCTGGAGCGCTCGCGCATCAATTCCATTCACCACCAGGCGGCGGCGCTGGTGGGGCGGGATCTTGCGGTGGAGGCGGTGTCCGAGCCCGACGGCGTGGTGGAGGCCTTGCGCCTGCATGGCGACACGTACGTCTTCGGCGTGCAATGGCATCCGGAATTCCACCATCCCGGCGATCCCGGCTCGCTGGACTGCACGCCCATCGTGGACGAATTCCTCGCCGCCGCCCGCAGGCGCAGCCGCTGATGGCGGCGCCGCGGGGGCGATAGCGGAGGCCGCGGCCCCATGCAGGTCATTCTCATCAGCGGCTTGTCCGGTTCGGGCAAGAGTATCGCCCTCAACGTGCTGGAGGACGCGGGCTTCTATTGCGTGGACAACCTGCCCGCGGCGCTGCTGGAAGAACTGGTGGGCCAGTTGCGGGCCGCGGGCTACGACCGCGTCGCCGTGGCCGCGGATGTGCGCTCCGCCGGCAGCATCGGCGCGCTTCCGGCGCGTCTGGCGGCGCTGCGGGCGGGCGGCGTGGAAGTGCGCTTCATCTTCCTCGAGGCGCGCGAAGACACGCTCATCGCCCGTTTCTCCGAAACGCGCCGCCGCCACCCGCTGGCGGTGGGCGAGACCACCCTGGGCGAGGCCATCGCCCGGGAGCGCGAAATGCTGGGCGACCTGGCGGCGCTGGGCCACCGCGTCGACACCAGCGACCTGCAGGCCAGCGCGCTGCGCGCCTGGATCAAGGACTTCGCGCAGCTCGCCGCCGGGCCGTGGGGTCTGACGCTGCTGTTCGAGTCCTTCGGCTTCAAGCACGGCCTGCCCCTGGATGCGGACCTGGTGTTCGACGTGCGCTGCCTGCCCAATCCCCACTACGACCTGCGCCTGCGCCCCCTCACCGGGCGGGACGCTGCGGTGGTGAGCTTCCTGGAGGGGCTGGAGTCGGCGCGCAAGATGGGGGCCGACATCCAGCGCTTCGTCGCCGAGTGGCTGCCGTTCTACGTGCGCGACAACCGCGCCTACCTCACCGTGGCCATCGGCTGCACCGGCGGGCGCCACCGTTCGGTGTATTTCGCCGAGTGGCTGGCGAAGCAGTTCCGCGGGCAGCTCACGGTGCTGGTGCGCCACCGCGGGCTGGAGCCATGAACCTTGAAGCCGCAGTTGAACCTCTTTCAACGCAGAGATCGCAGAGACACCGAGACCGCAGAGCAAGAGCGGACATCCACCCGTCGGGGCAATGGGACTTGCCTCGTGACGCTCTGTGTTCTCATCGGGTTTCTCTGCGTCAAATGAGGTTTTTCGGATGAACCGGTTCAGCCGGGAACCCCTGCGCTCCGTCCTGCACGCCTTGCGTGCCGGGGACTGGCTGGTGCTCACCGCCGCTGCCGCCACCTGTGCCGCGCTGTTCGCGGCCGTGCCCGGCGCGGGTGCGGCGCAGCGCGCCGAGATCCGCCGCGACGGCGCCGTCTTCGCCAGCGTTGCCCTGGATCGCCCGCGGCTGATCGAGGTGCCGGGCCCGCTGGGCACCACGCGCATCGAGGTCCAGCCCGGCCGCGCCCGCGTCGCCGCCGATCCGGGACCGCGCCAGTACTGCGTGCGCCAGGGCTGGCTCACCCAGGCCAACGCCATCGCCATCTGCGCCCCCAACCACGTCAGCCTGGCACTGGTGGGCCGCAGCGCCGCCTATGACTCGCTCAATTTCTAGGGAAGGAGGGCGGCGCAGAACGGAATTGCGCGCCGTTGGCCGAGAATGGCGGCGCAGGGAGCCATCGCGCGCCCCCGAGGCCGGACACCGGTGATGAGTGCCGGCGACCGGGTGCTGTTCCCCACCGAGGACGACCACCGCATCGCCCGCTACGCCGCGGCGGCCATCACCCTCGGGGTGGCGGAGGCGGCGATCCCCATGCCGCTGCCGGGGGTGAAGCCGGGGCTGGCCAACATCGTCATTCTGCTGGTGCTGCTGCAGCATGGCTGGCGCGACGCCGCCTGGGTGGCGCTGCTGCGGGTGGTGGCGGGCAGCCTGGTGCTGGGGCAGTTCCTCGCACCCGGCTTCTTCCTCAGTCTCGCCGGCGCCTGCGCCAGCCTGGTGCTGCTGGGGGTGGCGCAACTGCTGCCGCGACGCTGGTTCGGGCCGGTGAGCCACAGCATACTGGCGGCCTTCGCCCACATGGCCGGGCAGTTGGCTCTGGCGCGGGCCTGGCTGGTGCCCCACGACGGGGTCTTCCTGCTCGCCCCGGTGCTGGGGCTGGCGGCGCTGGTCTTCGGACTCGCCAATGGCCTGGCGGTGACGCGGCTGCTCGCCGAACCGCTGCCGGCCACACCCACGGAGGGCAATGCCGCATGAACACGCCGAGCACCGTCGCGCTGGCTTTCACCGGAGCCTCGGGCATGCCCTACGGCATGCGCCTGCTGGAGTGCCTGCTGGGGGCTGGGGTACGGGTCCAGGTGCTGTATTCCCAGGTGGCGCAGATCGTCGCCCGCCAGGAGATGGACCTGGCCCTGCCCGCCCGTCCCGCCGAGGCCCAGGCGGCGCTGGCGCAGCGCTTTGCCGCGGCGCCGGGCCAGTTGCGGGTGTACGGGCGGGAGGAATGGTTCGCCCCGCCGGCCTCGGGCTCCAATCCGCCCGACGCCATGGTGATCTGCCCCTGCACCATGGGCACGCTGGCGGCCTGCGCGGCGGGACTGGCGCAGAACCTCATCGAGCGCGCCGCCGACGTCATGCTCAAGGAAGGCCGCAGGCTGGTGCTGGTGCCGCGGGAAACACCGCTGTCGGTCATCCACCTGGAGAACATGCTGCGCCTGGCCCGCGCCGGCGCGGTCATCCTGCCCGCCAATCCCGGCTTCTACCACCGGCCGCAGACGGTGCAGGCGGTGGTGGATTTTGTCGTGGCGCGGGTGCTGGACCAGCTCGGCGTGGCCCACGCGCTGATCCCGCGCTGGGGGGAGGAAGCGCCGTCGTGAAGCCGGCGGAAGAGCGCCTCGCCATCTTCCCGCTCAACGTCGTGCTTTTTCCCGGCGGGCGGCTGCCGCTGCGCATTTTCGAGCAGCGCTACATGGGCATGGCCAGGGACTGCCTGCGGCGGGAACAGCCGTTCGGCGTGTGTCTCATCGCTGCGGGCAGCGAGGTGGGCGAACCGGCGCTACCCCACGACGTGGGCGTGAGCGCGCGCATCACCGGCTGGGACATGGAGAACCTGGGCGTGCTGCAGGTGGTGGCGCGGGGCGAACGGCGCTTTCGCATCGAAAACCGCGACACGGGCGCCGACGGGCTGGTCACGGCAAAGGTGGAGTGGCTGCCGCAGCCACTTGCCAGCCCGGTGCCCCGCGCGCAGCAGAAGTTGATACCCTTGCTGCGCGCCATCGCCGAGGACATGGGCACGGAGCGCCTGCCCCCGCCCCACGACTTCGACGACGCCGCCTGGCTCGGGCACCGCTTCGCCGAGCTGCTGCCCATCCCGCTTCTGGCGCGCCAGAAGCTGCTGGAACTCGACGACGACATCGCGCGGCTGGAGATCATCCAGCGTTATCTGGCGCAGCACGGCGTGCTGCGCTGAATCTTCCGGAGGACCGACACCATGGCCACTTTCGTGACCGGCGCCAACATTCAGGGCTTCATCACCCACCTGCCCGGCATCGACCCCTACGACTTCCGGGTCACTTCCCACAGCAGCGGGCAGCTCACCCTGGGCGCGGGGGACGATCAGATCACCCTCACCGGCAGCGGATTCAAGCTCAACCTCCTGGGCCTGCCCGCTGAAGGCGAGATCACCGGCTTCACCTGGACCTACCAGGGCCAGACGGTGATCTCGGTCAGCAAGGTGGCGGTCTCCGTGGCCGACGTCTATCACCTCGACCTGTCCAACCCGTCCAGCCTGGTCATGTCCTTCGCCGGCGGCAATGACGTGCTGTACGGCGGCGCCGGAAACGACGACTTCAGCGCCTGGGGCGGCAATGACATCATCTTCGGCGGCAGCGGCGATGACGAACTGGACGGCGGCAGCGGGGCCGACTGGCTGGAGGGGGGCGACGGCAACGACGTCCTCTTTTCCGGCGGCGGCGGACGCGATGTGTTGCTCGGCGGCGGCGGCGACGACGCACTCTGGGCCAACCTCAACGGGCCCCTCGAAAACGTGGTGTTGAGCGGCGGCAACGGCGCCGACGTGGTGGTGGGTGGCGCCGGCAACGACTGGGTGGACGGGGGCTTCGGCGACGATTCGATCGACTACATCTACGCCGGAGACGGCGATGACAGCGTGGTGGGCGGAGGCGGCATGGACTTCCTGCTGGGGCAGGGCGGCAATGACACGCTGGTGCAGACCAGCGGCACCGCCTGGCTGGACGGCGGCGCCGGCAACGACTCGCTGTGGGGCGCCGACGGCTGGGACATCCTCTTTGGCGGGCCAGGCTCCGACCTGCTGGTGGGCCGCGGCGGCAACGACGTCATCGTCTTCGCCCGCGCCGACATCACCGCCGGGGCGCGGGATGTGGTGAGCAGCTTCGGGAACCTCGCCGGCGATCACGACAGCTTCCGTTTCGACGGCATTGCGCGCAGCGAGGTGTCGATCATCCAGCAAACCGGCGGCGTCAGCCTGCAAATCGCGCTGGCGGGCGGGCCGTCGCAGGAAGTGTTCGTCGAGGGCGCCACCTCGGCCGCGCTGACAGACAACCTGTTCTTCGTCTGATCCGGCTGCGCGGCCGACACGCTACAGCCGCGACGGCCGTGCCATTGGCTCCAGCAGGCGGCGCACCGGGGCCGGCAGCGCGGCCTGCGCCAGGTCACGGTCGCGGACCGGGGACAGCAGCGGTTCGCCGGCCATCGCCACCTCGCCCCGCACCGCGCACAGCAGCGGCCGCATCTCCAGGCGGAAGTGGGTGAAGCCGTGGCGCACGGGCGCCAGCCGGCCCTGCACCTCCACCTGCAGGCCCAGACGGCCCGCGGCCCAGGCCGCGGCATCCTCGCCTTCCGGCAGTTCCGGCAGGCTCATCAGCCCGCCCCAGACTCCGGTGGCGGGGCGCCGTTCCAGCAATACGCCGTCGCCCTGGCGCAGCACCAGCACCGTCACCACCTTCTCCGGCACCACCCGGCGCGGGCGCGGCGCGGGCAGTTCGGCCACGCGAGCGTCGCGCCTGGCCACGCATTGCGCCGCCACCGGGCAGGCGCCGCAACGGGGGCGGCGCGGCAGGCAGAGCGTGGCGCCCAGGTCCATCAGGCCCTGGGTGTAGGACTCGATTTCGCCTTGCGGCAACAGCGACGCGGCCAGCCCCCACAGGCGCTGCCCGACGAGGCGCTCGCCCGGCCAGCCCTCGACGCCGAAACAGCGCGCCAGCACCCGCCTGACGTTGCCGTCGAGGATGGCGGCGCGTTCGCCGAAGGCAAACACGGCCACGGCCGCGGCGGTGGAACGGCCGATGCCGGGCAGTTCCGCCAGGGCGGCGGCGCTGCGGGGGAAGCGGCCGCCGTGGCGCTCCATCACGGCGCGGGCGGCGCGGTGCAGGTTGCGCGCCCGGGCGTAGTAGCCCAGGCCGCTCCACAGGCCCAGCACGGCATCCGGCGGCGCCGCGGCCAGTGCGGCCACGTCGGGAAAGCGCTCGACGAAGCGCTGGAAATACGGAACGACCGTCGCCACCCGGGTCTGCTGCAGCATGACCTCGGACAGCCAGATCCGGTAGGGATCGCGGCCGCCCTGCCACGGCAGGTCGTGGCGGCCGTGGCAGCGCTGCCAGGCGAGCAGGGCGGCGGCGAAGTCCGCCTGGCCGTCCGCGTCACCGTCGGCCGCGCCGGCCATCTTCACGCCGACACCGGCCGCACCCGGCTGGCGGCCAGCCTGGCCCGCTCCCGCGCTGCGGCGATGTCGGCGCCCGTCGCCAAGGCCACGCCCCTGCGCTGCAGGGCGATGATCACCTCCTTGCCCAGCTCGCCGCTGCCCGGCAGCATGACGCGGGTGGCGGAGGCGGACAGGGGCGTGCCGATGCGCATGGCGGTGTCTCCGCTGCAGGGGTAGAAGGCCAAGGATCTTATCACCGGGGTGGGAGCGCCCCTGCGGGGGGCTTTTCCGTGGGAGGGCATTCTGTGGGAGCGGGCTTGCCCGCGATTGCCGCCGCCGGTATCGCGGGCAAGCCCGCTCCCGCCCGCCGCCAGTCGCGGTTCATGCCGGACGGCGCCCCGAGCATCACCCCCGCATGGCCGCAGCGCCCGGCGAATCTGCTAGAGTCGCGCTTTCCCAGCCCCTCGCCTGCCCCCACCGTGCGCCTCCTGCGACTGCTGAAGATCGCCACCGTCAGCGTGCGCTATGGCCTGGATCAGATGATCCTGGAGCACGAGCCCAGCGGGCTGCTGCTCCCGGTCACCAATTTCGTGCTGTTCTGGCGGCGCCTGCGCGAGCCGCGGGCGGTGCGCCTGCGCAAGGCGCTGGAGGCGCTGGGGCCGATCTTCGTCAAGTTCGGCCAGGCGCTTTCCACGCGCCGCGACCTGCTGCCCACCGACATCGCCGACGAACTGGCCAAGCTCCAGGACCGGGTGCCGCCGTTCCCCTCGGAGCAGGCGCTGGCCCAACTCGAAGCGGCCTACGGCAAGCCCGTGGATCAGGTCTTCAAGAGTTTCGACCCGCGGCCGGTGGCCAGCGCCTCCGTCGCCCAGGTGCATATCGCCGAGCTGCCGGACGGGCGCGAAGTGGCGGTGAAGATCCTGCGGCCCAACATCGAGCGCGTCATCGCCAACGACGTGGCGCTGCTGGAGACGCTGGCCGCGGTGGTGGAGCGCATCTGGCCCGAAGGCCGGCGGCTCAAGCCGCGGGAGGTGGTGGCGGAATTCCGCAAACACCTGGACGAGGAGCTGGACCTGATGCGCGAGGCCGCCAACTGCTCCCAGTTGCGGCGCAACTTCCTCAACTCCCGCCTGCTCATGGTGCCCGAGGTGCATTGGGACTGGTGCTCGCGCACCGTCATGGTGATGGAGCGCATGCACGGCACGCCCATCAGCCAGGTGGAGCGGCTGCGCGAACAGGGCATCGACATCCCGGTGCTGGCGCGCTCCGGCGTGGAGATCTTCTTCACCCAGGTGTTCCGCGACGGCTTCTTCCACGCCGACATGCACCCCGGCAACATCTTCGTCGCCCCCGACGGCCAGTACATCGCCCTCGACTTCGGCATCATGGGCACCCTCACCGACGAGGACAAGAACTACCTGGCGCAGAACTTCCTGGCCTTCTTCCAGCGCGACTACAAGCGCGTCGCCCAGGCCCACATCGATGCCGGCTGGGTGCCCAAGGACACGCGGGTGGACGAGTTCGAATCCGCCGTGCGCGCCGTGTGCGAGCCCATCTTCGACAAGCCGCTGAAGGAGATCAGCTTCGGCAAGACGCTGCTGCGGCTGTTCCAGACCGCGCGCCGCTTCGAGATGGAGGTGCAGCCGCAACTGGTCATGCTGCAGAAGACCCTGCTCAACATCGAGGGCCTGGGCCGCCAGCTCGACCCCGACCTGGACCTGTGGAAGAGCGCCAAGCCCTTCCTGGAGCGCTGGATGCACGACCAGGTGGGCTGGCGCGGCATGCTGCGCAACCTGCAGCGCGAAGCCCCCACCTGGACCCCCACCCTGCCCGAGGTGCCGCGCCTGCTGCACCGCCTGCTCACCGAGCAGCCCTTCCAGCCCATCACCGCAGACCTCGCCCGCCTGGTGCAGGAACAGCGCGCCCACAGCCGCTGGCTGCGGCTGATTGCCGTGCTGCTGGCGGCCATGCTGGGGGTGCTGGCGTGGCGGGGGTTTTGAGGCGGCAAGCGCTCAGCGGCTGAACCAATTCTCCACCCGACGCGCGGGCACCCGGCTGAATTCACCCGTGTTGTCCGACACCAGCACCAGATCCTGGGTCAGCGCATGCGCCGCGATCCGGTCTGCATTGCGGCGCGCCCGGTGCATAGGTGGGCGCATCGGCCAGCATTGGGCGAGTCTGGTCGCGAACTCCTGGCGGCGGCGCGCCTCACAACCCGTCCAGCGGACTGACCACCCCGCGCCCGCCGCGCTGAAGCACGTGGGTGTAGATCATGGTGGTGCTCACGTCGGCGTGGCCGAGCAGCTCCTGCACGGTGCGGATGTCGTAGCCCGACTGCAGCAGGTGGGTGGCGAAGCTGTGGCGCAGCACGTGGGGCGAGACCGGCTTGGCGAGACCGGCGCTGCTGGCGGCCTCGCGCACGGCGCGCTGCACGCTCTCCGGGTAGACGTGGTGGCGGCGCTCCACGCCCGAACGCGGATCAACCGAGCGCGTGCGCGACGGAAACACGTACTGCCACCCCCATTCCCGCGCCGCCCGGGGATACTTGCGCGCCAGCGCGGCGGGCAGGTACACCTCGCCGAAGCCGGCCGCCAGGTCTTCGTCGTGCAGTCGGCGCACGCGGGCGAGATGATCTTGCAAGGGCAACACCAGGTTTTCCGGCAGCACGGTGACGCGGTCCTTGTTGCCCTTGCCCTCGCGCACGACGACTTCGCGCCGCGCCAGCTCCACGTCCTTGACGCGCAGGCGCACCCCTTCGAGCACGCGCATGCCGGTGCCGTAGAGCAGCCCGACCACCAGGCCCATGGTGCCGGAAAGACTCCCCAACAGCCCGCGCACCTCGCCGGGCGTGAGCACCACCGGCAGGCGACGCGACGCCTTGGCCGGCACCACCTCATCCAGCCAGGGCAGATCCTGCGCCAGCACCTCCCTGTACAGGAACAACAGCGCCGACCTGGCCTGGTTCTGCGTCGAGGCCGACACCCGCCGCTCCACCGCCAGGTGGCTGAGAAAGGCCGCCACCTCCGCCGCGCCCATTTCCCGCGGGTGGCGCTTGCCATGGAACAGGATGAAGCGGCGCGACCAGTCCACGTAGGCTTGTTCCGTGCGAAGGCTGTAGTGACGCACGCGGATGGCGGTGCGCAACTGGTCGAGCAGTTTCGGCGGGCGTGCTGGAGCGTTCATCAGCATGATTTTAGGTTTGCCTACAAGCTGCCGCATCGCCCAAGTGGATGATCACAAGGGACTATTGACATTACCCTCAAGGCATGGGCAACATCGCCTGCAAGGGGCGTCGTCGCCCATTTAACGTTAGAGGGTATCGGTTATGTCCCGTAAGTTTTCCGCAGATACCGAAGATTGGCTAAATCTTCTGGATCTTGATGCAATTGCAGACCCATCAGACAAATCGTCTGAGTGCGAATATTTTCTAGGGCTTGCAGCGGAGGAAAATGACAAGGACAACTTTCGTTGGTTGATAAGCGCATTTTTCGGTGCTGCATATAGCTTCTTTGAGATAAGCGCTCTTCGGGCCTATCAAAGCTTTCATAACCCAAAGACAGGCGATCCAATCGAAAATCAAGAGGCGATAGAAACACTTCGTCGTTATGTCCGAGTGTTCCAGGATGTAAAGCGGCCAACTTATGTCAAAACAGCAGGGCAGCATGAAATTACAAGAGAACTTTATGACCTCCGCAAAGGCAATACCCACCACTATCCGCTATCAATCATGACGAGTGGGCCACAGGTTCCCGAGGATTTTCACTTTGGCAGCCTTTCTGGGAGAGGCATTCCTGCTTTGGCCTTTTGCCGGAAGGTCATGTCGCTAATTCGCGAGGTCGAAAATGAACTGCAAATCCATTATTAATTTCTTGAGCCTTGCCAAGAGAACAGGCATTGCTGTATTTCTAGCCTTCGCTTCTGCACAGGCCGGCGCAGATGGTTGGGCCATAATGAGCCAACAGGCTCAATTGAAAAACAATGTCATTGTTGATGTTGGAGAGGTATCTAAGGTCGAGCCACCGTTTAATACCAAATGGGAAAGCGAGGTCTATCAAATGAATGGGCGTTGCTTTACATTTTCCGGTTACATGGGTTATTGGGGCTATGGAGGCAAGGCGGCGCTTCTGTTGGCTAATGCGCAAAAGGTCGTCCAGCTTGCGCTAATTGAATCAGCGATCGGTTCAATAAAGGTAGAGCTGCATTCCATTTCAATGCTTAAGTGTCCGGCTGGAATCGATGTCATGCCATACAGTGACGACCCCGCAGAACAGCTCAGGCTCTTGCAGAAGAGGCAGGAGGAAATGAAAAAGAAGCTCGAAGAAATGAAAAGACAGAGGTAAGCCGTGTCAAACCAGAGGCTACCCTCTAACCCGGCAGTCAAGCGGACCTGCGCAAAAAGCCGCGCAGGCCGCTTACTTCTACGTTAGGTGCAGTTTAACTTTGGAGGATCGACCATGAAAAAAATCGCTGTTTCCTTACTGCTGTCCGGCTTTCTTGCCCAGACTGCCATTGCTGATGTCTGCGACTATCGTCCGAGCCAATTGATCGGCGGGGCTACTACTGGTGCTGTGGCAGGTAGTGCCGGTGCAGCGGCAGCAACTGGAATAGGAATGAAAGCGGCCGGTATATACACTCTGACACACGCGACCACAGGCGCCGCCATGCTTGGTTCAACCGCAGCAGGTGCTTCCGCAGCAGGAACAACCGGCATTATTGCTAGCAGTGCCGGTTTTCTCGGCACGGCCGGTGCTGTGCTTATGTCGCCCTTCGTGATTATCCCGGCAGCCGTCACAGCAGTTGGAATTGGTGCTTACGAGGGCAGTTGTTACCTGTCTGGCAAGTGATTTTCCCAGCGGTTGCACCTAACACTGCGCTCCAAGGGACGCGCCGCAAGCGGCGCGCCCCTGAGCTTCGACGTTGGGCAGCTAAACCATGAGTGACTCTGTAGATATCTCGCACCTCATTACAGTGGGTGTTGCCCTCTGCGGATGGCTCGCCGTGCATAGGTTCAGTGCTTGGCGCGATCGCATCAATCACAAGAGAAAGATGCAGACCGATTTCTTGGTTTCGGCATTCCAACATTTAGCCAATTCTGCCAATCGGCCGTTTGCGCCGGGTGCTGAACACCTGAAAGACATGGAGAGCGCATTGGCCGACATCCAGCTGTTTGGGTCTAAAAAACAGGTGCAACTGGTTGAGGACTTTGCCACCGAGTTTGCTAAAGCCAAGTCAGCCTCGTTAGATCCGCTGCTGAACTCTCTCCGGCAAGACCTTAGGAAAGAGCTTGGCTACGAACAGATAAATAGCAACGTCAAATGGGTGCGGTTTGAAGGTGGAGTAAACGCTGCCCAACAACAGCATGCAGCTGACGGCGCTTCGCGCCGCAGCTGATGCTGTGCGTTAGGCAGCACAAACCACTTCCACATGAACAAGGGCGAGACTTTCGAGAGTCTGGTGCAGGCCGCACTAAGCCAACTTGCTAGCGAGTTTCCGCTGCGGTTTGTCTTCAGGCGATGGCCCAGACTCCGTCTGCGAAACGATCAGGTTGCCATTCCGGACTTCGAGATCGAGTTCGACCTCCCGCATCTCAAGGAACGATTCTTGATTGAGTGTCAAGACCGCACGAGAAACTCAAACGGAATACTGCATAAGATCGAGCACATTCGGGCACAGTCAGGGCGCAACAAGTTCATGTTCCTTTATCATGAAACTGTCACTCCCGCCACTCTGCAAGCGCTAAGAACTGAGGGGGTTATCGTCTTCTCGTATATTGAGTTCTCATTGTTCTTAGACAAACTCCGAATATCATTGAAGTCAACGCATCCGCCCGGGTCTTGTGGGGGTGTTTGGGAAGGAGAAGGAGATGAGGAGGAGTAGCCCAGTGCTGCCTAACCCCTCGCTCAACCGGAGCGCCAACGGCGGGCCGCCAAGCCCGGGCCGGTGGTACGCGGTACATTTTCACCGGCCCGGGCTTGCCGTCCCACCGTCGGCGCCCGGTTAGCTCGAACGTTAGCCGTCAGTAATTCACACACGAGCCCTTGCGTTCATGCTTTTCTTCAAATTTCACAAACCCAGCAACCTTGAATTCAACATGCTGCGGCGCGGAGAAATCTTCTTCGCATCGGTCGCGGAATTAAACGACGCAAACGAGTGTCGGCCTCGGTTTGTATTGAACGGTACAAGAGAGCTGTGGACGCGATTGGCTCGCTACATACTGCAAGAGGCATATCTTCGTTCCGAGGTCTATGACCGGGCAAGTCGCGAAGAGATGCCCGAGCTGTTTAGCCTCAGCGAGTCACTCGGCACTCAGCTCAAGAAGCGGGCTTGCAATCGAGATTTCGGTCTTGAGAAGCTTGACGCCTTGTTCCGGGAATTGCTGGAACAGGAACTCAAGAACAACACTTTTCCGCTGCAGTCACGCCTAATTCTCGACTCCATCCGAAGAGTCATTCGCTATGATCTTCCAAAGGCGATTGAAGAGCAGTCCTACATTGCGTCGTTCTCACGGAGCGCAAAGAATCCCACGATGTGGGGGCACTACGCAGATGCCGAACGCGGTTTCGTTATCGTGTACACTACAGGAGACGGCACCCTACGTATTGCGTCTCCAATCAAGATGCTCCATGGAACTCGACCACTGCCAGAAGATCGACTCGGCCACTTTGAAATCGGCTTCTACGATGAAGACTGTCTAGAATTGAAGGCCGTGAAATACGGGAAGAAACCACCGAAGGTTAATGCATTTCATCGGTTGATTCCAAGATTCTCCTACTCAGAAGAGGAGGACCATTACGACGTTCCATTGCTGTTGGGTGGCGACGCGAAAGACAAGGAAGAAGATCAGGTCGGGTTAGTGAAGTTTTCGGATTGGCGATACGAGCAAGAGGTTAGGGCGTTCTTGCCAGTATTCAAAGAACTTCCCCCTGACATGAGAGTCATGAGAGTGGCCCAAGAGAACATTTGCGGGTTGATCTTCGGTCAGCGACTGTCTGAACGTGACAAAAGACGGGCGGTTCTATGCTGCCATTTGATGCGTGAATCGTCTGGCCAGCCAGAGCCGGCCCAACCATTTATGTTCTTTCAGGCGTTTCAAGTCATTGACCGGTTTGACTTCAAGATTGTACCAGTTGGAATTCTTGACGGTCTGTATTTCGACCGACACTTGCCAATCAAAACGATCGACGATCTTGATGAAACAACTCGTCAATCGTTGCGCGAGGTGAGCGATCAAATCGAGAATGGATTGCAGGACATCCCTACCGAAACGAAGTCACCAACTCCGAAATGACGGCTAACAAAATGTTGGACCGGAGTCGCGGTTACGGTCCTCGACAATGGTAAGTTGATCGGCCGCGACCCGGTCAACATTGTCGTTAGGGAAATCCAAGTCCATGGTGATTGTCGAAATTGCGTTGGGAATTGTCTTGGCAGTTTTGATATTGCGGTACCTGCCTCAGATCTTTAACTTGGCGATCGGTGCTGTCGCGCTATCCCTGCTGCTTGGCGTCGTAGCAGGCGGGATTGCTCTAATTGTAAATTTTCCTCAGCTTTTGTACCTCGGCGTTATTTTTATTGGCATTGCCTTTCTCCTCGCTTTAGCTGATCACGCCAATCGCTACATTCAGAACAATTATGAAAGGCTCCCTCCTTGGGTTAAATCAGGTGTCAGGCGTGCAAAAGGCATCACTTGGACGCTGTTGCTCTTCTCCTGCTTTTTGGCGGTTCTCACTTCGGTTGGTGGGTTGATTGCGTTGGCTTGGGTTTTAGATTCTGCCAAGCTTCTGGAAAGTTTTCCTTCATGGGCGTGGACCATTAGCTGTATTGCTATGCCTGTGGTTTTTACTTGGCTCATATACAAATTACCGTGGCCAGCAAAGGTTCGTGGCAATGAAAATCAAGCTCTATTTCCCTAACGAATAAGGATAGATCGTGCGAGCGTAGCGAGCCACGATCTGATCCGTTTGTTGGACGAGCCCGGTGGCCGGGGCGGCCGGTGGCAGCCTTGAAAATATCTTTTTGGGATTCACCCCGATTGCGGGTTTGAGCGGAGCACCGGCGCAAGAAAGGCCGGGGTGCGACTGGCGTTGCAGCAGACGATGCGTGATTCTGGCGTTTTATGGGCCGTGGCGCCCGAATTGCGGGCGTGTCCATCGCTCAGCTTATGGGAACTGAAGTCCCGATTGCGGCTCGCCCGTGGGGGCGTGGGCTTACAGGGTCAGTGTCCCGCCGCGATGACCGGTGGGGCAGCGGCGCCGGCGGGCCATGGCGACCGAATCCGCGTCTTCCCGATCACCATTACCGCCCCACAGCACGGGCAAAGGATGGGCGCAGGCTCCCGGATCGGCGCCCCGCCCCGGCCCGGATCGAACCTCAGCAGCAGTTGCAGCAAGGCGATCAGGCGCTTGTTGTCATTGACCGCCGTAATGGAGCCACCGATGATCGGCGTAATGGAGCCAGTTTGAAGAGGTAGAAACGGGCTATTTCGGGGTTCAAGAAGTGGGCGATTTTACCTGTTTTGGCAGGCCCGATTTCGGGGTGGTTGG
>JACQYB010000040.1 GCA_016208415.1 Betaproteobacteria bacterium | reverse complement strand
GTCCAAAAAGCGAGAGTAGACGCCTTTCGGACGCTGTTTACAAGATGATTGCATAAGTCGATGACTGTAAACGACTATTTTGAAGGGTCCACTTCATTGGGATATCGGGATGGCAATGACGTCCGAGTGCGGCGGCCGTGCCCGCGGCCCGCCGCTGTGGGAGATGGCCGATACCGGGCAGGGCCAGTTCGACCCGAACGCCCAACCGTCGCCGGGCTACGAGTTCGATCAGCGCATCGCCTGGTAGGCGCGAAGCAAGATGCGAAAATAAGAAGGGCAGTGATCGGAAGGCGATTCCGAGCGTTTCTCAGGACTCTTCGGCACAATATCCAGGATCGACCACGCTGCGAGCAGCGTAGATGCTCTCGAAGGTGCCGTTGACGGGACGAACATTGCGGAGACCTACACCGGTGCCAACATCACCGTGTCGCCGGTGCCCGAGCCGTCCGAATGGGCGATGCTCGTCGCCGGCCTTGGTCTGGTGGGTCTCTTCGCTCGCCGCCGGGAATCGACCCCGGCGCTGCCCGCCCTCGCCTGATTCCTCTCCTGCGTTCCTCCGGCGCCGGCTTCGCGGCCGGCGCCGGCCTGACGCTGATTGGGCGGACACTCGCCGAATCCGGGCGAGCGCTGTTCCTGAATCTTGTTCGAAAGTGGCATGGCTCATCCTGGCCCTGCGCTCAGGCATGGGCCTCGCTGCAGCCTTTTCGCCTGGGCTTCGCGGGCCGCGTCTGCCGCGCGCGTTGCGCCTCCCAGCCTATGCAGGCCAGCCTGATCGCTTTGGGAATGGGCCTGCTGCCCGTGCGATAGTGGGCGATCATGCACCGGGTCATGACCAATGCTTCCGCGACGATTCGCTCGACCGTCATGAGCATCGTCTTCTACGCGGCAGTCGGCACCATTCCGGCCTTGCGCGGTCACGCACAAACGGCGAGGTGTAATGGCCAGGCTGATCGCGCCAGCCGCCGCAGTCAATCGGAAGCGGCGAGCAGCGCCGCCAGCAATTCGTGGGGATCAAAAACCGGCAGGGTGGCGTGTGCGAAGTCCTTCGTGTTGCGGGTCACGATCGCCGTCATGCCGCTGGCGGCGGCAGCTTCATGCAGGACGGCGTCCTCGAAGTCGTCGAAACCCAGATCCAGGGCCTTGCCGAGGACGTTCCGGTCAACGGCGGCGATGTCGAACAGTTCGAGCAGCTCATGCAAGTGGTGCCGTGCCTGTTGGCGTCCGACGGACTTGGTGGCGATGTAGTGCACCGTCGTGACCGTTGTCGCACAGATCGCGCCGCTGAGTCTGCCGTTGTCGATCAGAACGAATAGCTGGGCGGCAACATCCGCGTGCGGCTGCCGGGCCAGAAGCACGTCGAGCACCACATTGGTGTCGAACAGCACCTTCACCGGTGTTTTTCCTCAAGATGGCGGCGGTAATCCTGCTCCGTGACGGACGAGTCTGCGAGAGCGCCGAAGAGCGAACGAACACGGGGGGTGAGTTCCCTGCCATGCGCCTTTTCGCCGGCGTCGATCAGTGCGAAGTAGTCCGCGACGAGCCGCGACAGGGACTTCCCGGACTTGCTGGAATAGCGCTTGGCGTTGCGGATGAGTTCGTCGTCAAGGCGCAGGGTTAGTTTGGAGTTCATGGAGGAACCTCGGGCGTACAAGTCTTCCTGGAATTGTACGGCACGGCGGTGTGCTCGTCGCGGATGATCTGGAGGGCTCCCGGTTTCACGGCCGTGCCTCCTGGCTTCATACCCGCTCGATGGCCAGCGCGATGCCCTGCCCGACTCCGATGCACGCGATGCGCGGTGCCGCCCCGGCCACGGCGGCACCCAGCACGCGGGCGCGGGGGTTGAGGCCGTGGCGCCGCGCAGCTCACGCTCTCCACGCCGCCGGCGATCATCAGCCCGGCCTCGCCAGCCTTGATGGCGCGGGCGGCGGCGGCCACGGCCCCATGGGCGCCAACGGCCACGACAAGGTCTGGTAGTCTGGTGCGAGACTGACGGACCGGGCGCCCCGCGGGGGGTTTCCGATGGACATCTTCTTTTTTCTCGTGCAGACGCTCAACGCCCTGCAGTACGGCCTGCTGCTGTTCCTGGTGGCCAGCGGCCTGACGCTGGTGTTCGGCATCATGGGCATCATCAACCTGGCCCACGGCAGCTTCTACATGGTGGGCGCCTACCTGGCCTTTGCCCTCACTTCGCTGACCGGCAACCTGCTCGGCGCCATCCTGCTGGGCATTCCGCTGGCGCTGGCCTTCGGGGCGGCGCTGGAGTGGCTGCTGTTTTCCCGTCTCTACCAGCGCGACCACCTGGAGCAGGTGCTGCTCACCTACGGCCTGATCCTGATCTTCGAGGAACTGCGCAGCATCCTGGTGGGCGACGACGTCCATGGCGTGGCCGTGCCGGCGATCTTCAGCGCCTCCATCCCGCTCAACGAGACCCTGAGCTATCCGGTCTACCGGCTGGTGATCTCGGCGGTGTGCATCGTGCTGGCGCTGGCGCTGTACTTCCTCATCCAGCGCACCCGCCTGGGCATGATGATCCGCGCCGGCAGCCACGACCGCGACATGGTCGAGGCGCTGGGGATCAACATCGCCCTGGTCTACCGGGTGGTGTTCGCCCTCGGCGTCGCCCTGGCGGCGCTGGCCGGCATGCTGGCCGCACCCGTCTCCTCGGTCTATCCGGGCATGGGCGGGCAGGTGCTGATCATCTCCTTCGTGGTGGTGGTGATCGGCGGCATCGGCTCGGTGGGGGGCGCGGCGCTGGGCGCGCTGCTGATCGGCTTCGCCGACACCTTCGGCAAGGTGCTGCTGCCGGACTTCGCCGGCGTGGTGGTGTATCTGGTGATGGCGGCGGTGCTGCTGTGGCGCCCGCGGGGCATCCTGGGGAAGGCATGAGGCTGCGTATCGGCGCCATCGTCGGCCTGGTGCTGCTCGCCGGCCTGCTGGCGTTCCCGGCGGTGGCCCCGGTGTTCTACCTCGAACTGCTGGCCAAGACGCTCATCCTCGCCATCTTCGCCATGAGTCTGGACCTGCTGGTGGGCTACACCGGGCTGGTGAGCTTCGGCCATGCCGCCTGGTTTGGCGTCGCAGCCTATGCGGTGGCGCTGATCTCGCCCAGGTACGAGGCGGCCAACCTGTGGCTGGTGCTGCCCGCCTCGGTGCTGGCGGCGGCCGCCGCGGCGCTGGTCATCGGCCTGCTCGTGCTGCGCACCCGGGGCGTCTACTTCATCATGGTGACGCTGGCCTTCGCCCAGATGGGCTTCTACCTGTTCCACGACACGGCCCTGGGCGGCGGCTCCGACGGCATCTACCTCAACGTCCGGCCCGATGCCGCGATTCTCGGCTGGGCGCCGTGCGACCTGGGCAAGCCGCAGCACATGTACTACTTCGTCGTGGCGGCGCTGGTGGCCGTGTTCCTGTTCCTGACGGCGCTGCTGCGTTCGCCCTTCGGGCGCGTGCTGGTGGGCATCCGCAGCAACGAGCAGCGCATGCGTTCCCTGGGCTACGCCACCTTCGCCTACAAGCTGGCGGCGTTCGTGCTGGCCGGGGCGCTGGCGGGGCTGGCGGGCTTCCTCCATGCGCTGCTGTTCGGCTTCGTCACGCCGGAGATGATGTCCTGGCACCAGTCGGGCAACGTGCTGCTGATGGTCATCCTTGGGGGCATCGGCAACCTGGGCGGGGCCATCGGCGGGGCGTTTGCCTTCGTCGCCATGCAGGAGCTGTTCAGCGACCTCACCAGGCACTGGCAACTGCTCATGGGCGCGGTGATCGTGCTGGCGGTGCTGTTCCTGCCGGGCGGGCTGGCGGGCGTGCCGCCGCGGCTGAAGCGTCTGGTGGCGGGGGAGGGGGATGATGGCTGAGCTGGTTGTCAGCGGGGCGACCGAGCGGCCTGTGCGCCGCGCGGCCGAACCCCTGCTGGTGGCGGAAAGGCTCACCCGCCGCTTCGGCGGGCTGACCGCCAACGAGGACGTGTCCCTCACCCTGGAACGTGGCCAGATCCATGCCCTGCTCGGCCCCAACGGCGCCGGCAAGTCCACCTGCATCAACATGCTGTCCGGCGACCTGGCGCCCACGGCGGGGCGCATCCTGCTGCGCGGGCGCGACATCACCGGCCTGAGCGCCCCGGCGCGCTCGCGCATCGGCATCGGCCGCAGCTACCAGCGCACCAACATCTTCCCGCGCTTCACGGTGCTGGAGAACTGCCGGCTGGCCGCCCAGTCGCGCCACCCGCGGCCGTGGAAGATATTCACCGACGCCATGAAGTTGGCCGACACGGTGGAGCGCGCCCGCGCCGTCATCGCCGAGACCGGGCTGGCCGGACGCGAGGCGCGCATCGCCGGCACCCTGTCCCATGGCGAGCAGCGCCAGCTCGAGATCGCCATGGTGCTGGCCACTAGAGCCGAGGTGCTGCTGCTGGACGAACCCCTGGCCGGCATGGGCGCGGAAGAGGCCCACAACATGGTGGAACTGCTCGCCCGGCTGCGCGCCAGCCGCGCCATCCTGCTGGTGGAGCACGACATGGACGCGGTGTTCGCCGTGGCCGACACGATCACGGTGCTGGTGGGCGGCCAGACGCTGGAGTCCGGCCCGCCGCAGCGCATCCGCAACAGCGTGGCGGTGCAGCAGGCCTACCTCGGGGAGGATGCGGCGCATGTCCGACGGGTTGCTTGAAGCCGCCGGGCTGCATGCCTACTACGGCAGCAGCCACATCCTCCACGGCGTGGATTTCCACATCGCCCGCGGCGAGGCGCTGGCCCTCATGGGGCGCAACGGCACGGGCAAGACCACGCTCATCCGCAGCATGCTGGGGCTGGTGCCCCTGCGCCACGGGCAGGTGCGGGTGCGCGGCCGCGACATGACCGGCGCCCCCACCCACCGCCTGGCGCGCAGCGGCATCGCCTACGTGCCGGAGGGGCGCGGCATCTTCCCCACCCTGTCGGTGAAGGAAAACCTCCTCATGGCTGCCCGCCCCGGCGCGGACGGCCGGCGCGACTGGACCCTGGAGCGGGTGCTGCACACCTTCCCGCGCCTGGCCGAGCGCCTGGGCCACGGCGGCGGCCAGCTCTCCGGCGGGGAGCAGCAGATGCTCACCATCGGCCGCGCGCTCATGACCCACCCCGACCTGCTCATCCTCGACGAGGCCACCGAGGGCCTGGCGCCGCTCATTGCGCGGGAGATCTGGCGCATCGTGCGCGACATCCGCGAGTGCGGCATCGCCACGGTGATCGTGGACAAGAACCACAGCGCGGTGACGGCGGTCACCGACCGGGCGATGATCCTGGTCAAAGGCCGGGTGGTGTTCGACGGCACCGCCGAGGCCGTGCGCGACGATTCCGAACTGGTCCTGAAATACCTGGGGGTGTGATGAAATCCATCGTCGCCCGCATCCCGGACATCGAACCTGGCGCCGGCGCTTCGAGCGCTTCCTGAAACAGGAGGACAGCCGGGCACCCGCAAGGGATGCGCGGCCATCGATATGACCGTCCTCGCTTTCGACACCCCCATCGCCGTCATCGGCGCCGGCCGTGGCCGGGGCGGACTCCTGCTCCGCCGACATCGACATCGCCTTGCGCCACGGCACCCGCTACCCGAAAGGCCCGCTGGCCTGGGCCGACGAACCGGGCACGGGCTTCGCGGTGGAGGTGCCGGGCAACCTGCACCGGCACTACGGGGAGGAGCGCTACCGGTGGGGAGCACAGCCCGTGGGTGGGACTCAAGGGGGCTCGAATCAAGGATCATTCCCGATATTGCCACCACGTGCCCCGCGCAGGGCCGCTATGCCGTTGACAACCCCCGCCACGGGTCTATGATCACGGCAATACGCCAACCAAGAACAAGAGGGTGCGAACATGGCGACTCCCTACTCGTCAGGGGTGATCACGGCGATTGCCGACAGCGGTTACAGCTACATCGACGGGCTCCTGCCCGCGTCCTACTGGGGCTACAAGTGGGGCGGCGCGGTGGGCAGCGGCGTCGCGCTGGGCTACAGCTTTCCGGGGTATTGGCACATCGGCGGCGGCAACTTCAACCGCCATTGGAACGGCGCGGTGTTGTTCTATGACGAACCGTCGGTCGGCTCGTGGCAACCCGTGACGGCGGACGAGATCTCGGCCTTCAAGTCCGCGGCTGCCGAGTGGGCCAGCGTGGCCAACATCAATTTCCTGCCGATGAGCGACACCTCGTCGGAAGTCGGCGAGATCCGCCTCACCCGGACACTGGAAACCCGCTACTACAACGCGGCCTACGCCCACTACCCGGAGTATGCCCCGGAGGGCGGCGACATCTGGCTGCAGCCGGGTATCTTCGACTCGGATCTGTCCCCCGGTGGCTTTAAATACTTCGCCCTGCTCCACGAGCTGGGGCACGCGCTGGGGCTGCAGCATCCCCACGAATCGGGCATGCCGGCGTCCCTGGATTCCATTGAATACACGGTGATGAGTTATCGGGCATGGGTGGGCGACGTGGCGGACGACAACGCCTATCCGGCGGGCATGACCTTTTTTCCCACCACGCCCATGATCTACGACATCGTGGCGATCCAGTATCTGTACGGCGCCAACCTCATTTCCCACGCCGGCAACGACACCTACTCCTGGGGCCCGGGGCAGAACATCTTCGAGACGATCTGGGATACCGGCGGTACCGACACCCTCGACTGGTCGAACCAGTCCTCCAACGCCATCATCAACCTGTCCGAGGGCGCCTGGAGCTGGCTGGGCCCGAACCGTCTGTCCGGGCCCGGACCCCAATACACCAACAAGAACCTTGCGCTGGCCTTTGGCACCGTCATCGAGAACGCCAACGGCGGTTCGGGGGCGGACTGGATCTACGGCAACTGGACGGCCAACGATCTGCGCGGCAACGACGGCAATGACGTCCTGTACGGGTATGCCGGCAATGACGAGCTCAGTGGCGGAAGTGGCAACGACATCATCTTCGGCGGTGACGGCAACGACATCATCAGCGGGGGCTTCGATTCGGACTGGCTCTACGGCGGCGCCGGCGACGATTCGCTGGTGGCGGGCTACACCGGCATCGACGTACTGATCGGCGGCGACGGCAACGACACGTTGAACGCGCGCTTTGCCGGTACGGCGGAGACGCCGGGAACGTACCGCACCGTGATGCTGGGCGGCGCCGGAAACGACAGCTTCACCGGCAGCGGCGGTGCCGACTGGCTCGACGGTGGCGACCACAACGATTCCCTGTGGGGTGAGGCAGGAAACGACGCCATCTTCGGCGGCGCCGGCAACGACAGTCTGAACGGGCGATTCGGGAACGACTGGTTGTGGGGCGGTGCCGGCGATGACGTTCTCTCTGGAAACCAGGGGATCGATGGGCTGTTCGGCGGTGCCGGCAATGACACCTTCGCATTCACCGCCTACGAACTGGATGCCGGGCTTATTGACGTGATCTACGACTTTGGCGATGCAGGCGCGGACAACGACTCCATCCTCCTCACCGGAATCGGGCGCGGCGCTGTCCAGTTCTACGACGACGCGGCCGGCACCTGGATGCAGATGGGGATCGGAGCAGGTGGATTCGCCTGGGCCTACATCTACCGCATGAGCGGGGCGGCGCTGGCGGACGACATCCTGTTCGCCTGAGCCGCGGAGTCGGCGCTTCGACTGAGCCGCGGAGTCGGCGCTTCGCCTGAGCGCCCCAAGGGCCGCACCTCGTGGCGCGGTGCGGCCGCGCCCTCCTTCGGGGCTACTTCTCGCCTCTGGCCTTGGCGGCAGGCGCCGTCGCGCCGCCGGTGGGCTGGGAGATGGGTGGGAAGCGAGTGAGGGATGTGGGAGCGGGCTTGCCCGCGATTGCGGCCGCCGTAATCGCGGGCAAGCCCGCTCCCACAGACAGGCCGCACAGCCCCGAATCCTGCTCATTGCTCCAGGCCCCTCAACCCGGACGCCTCACGCATCTCTGCTCCTCACTTCCCTTTCGACTGCGCCAGCATCTTCTCCAGTTGCGCTGCGGGAACCGCGCCGGGAATGCGCTCGCCGCTGCTGAGGAACAGCGTGGGGGTGCCGCGGATGCGGTATTTCTCGGCGAGGGCGAGGTTCTTCTCCAGCGGGGTGTCGCAGGTGCCGGCGGCGGTGGGATTGACGCCGTTGAGCATCATGTCCATCCACGCCTTGGCGCGGTCGGGGGAACACCACACCGCCTTCGATTTCTCCATGGAATCCGCCGACAGGATGGGCAGCATGAAGGTGTGGATGGTGAGGTCCGGCAGGCTCTGCAGATCCTTCTCGAAGCGCTTGCAGTAGGCACAGTTGGGATCGGCGAAGTAGGCCACAACCCGCTTGCCGTTGCCGCGCACGATCTTGAAGGACTGCTCCAGCGGCAGGTCGGAGAATTTGATGCTGGAGAGCTTGCGCAGCCGCTCCTGGGTGAGGTTCTGCATGGTCCTGGCGTCGATGATGTCGCCGGCGAAGATCAGGCTCACCTTCTCGTCGGTGTAGAAGATCTGGCCATCGGCACGCACCTCATAGAGGCCCAGGTGGGGCGTCCTGGTCACGCCATCCACCTTGGCGGCGAGCTTGGCTTCGATGGCGGCCTTGACCGCCGCTTCTTCGGCGTGGGCCGGCGTGGCCAGCCAGAGGATCGCGGCGGCAAGCGCGGGCAGGAATTTCTTCATGGAAGGGGTCTCCGGATGAGCGGCTGGCGTGGTCGGTGCGCACCCTTCACGGGTGCCTGGTTGTAAACACACCCTTCCCGGGTGCCTGGTTGTAAACGCACCCTTCCCGGGTGCTCAGCCAATGGCGTAACGCACAAGGATCTGCCGTACGACCGGCAGGCGGTTGGTAAGGTTCAGGCCGAAGTTGCGCAACCACGACAGCGCTTCGTTCCTCGGGCGGAACAGCTTCTGCAGGGCGTCGGTGACGGTCTGCAGCGCCAGCACCTCCTCGGCGCGGGCGCGGGCGTAGCGACGCAACTGCACTTCCTCGCCGCAGTCCAGGTGTTGCGGCAGATCCCGCAGCACCCCGGCCAGCACTTCGGCGTCCTTGAAACCCAGGTTGATGCCATGGCCGGAAAGGGGATGGATGGCGTGGGCGGCGTCGCCGATGAGGGCGATGCGCGGCGCCACCACCCGCTGCACCCGCATCAGCCGCAGCGGGAAGCCGGCCGCCGGGGTGATCCGCTCCAGCGCGCCCAGTCGGTGCCGGCCGGCCTGCGCCACGCGCTCGCAGAGTTCCGCCCCGGACAGCGCCACCAGTTCCCGGGCATGCTCGTCGGGGGTGGACCAGACCATGGAGAAGCGGTTGCCGGGCAGGGGCAGCCAGGCCAGCACCCCGTCCTCGCGGAACCACTGCAACGCCCGCCCGTGATGCGGGCGCTCGCAGGCGAAGTTGGCCACCACGCCCTGCTCGCCGTAGGGGTGCATGCGCTCGCCGATGCCGGCGGCGCCGCGCACCCAGGAGTTGATGCCGTCCGCCCCCACCACCAGCCGGGTCGTGAGTTCGCGTCCGTCATCGAGGCGCAGCCGTGCGTGCTCGGCGCCGACGGCAAGCTCCACCGGCCGGGCGGGACACAGCAGCGTGACGTTGGCCTGGCGCTTGAGCGTTTCCCACAGCTCGCGCGCCATCAGCCCGCTCTCGATGATCCAGGCCAGTTCGGGGATGCCGCACTCGTAGGCGGAGAAATCGAGCCGCGCGCCGCGATCGCCGTGGATTTCCATGTGGTCCACCGGGCACATGCGGGAAGCGTCCAGATGCCGCCACGCTCCGATGGCTTCGAGGAAGCGGGCGTTGCCCGGCGAAATGGCGTAGATGCGGCTGTCCCAGCCCGGGCCGGCCGGCTCGGGCGGGCGTCCTTCCAGCACGGCGACCCGCAGCCGCGCCTCGCGCAGCGCCACGGCCAGGCTCGCACCGGCGAGGCCGGCGCCGACGATGACGACATCGAAATGCAGGGGAGGGGCTGGCACGGAGCGGAAGCGGAAAGGTCCGGCGGCGCAGAAGAAGGCGGATTGTCCCCTGCGCGGCGCGAACTTGACAAGTCTCGAGCGGTGGCACGAAAATTCGCCTCCGCGTGGCGAATTAGCTCAGCGGTTAGAGCAGCGGAATCATAATCCGTTGGTCCGGGGTTCAAATCCCTGATTCGCCACCAACCGTTTCACGCATTCAGCCCGGCCGGACAGGTCGGGCTTTTTGCTTTCCGGACCAGCGAATTCCCGGCGCATGGGCCGGGCGCGCGCTGTGCGCCATTCCTTCGGGTTGCAGCGAAATTCCTCCGCCGCGTTGCCGCACCGGCGCATGCGGCGGTATTCTCGGGCTCTTGTCCGTGCCATGAAGGCTCTGGGGGCTTGCCCCCGGCGCCAGGGGGTGGTCCCTGCGCGATGGTCATACGTTTCGCGTCGCAAATGCTGGAGAGGCTGCGGGCCGTTGCCGGTGGGTCGGCAACGGTGTCGCTGGCATTGCTGGGCCTCGCCCTGCTTGCCGGCCTGGGTTACTTCGCCTTCGAGGACTGGCGGACGGCGCGGGCGCAGGGGAGCCGGATGCTGGACGACGCGGCCACCCGGGCGGCGCACCAGGTCCGGGGTGCGTCGGGCGCCATGCTGGACCTGTCGCGCGAGGCGTGGCTGTCCGATGCCTGGGCGGTCCCGGGCGTGGTGGTGACGGTGGTGGACGCCGGCGGGCGGGTGCTGGCGCGATCCCGCGACGCCGGGCGCTACGTGGGGCAGACACTGCAGTGGCCCGACAAGGTGGAGACGCTGCGCTCCGACGGCCGGGTGAGCGCCGCCGATGCCGCGGGGGAGGAACGGCTGTACGCGGTGCGGGGCGTGGCCGACTCCGGCCTGCGCGTGGTGGCCGAGATGCCCGTGGCCGAGGCCGCGGCGGCCGGCGGCGAGACGCTGGCGCGCCATGGGCTGCTGGCCCTGGGCGTGTGCCTGCTGCTGGGGCTGGCGCTGCGCGTGGGCACCTCTCGCCGGCGCCTGGCCGAGGCGGGGGCGTCGGGCGTCACCGGCCCCGCGGCGGCGGACACCCCCGACCTGGTCGAGGCCGGCTACCAGTTCAACGAACTGGTGGACGTGCTCACCAACCGGCCCTCCACCAGCCCCGCGTCCGCCCACGCCGCCCAGGCCCTGCGCCACGCCGGCGAGGTGACCTACTCCCTGCAGCCGGACGCCTCGAAGGTGCTGTACGTGAGCAGCGCGGTGGTGCGCATCCACGGCCATTCCGCCGGCGAGTTCTACGCCCGGCCCAACCTGTGGCTGGAGAGCGTGGCGCAGGAAGACCGCGCACGGCTGGAGGAGACCCTGGCGCAGGTGCGCGAGGGTGCGCCGCCGTTCAGCCTCGAATACCGGGTGCAGCGGCCCGACGGCAGCATCCGCCTGGTCCATGATCGCGGCTGGCTCATCACCGATGCCGAGGGCAGGGCGCTGTGCGTTGACGGCATCATCGTCGACGTCACCGGCCGGCGCCTGGCCGAGGCCAAGCAGCGCGACCGGGAGGAGTACTTCCGCACCGTGGCCGAGTCCAGCCCCGTGCCGCTGTTGGTGGTGGGGGAGCCGGACGGGCTGATCCGCTTCACCAACGAGGCTTTCGAGCGCGTGTTCGACATCGCCCACGACGAGTGCGAGGGGCACGCCCTAGGCCTGTACTTCGTGCGACTGGAAGAGCGCGAAGGCCTGGCCGAGCGGCTTGCCCGCGAGACCTCCTTTCGCGACCTGGAATTTCCGCTGCGCCACCCCGACGGGCGCATCTTCTGGGTGATCGCCTCGGCGCGGCCGGCCAGCTTCGACGGCGAAGCGGCGGTGTACCTGGGCATCTACGATGTCACCGCGCGGCGCCAGACGGAGGAGTCGCTGCGCGCCGGCGAGGAGCGTTTCCGCAGCCTGGTGGCGGCCCTGGCCGAGGGGGTGGTGCTGGTCGATGCCACGGGCCGCATCGTCACCTGCAACCGCGCCGCGGAGCAGATCCTGGGCCAGGGGCTGGAGGCGCTGCGTGCCATGAGCTCCCGCGAACCCACCTGGGGAGCGGTGGCCGAGGACGGCCGGGCGCTCACCGACGCCGATTTTCCGCCGCTGGCGGCGCTGTCCTCCGGCCAGGCGCAGCAAGGCGTGGTGGTGGGCACGCTCGATCGCGGCGGCACGCTGGTGTGGGTCACCATGAACGCCCAGCCGCTGGTCCACGCCGGCGCGGCGCGCCCCTACGCCGCGGTGGTGTCCTTCACCGACATCACCTCGCGCAAGCAGGCCGAGGATGCGCTGCTCAAGAGCGAGGCGCGCCTGGCCGGCATCATCGCCTCGGCCATGGACGCGGTGATCACCGTGGATCAGCAGTACCGGGTGACGCTGTTCAATCCCGCCGCCGAGGCCATGTTCGGCTACGGCGCCGAGGAGATGTTGGGCCAGCCGCTGGACCGCCTCATCCCGCAACGCGCCCGCCGCCGGCACAAGGGCCAGATGGCGGGATTTGCGGGCTCCGGCGCGAGCAGCCGGCGGGTGGGGGAGATGGGACGGGTGGCGGGGGTGCGCCGCGACGGCAGCGAACTACCCCTGGAGGCGTCCGTCTCCCAGCTCGAGACCGGGGGGCAGAAGCTCTACACCGTCATCCTGCGCGACGTCACCGCCCGGGTGAAGGCCGAGGAGGCCATCCGCGAACTCAACGAGTCGCTGGAACAGCGGGTGATCGAGCGCACCGCCGAGCTGCAGCAGGCGGTACGCGAGCTGGAGTCCTTTTCCTACTCCGTGTCCCACGACCTCAGCGCGCCGCTGCGCGCCATCAACGGCTTTGCCCATATCCTCGAAGAGACCGAGTACAAGGCCATCAGCCGCGAAGGGCGCGAACTGCTGGAGCGCATCCGCCGCAACGCCGAGCGCATGGGCCAGCTCATCGACGACATCCTGCGCTTCTCCCGCGCCAGCCGCGTGGAACTGACCGAGGCGGAGGTGGACATGACCGCGCTGGCGCGCGGCGTGGTGGCGGACCTGGGGGAGACCTGGCCGCGGGCGCAGGTCAGCGTCGGCGACCTCGGGCGGGTGCGCGGCGACCTGGCGATGCTGCGCCAGGTCTGGGCCAACCTCATCGGCAATGCCATGAAGTTCTCGTCCCGCGTCGATGATCCGCGGCTGGAGATCGGGGTGGAGGGCGGCGCGGGCGAGACGGTGTTCTTCGTGCGCGACAACGGCGCCGGCTTCGACATGCAGTATGCGGATCGCCTGTTCGGCGTGTTCCAGCGCATGCACGCCGCGGGTGAGTTTGCCGGCACCGGTGTGGGCCTGGCCATCGTCAAGCGCATCATCGAGCGCCACAAGGGGCGCATCTGGGCGGACAGCGTGGTGGGCGGGGGTGCCACCTTCCGCTTCACCATTGGTGCGCCCGGAGCCGACGCCGCGCCGCTGGCGTCGTCGCGCAGCCGGCGGGCGGCGGGGTGAGGGGACCCGGGATTCAGACGCGAGAACCTGTCGTCCCCATCCCCACTCCTCACGCTTCTCTGCCAACGGTCCGCTTTACACACACTGTGACCTGGCGCGCTTGACGCCCGGATATGCGGCGGATCAACATTCACGATCCATCCAGCCCCTCGCCAGACCGGCTCCCGCAACGTGCCACCAAGCCCTTCTCGCTCCACGAAGACCGATGACAGGGCGCCGCCCTGGTCCCTGACGTTCCGCCTCAACCTGCTGGTCGCCCTGACGGCGGTCCTGGTACTTGCCGGCATCGCCTACGAACTGCTGCGCCAGACGGTGGACGAACTGTCCGAGACGGAATCCGTGGCCTTGCGGCTGGCCGATCACGCGGCGGTCAATGTGGAGCGCTTCGTCGACGACAGCCGGGTGCTGCTGGAACGCCTGGCGAAGCGCCCCGCCATCGCCGCCCTGGACGCCACGGCGTGCGACGCGGCGTTTCGCGACTTCCCCGACCTGCTGCCCCAGCATCGCGGGCTGCTCAGCGTGACGCGGGACGGTACCGTGGTGTGCCGCAGTGCCCCGCCGGACGCGACGACGGCGGAGTCCCCCGATCTGCGGGAGGTGCTGGCGCGGGTGGTGCAGGACGGCGTCTTCATCCTCGGCAAGCCCCGGGCCGGGGCGGGCGGGCGCGCCTGGCACCTGCCGCTGGCCCAGCCCCTGAAGGACGGGGACGGCGCCGTGGTGGGCATGCTGGTGCTGCTGGCCGATCCGGCGGCGGTGCTGCCCATGGTGTTCGACGCCCGCTCGGCGGGGGGCGGCGTGGTGGCCATCGACGACGGCGCCGGCGCGCTCATCGCCGGCCGTGCCGATCCTTCCCCCGAGCGCACGATCAGCGCGCAGAGCCGCGGCAGCACCGCCAAGGTGCGCGCCGCCGACGGCGTCGACCGCCTGTACGGCTACCAGGCCATCCTCGGCACGGACTGGCGCACCATGGTGGGCGTGCCGGCGGAACGGCTCGGCAGCCGGCCCGTGGCCGCGGCGGCGCGCTTCGCGCTGCTGGGCGGCGTTGTGCTGGCACTGGCCGTGATCGCGCTGGTGGCGCTGCGGGTGCGGCTGCTGCGGGGGCTGGACAGCCTGTTCGACGCTGCCCGCGCGGTGACCGGCGGCCTGCCGCAGTCGCGGGCGCAGGTGGCGGCGCCGGCGGAGATCGCACGGCTGGGCGGCGCCTTCAATGCCATGCTGGACAAGCTGGACCACGACCAGCGCTCGCTGGAGGAAACCCACGATGCGCTGCTGGCTACGCTGCGCCGCGCCGGGGCGGCGGTGTATGCCATGGCGCCGGGGCGCCGCCGCCTGCTCTACCTCAGCCCTTCGGCCGATGCCATCCATGGCCGTGCGGCGGCGGACTTCGTCGAGCACCCGCCGCTGTGGGACGACGCCGTGCACGAAGAGGACCGGGAGGCGCTCCAGGCGCGCTACAAGCAGTTGCTGCTGGGCGCGCCCTTCGAGGCTGAGTACCGCATCGTGCGCGGCGACGGCACGCTGCGCTGGGTGCGCGACAGCGCCTGGCTGGAGACCGACGCCCAGGGGCGTCCGCAGCGCATCCACGGCTTCGTCATCGACATCTCCGACCGCAAGGAAGTGGATCTCACCCTGCGCGAGAGCCTGCAGCACTTTCGCGCCATCTCCGAGGCCAATCCCCTGCCGTTGTGCGTGGCGACGGTGGAGGGCGGGCAGGTGCGCTATGCCAACGACGCCCTCCTGCAGACCCTCGGGCTGGAGCGCGGAGCCTGCGTCGGCCGGGGGCTGGCGCAACTGTGTGCCGATCCCCGGGCGCTGGAGCAGCTTACCCAGGCCGTGGAACGCGGCCACGGTACCGCCCGCGATCTGCAACTGCGCCGCGCCGACGGCAGCTATCTCTGGGTCGCCGCCTTGGTGCGCCTGTCCGCCTATGACGACGAGCCTGCCTGGTATCTCGCCTTCAGCGACAACACGGCGCGCCTGCAGCTCGAACACTCGCTGCGGGCGGCCGAGCAGCGCCTGCGGGCGCTCATCGGACTGCTGGCCGAGGGCGTGATGCTGGTGGACGCCAGCGGGCGCATCGCCGACTGCAATGCCGGTGCGGCGCACATCCTCGGCGTGGAGCATGGCAGCCTGCTCGGGCTGATGCCGGGCAGCCCGCGCTGGCAGGGGTGTTTCGAAGACGGCACGGCGGTGGCGCGGCATACCCATCCGGCGGCGGTGGCGCTGGCCTCAGCCAGGGCGAGCCGCGACCAGGTGCTCAGCGTGCGTCGTCCCGACGGGTCGCGCATCTGGCTGTCGTGGAACGTGCAGCCGCTGTTCCACAGCGATTCCCCCCGGCCCTATGCCGCCATGGCGTCGTTCATCGACATCACGGCGGCGCGGCGGGCGGAGCATGGCTCGCCTGACGACGGCGAGGCCACAGCGCTGCCGGGGGCGGCCGAGTCCGAGGACGCGCCGGCCATGCCCGAACCCGCCGCCCTTCTGGCCATGGACGGCGACGGCTTCGTCATCCGCTGCGACGGCGAAGTGCAGCGGCTTCTGGGCGTCGAGGTCCAGGACATCGTCGGCCTGCCGCTGGCGGCCTTCGTGGCCGAAGGCGATGCCCCCGCCTTCGAGGGATACCTGGTGACGCTGGGCAGTGGCGGCTGGGTTCCCATGACCCTGTTGGGCGCCGACAACCAGCCCACGCCCGTGGACGTCCTGATCACCATGCAGCGCGCCGACGGGGGACGCGAGTTCAGCGTTGCCCTGCGCCCCGTCGACGCGCGCGATGCCGGCGGGCATGCGGCCGCGTCGCACCTGCACTCCGTCGGCGGTTGAAGGAGGACGCCAGCGGGGGGTTGGTGTGTGAGCGGCACTGCAACGGTGCGGAACAGAGGTGTCGAATTGCCCTTGTTCCGGCCACGGGCGGCGTGCCGGGCTAGTCTATAATCGGCTTCACCTCGGGTGGAGCATGCCTCGCCCGACCCATCCGCCGGACTGCAGCATGAATCCCCTCATCCCCCTGATCATCCAGGGCGTCATCGGTGCCGCGCAGGGCGACGGCGGTGAGGCGCCGCAGGAGCCCCAGGCGCTGGTGGCGCCCGGCGGGCCGCAGCGTCCGATTCCGGGTGATGCGCGCCGCGGCGTGATGCAGCCGCCCGGGCTGTCGTCGGTGGACATCGGCGGCGCCACCCTGCCGCTGGCGGCCGGCCTGCAGATCCGCGACGAGTTCAACCGCATCCTGGTCCCCTCGGCGGTACACCAGCCGGCGCTGGTGCGCTTCACCACCGACAACGGCGGCGCGGTGCACCGGGTGTGGATCCTCACCGCCGAGGAGGCCGCTCGGCCCGAGCGGCCTGTGCGCGATGCGTACGAGCGGCAGTGAAGTCCGCACATCGTTCCGATGAAGAAGCAGTGACGAAAAAGGTCTACATCCGCAGCTTCGGCTGCCAGATGCACGAGTACGACGCCGACCGGATGGCCGCCGTGCTCGCCGCCGCCGAGGGCTACGAGAAGACCGACCGCCCGGAGGACGCCGACCTCATCCTGTTCAACACCTGCTCGGTGCGCGAGAAGGCGCAGGAGCGGGTATTCCACGACCTGGGCCGGGTGCGGCTGCTGAAGCAGGAACGGCCCGACCTGGTGATCGGCGTGGGCGGCTGCGTGGCCAGCCAGGAGGGCGAGGCCATCATCGCCCGGGCGCCCTACGTGGACATCGTTTTCGGTCCGCAGACACTGCATCGCATTCCCGCGCTCATCGCCCGGCGCCGCGCGCGGCGAGGAAATCTCGCGGCCGCTGGAGGACGTGCTCGTCGAGGTGGCCGGGCTGGCCGCCCAGGGGGTGAAGGAAATCACCCTGCTGGGGCAGAACGTGAACGCGTACCGCGGTGCCCTGCCCGACGGCGACGCGGCGGATTTCGCCCTGCTGCTGGAATGCGTGCACGACATCCCCGGCATCGAGCGGCTGCGCTACACCACCTCCCACCCGCGCGAGATGAGCCCCCGGGTGATCGACGCCTACACCCGCCTGCCGAGGCTGGTTTCCCACCTGCACCTGCCGGTGCAGTCCGGTTCCGATCGCATCCTGGCGGCCATGAAGCGCGGCTACACGGCGCTGGAGTACAAATCGGTGGTGCGGCGGCTGCGCGCGGCACGCCCGGACATCTGCCTGTCGTCGGACTTCATCGTTGGCTTCCCCGGCGAGACGGACGACGACTTCGAGCGCACCATGCGGCTCATCGACGAGGTGGGCTTCGACGCCAGTTTCAGCTTCCTCTACAGCCCCCGCCCCGGCACGCCGGCGGCGGACCTGCCCGATGCCACGCCCCACGACGTCAAGCTCGCCCGCCTGCTGCGCCTGCAGGCGCGCATCGAGGCGCAGGCCCAGGCCATCTCCCGCGCCATGGTGGGCAGCGTGCAGCGGGTGATGGTGGAGGGCCGGGCGAAGAAGGACCCCACCGAGCTGGCGGGGCGCACCGACAACAACCGCGTGGTGAATTTCGGCGGGCCGGTCGATCTCATCCACCGCTTCGTGGATGTGCGCATCACCGCCGCCCTGCCCCACAGCCTGCGCGGCGAGGTCGTGCGGGAGGCGGCGGCCCAGGCATGAAGCCCCAGCCCGGACGGCGCGTCGCCATCCGCAGCGGCAGCTCGGGCCGCCGCTCCGAGCGCCCGGCCCCGATCCCAACGCCGGGGGCGGCGGCGCTGCCCAAGCCAGCCGCCGTTGAAGTCCATCTCGACCCACTGGACAACCACCGCCTAGCGAACCTCTGCGGCGCCCTGGACGAGAACCTGCGCCAGATCGAGGCCGCCTTCGACGTGGCCGTCGCGCGGCGCGGCCCGAGCTTCACCGTGCGCGGCGCCGCCGACCAGGCGCGGCGCGGCGCCGCCGCCATCGAGCATTTCTACAACCGCGCCGGCGACACCCTGAGCCTGGACGAGCTTCAACTGGGCCTGGTGGAACTGCGCCAGGACGCCGCCGAGGCGGCGGCCGGCGCCGGTCCGGTGCTGCTCACCCGGCGCGCCGACCTGCACGGGCGCACGCCGCGCCAGGTGCAGTACCTGCGGCAGATCCAGGACCACGACATCACCTTCGGCATCGGCCCGGCGGGCACCGGCAAGACCTACCTGGCCGTGGCCAGCGCGGTGGACGCCATGGAGCGCGACCAGGTCAGCCGCATCGTCCTCACCCGCCCGGCGGTGGAGGCGGGCGAGTGCCTGGGCTTGGTGCCCGGTGACCTGGCGCAGAAGGTGGACCGCTACCTGCGCCCGCTCTACGACGCCCTCTACGACCTGCTGGGCGTCGAGAAGGTGGCCAAACTGTTCGAGCGCCAGGCCATCGAGATCGCGCCCCTGGCCTGCGGGCGCGGGCGCACGCTGAACCACGCCTTCATCATCCTGGACGAGGCGCAGAACACCACGCCGGAGCAGATGAAGATGTTCCTCACCCGCATCGGCATCGGCGCGCGGGCGGTGGTCACCGGCGACGTCACCCAGATCGACCTGGCGCGCGGCCAGAAGAGCGGCCTGCTGGAGGCGCGCCGCGTGCTGGCGGCGGTGCGTGGCATCGCGTTCACGGAATTCACCGCCGCCGACGTGGTGCGCCATCCGCTGGTGGCGCGCATCGTGGCGGCCTACGAAGATGACGACAGACGGCGGGAAGAAGGTACGCAAGGCTGAGCCGTCCGTGCGCGGGGAACCCGGGCGGCCCGTGCGCGGCGGGACCGGGCAGCCCGGTGCGGCGGGCGGCGGACGCCGCCTGGTGCTGGCGGTCCAGTATGCCTGCCAGGCGGAGGGCCTGCCCGGCCGTGCCGACATCCGCCGCTGGCTGCGCGCTGCCTGGGACGGCGGCGGCGAGGTGACCGTGCGGTTGGTGGACCAGAAGGAGGGCCGCGAACTGAATGCCGCCTGGCGCGGGCGCGACAATGCCACCAACGTGCTGTCCTTTCCCTACGAGGCGCCGCCGCGGCTGGCCGGCGACCTGGTGCTGTGCGCGCCGGTGGTGGAGCAGGAGGCGCACGCCCAGGAAAAGCCGCTCGCATCCCATTACGCCCATCTCATGGTGCATGGTATGCTGCATCTGCTGGGATGGGACCATGAGTCGGAGGAGGAGGCCGCGCTCATGGAAGCCAAGGAGAGGGAGATACTCGCCGCGCTGGGAATTGCCGACCCCTATGCCGCCGGATAGTCGCCACGCCGACTCCGCGGCTTAGCGGCTGCACCGAACGCGCCGATTGCACATGGAAGGTTCCCCGAGTCGACCTACGCTGCTGGAGCGGCTGTCCACGCTGCTCATGCGCGAGCCCGAAGACCGCGAGCAGTTGCTCGCGCTGCTGCATTCCGCCTTCGAACGCAACCTGCTCGACGCCGATGCCCTGTCCATCATCGAGGGCGCCCTGGGCGTGTCCGACATGCAGGTGCGCGACATCATGGTGCCGCGCGCCCAGATGGAAGTGATCCACATCGACCAGACGCCCGAGGCGTTCATCGACCAGGTCATCCACACTGCACACTCGCGCTTTCCGGTGGTCGGCGAGGGCAAGGACGACATCATCGGCATCCTGCTGGCCAAGGACCTGCTGCGCTACTTCGCCGGCAAGGAGTTCCACCTGCGCGACATGCTGCGCCCGGCGGTGTTCGTGCCCGAGTCCAAGCGGCTCAACGTGCTGCTGCGCGAGTTCCGCGTGTCGCGCAACCACATGGCCATCGTGGTGGACGAGTACGGCGGCGTGGCGGGGCTGGTGACCATCGAGGACGTGCTGGAGCAGATCGTCGGCGACATCGAGGACGAGTACGACTTCGACGAGGCCGGCGACAGCATCCTGCTGGACCAGAGCGGGCGCTACCGCGTCAAGGCCACCACCGAGATCGACGACTTCAACGCCGCCTTCGATACCCATTTCGAGGACGACGAGTTCGACACCGTGGGGGGCCTGGTCATCCATCACCTCGGCCGGCTGCCCAAGCGCGGCGAGGCCGTCGTGGTGGACGGCCTGCGCATCCAGGTCCTGCGCGCCGACAGCCGGCGCGTGCACACGCTCCTCGTGGATCGCGTCCAGCCCGAGCCTGAATGAGGCGCGCGCTGCCCGTCATCGCCGCCGCGGCGCTGGGCGGGGCCACGGTCGCGGCCTTCGCGCCCTTCGGGCTGTTTCCCCTGCCGCTGCTCACCCTCGCCGCACTGGTGGCGCTGTGGCGTGGCGCGAAGCGTGGGGGCCGTTTCCCTGCCGCCGCCGGGCCGCCCCAAGGCGGCAGGGGGCCCCCTTGGGGGGCAGCGAAGCGTGGGGGCCGTTCCCATGCCGCCGCCGCCGCGGCGGTGCGCGGCTTCGCCTTCGGGCTCGGTTTCTTCCTCGCCGGGGTGTCGTGGATTTTCGTCAGCCTGCACGACTACGGCGGCATGCCCACGGCGCTGGCGGCCGTGGCCACGCTGTTGTTCTGCGCCCTGCTGGCGCTCTTCCCGGCCGGCGCCGGGGCGCTGTTCGGGTGGCTGCGCAGCGGCCGGCCGGTGGCGGACGCCCTGCTGGCCGCCGGCGCCTGGACACTCGCCGAATGGCTGCGCGGCTGGGTCCTGACGGGCTTCCCCTGGCTCGCGCTGGGCTACGTCCATACGCCTCCCAGCCCGCTGGCCGGCCTGGCGCCGCTGGTGGGGATCTATGGTCTGGGCTTCATTACGATGCTGCTCGCCGCGCTGCTCGCCACCGCGGCATGTGAACCGCCCCCACGCTTCGCTGCCCCCCAGGGGGGCTGCATGCCGCCTTGGGGCGGCCCGGCGGCGGCAGCGGAACCGCCCCCACGCTTCGCTGCCCCCCAAGGGGGCTCCATGCCGCCTTGGGACGGCCCGGCGGCGGCAGCGGAACCGCCCCCACGCTTCGCTGCCCCCCAGGGGGGCTCCATGCCGCCTTGGGACGGCCCGGCGGCGGCATGGCGGCCGGGGATGCTGGCCGTGGCCGTGTCGGCCGTGGCGGCGGTGGCCGGGGGGGGCGCGGCGCTGGGACGGGTGAACTGGACCGACGCGCAGCCGGCGGCCTTCACCGTCAGCTTGTTGCAGGGCAACGTCGAACAGAGCCTGAAGTGGCAGCCGGAGCGCCTCACCCAATCCCTGGATGCCTACCTGCAACTGGCGCGCCGCCATCCCGCCCGTCTGCTGGTGCTGCCGGAGACGGCACTGCCGACGACGCTGGACGGCGTGCCCCAGGGCTACCTGGAAGCGCTGGCCGAGGCCGCCGGCCCCGGCGCGGACGTGCTGCTTGGCATCGTCACCCGCGACAACGCCGGCCGCTACCTCAACAGCGCCGTGGGCTACGGCGCCAGCCCGGCGCAGCGCTACAGCAAGAACCATCTCGTGCCCTTCGGCGAATTCACGCCGCCGCTGCTCGCCTGGACGCTGGAATGGCTGCGCATCCCCATGTCCGACTTCGCCCGCGGCGGTGCCGAGCAGCCGCCGCTGCGCCTGGCCGGCGAGGCGGTGGCGCCGAACATCTGCTACGAGGACGTATTCGGCGAGGAGATCATCCGCGCCCTGCCGCAGGCCACGCTGCTGGTCAATCTCTCCAACACCGCCTGGTTCGGCGATTCCCTGGCCCAGCCCCAGCACCTGCAGATCTCCCGCATGCGCGCCCTGGAGTCCGGCCGCATGATGCTGCGCGCCACCAACACCGGCATGACGGCCGTGATCGGCGCCCGCGGCGAACTGCTGCACACGCTGCCGCCCTTCACCGCCGGCGCCCTCACCGCCGAGGTGCGCGGCTACACCGGCACCACGCCCTACGCGCGACTGGGCAACGGGCCGGTGGTGCTGGCGGCGCTGGCGGCGGTGGGCTGGTCGCTGGGGATGCGGCGGCGCCTGGCGGCGCACGGGAGCGATGGCGGCGCCTCAGGCAGGCGCAGCGACCGCAGCTAAACCCGCGCGCTCCGGGTGCCGTTACCTCTTCTGTTCGGTATCCAGTCGGAGGAGTACGTCGGTGACCGAGGCAAACGCACCCGTGTCCGATGTCATCCTGGACTCGCTGAACGACGGCGTTTACGTGTGCGACAGGGAACGCCGCATCGTGTACTGGAGCAAGTCCGCCGAACGCATCACCGGATGGACCGCCGATGAAGTCGTGGGCCGATGCTGCCACGACGGCGTTCTCGCCCATGTCGACCAGGATGGACGGCGGCTGTGCGGCCACGAGTTCTGCCCCTTGCACCGCAGCATGGTCACCAACAGCGCCAGCAACGTCGCCCTCACGGTGTACGGCCTCACCAAGAGCGGGGAGCGCGTGCCCATGACGGTATCGGTGGCGCCCATCCACGATGCGCAGGGCCAGGTGGTCGGAGGCGTGGAGACGTTCCGAGATTTCTCCGAAACCCACGCCAACCTGCAGCGCGCCAAGCGCATCCAGACCCTGTCGATGGAGCATCAACTGCCCCGGGACGACCGGGTCGGCTTCGCCAGCATCTATCTGCCCCATGACATGGTCGGCGGCGACTATTTCGCCCTCCGCGCCCTCGATGCCGACCACTACGGCTTTCTGCTGGCGGACGTGATGGGGCACGGCGTGGCCGCCGCCCTCCATACCATGCATCTGAGCGCCCTGTGGGAGCGCAATTTCCACGCCCTCACCGTGCCGGCGGAGTTTGCCGGGCTGTTGAACCGGGAACTGTGCCAGGTGGTGAAATACGAGTCCTTCGCCACCGCGCTTTGCGGCGTCGTGGACGCCGCCGCCAGGACCGTGCGCTTCGTGTCGGCCGGGGGACCCGGCATGCTCCTGGTCCACCCAGACGGCGGGGCGGACCAGATCGCCGCCTCGGGCCTGCCCCTCGGCGCGACCACCGGCGCAGACTACCAGGAAGAGGCATTCGCCTGCGCCCCGGGGGATGCCCTGCTGATGTTCACCGACGGCGCCACGGAAATCCACGACGCATCGGGAGACATGCTTGGCGCAGAGGGATTGCTGGGCACGCTGAAGACCATGGGCTATCCGCGCACGCCGCTGAATCTCGAAGCGCTGCAGAAGGCGCTGCTGAATTTTTCCAACGGCATACGTCTGGCCGACGATCTGACGCTGCTGGAAGCGCGCTTCTCCTGATCCCCTTCGCCGCCATTCTTCCCGTCCGTCATCGCGTGTCCCGCGCTTGAAGTCCGGGGAATCGCCGCCCTGCGGGCAAATATCCCTCAGCCCCGGGGCAGGGCCAGGCGCCGGCGTGGGCGGCGGTCCGGGGGCATGGATGGAGTGATAGCATGTATCATGTTCATATGAGCAATGTCAGATCGCAACTCCACCATGCCCAGACAACAGCAAGTGCTTGTGCGCCTTCCGGATGATCTCGCGGCCCGCTTCGCGCAGGTTGTTGCGCCACGCCAACGTGGCCGGTTCCTGATTGACCTTCTTCGCCGTGAGCTGGACCGCGAGAGCAACGAGCTGGCCGAGGCGGCAAAGCGCCTGACCGAGCTTGAAGCCAAGGACCCCGCGCTTGTTGCCGAGGAAGCCTCGTGGTTGGGCACTTCTCTCGAAGCCGACGTGGACGACGGTTTTGATGCACAGGAGTTCGAACGTCAGTACCGGGAAGCCAAGGCGCTTCAGGAGCAGGAGCCCGGCGCGGCGCGTGCCGCAAGAACCGCATGAGCAAGGCCATCTTGCGCGGCCATGTGTATTGGGTTGAACTCGACCCGGTACGCGGCTCGGAAATTGCAAAGACGAGGCCCTGCGTGGTGCTTTCAACGGAAGAGGTCAATGACCATCGCCGCACGGTGGTCGTGGTGCCGCTGACCACGACCAGGACCCCGCCCGTCCCGCCGCTGCTGTTGTCCACGCCATCGATGGGGGCGGACTCCAAAGCGCGCGTCGAGCACATTCGGGCCGTAGACAAGACGCGGCTCAAGGCTCTTGTCGGCGAAATCGGAGCCGAAGACCTGGCGGCGATCGAGGAATCGCTTCGCCGCATCCTGCGGCTGCCAAAGCAGTAGCCAGTAGCGGCGGACTCTCCCGAAGAAGGCCCGAACGTGAGGGGGACGAACTGGCCTCGGCATGCTGAAGACCCTGGGCTATCCGCGCACGCCGCTGGATCTCGAAGCGCTGCGGAAGGCGCTGCAAAATCTCTCCAACGGCATACTCCTGGCCGACGACCTGACGCTGCTGGAAGCGCGCTTCTCCTGATCCCCTTCGCCCCCTTTCTCCTCGTCCGTCATTGCGTGTCCCCCGCTTGAAGTCCGGGGAATGGCCGCGCAGCGGGCAAATACTCCGCCCCGGCGTCGGGATTCATGCGCCGCGCAGGCGGAATATGCCGCGTGCGACGCGCGCCTGCCGCAATTGCCGCCGCCATCGATGCGCCTCCCCTTCCCGGGATATCCTTGTCAGGGCGGCGATGTCGCCACGGTAGTGGCGGTTCGCGAAGCCGCTGCCGACGCGCCACAGGATGCCCGCACGCTGGAAGCCGGAAAGCACGCGGCTGACGGTTTCGGGTGCGACCCCGAGAATGGATCCCATGTCTTCCAGGTTGAGCCAGTGGATGCGGTCGCCGTCGTCGATGCGTAGGCGCAACAGCAACCGGGCGGTACGCACCCGGGCCGGAATGGCGGCATAGACCAGTTCGGCCAGCCAGGCGTCCGCCTGGCGCAGGGCTTCCTGCGACATGGCCAGGATGTGCATCCGGAACTCCTCATGTTGCGCGATGAGGTTCCGGAAGTAGTAGAAGGGAATCCGGCAGGTTTCCACGTTCCCCAGCGCGATGGCCGTGTGTGCGAACTCATCGCGAAAGATCGATTCCAGGCCGGCCACTTCGCCAGCCCCGAGTATGCGCACGATGTGCTCGGTGCCGTCGCTGTCGTAGCGCACCAGCTTGACGACACCGTGGCGCAGGCAATGGACGCTGTCGGCCGGTGCGCACATGTGGAACAGGATTTCGCCGCGCCGGAATTTCGGCCTTTCGATATGGGCATGAAGGCCCGTCAGAACTTCTATGGTGATTCCCGTGCTGGCCAGGGTCCGCCGCAGGGGGCAGGCGCTGTGGTCGTCGCTTGCCAATTTTCTGGGGGAATCGCCGCGCATCGGAACCGTGTGGTTCGGTCACCCCGACGCTTCGTCCCCGGCGCGCGGGCTCAGAATTTCCCGGCGTCGAGTTGCGCCGGCAATTCCCGGCCCACCTGGTCGAAGCCGAGGATGCGCTTGCCCTTGTGCTCCTTCAGGAACTCCTCCGCGTCCTCGCGGCTGGCCAGGGGCACCAGTTCGTGGCCCATGGGTCCGAGCACGTCGGAGCCGATGACGTAGAAGGCCCTGCGGGCGTCGACGGGCTGCAGGTTGTAGAAGTCGGTGACGCGGATCGCCGCCATGTCCTCGCGCCGGTGGCCGCTAGCGTACTTCGCCGGCTCGAACCAGAACTTGAACAGGTCCTTGGCGCCGTCGAAGTGGTGGGCGTGGCCGTCCTTGTAGACGATGGTCGCCACCCAGTGCGGGTACTTGGAGACCAGCATGCCGCACACGGGGCACAGATCCTTCGGCCCCGGTTTCGGGATGGCGGGCCCCGCCTGGGCGAGCGCCAGGCCCGCAGCCAGCGCCACCCAGGCGGCCAGCAGCAGCGCCGCCAGGGCGCGCGGCCCTGCGGACATCAGGACTTGTGCTCCATGGGCCTGCCCTGCTGTTCCATCATCTTGCGGCGCCGCTCGGCGCGGTTCTTGCGGATGCGGGACACGTCCTGGGACATGCTGGTGTAGGCCGCCAGCAAGGCCTTGTCGAAATTGCCCAGCTCGCCGCCGTTGGCCGCTTGGGCGGCCCTGGCGGCGTCCTCGGTGCCGTAGGCGACCTTGCTCTGGGCTGTCATGACGCCCGGGATCTTGCTGCCGATGAGGAAGGTGGCGCGGTCCACTTCGACCAGCGGCTTGACCTCGCCCGCTGCCGCGTTGTCCCCCACCCAGATGGCCTTGGGCTCGCGGTCGATGTTGAGCGACAGGCTGATGGCGGCGCAGTGGATCGAGCAGGTGCCGTCGGGCAGGTCGTCGCTGTACTGGATGAGCATCCGGGAATGGTGATACTGCCTGCGGTCCATGCCGCAGTAGGGGCATTTCGGGAATTTCTCGATATCGTTTTCGGCCGCCTTCGCGTCGGCGGCCTTCTTCGGCACGAACTGCGACGGCGTGCCGTCGCCTGGGCAGGCCTGCTGGGCCAGGGCGCTGCCGGCGGCCAGTCCGGTACCGGCGAGCAGGGAGAGCTTGAGCATATGGCGGCGATCCATGGCGGACTCCTTGGGCGGTTGGAAATTCCTCCGCCCCATATTAGCCGCTGCGAATACTCGGCCCGTGCGGCATCTTGTCGCATCCCGGTGCAGGCGAAACGCCGATGCCGCCTCCCGGCCACGACGCGCGCTGCGCTGCCCGGTCGACACGCCGACGCCGCAGCCGGGTCGACACGCGGACGCAGCCGTTCAGGCGACCAGCCGGTACATCACCAGATAGAAGCGGACGCCCGACCACAGGGTGGAGACCCCCGGCAGGATCACCACCCCTCCGGCGACGATCTGCAGTACGCCCTGACCCAGCCCGATGCGCCCGCTGGCCAGCACCACGGCGCCCAGCGTGGCGGCAACGATGCCGATGGCGGCATAAACGCCGATGCGCGCCGCGTGGTAGGCGAGGTAGGGTGCCGGCGCCCTCGTGCCCATTTTCATGAAGAATCCCGACGCCAGTCCTCCGCACATGCCCAGGCAGTGGCCACTGCCGAGCAGGCCGGTGATGAAGGCGAGCCAATAGGAGGAAGCTCCGGCGGCGAGGGCATGCAGGCTCTCCATGGGCGGGCGGGATTCTCCGGGTTCGGCGCCAGGCGCGCGGCCTGCGATTGTGCCCGCTTTGTCGCGGGCTACACCCCCACCGCCTGCGGCAATCTGCCGCGCGGCAATTCGCCTCATTCCCGCGTCGTGTTCCCGGCCCTAACATCCGCATCCATTCGCCGGCCCTTTCCGGCGCCATCGGGGAGGATGGAGATGAAAGCGAGAGGACGATCGCGGCGCGTCGCCGCGCCGGCGCCATGGTGGCTGGATTCACCCGGACCACCCGTGTCAACGAGCCCGGCCGCACGGTGCGGGTGAGGGCCAGCGTGGCGCCGGATCGATGAAGGCCGGGCATCGCCCGAGCCGTGGAGCGCCTTGGTGTGGCGGCGGCGCAGCGCGGGTCTGCCGCCATTTGCGGAAACACCCATGAGCGTCATTCTTGCCGCCCCGGAACCGCCGGCACGGCGCGCCCAGCGCTTCGCCCTGGTCGTGGCGGCCCATGCCGCCCTGCTGTGGGCGGCCCTGGATCTTTCGGCGCGGCCGCAGGTGCGCCAGGCCGCGCGCGAGATCATGGTGCGCCTGGTGGAAGAGGCGCCGACGCCGCCACGCGCCGCGCCGCCCCCGCCGCCGCCACCGGTGCGCCAGCGCACGCGCCCCACGCCGCCACCGCCGGTCATCACCGCAACCCCGCAGGCCGCCGCGCCGGCCGCGTCCTTCGCCGTCGCGCCCCAGCCTCCCGCCGCGCCGGTGGAACCCGCTGCGGCACCGCCCGCGGCTGCGGCTCCACCTCCGCCCGCGGCCCCGCCGCCCGTGACAGCGGCGCGCTTCGACGCCGACTACCTGTCGAACCCCAGGCCCGTCTACCCGCCCGCCTCGCGGCGCATGGGCGAGTAGGGCAAGGTGGTGCTGCGGGTACGGGTCAGCGCGCAGGGGCAGGCGGATCGGGTCGAACTGCACAAGTCCAGCGGCTTCGCGCGCCTGGACGACGCGGCGCTGGAGGCCGTCGGCCGCTGGCGCTTCGTGCCCGCCCGGCGCGGCGACGAGGCGGTGGCGGCCAGTGTGCTGGTGCCCATCGTCTTTCGGCTGGATAGCTGAGTGCCCAGGAACAAACCATCCAATATCGACTCGGGGAGGAACCGAATGTATCGCACACCCAGGCAACCGAAACCGCACGCCCTCTGCCTCGCCGTCGCGATGGCCCTGCCGGGCCTGGCGCTGGCCGAGGAAAAGGCGCAGGAACTCGGCGAAGTGAGCGTCTATTGCCAGCGTCCCGCCGCCTTCCGCAACATCACCACCTCCACCGAGGCGGCCGGCAGGGCGCTCATCGACAGCACCAACGTCATCAATACCGAGGACGCGGTGAAGTACCTGCCGAGTCTGCAGATCCGCAAGCGCTACATTGGCGATCGCAACGCCATCGTATCCTCGCGCAATGCGGGCACCCTCGACAGCGCCCGTTCGCTCGTCTATGCGGACAATCTGCTGGTGTCGAACCTGCTCGGCAACTCCTACGCTTTCGCGCCGCGCTGGTGGCTCGTCATGCCGCAGGAACTCGAGCGCGTCGACGTGAGTTACGGCGCCCACTCCGCCGCGTACCCGGGCAACGCCGTCGGTGTCGTCATGGTCATGAAGACGCGCATGCCGGAAGCCTTCGACGCCCACACCGATGCCCAGGCGTTCCGGCAGAACTTCCGCCTCTACGGCACCGACCGGGACTACGACGGCTCGCGCCTCGGCGCCTCCGTCGGCAGCCGGCACGGCGACCTGCGCTGGTTCCTGGGCTTCAACCATTTCGAGAATACCGGCCACCCGCAGTCGTTCTCGACCGCCGCGCGCTCGACGACGGCTGCCGGCGGGAGCGATACCGTCGTGACCGGCTACCACCGGGACAAGGATCCCAAGGGTGCGGAGCGCGTCGTCCTGGGCGCCACCAGCATCGACCGCACGCGCCAGGACAACGCCAACATCAGGCTCGCCTACGACTTCTCGCCCGCCGCCCGCCTCACCTACACCCTGGGCCACTGGCGCAACGATTCGGACATCGGCGTCGAGAGCTGTCTGCGCAACCCCGCGGGAAACCCGGTCTACAGCGGCGCACTGAACATCGACGGCAGGCGCTACACCCTGTCCGCCACGGCCTTGCAGCCCAGCTTGCGCAACGAGGAACACTGGATGAACAGCCTCGCCTGGCGCTTCGATCCGAAATCGGACGGCGACTGGGCGTTCGAGGTCGCGCTGACCAGGTACGACATCGACAAGGACATCACGCGCCGTCCCACCGTCGCCCTGCCGACGGCGGCGGGCGGCGGCGCCGGAGAAGTCCAGTTGCAGGATGGAACAGGCTGGAGTACCGCCGATGCCCGTGTCGACTGGCGGCCCGACCGCGGCACGCGCGGCCATGAAGTGGCCTTCGGCTACCACTTCGACCGTTACAGCTTGAGCGACCGGACTTACGCCACGGCCAACTGGCTCGCCGGGAGCACCGCCGCCCTGACGGCCGGCGCCACGGGCAGGACCGAGACGCAGGCGCTCTACCTGCAGGATGCGATCCGCTTCGGGCAGGACTGGCGACTGACCCTGGGCGCCCGCTACGAACAATGGCGCGCGTCCGAGGGCACGCGCTCGAACGCCTCGTCCACCGTGCCGTATCCGCAGCGCAGCGAGAACACCCTGTCGCCCAAGCTTTCCCTGTCCTGGGCCGCGACCGAGGACTGGCTGCTGCGTGGCTCCCTTTCCCGCGCCGTGCGTTTCCCGACGGTGAACGAGCTGTTCCAGGGTTCGATCACCGGCACGTCCATCATCAACAACGACCCCAGTCTGAAGCCGGAGAAGATTCTGGCGGGCGAACTCGCGGCCGAACGGGAACTGGGCGCCGGCACCCTGCGCGTGTCCCTGTTCCAGGACAACCTGACCGATGCCCTGACGCGCCAGACCAACACCACCGTGACGCCCACGGTGACCAACGTGCAGAACGTGGACAAGGTGCGCGTGCGCGGCATCGAGACGACGCTGCAGCGGCGCGACGCCTTCGTCCGGGGGCTCGATCTGACCGGCAGCCTGACCTTCGCGGATTCGCGCATTCTCGCCAACGAAAAGAGCCCGGCGAGCGTGGGCAGGCGCATGCTGCGCATCCCCGACTGGCGGGCGACGCTGGCGGCCACCTGGCGCGCCAGCGACAAGCTGGCCCTGACCCTGGCCGGGCGCTACGGCGGCAGGCAATTCAACGAATTCGACAACAGCGATACCCACGACGACGTCTACGGCGCCGTGAGCCGCTTCTTCGTTGCCGATGCCAAAGTCAGTTACCAGATCGACAAACGGTTCTCGCTGGCGTTCGGCGTGGATAACCTGACAAACGAGCGCTACTACGCCTATCACCCCTACACCCAGCGCACCTGGGTCATCCAGGCCAAGGGTGATTTCTGATGCCACTGCGCACGACGGCCAGGATGCTCGTTGTGGCCGCGCTCGCGCTCGCGGCGGGCGCGGCCTGCGCCCAGGGCATGGGCAGGATGCCGATGCCGAAGGCCGAATACGGCACTTCGGCCGTTTTCGCCGGCGACGGCACGCTGATCGCGGTGACGAAGCAGGGCGAGCACGTGATGCTCTACCGCAGCCCGGACGAGGGCAGGACATGGTCGCCGCCCGCGGTCGTGAACGCCGTCCCGGAAGCGATCTCCGCCGACGGCGAGAACCGGCCGAAGATCCTCGCCCTGCCTGACGGCGCCCTGCTCGCGACCTGGACGCGACCGCTGGGCAAGCCCTTTTCGGGGGCGGTGCGCGCGGCGCGCTCGGAGGATGGCGGCGCCACCTTTTCGCCGCCACTCACGGTTCATCGCGACCGCCGGGAAATCACCCACCGCTTCGAGGCGCCGGTGGTCGATGGCGCCGGGCGCATTTTTCTGGCGTGGATCGACAAGCGTGATCTCGAATCGGCCAGGACGGCCGGCAAGGGCTATCGCGGCGCCGCCGTCTATGCGGCGGTCTCCGACGACGGCGGGCGCACGTTCCGGCCCGAGGTCAAGGTCGCCGACCACTCCTGCGAATGCTGCCGCATCGCCGCCGCGCCGGACACCGACGGCGTGCCGCTGATCCTCTGGCGCCACGTCTTCGAGCCCAACGAGCGCGACCACTCACTGGCCAGACTGGGCCCCGGCGGCGCGCCGAGCTCGGTCACGCGCGCCACCTTCGAGCGCTGGAAGATCGACGCCTGCCCGCACCACGGGCCGGCACTCGCCGTGGCGCCGGACGGCACGCGCCATGCCGTCTGGTTCAACGTGAAGGAGGGCGAGGGCCGGGTGTTCTACGGCCGGCTGACGGCCCACGGCGTCGCCGGCCAACGCTCCGTCGGCGGCGAGCGGGCCGCCCATGCGGATCTGGCGGTGGCCGGGCAGCGGCTGGCCATCGCCTGGAAGGAATTCGACGGCGAACGCACACAGTTGCGCGCGGAGATTTCCGGCGATGGCGGCGTGAGTTTTCGCCCGCTTGCCGTTGCGCAGACCGCCGCGGCCTCCGACCAGCCGCGAGTGATCGGGCGCGGCGACGACCTCTTCGTCTTCTGGCGCACCGAAGGCGAAGGCATGCGCCTGTTTGCCCTGCGCTAGAGGCTATGCGAGCGCTTCTCGCCCCCGTCCTTGCCGCCGCCATGCTCCTCGGCGCAGCGGCGGCCTTCCCGGCCGAGCCCTTCGTCATCCTCGACCGCGGGCAGGCGCGCGCCCTGGGGGATGCGGCCTCCCATGCGGCGCCGACCATCGTCGCCCTGTGGTCCTCCGAGTGCGTGCACTGCAAGAAGAACCTGCGGCGCTTCGCCGACATGGCGAAGGCCGATTCCCGCCTGCGGCTGATCACCGTGGCGACGGAACCCGCCGTCGACGGCCTGTCCGGGCCCCTCGACCGGCTCGGTGTTCCGGGGCGCCGCTATGCCTACGGCGCCGCGCCACCGGAGGCGCTTGCCTACGCCCTCGACTCGAAATGGCGCGGGGAACTGCCGCGCACCCTGTTCTTTGATGGGCGCGGCGGCAAGGCGGCCGTTTCCGGGGTCGCCGACGAGGCCGCCGCGCGCCGTCATCTGGGGCTGTCCGCCCCGCCTGCAACGTCTGAGACGCGCTTGCGCAAACTGAAGGAAACTCCATGAACGAGAACCTCGGCCTCGCCCACTTCTGGGCACAAGGCGACCTGGTCACCCATGCCGTGTCCATCCTTCTCCTGCTGGCTTCGGCGGCGAGCTGGACGGTGATCTTCGGCAAGATCGCCGGCCAGCTTCGCTTCGCCCGCAGCCACGCCCGGGCGTTGGCGGCGTTCTGGAGCGCGCCTTCGCTGCCGGCGGCGCTCGAGGCGATCGAGCGCGAGGACAGGAGCGGCGTCCTTGCCGCCGTGGCGCGGGCCGGCACGCTGGCGGCGCAGGCCCACGGCGAGCGGGCGCCGGGCGGCATCGGTGCGGGGCTGCCACTGGACGAGTTCGTCACCCGGGCGCTGCGCGGGCGCATGGTCAGGGTCCAGGCCGGCATCGAGCGCGGGCTCACCTTCCTCGCCTCGGTCGGCGCCACGGCGCCCTTCGTCGGCCTGTTCGGCACGGTCTGGGGCATCTACCACGCCCTGGTGGGGCTTTCCGGGGCCACCCAGGTGGTGCTGGACAAGGTGGCCGGGCCGGTGGGCGAGGCCTTGATCATGACCGCCGCCGGGCTGTTCGTCGCCATACCCGCGGTGCTGGCCTACAACGCCTGCGTGCGCGCCAACCGGCTCACCCTGGCGGAGCTGGACGGCTTCGCCCACGACCTGCACGCCTGGCTCACGGCGGGCATGCGCCTGTCCGGCGAGGCGTCGGCCATCGACCTGGCGCAGGCGCGCGGCACGCGGGGCAGATGAGGCGCACAACATGAGCTTCGGCGGCTTCGACCCCGGCCCCGGCCAGCCCATGGCCGAGATCAACACCACGCCGCTGGTGGATGTGATGCTGGTGCTGCTGGTGATCTTCATCATCACCGCGCCGCTGTTCCACCAGGCGGTGGCGGTGGATCTGCCCAGGGTGGATGCGGCGAAACTGGAGGACAAGCCGCGCGTGATCCAGATCGCCATCGACGGCGAGGGGCGTCTCTACTGGAACGGCGAGGCGATCATGCGCGAGGCGCTGGTTGCCCGCCTCGCCGAAGCGGGACCTGAAAATCCCGAAGTGCACCTGCGCGCCGACCGTGGCACCCGCTACGAGAAGGTGCTGGAGGTGATGAACGTGGCGCAGAAGGCGGCGATCACCAGGATCGCCTTCGTCACCGACTCGCCCGGGGCGGGGCCGGCGAAGCGCTGACGGGCCTGCCCGCAACATCCAGGAGGCGACGGATCACCGACATCATCAGGAACATGCTCAACCCGTCATCCCGAAACGGCTGAAAGCCGTAGCGGGCATAGAACGCCGCCGCTTCGGGATGCTTGGCATCGACGACCACGGCATGCAGGCCGATACGCTCGGCCATGGCCGCGGAAAGCCGCAAGGCATGATCCAGCAGGGCCGCACCCACCCCGGCACCTTGCGCGCGAACGTCGACGGCCAACCGGCCCATGCGCGCCACCGGCACCGGGTATCGCGGCAGGCGCACGCCCGGCGGCCAATTGCGGAAGTCGATGGCACCCGTGCTGACGGTATGGAAACCGAGAATGCGCGCGCCGTCGTCCGCGACCGTCCCATATTGGCGGGCGGGCGCGGCATGCGGACAATCCCCGTGTTTGCCCAACCCCGATGCAGAGAAAAATGAGCCGCCGAAAGAGGGTCCTGATCGTCGAAGACGATCCGGATCTGGCGCGTATCCTGACGCGCGCCTTCCGCATGCGCCACTTCGAAGCCGCTTCCGTGCGCAAGTGCGACGATGCACTGGCGAGCGCCGGGACGCTGCCGCCCGATTATGCAATCGTCGACCTGCGCCTGGGCGCGCACTCCGGCATGGGATTGATCCGCCCCCTGAAAGCGATCAACCCGGCGATGCGGATACTGGTCCTGACCGGCTACGCCAGCATTGCGACCGCCGTCGACTCGATCAAGCTCGGCGCCGCCCATTACATGGCGAAGCCGGCCTACATCGAGGAGATCATCTCGTCGCTGGGGATCGATCCGGTCGCGCTGGCCGGGGAAGAGGGAGCGCCCATGCCGGGAGGCAAGCGCGGCTTCGACGAACTCGAATGGAAGCTGATCGTCGGCGCCCTGCGCGAGCATGGCGGCAATCTCTCGGCCGCCGCGCGCGCGCTGGGCATGTACCGCCGCACGCTGCAACGCAAGCTGGCGGCGCGCAACGATTCCGCAGGAAAGGACCTGCTGGGCGAGATCCGCAAGCGGGTACCGCAGCGCCGGCGGCGCTCGCTGCGCCCCTCGAACAAGGAGTGAGCACGCGGCGCGCCGCCCGCTCGGCCCCGCATTCCATAGGCGCCGGCACAGTCGCGGATCACGTCGATGACGCGCTGCTCGTCGGAAACGCAGGCATCGGTCGACAACGACAGGTCGGCGAGCGCCAGGCAGGCGAGGTCGCGCTCATGGTTCTTCGGCGCCAGGTAGGCTCGAGCGCCGGAATAATCCAGCGCCATCTCGGCAAGGCGCAACGGGGAGAGCTGGAATACCTGCTGCACTCGCCGGACGACAGGGCGGGAGCGTTGGGTTTCGGTCTCGACCTTTTTCCGGGTAATGGGCCGTTCCTTGCCCAAGGCAATGAGGCACCCGATGAGCCGAAGGCTTCTCAGCCGTGAAGATCGTCCATGTCACAGCCGAGCGTACCGGCCAGCCTGCCGAGCAGGTCAGCCGATGGCTTGGCCTTGCCGTGTTCGATCATCGAGAGCATCTGGCGCGTCACGCCGCAGGATTCGGCAAGCGCCTGCAAGGTCAGGCCGCGATGGTCGCGCCAGACGCGCAACGGCGATTCACCTGCCAGAAGACGATCGGCAAACTCGGCAGGAAAGTTCTCAGTATCGCGCGCCGCCTTGGCGTCGGCCATGTCCTGCGCGTCTTCCAGGCGGGCGAGCAAAGTATTCCATTCGTCCATCGGCACCACGGCGAAAGCCGGCACCCCGTTCAGTTCGATGATTTGTACGCTCATTTGTATGCGTCTCCTCTCGGTGCGATCTTGACTACCAGCAACACCAGTTCTGCGTCGCGCAAATCGCAGATCGCGCGCCAGTCGCCCACCCGCAAGCGCCAGAAGTCCGAACCTTGCAGCGGCTTCCAGTCGCCGCGATAGGCGGTCGGGTCGGCGACGACGGCATCCAGCTCAGCGCGCATCCGCCCGGCAATGCCGGCTGGCATTTTGAGCAGCGCCTTGATGGCAGGCTTGGCAAAGCGCAACGCAAGCATGCGGCGATAGTAAATGGATTGGCGCTTGATGTTAAGCAGTAGTTAACAACCCTGCCCGCCACCGCCACCCGCGCGTCGTCGCGCAGCACTTTCCATTACCGCAGCCAACCCGAGCGCACGGTGCTTTACCGCACCGTGCAGACCCATCTGGCGGCAATCTGTCGGCCGCCGCGCTCGCTGCGCGCCTCGAACAAGAAGTGAGCACGCGGGCGCGCCCGCAGGAGCGCCCCGTGCGGCGCGAAAGCGCGCGGTTGAGTTCTGGCTTACATGCTGATATTGTGGTCATATGGTCACAATATCAGGAGCCCAGCATGAGAACCGTGCCGGTCGTTGAGATGAAATCCCATCTCTCCGCGTTGCTTGCCGAAGTGGAAGGCGGGGCCGAAATCGCCATCACCCGCCATGGAAGGGTGATCGCCCGACTGGTCCCCGAGGCGCCGAGGATGGCCGCGGATGTCTTTCGCCCGTTCTGGACCGAAGAGGACATCGATATCGAAGCGCCCGCCGATGCCCCCGCCGAGCCCGTGCCGTCGCTGGACTGAGCGATGCGCTACCTGCTCGACACGAACATCGTCATCGCGTCCCTCAAGGGGCACCCGGAAGTGCGCGGCCGGCTCGACGGCACGCCTCTCGCCAGTCTGCTCCTGTCGTGTGTCGTGCTCGGCGAACTGGCGTTCGGCGCCGAGAAAAGCGCGCACTCCGAGCGAAACCGCGCGCGTCTGGCGGACCTGGCAGCGCGCATGCCGATGGCCGTCGTCGATGCCAAGGTCAGCCTCTGCTACGCACGCGTCTGCGCCGCACTGGAACGGCAGGGCACGCCCATTGGCGCCAACGACACCTGGATAGCCGCCCAGGCCGTGGCTCACGGCGCCGTGCTGGTCACCGACAACGTCCGCGAGTTCTCGCGCGTGCCCGGGCTGGTGGTGGAGAACTGGCTGGTGCCAAACGTGGCGGACAGGCAGTAATCGTTTCCGCGACCGGCTTCGGCCGCTCCTCCAGGTCCTGGCGACCCCCGTCGGATCCCCATCTTCTGCTCTGATCAACTTTGACGTGCATCAGCGTTCCGGTGTTGCGCGAGCAGACCGACTTTGTAGGCGCGGGCGACTGCTCCGCTCCGGGTGGACACGTCCAACGCCCTGTCCGTCACGGTGCCGCACGTGTCAGGCCGGCGGGGAATGCGAATCCGATGAAAGTGAGGGAAAGCGTTTTGGGGCGGCACTCGCGGCATTGCGCAAGCACGCGGACGAAGCGCGTGTTGACGAGTTGCGCGTGCGCGTCCCGGAAAGAATGTGCAGACGTAGGCGTTGTCGCTCATGTTCCAGCCTCCCAGTTTTCGAGACGCAGACCGTCCACGCGCTGAAACTCGCGCAGGTTCCGCGTCACCAGTGTCAGGGCGCGAGCGCGAGCCTGACCTGCGATCAGAACGTCGTAGCCACCGATCGGCGTGCCTTGTGCGGCCAGCGCGGCACGTATCTCTCCGGCGTGCCGCGCATCCTCCTGGTCGAAGGCGATGACCTCCAGCCGAAGCCCGTCAACGATGGCCAGATTCCGGTCGCGCCGTTGGCTCTTGAACGCACCGAAATAGAGCTCGTGCATGACGACGGCGGAGAGGCCGATGTCGGCCGGCCGATATTGCCGGACGCGCCGCGAAACATGGCCCGCCGGATCGTTCAGCAAAGCGATCACGGCGTTGGAGTCGAGCAGGAAGCGCATCAGCGGAACAGATCGTCCAGTTCGGGCCGCTCCTGCGGCGCCGGCTGTTCGGCGGCGGCTTGCTGAAGGTCAGCATCAACCGGGCCGGTGAGCGCGTCGAGCCAAGCCCAATCGGTCGGGATCGGTTCGAGAATGACGCCCGCGCCGTGCCGGCGAATACGCACTTCCTCGCCTTCGAAGCGGAATTCCTTGGGCAAACGTACTGCCTGGGATCGGCCAGACCAGAACACCTTTGCTGTTTCCACGCCACTCTCCGATGATATCCATCAAAAAGATATACTGCGGCGCTCAAGGCGTCAACGGCTCCTCTGCCGGCGCCGATTGTCCGGATATGCTTCTGCAAATCAGGGGATCCGGATGAATGCGGTTGGTTAACGGCGCCACGGGCTGCGAGGGACTTCCACGTGGAAAGGCGGCGGCGCGCCTCTTGCGGAGCACGGCAGTGCAGGACGTCCGTCTCCTGCTTTTCCGGGGTTTGGGTTTGCCACCAAGTCTTGAAAGGAGAGGGGATGCATGGCGACGCAGCGAGAGGAACGTGATGGCCAGACGGTCATCATTGCCATGCGTTCGACCGCACCGGCCGAGGCGCAGTGGTGAAGGAGTTGGCGCAGGTCCGAGCACCCGTGAAGGGTGCGTTGCCTGCCGTGCACCGCGTCTGTCGGAGCTTGTCGGTCGCCGCTCCCACCCGATCTTCCGCATTCCGTTCGCCGCCTGCTAGCGCCCCGTGAGCTGCGCATAAAGCTGCGGCAGGCGCAGCGGCAGTTCCTCGGGTTTCCTCAGCACCGTGAATCCGCCCGGCCCGAACAGGTGCGGCAGGTAGGCGGCGCCTTCGCGGTCGATGGTGACGCAGAAGGGCTTGAGGCCTTTGCTTCGTGCGTTGATCAGGGCATGGCGCGTGTCCTCGATGCCGTAGCGGCCTTCGTAGAGGTCGATGTCGTGCGGCTTGCCGTCGGAGAGGATCAGCAGCAGGCGCAGCGCGGCGGGCTGGCGTTCCAGGATCGAGGCGGCGTGGCGCACCGCCGCGCCCATGCGCGTGTAATAGCCGGGCTTGAGCGCCGCGATGCGCCCGCGCGCCGCGCTGTCGAACGGCGCGGCGAAATCCTTGATCTCGTGGAAGCGCACCAGGCTGCGCTTGAGCGACGAGAAACCGTGCAGGGCGAAGGCGTCGCCGGTGGCCCCCAGCGCCTCGCCGAAGAGCATCAGGCTGTCGCGGATGACATCGATGACGCGCTGCTCGTCCGAAACCCAGGCATCGGTCGACAGGGACAGATCGGCGAGCACGAGGCAGGCCAGATCGCGTTCGTGCCGGTTCTGTGCCAGATAGGCGCCCGCTGCCGCGAAATGCTGGCCCGCAAGTCGGTCGGTGTGCAGGCGCACGCAGGCGTCGATGTCCAGTTCGGTGCCCTCGGGCTGCGCCTTGAGCCAGCGCCGCGCCGGGGCGAGCGCGGCGAACTGGCTTCGGAGCTTGCGCGCCGGCCGGCGCAGGCGCTCGGGCAGCGGGATCGCTGTCGCGTCGCGCGCCGTCATGGTCTGCAGGCGGCAGAAGCCGGGCTTGAGTTCGTGGCGGCGCCAGTCCCATTCCGGCAGCAGGATGCCTTCCTCAAGCACGATGTCATCCTGCGCGGCGGCGGGCAGGTCGAGGTCGAAGCGTACCTTCGACGCGACCCGCTTGCCGTCGTCCTGGGCGATGGAGAGGCGATCCATGTTTTCGGCGGCGCGCGCGGCGTCGGGGTTGTCGTCCTCGTCGGTGTCACGATTGACCTTCACGTACTCGGCCCAGGACAACAGGCTTTCGGCGCGGAACATGAGGATGAAAGGCGATTCGTTTTCCGGCAGCTCGGTGCGCTCGGCCTGATGGTGGCGGTTTTCCGCGGCGCTTTGCGCGCCGGCGTCGCTGTCCTGCGGCTCGGCGGCAGGGGCCTTGCGTGGTGCAGGCGTTGCGGCTGGAGGTGCCGGATAAATCCACAGCGGCACGGGCTGGAGCGGCTTCGACTTGCGGCCGGCGAGCGGCGGCAGCGCGGTGACGCTGCCGGGGGCGCGCAGGGCTTCGCGCAGCGCGCGCTCCTGGGCGGCCTCGTCGGCGGGCAAGGCATCGGGCGGGATGCGCTCGGCCAGCACCGCCTCGACCAGGCGTTCGTAACGCGGCGTCAGCCCGGGAAAGCGTTTCAGCGCGCGGAGGACGGCGACCTGGTTGCGTAGCTGCCAGGCGTCCGGCGATGGACCATGGCTTGCTGCCGGCGCGCGCGCGTCTGGGACGGCGCCTGCGGCCAGCGAATCCGGGCCGGCGCCCGCGGCCAGCGCGATCAGCCACAGATACAGGTCGCGATTGAGCTTCTTGTCCGGAAACCAGGCGAGCGTAGGCGGCAGCCGCAACGTCTCCAGGTCGAGCGTGGCATGGGCGCTCTTCTCGCCAGTGCCGGCGACGCGTTCGAGCAGACGCCGGCGCGCGCCGTGGCGCGTGTCTGCCGCGGGCGCGACGCGCAGGCCGGCGTCGCCGCCGAGGGCGCGGAACAGCACGCCGAGCATCTTCTCGACCTCGGCCAGATGCACGGCGGCTTCCGGGTGGTCGCGCCGCGCTGTCTTGGTGATGAAGCGGTCCCACAGACCGCCGACCCATTCTTCCATGTGCTACTCCCGGGGATCGCGCTTGCCCGTCAGGCTCACCTGCGCCTCGTTGCGGCGCGCGGCGTCCCGGTCCACCCAGCGCAGCAGGGTGCCCTCCGGGCGATTGCGTTCCACCGTGCCGCAGGCGGCGATGCACTGGCCGCATTGCGTGCAGGTGAACATCTTGTGCTTGGGCACGCGCGGGCGCAGCCGCATCGGGCAGACGCCCTCGCAGGCGGCATGGCCGGGGCCGCCCGCGTCGTAGCAGTCGGCGCAGTCGGCGGCGCGGGCGCGCTCGAAACCGACCACCATGGCGCCGCGGTTGGCCATCCAGGCCAGGCTCTGGAACAGCCCCACGGCGCAGCCGAAGCGGCAGAACAGGTGCCGCGCGAAGAGGAATTCGAGCGTCAGGACGAAGGTGCCGACGCCGATGAACAAGGCCTGGTTGCGCGTGGGCGTGGCGGCGAGGAGATTGCCGTAGACCTCGGCCGGCGGCAGCAGGTAGGTCAGCAGCACGACCGCCCAGAGGAAGGCGAAAGCCACGGCGAGCGGCACCGTGAGCAGCCACCAGCGCGCGTCGACCCTGAACGTGCTGCCGTCCGGGTTCTTCGGCGGCAGGGCCTTTCCTTCCCACAGGCTCGGCTTGCCGCTGGCGCGCCGCATGAGCCGGTTGATGGTCTCGACGACGGAGAAATGCGGGCAGAGCCAGCCGCAGTAGAGCCGGCCCCAGCGCCAGGCGACGGCGATGAAGAGCGCCGCGCCGCCGAAGATGGGCAGGAACAGGCGCAGCAGGATGTTGATGCCGGCCTGCGTGGCGCTGATCCGCCCGGCGAAGAACTCGTCGAGGCCCAGGCGCCACTCGAAGCCGAGCAGAATGGCGTGACCGCGCGTTAGGTCGTAGCGGAAGAGGTCGAACACCGGCGCGACGATGAACAGCACGAAAAACCCCGTCTGGAAGGCAAGGCGCAGGCGCTGGGTCGCCTCGCCGCTATTTGCCGAAGGTGGCAAGCACGACCTCCATCAGCGCCTGCGCGACTTCGGCGTCGTCGGTGAGACTTTCGACGAGCGTGGCGCGGCAGGCCTCGGTCGGCTCCATGCCGGCGCGGATCAGGATCGCGGCGTAGACCAGCAGGCGCGTGCTGGCCACCTCTTCCAGATCCACGTCCTTGAGTGCACGCAGGCTGCGGCCGATGGAAACGAGGCGCTTCGCGGTCATGTCGTCGCAGCCGGTCTCGCCGCGCAGGACGGCTTCCTCGCGCGCCGCCCCGGGAAAGTCGAAGCGCAGGCTGACAAAGCGCTGGCGCGTCGAGGGCTTCATGCCCTTCATGAAGTTCTGGTAGCCGGGGTTGTAGGAGACGACGAGCATGAAGCGGTCGGGCGCATGCAGCAGCTCGCCGGTGCGGTCGATGGGCAGTTCGCGGCGATGGTCGGCGAGCGGATGGATGACGACAGTGGTGTCCTTGCGCGCCTCGACCACCTCGTCGAGGTAGCAGATGCCGCCCTCGCGCACCGCGCGCGTCAGCGGGCCGTCGGACCAATAGGTTTCGCCGTCGCCGATCAGGTGGCGGCCGACGAGGTCGGCGGCGGTGAGATCGTCGTGGCAGGCGACGGTGAACAGCGGCAGGCGCAGCCGCGCCGCCATGTGGGCGACGAAGCGCGTCTTGCCGATGCCGGTGGGACCCTTGATGAGCACCGGCAGGCGGTTCTTCCAGGCGTGCTCGAACAGTGCGATCTCGTTGCCGGCGGCTTCGTAGTAGGGAATTTCAGTGCTTGCAGCAGCGTTCATCAGAGTGCCTTCCAGTAGGTCAGTGCGATGATCGCCAGCACCAGCGTCAGCCAGCCGCCGACGATCAGGTTCCAGAGGAGCGAGGCGCGGCGCAGCACCATGAATTCGCGGATCACCAGCCAGCCCTTGGCGAACGCCAGGCCGAGGATGAGCGCGACCGCGGCCGGACCGGCGGAACCCGACTCGCCCACGACCCAGGTGACGCCGGTGGCAGCGACGAGAAAAGCAAAGACGAGATCGAGGCGGCGCGCATTCATCGCATTACGTACACCAGTGGAAAAAGAACGATCCAGACAAGATCCACCATGTGCCAGTAGGCGGCGCCGGTCTCCATGCCGTGGTGGTCGGCCGCCGAGTAGGCGCCGGCGCGCGTCTTCAGCCAGACGGCGACGAGGATCACCAGGCCGAGGATCACGTGCATGAAATGGAAGAAGGTCAGCGACAGGTAGAACATGTAGAAGTCGTTGGTCGCCAGGTTGATGCCCGCGGCGAACTTGGCTGCGTATTCGAACAGCTTGACGACCAGGAAGCCGGCGCCGCAGCCGATGCCGGCGACCAGCCAGCGGGCGCTGGCAGCCCTGCGGCCGTGCTCGATGGCGGCGACGGCGCGCGCCACGCACCAGCTCGCGGCCAGCAGCAAGACCGTGTTGATGGCGCCGGCACTGCGGTCGAGATTCGGTTGCATGGCATTGAAGAGTTCGACGTTCTTCATGCGCGCGACGGCATAGACGGCAAAGAAGACGCCGAAGGCGAGCAGCTCGGCGAGGATGAAGACCCAGATAGCCAGGTCGCCAGGCGGGTGATACCTGTCCAGCAACGAAAAACCCGGCCTCGCGGCCGGGTTTTGCACTGCAATTGAAGCCGTGTTACTGCTCATGCGGCTTTTTCCTCGCCCTTGACGAAGAAGCTCCACAGATAGACCACCAGGCCGACCAGGAAGACGACGCCGGTCCATTCGCGCATCCAGTAGAACAGCGCCACCTGATCCTGCGCCACCATGAACGGCATCGGGTTGTCCGAGACGCGCTGCAGCCACACCTGCAGGATGCCGGCGGCGGTGAGGAACAGCGTGATGAAGGTGATGGAGATCGTCATCAGCCAGAAGCTCCACATCTCGGCAACTTGCGCCTTGTTGCTGTTGGCGGCGCGACCGCGCAGCAGCGGCATGGCATAGGAGATGATCGTCAGCACCACCATCACGTAGGCGCCGTAGAACGCCATGTGGCCGTGGGCGGCGGTGATCTGCGTGCCGTGGGTGTAGTAGTTCACCGGTGCCAGCGTGTGCAGGAAACCCCAGACGCCGGCGCCGAGGAAGGACATGACGCCGGTGCCCAGCGCCCACAGCGTCGCCGCCTTGTTCGGATGCTCGCGGCGCCGCCGGTTCACCATGTTGAAGGCGAACAGGGTAAGGGCGAAGAAGGGGATGGGCTCCAGAGCGGAGAATATCCCGCCCCACACCTGCCAGTATTCCGGCGTGCCGATCCAGTAGTAGTGGTGGCCGGTGCCGATGATGCCGGTGACCAGCGTCAGCGTGATGATGACGTAGAGCCACTTCTCGATCACCTCGCGGTCGACGCCGGTGATCTTGATGAGCACGAAGGCCAGGATCGCGCCGAGGATCAGCTCCCACACGCCCTCGACCCAGAGGTGCACCACCCACCACCAGTAAAACTTGTCCTTGACGACGTTGTCCGGGTTGTAGAACGAGAACAGGAACATCACTGCCAGACCCCACAGGCCGAGCAGCAGCACCGTGTTGATTGCCGTCTTGCGCCCCTTGAGCACCGTCATGGTGATGTTGAAGAGGAAGGCCAGTGCGACGACGACGATGCCCATCTTGGTGAGCAGCGGCTGTTCGAGGAACTCGCGGCCCATGGTCGGCAGCAGGTCGTTGCCTGTCATCTTCGCCAGCGTGGCGTAGGGCACTGTCAGGTAGCCCACCACCGTCAGGCCGGCGGCGACGAGGAAGATCCAGAACAGCGCGATGGCCAGCTTCGGGCTGAAAAGCTCGGTCTCGGATTCCTCCGGCACCAGGTAGTAGGCCGCGCCCATGAAGCCCATCAGCAGCCAGACGATCAGCGCATTGGTATGCACCATGCGCGCCACGTTGAAGGGAATGTGCGGGAACAGGAAGTCGCCCACCACGTATTGCAGACCCATGACGAGCCCGAACAGGATCTGGGCGACGAACAACGCCAGCGCCCCGATGAAATAGGGCTTGGCGACCGCTTGGGATTTGTATTGCATGATGTTTTCTCCTATCGGTCCGTTAGCCCTGGACGTTGGGCGGCCACTTGGCGGCGTTGATCTTCGACACGTAATCGAGGAAGGCCGCGATGTTGTCCAGATCCTGGTCCGAGAAGCCGAACTGCGGCATCGAGCGGCGGCCCGGCACGCCCTCGGCGGGGCGGCTCTGGATGAAGGCCTTGACCGCCTCCTTGCTGCCCATGCGGACAACGACGTTGCCCAGTTCCGGCGCGAAGTAGGCGCCCTCGCCCAGCAGGGTGTGGCAGCCGACGCAGTTGTTGGTTTCCCAGAGCTTCTTGCCCGCGGCGATCTGCGGGTTGGAGAGCATCTCCCGCTGGTCGCGCTGCGGGATGATCTGCTCGTTCTGGAAAGTCAGCGCCAGGAACACCAGCAGGAAGAACAGCGTTCCCCCATAGAAGATGTTGCGCGCCGTCGTCGTGGTGAATGATCCGCTCATGGGCGATGCCCTCCCGTGTTGGTGCGCAGACGACCTGCGCGGAGGCGGAATCTAGACGCGCGCCCGGGGCCGGAAATTGACTGCCATCAAGACGGGGGGGCCGCGGGAAACACAGGCGGGGCCGCAATTGCGCGCAGGCAGGGAGCGGCGGTGCGCGGTTTGCTACATATTGTCGCAGGGCCTCGAAGGGCCCGATTCCGCGGCGTTTCCGGCTGTCCCTGGACCCGGGCGAGTGTGGCCCGTTCGAACGGCTTGCGCAGGAAGCCGGGATGGCGAGAAGGGAACGCCAGTAATGGCGGTTGCGGGTGCCGCTTATGGCATTCGGTGACACCAGGGTGATCCCCGGGTGATCCCAGGACTCTGTCGTGCAAATGTAAGGCGTTGTTTTAGATAGAAAGCGGAATTCAGGCCCCCGCCTTTCCACTGGCACGGAGATTGATAGGAGCAGGGCATCTGCCATCCCAAGGCCCTCGCCCATGACCTGTGCGCGCATGTTGATTGTCGACGACGATCCGATCCACTCCAGAACCCTGACCCGTACCCTGCGCCGGCGCCACTTCGAGGCCGTTTCGTGTCGCGATCCCGATTCGGCGATCACCGCGGCCACTGCCGCACGCCCCGATTACGCGATCATCGAGCAGCAACTCGACGATGCGTCGGGCCTCGGGCTGATCCGACCGCTGAAAGCCATCTGTCCCGCCATGAGGATCCTGGTATTGACCCGCCACGCCAGCATCGAAACGGCGATCTACTCCATCAAGCTTGGGGCCTGGAACTACATGGCCAAGCCCGCCTATGTGGAAGAAATCCTCCACGGACTGGGCATCGACCCCGCGTCGACGTCCGCGGGGCTGCCGGGTTCCGAGCCCGAGCGGGTCCATACGCTGGACGAGCTGGAGTGGAAACACATCCTGCGGGCCCTGGGCGACCACGGCGGCAACGTGTCGGCGGCGGCGCGCGAATTGAAGATGAACCGGCGCACGCTGCAGCGGAAACTGGAAGCCCATCAGGAGAAGGCGGGCCGGGACATCGTCGCCAGGATTCGCGCCGACAGCCATCGCCGGCGCCGCATCGAGAAGCGCCGCTGCGGGGCGGGGCGCGCGAAAACGGGCAGTAGCGCGTAGGACCGCTCGCCGTCGCGTCTGCCGCAGCGGGGCCGCACGGGACGGACATCCCGGCGCCCTGCGGGCGCGCCGCTCAGTTCGACCCTTGCCGCTGCAGCCGCAGCGAGTTGGTCACGACGGAAACCGAGCTCATGGCCATGGCGGCCGCGGCGATCATGGGGTTCAGGCGTCCGGCCGTCGATGGCGAAGCCACGTCGGCTGCCTCGTCGCGCCAGGCGACGCTGGTGGCGTCGAGCGGGGCGACGTGCGTCATGACTCGATCAGCACCAGGTTGGACGCCAGGATCATGGATGTGGCGATGATCGCAAACAGCAGATAACCCGCCAGCGCCACCCAGGCCAGCCGGCGCGAGGTTTCGGGAATCACCGTCGCCAGGCTGGGCACGCGCCGGAACGGCTGCAGCGCCCCCACCGCCAGCCCGGCGGCGGTGGCGGCGAACAGCGGCAGGTAGAGGGCGTAGCCGCGGTAGTCGTAGTCCGGCTTGAGGATGCAGAACGGGCAATGGTGGTGCGGGTGCTCGTAGATGTAGAGGGAGACGAAGGACAGGATGCCGGCGATGGCTGCGGCGAAGGCCAGCGCGCTGGCGCCGGCCAGGAGGGTGCCGCCCCGGCCTTTCACCCCATGCCAGGCAGCGCTCGCCGCCGCGAGCAGCAGGGCGCCGTAGAACGCGACCATGGCCGGCACGGGCGGCAGCGCCGTCAGGTCGGCGGACAGCCCCCTGGCGTCGCTGGAGAACATGCTGCCGCAGCAGGAGGTGATGACGTCGGCACGAAGGTTGAGGAAGTGGCCCAACTGGGTGGCGAAGCTCACCGCCAGCAGCGGCACCAGCGCCAGCAGCAGGGCGTATTTCACGCGCACCAGCGGGTAGTCGCGGGCACGGGTGTCCACGTGGTTGATCGCCAGCCACGCCGCGGCGGCGAAGAACACGGCGATCTGCAGCCCCAGCGCCGGAAAGCCGTAGCCGTTGACGTTGAGCGTGCCCACGGCGCACATGGCGCCGACGAACATCACCGACATCCTGTCGGCGTTGAACACGAACAGCAGCAGCGCCAGCGCCTGGGTGGCGAGCACGAACACCAGCAGCGTGGAAAACAGGTAGGTGCGCCGCTCCAGTTGCAGTTGCCGCTCGGCGCCGCTGGCGATGTTCCAGTGGCGCATCACCTGCACGGCAAACGGCGCGGCCGCCGCCAGCATCGCCAGGCCCAGGCCGGAAGCCAGCAGCAGGGCGATGATGGCGGACTGGAAGATCACTGTGTGCCCCCAGTCGCTGCGCGACAGCCTCCCGCGGGGGCGCGCAACTGTCCTGGGGCGGCCCGGCGACGGTTGCTCACGCTGCCACCAGCCGGCCGTCGCGCATGGACACTACCCGATGCACCGCCGTCGATTCCACCACCAGCGGGTCATGGCTGGTGAGCAGCACGGTGCGGCCCTCGGCGCTCAACTCCTCGAGGATGGCGAGGAATTGGCGCGACAGGGCGGTGTCCAGGTTGGCCGTGGGCTCGTCGGCGATGACCACCTCCGGGTCGTTGATCAGCGCCCGGGCAATGGCCACCCGCTGCTGCTCGCCGCCGGAGAGCCATTCCACGCGCGCCTCGCGCCGGTGGGCGAGGTGCAGGCGCGCCAGCAGGGCCTCGGCGCGCAGCCGCAGGGCGCCGAACTCCGGCCCCAGGGGGTAGGCCGGCAACATCACGTTCTCCAGCGCCGACAGGCCGCGGATGAGGTTGAATTGCTGGAACACGAAGCCGAAACTGCGGCGGCGGATTTCGGTGAGAAAGCGTTCCGGCAGGCCGGAGATGTCCTCGCCCTTGAGGCTCACGCGGCCGCTGGTGGGCCGCGCCAGGCAGCCCAGCACAGTGAGCAGGGTGGTCTTGCCCGACCCGCTGGGGCCCGTGAGGGCGGTGACGCGGCGTGCCTCCACGGTGAGGTCGATGCCGTCGAGTGCCCAGAACTCGTTGTGCTGGCCCTGGTTGAAGGCCTTGGTGATGGCGCGCAGTTCGATCACGCCCGCATCACCGCGTCCGGGTCGGTGATGGCGGCGCGCCACACCGGCACCAGCACCGCCGCCGTGTAGGGGAAGACGGTGAAGAAGAACAGCGTCGCCAGGGTCAGGCCGTCCACCGCCGGGGTCAGATCGAAGCGCGGGTAGAGCACCGCCCAGCCCTTGAGCACCGGCGCGAACAGCCCGGCGTCGAAGTGGAACACATGCAGCCACGCCGCCACGTAGCCGGCGAGGAAGGCGCTGAGCGAAAGCAGCGTCCCTTCCCAGGCCTTCATCTTCAGCACGTCGGAGGTCTCCCAGCCGATGGCCTTGAGGATGCCGATCTCGCGCTTCTCGTCGGCGGACAGCCCCGACGCCTTCTCCCAGGCGAGGATGGCGAAGGCCAGCAGGGCGCCGGAAAGCACGGTGAGCACGATGCCCTCGCGCCAGTCGAAGATGGAGGCGTAGGTGCGCAGCACCTCCTCGCGCAGGATGGGGCGCGAGTCGGGCAGCGCAGCGGCGAGCTTGGCGGCGACGTTGCGCACCTCCTGTGGGTTGGCCACCGACAGCGCGATGTCCGTCCAGTGCCCGGCGGGATACTCGAAGAAGGCGCGGAAGTCGTCCTCGTGCATCAGCACCAGGTCGGCGCTCACCAGTTCCGAGTCCTGGGGCAGCACGGCCCCGACGGTGAAGGCGAAGAGCTTGCCGGAATAGGCGCGGAAGGAAATGCCGGTGTTCTCGTCCAGGCCGCGCTCGCGCGCCAGCGCCGGCCCGACGGCGATGCTGCGGCGCTCGATCCCACCGTCCGGGGGCACCATGAAGGTGAAGTTGGCCTTCATCACCGGGTCGTAGTAATAGCCCCACAGGCGCCCCGCCTGCTTCTGCACGCCGCGGATGCGGCCGATGCGCTCCGCGTAGCCGGGCGGGATCAGGTCGTGGCGGCCGGCCACCATGCGCTGCAGGATCACTTCCGGGGAATGCCGCAGCACGGCCGTGGCCTCGTGGCGCAGCGCCAGGGAAAACAGCATCACCGAGGCGAGCACGAATACGAGCAGCGCATAGACCAGCAGCAGCCCGATGTTGCGGGTGCGGCGGCGGGCGGCGGAGGCCAGCGCGTAATCAATCAGGTAGCGTTGCCGTGCGATCCAGCGGGTCATGGCGGGGCGGCGGCACCAGGCTGCCGGAGGGAAAGTGTTCCAGCGCCAGCGGGTGGTCCTGGAAGGCGGAATGCAGGTCGGCCTGGGAGCGGTGGCGGGTATAGCGGGCCTCGGTGAACAGGGCGATGTCGGTGAGTCCCAGGCGCCGCACGAGACGTTGCGAGCCGGCGGTGCGCGCCGCGCCGGCGCGGCCCGGCCAGGCGGCATCGGCAAGGGTCAGCGCGAAGGCGGTCAGCGCCGCGGCGAGCGCGGTCAGGGCCAGGGTGGAGGGGCGTGCCGGCATGTCACAGCAGCCGGCGCACGACGTCCGCCACCTGCTGCGCGCTCATGCCCGCAACCACCACCTCGGCCAGCCGGCCGTCCGGCCCGATGACGTAGGTGCTGGTGGAGTGATCCACGGCGTAGCTGCCGTCGGCGGCGGTGGGGTGGCGCACGTAAAAGGCGCGATAGGCCGTGGCCACCGCGGCGATTTCCGCCGGCGTGCCGGTGACGCCGATCATCTGCGGGTGGAAGTAGGAGACGTATTCCTTCAGGCGCTCGGGGGTGTCGCGCTCCGGGTCCACCGAGACGAACACCAGCCGGACGCGCTCGCGCTCCCTTGCGTCCAGCGCGTTGAGGGCCTGGGCGCCGGCGGCCAGCGCCCCGGGGCAGATGTCCGGGCAACTGGTGTAGCCGAAGAACAGCAGCAGCACCCGCCCGCGCAGGCTCTTCGTGTCCAGCGGCCCGGCGGCGGACTGCAGCACGAAGTCGCCGCCGGCGGGCCGGCCGGAGAGGTTGAGCGCGGCGTGGCCCGCCGAAGCGGGGCCGCCGTCGGAACAGGCGGAAAGCAGGATGGCGCCGGCGGCCAGGGCGGCGGGAAGCAGGCGCGCGCCGTCAGACACGGTTCGATGCGCGCATGAGGGCCGCGCGCAGGGCGATGGTCAGGCTGGACCCCAGCCCGATGCGCTGCGCCACCGCCGGCAGCAGGATGAGCGAGGCCAGCGCGAAGCCCGCACCCGGGAGCAGCGCGGGCATATCCGCGCCCGTCGCGGCGGAGGGGGCGGGGGCTTGGGTCGGGGCGGATGGCACGTTCATGGGGCACTCCCGCGCATTGGCGCTGGACGACTGCCGGAAATCCTATCCCCATCGCGAGGCGCCGGGGTGCGACAGAGTGTCGCAGGCGGGTGCGGATGTGGACGGCGCATCGCCGTCGGGCAAAGGAACGTCGCCCCGCGTGGCCGCGCGGGCTTTGACCCGGAAACCGCACACTGCGTGCAGTGTCGGCTGTCGTTCAGGGGCCGCGGCGGGGATGACGCTTCGGATTGCCGCGTTGGCGCCCAGGACGTGCGCCACATACCAACGTTGCATCGAGTCCGAATGTGGACTACGCTGATAGCCAGTTCCGCGACTGGACCACGACACCATGCCTCTCGCTGCCCGCCGCCCCCGCCCCGCCGGCACCCCGCCCGAGCGCAAGGCCATGTCCGCCGCGGGCCTGCGCGCCTTCTTCAACATCGGCCGCGACTGGGGCCTGACCGATGGCGAGCAGATCACCCTGCTCGGCGGCCCGGGCCGCTCCACCTACTACAAGTGGAAGGCCGCGCCCGAGAGCGCCGCCCCCGGGCACGACACGCTGGAACGCCTGTCCTACGTGCTGGGCATCTACAAGGCGCTGCAGATCCTGCTGCCCGACGTTCGCGCCGCCGATGCCTGGGTGAAGAAGGCCAATTCCGCGCCCCTGTTCGGCGGGCGCAGCGCGCTGGAGCGCATGCTCGGCGGCAACGTGGCCGACCTGCTGGCGGTGCGCCAGTACCTGGATGCCCAGCGCGGCGGCTGGGCTTGAGCTACCCCACTTCCCGCCTCGCCTGGGCGCCCGCCTACCGGGTCATTCCCACGCGCTTTCCGGCCGTCGGCCTGTTCGAGCGCGTCGCCGCGCCGGAGGATTTCGACGCCCTCTACGCCCTGGAGGCGATGACCAACGACCGCATCCGCGACGATCTCGGCGACATCACCCTGGTGCCCGCGGACGAGCGCCTGTTCGGCCCCGGCAGCACGTCCATCATGGCCGCCTTCACCCACCCCAATCCACAGGGCAACCGCTTCAGCGACGGCAGCTACGGCGTCTTCTACTGCGCGCGCAGCCGCATCACCGCCGTGGAAGAGTCCCGCCACCACCAGGCCCGCTTCATGGATGCCACGCGGGAGCCGCCCATGCGCCTGCAGATGCGGCTCTACACCGTCGAGGCCAGCGGCGAGGTGACCGACCTGCGCGAGGCCTGCCAAGCCGAGCCGCGCATCGTCGACCCCCATGACTACGGCTACGCCCAGGGCATCGGGCGGGCGCTGCGCGCCCGGGGCGCCGCGGGCATCCATTACCCCTCGGTGCGGCACGCAGGCGGAGAATGCCTCGCCGCCCTGCGCACGGCCATCGTGCGCAACTGCCTCCACAGCGCCTACCTGGAATACCACTGGAGCGGGCAGTCGATCGAAGCCGTGTTCGAGGTTTCGCGGCTGCTCTGACGGCCGGGATTCGCCGCCCACCCCGGGCATCGGCGCTGGGGCTGCGCCGCCCGGGGACGGCGCCCGACACCGCGTTGGCTCGATCTGCCGCCTTGCTGTCGCGATGCCCGGTTGCACCCGCCGCACCGAGCGTATATCCTGTATATACATCGCTACAGGAACTCGCCATGCTGACCCGGATCTTCAAGAGCGGCAATTCGCTGGCCGTGCGCATCCCCAAGGAACTCGCCATCGCCGAAGCCTCCCAGGAGGTGGAGATCGAAAAGGTCGGCAACACCCTGGTGCTTCGCCCCGTGTCACGGCAAACCCTGGCCGGCGTCGGAAAGATCTTCGCCATGTTCAGCCCCGACTTCATGGCCGAAGGGCGGGAGTTCCACGAAGAAGCCGAGCGTGACTGGAGCGCCTTCGAGCGCACCGCCGGCCCGGAACGCGAGGGCTAGGCATGCGCTACATGCTCGACACCAACATCTGCATCTACCTCATGAAGCGCCACCCGGCGGCCGCGCTGCAGCGGCTGGAGGCCCTGCACCAGGGCGACGCGGTCATATCCGTCGTCACCCTGGCCGAGTTGCGCGCGGGCCTTGAAATGCACCCGGCCAGCCGCGACCACAATGCACAGGTGTTGAGCGCCCTGACCGCCCGGATTCCGGTCCTGCCTTTCGATGAGGCCGCCGCGGAAAGTTACGGCGTGCTGCGCGCTGCCGTGCGCGAACGCAACCGCGATGCCCTGGACCGGCTCATCGCAGCGCATGCGGTGAGCGCGGGCACTATCCTCGTGACCAACAACGAGGCGGATTTCCGGGGGTATCCCGGCTTGGTGGTGGAAAACTGGGCAAGCGCCGCTGCATCCTGAATGCGTCCACCGCAGTGCGCATGAAGCGCCAAAGATAGACAATACAGGTCTGTATATCCGCCATTCCGGAGGCAAACATGCAGGTCTCGAAGTGGGGCAACAGTCTGGCCGTGCGCCTGCCCGCCGCCGTGGTGGAAGCGCTCGCGCTCAAGGAAGGCGACGAAATCGAAATCCAGGTCGCCGGCGCGCGAACGTTCGACATCCAGAAGCGCCCCGGAGCGTGCGAACTGCTGGCGCGGCTGAGGAAGTTCCGCGGCCGCCTTCCCGCCGACTTCAAGTTCGACCGGCTTGAAGCCCATGAGCGCCGCTGAGCGGTTCTTCGATACCAACGTCCTCCTGTACCTGCTCTCGGCTGACGAATCCAGGGCCGACCGCGCCGAAGAAGTCCTGGCGGGGGGCGGCGTCATCAGTGTGCAGGTACTCAACGAGTTCGCGTCGGTGGCCACGCGCAAGCTGGGGATGTCGGTCGCAGAAGTGCGCGAGGTGCTCGCTCCCATCCGCGCCGTGTGCAAGGTCGTGCCGATCACCGAGGAAACCCAAGACATGGGCCTGTCGCTGGCAGACAAGCACAGCCTTTCCATCTACGACGCCATGGTGATCGCCGCGGCGTTGCTTGCCGAGTGCAGGACGCTCGTGACCGAGGACATGCAGGATGGGCAGGTGTTTGAGGCGGACTGACCATCACGAACCCGTTTTCCTCTAATAAGGGGCCGGCTCAGTTCAGGCGCACGTAGGGACTGCGGGCTCGGGGCGAGTTGTAGTGGATGGCGTTGGCGATGAGGTCCTTGCCGGTGCCGGTCTCGCCGCGGATGAGCACGGTGGTGTTCCACTTGGCCACCATGCGCACGTGGTCGAAGACGCGGCGCATGGTGACGATCCCTCGCGGGGGATCAGGCCCTGCGGTGACTCAGCGCCGCGTCGGCGAGTGCGGGGCGGCGCGCAGCGTGGCCAGGGCCCGGGGGTAGTCGAAGGCTGCGATCTGGCGCTGGAGTCGTTGCGCGGCTTCGCCCAGGGCGGCGCGCAGCAGGGGCGCGGCGTCGAGGGCGAGGTCGTTGGCCTCGGTATCGTCGCGCTCCAGGAGGGCTTCGAGCCGCTTCAGGATCTGCTCCGCCTCGTTCGGCGACGTGTCGGGGGGTGGTGGCGCGGCGCCCTCGTCGGGCATCGCAAGGTTTGCGGCGGGCAGGGCGGCGAGGATGGCGCGCCGCCCACCGGCGGAGACGGCGGCGGGCGGGTCGGGAACTCGCCCCGGGGCGGTGGTGCGCCGCGGCAGCCATTTCAGCAGGGCGGCGAACAGGGCGCCGGGGTTGACGGGCTTGGGCACGTGGTCGTTCATGCCCGCTTCCAGGCAGCGCCGGCGGTCCTCGCCGAAGGCGTTGGCGGTCATGGCCAGGATGGGCGTGCGGGTGCGGCCGGGGATGTTGCGGATCAGTCGCGTGGCCTCCAGGCCGTCCATCTCGGGCATCTGCATGTCCATGAGGATGATGTCGTAGTCGGTGGCGGTGGCGCGGGTGACGGCCTCCACGCCGTTCTCGGCCAGGTCCGCCGTCAGCCCCGCGCTTTCCAGCAACTCCAGCGCCACATGCTGGTTGACCGGATTGTCTTCGGCCACCAGCACACGGGCGCCGCGGTGGTCCCGGGCCAGGAGATCCTCCGCCAGCGAAGCCGATGTGACGCCCCGTTGCGCCGGGAGCGTCCCGCCGGCGCACCGGCCCAGTCGGGCGGTGAACCAGAAGATGCTGCCTTCGCCCGGGCGGCTCTCGGCGCCCACCTCGCCGTCCATGAGTTCCGCCAGGCGGCGGGTGATGGCCAGCCCCAGGCCGGTGCCGCCGTAGCGGCGGGTGGTGGAGTTGTCCGCCTGTTCGAAGGCGGTGAACAGGCGCTCCAGGGCATGGGCCGCGATGCCGATGCCGGTGTCGCGGACCTCGAAGCGCACCCGCATGCCGGTGGCGGTTTCCTCCAGCGTGCGGGCCAGCAGGGTGATGCGACCCTTGTGGGTGAACTTGACGGCGTTGCCGGCGTAGTTGAGCAGGGACTGGCGCAGGCGCGTGGCATCGCCGTGCAGTGCCGGGGGCAGGCCGTCGCAGTCGGTCACCAGTTCCAGGCCCTTGGCGCGAGCCTTCCCGGCGATGAGCGAGGCCACCTGGTCCAGCAGTGCGGCGGGGGAGAAGTCGGCCTCGTCCAGTGTCAGCCTGCCGGCCTCGATCTTGGAGATGTCGAGGATGTTGTTGATCACGGACAGCAGGTGGTTGGCCGCCTCGGCGATCTTGTCCAGCTTGTCGCGCTCGGCCGGGTCGGCGAGGCGGCGCGCCAGCAGGTGGGAGAGCCCGAGGATGGCGTTCATGGGGGTGCGGATCTCGTGGCTCATGTTGGCCAGGAACGCGCTCTTTGCCTGGTTGGCGGCCTCGGCCTCGGCCTTGGCGGCGGCCAGTTCGGCGGTGCGCCCGGCCACCCGTTCCTCCAGGTGGTGGCGGTGGCGGTCGAGTTCGACGTCGATGCGCTTCTTCTCGGAGATGTCTTCCTTGATGGCCAGGTAGTGGCTGATGCGCCCGTCGGGTTGGCGGATGGGGCAGATGTGGGCCAGTTCGACGTAGGGCTCGCCGGTCTTGCGGCGATTGTGCAGTTCGCCTTCCCAGGCCTCGCCCCGCAACAGGGCCTCCCACATCTCCGTGTAGGTCTGCGTTGGCGTCTGCCCGGACTGGAGGATGCGCGGATTCTCGCCGATGACCTCCTCCGGCGCGTAGCCCGAAACGCGGCTGAAGCTGTCGTTGACGTACTCGATGCTGCCGTCCAGGCCGGTGATGACGATGCTCTCCGGGCTTTGCTCCACCGCCAGGGAGAGCTTGCGCAGGCGCTCCTCGGCGCGCCGGCGGGCGCTGGTGTCATGCACGAAGCCGTGCCACAGGGTGCCGCCGTCGGCTTCGCGCTCCGGCACGAAGTGGCCTTCCACCCAGATTTCGCCCCTGACGGGGTGGCGCACCCGCCATTCGTGGCGCCACGGCGTGAGCGCCGCGGCGGAGCGGGCGAGGCCGGCGTGCAGAGGTTCCACGTCCTCGGGATGGACCAGCGCCCAGGCGCAGGAGGCGTCCTCGGCCAGGTCCTCGGGCTTCAGGCCCCAGATCTCGGTGATGGTGGGGGCGCAGTAGGGCAGGCACGACGTGCCGTCCGGACGCAGGCGCAATTCGCACAGTATCCCCGGCGCCGTGGCGGCGATCTTCTCCAGCCGCGCCTGCAGGCGCACCCGCTGGCGCAGGGCTTCCTGGGCCAGGCGGGCGGCGGTGACGTCGCGGCCGATGCCCAGCACGCCCATGAGCCGCCCCGCGGCGTCGAACATGGGCGTGCGGCTGGTCTCCAGCAGCACCCGCTCGCCGCCCGCCGCGAAGCTGACCCACTCCTCGGTGATGCATGGCGCGCCGGCCGCCATGGCCTCCCGGTCCCTGTCGCGGAAAAGCGTGGCCATCCCGGCGGCCATGAGATCGGCGTCGGTGCGGCCGACGATCCGGGCTTCCGGTGCGCCGAGGAAGCGCTCCGCGGCCGGATTGCACGCCAGGTAGACGCCGTCGGGGTCCTTCAGCCAGATCAGGTCCGGGATGGCCTGCACCAGGGTGCGCAGGCGCGAGCGTTCGCCTTCGAGCTGCGCTTGCGCCTGCTTGCGTTCGGTGATGTCCACCAGGGAGACCACGGCGACGGTGAGTTCCCCGCTCACCTTGTCGCGGATGGGTTCGGAGTTGATCGACAGCCACACCAGGCGTCCGTCGGGCCGCCGGTTGCCGACCACCATGCCGTGCTCGGCCGTGCCCGTGGCCAGGGTGCGGGCGCAGGGCAGGTCCTCGGTGGGAATGGCGCAGCCGTCCTCGCCCACGGCGTTCCAGTCGCCCGGTCCGGCGCCGCGCCCCAGCAACTGGTCGGCGGTGCGCCCGAGGATGCGCTCGGCCGAAGGGTTGCACGCCTGGACGTGGCCGTCGCGGCCGAAGATGAGCACGCCTTCGGCCAGGGCGGCCACGGTGCTGCGGTAGCGCGCTTCGCTCTCGTGCAGCGCCAGGGCCTCGCGCAGCCGCTGCTGGCGCCACACCATGGACAGCAGCGCGCCGCTGACCAGGATGGCCACCAGTACCAGGATGGCGCTGTTGGCCGCCAGGTAGTTGATGTCGCGGAATACCTCCTCCTGGTCCATCTTCGCCACCAGGTGCCAGGGCGTGCCGGCCACCCCGCGGGCGGCGGTAAGCACCGGCACGCCCCGGTAGTCCAGGCCTTCGTAGATGCCGTCGCCCTGGAGAACGGCCAGCGCCGCCGGAAGCTCCCGCTGGTGGAGGGGAAAGCGCACGCTGATGGCGGTGTCGCGGCGATGGCGCAATTCGTTGAGGAAGACCGCCTCCTCGCCTTCCTGGCGCACGATCAGCGTCTCGCCGCTGGAACTGGGTCCCGGCCAGGACTGGATCAGGGGGAACAGGGTGTGGTACGGGGCGATGGTGAACACCATGGCGCCGATGGCGGGACGGCCCGGGGCATCCGTGTCCCGCAGCGCGACGACGAAACCCAGCGAGATGGGGCCGTCCGCGTCCTCGCGGTGAAGGTCGATGAAGAGCGGCTCCTGCACCGCCATGACCTCGGCGACGCGGCTGCGGGGGCTGCCGGGTCCGCTGCCGCTCGGTCGGCCCGTGACCAGCAGCGGGTAGCCCTGGACATCCAGCAGTTCGATGCCGGCGTAGCCATGGGCGGCGCGCAGGGCATCGAGGCGCGCGCGCAGTTGCCGTTCCAGGTCTGGCTCGCCGTTGCGGTGCCAGAGCAGGAAGGCCTTGGCGAAGAAGTTGTTTTCGGCGTGTTCCCGGGCGTCGGTGCGGCGTTCGGCGAGCCAGTCCTCCACCTGTCTGGCCTTCAACTGCGCCACTGCCGTCAGGCGCTCGTTTTCCTGCTTGCGCAGGGCGCCGGACTGGAAGCGGAAGGCGCCTGCTCCGATGGCGGCGATGAGGGCGACCAGCAGCACGAAGATGGCGATCAGGCGGCGCGGCGATGCTTCACCGGCCACGGCCGGGGTGGGGGTGGCGGTGGCGGGCAGGTTCAAGGTGCCGACACGGGTGGGGCGAACGCGAACGGGGTCGCGGACCGGGTGCCGGGTTCGCTGTCGGCGTAGCGCCGGGCGATGGCCTCGAAGTCCTCGAACCGCGCCAGGAAGGCGTCCACGATGTCGGGGTCGAAGTGGCGGCCGCGTTCGTCGCGGATGATGTCGCGCGCCCGGTCGAAGGACATCGGGGCCTTGTATACGCGCGGGCTGATGAGCGCATCGAAGACGTCGGCCACCGCCATCAGCCGCGCCGAGACGGGGATGGCCTCGCCGCGCAGCCCTTCCGGGTAGCCGCTGCCGTCCCACTTCTCGTGGTGCCAGCGGGCGATTTCCTTGGCCAGGACGAGGAATTCCACCGGCCTGTCGCCGTCGCGCTCGGCCTGTTCGATGGCGTCGGCGCCGACCACGGCATGCGTCCTCATGATCGTCCATTCGTCGGCGGAGAGCTTGCCGGGCTTGAGCAGGATCTGGTCGGGAATGCCGACCTTGCCGATGTCGTGGAGCGGCGCGCTCTTCACCAGCAGTTCGATGGCGTTGCTCCGATGGCGGCGATGAGGGCGACCAGCAGCACGAAGATGGCGATCAGGCGGCGCGGCGCTGCTTCACCGGCCACGGCCGGGGGGGGGGTGGCGGTGGCGCGCAGGTGCAAGGTGCCGACACGGGTGGGGCGAACGCGAACGGGGTCGCGGACCGGGTGCCGGGTTCGCTGTCGGCGTAGCGCGGGGCGATGGCCTCGAAGTCCTCGAACCGCGCCAGGACGATGGCCGGGCGGAAGGGCTTGGTGATGTAGTCCGCCGCGCCGAGATCGAGTCCGCGCACCTCCTCCTCGGCACCGTCCATGGCGGTGACGAAGACGACGGGGATGTCGCGGCTGCGGGGGCTGGCGCGCAGGGCGCCGAGGACGTCGTAGCCATCCATCTCGGGCATCATCACGTCGAGCAGGATGAGGTCGGGGCGGGGGTCCAGGGCGGCGACCTCCAGCGCGCGGGCGCCGCTGGTGGCGGCCCGCACCCGGTAGTCGGGTTTGAGCAGCCCGCTGAGCACGGCGATGTTCTCGGCGGTGTCGTCCACCACCAGGATGGTCGGTTGCGGATCAAGTGTCGGCACGCTTCGAGTCTCTCCCGATTCCGTGGTGCGCGCTTGCCCGTCGCGCCGCCAGTGTGGCCCAGGTCACGGTGCAGATGGTGCATGTTGCCACCACGCCATGAGAGTTGTCGCTACCTGCGCGGGTTCCATGTTGTGCGATCCGCCATGGCGCAGAGGCGGAATTTGTCACGAAGTGCAAACGATAGCGGCCTCCCCCGTCGGACACGGCGGCGCGGTGTCGGGCGTCTGGTCGAGGTGCCCGCGCGCCGCGCTGCGCGCGCTCGGACGACGCGCCGCGGGGATGCTCCAGTGCGCAAGTTGGGGTTGTGGCGGTGAAGGCGGCAGCGGGGCGATCACTTCGTCACCCTCCATGTCGGGTCCTTCATGCGCCGCGTGCCAGCCGGACCAGGCATCGGCGGCCGCCGCGTGCGGCCAGGCCCGGAGGGCAGGTTCGTGGTCGTCGCGCCGGGCGGTGTCCTCTGGCCACGGGAACTGCAGGGTGATCGGCACGCTGCCCCGCGCCTGCACGAGGTCGAAATGCTCCTTGTGCTTCAGCACCTTGTCGGCGTAGTTGCGCGCTGCACCGCTGTAGCGCCGCAACGCGGCGCGCAGGTTTCCGGTCACCCGGCGGTACTCGTGGAGGATGCGGGCTCCCACATGGATGCCGGTGTCCACGTCGTGCAGCATGTGTTCGCCGCCGATGCGCTCCACCTTCTCCGGGTGTGCTTCGGGCAGCACCTGCATCAGGCCGCGGGCGCCCACCGGGCTGACCGCCAGGGTGTTGAAACTCGACTCCACGGCGATGATGGCGAGGATGAGCGTGCGCGGCAGGGTGGTGTGCCTGGAGGCTTGGGATGCCGCCCGCACGATGCGCGCGGCGCGCTGGTTGCCGACGAACCAGGTGCGCGAAATCTCGGTGGCCAGCGCGCGCTCCTGTTCGACGGGGGAGAGCCGTGGCGGGGCTTCCTCGGCGGCGGGCGTGCGGGGCGGTGCGGGCAGTTGCGGTGCGGGGACTTGCGGCGCGGGCACATTGCCGCTGTCCTGCGGCAGGCCGGCGCAACCCGCCAGCCACAGGGCGGCGCAGATGACGATGGCGGCGCAGGCGGCAGGGGCACGCCGACCACTGCGGATGGCGGCGCGAACGGCAAGTGCGCGCCGCTGGGGCAAGGCTGTCCATACGATGCCGGAGATCCACACGTTTGTTCTCCCTCGTCAGGTTCCCGCCGGGGGGGCGGGTGCCACGGACGCCCGGTGAACTGGAGTGCTTCGGGCGAGGTCGTTGCCGACGGGGCAGGCAGAATCGAATGGCGGGATGGCGCACACCGGTGCGCAGGGACGCGACGGCGCATCTGCAGGGAACGGGGGCCCACGCGGAGAACTCCGCGTTTCGACCAAGCGGCGAAGTCCGCGCTTGGAACGAGCGGAGAACTCCGCGCTGCGACCACGCCGCGGGCGGGTTCTGTTGAACCCGCCGGATGCCCTCGGGGAGCCGGGACCGTGGCGGCCGTGGCCGCACGCAGGCCCGGATGGCGCCCGTGCCGTGACTGTTGTTGCCGGCGGTCCCGCTACCCTGGGGTTTCCCCTTTAGGCCGGTGACTTTGCGTCATCGCCTTTCGACGATTTTGCCCTTGTCAGCTTTCGTGACGTATTTAACGGTCCGCAGGGGGGCGGCTTGAGGGCGCGTGGCCTTGCAGTGGGCCAGCGCAACGAGCAGTTCGTCCACGACGGTGGCCAGCCGGGTGCCCAGCGCCGGGGCGTCGGGTGCGCCCTGGCGCGCGGCGTCTTCCGCGCGCCGGGCCAGATCGTGCGTGCCGCGGAGCATGAGGTTTCCGCTCACGCCCCGCAGGTTGTGGGCGAGAAAGGACAGCGCGGCCAGATCGTTGCATCGCGCCGCCGCGCGCAACCGCGAGGGCATTTCGCCGCAGGAGGCGAGGAGGGTGCCGACCAGCCTGTCGCGCAGGGCGATACCGTAGCGGGCTTCGAGTGCGGGCCAGTCGATGGACGCGGCATCGTGGCCCGCGGCGGTTTCATCGCCGCCATGTGATGCGGGGCTTCCAGCCGCCAGGGGGTGCCCTTCGGGATTGTCGCGGCTGGGCGCGGGCTGCCCGCGGCGATGGTGCAGTATGGCGGCGACCAGGATCCCGAGGTCGATGGGCTTGGTCACGTGGGCCACCATGCCGGCCGCGAAACAGCGCTCGCGCTCCTCGGCCATGGCGTGGGCGGTCAGCCCGATGACCGGCAGTTCCGGGTCGAGGGCGTGCATCTGCCGCGTTGCCTCGTAGCCGTCCATCCCCGGCATCTGGATGTCCATGAGCACGATGTCGTAGTCCCGGGCGCCGCCGCCGCGCACCTTCTCCAGGGCCTGCGCGCCGTCCTCCACCAGCGTCAGGGCCGGGGCATCGCCGCGAAGCATCTCCGCCAGGACGAGGCGGTTGAGTTCGTTGTCCTCGGCCGCCAGGATGCGCACGCCCTTGAGCCGCGGTGTGTGCGCGGCAGCGGGGGCCGGCCCGCTGCCCGCAGGCTGGCAGGCGCCGACAAGATGGCGAATGCGCACCGGGCGCTCGACGATGTGCGCCTGCTGGCACAGCCAGTCCGGCAGGACGTTGCTCCTGCCGGGGCTGCAAACCACCGCCACGCGCTGGCCCCGGGACATGGACTCCCGGGCCATGTCAGGCCGGGTTTCGCAGACCCGGGCGCTGTCCAGCACCACCAGGTCCACGGGGGCATCGAATGCCGCTTCTGCGGGCACGCTGCGCGACGCAATGCCGCGGGTGCGCAGCCCCGCCGTGACGGTGCCGGATTCGGCGGGCTCCAACCCGGCCAGGATCAGCGCGAGCGCCGGCACGGCCGCCGGTGCGGCGGCGTCGATCAGCGGTAGCCGAACCTCGATCGCGGTGCCCGCGCCGGGGCTGCTCCGCACCCTGATGCTGCCGGCCATCAGATCCACCAGCCGCCGGGTGATGGCCAGTCCCAGGCCGGTGCCGCCGAAGCGCCGCGTGGTGGAGCCGTCGGCCTGTTCGAAGGGCTGGAACAGGCGTTCCTGCTGCTCCGGGGTCATGCCGATGCCGCTGTCGGTCACCCGCAGCAACAACTGCTCGTCTTCGCGGCCCACCGAAAGTGCGATCGCCCCGCGTTGGGTGAATTTCACCGCGTTCGACAGGAGATTCACCAGCACCTGCGAGATGCGCAGCGCATCGCCGCTACAGCGGGCGGGCAGGTCGGGCGCCTCCTCAACCCCGAGATCGAGGCCCTTGGCGCAGGCGGCGGCCGCAATGACGCCGATGGCGCGGTCGATGACGTCACCGGGTTCGAAGGGTTTGTGCTCCACCTCCAGCTTGCCGGCCTCGATCTTGGAGAAGTCCAGGATGTTGTTGACGATGCCCAGCAGCAACTGGCCGGCATCGAGGATGCGGGCACAGATGTCAGCGGATCGGCGCCCTCCGGTGTCGCGCATCCCCACCTGGGCGAGGCCCAGCACCGCGTTCAGGGGGGTGCGGATCTCGTGGCTCATGTTGGCGAGGAACTCGCTGCGCACCCGCGCCAGTTGCCGCGCTTCCACCAGCGCCGCCTCGCGGGCGGCTTCGGCTTCGCGCTGTGCGGTGACGTCCATGAAGCTCACCACTGCGCCGACGATGTCGCCGCCGGTGCCGTACATGGGCTGGGCGGCATAGGCCACCGGGATCGGCCGGCCGTCGGCGCGCCAGAACACTTCGCTGTCGTTTCGCACCACGCGGCCTTCCCGCAGGGTGGCCAGCATGGGGCACTGGGCGGCCGGATAGGGGGTGTGATCCCCTCGTGCATGGTGGATCGTCCTGTGCGCAACCTGCCCGACCAGATCCTCCCGGGCGTGGCCGAGCAGTTCGCACGCGGCCGGGTTCGCGAAGGTGATGCGGCCGTGTGCGTCCATGCCGTACAGGCCGTCGGCGCTGGATTCGAGGATCAGGCGCAGTTGCGCCTCGGCGGCGTGGACTTCGGCGGTGCGTGCGGCGACCAGGTGTTCCAGGTGATTGCGGTGCGCTTCGAGGGCGAGTTGGGCTTCGCGCACCTGCGTGATGTCGCGCAGTGTGCCCGACGCACCGGCGACGGCGCCCGGCGCCCCGGGGATGGGCCGCGCATTGACCTCGACCCAGCGGTAGCCGCCCCGTTTGTGAAGCGCGCGGACCTCGTGGCGGACAGGGGCCGCATGGCGCCCGGTCAGCGAGCCGAGCAGTTCCATGGCGCAGGGGCCGTCGTCGGCGTGGAGGTGGTCGGGGAAGGGCTTGCCGAGGCTTTCGTCCGGGCTGAATCCGGTGATCTCCTCCCAGGCTTGGTTGAGGAAGGTCCAGCGACCCTCGGCGTCCGTCTGGAAGACCACCTCGTGGATGCGATCGACCACGGAGCGATAGCGCTGCTCGCTCTCCTGCAGCGAGCGCAGCGACTCTTCCAGGCGCCCGGCCATGTGGTTGAAGGCCTGTGCCAGGTCGCGCATCTCCGGGGCGCCGAGCGCCAGGACCCGGTGCGCGTGGTCGCCGCTGCCCAGTCGCCTGGCCGCCGTGGCCATGGCTTCAAGGGGGCGCAGGCTGCGGCGGATGGTCGTCCCGATGATGCCCAGCAGCACGGCAAGGCCGAGAGCGAGCACCTCGGTCATCAGGATCATGTCCTGCCAGACGCCGTTCAGGTCGTCGGTGGGGTCGAGCTTCAGGACGATCCGTCCGTAGCTTTCCCCGCCCACCACGATGGGGCGCGACTGTTCGAGGGGGGGCAGTCGGGCCCAGTCAACGACCCAGCGGGGCGCGCCCGACACCCTGCCCGGGTTGCGCGCCACCAGCGTCGGCCCGGCATCGTCGAACCAGGCCACGGAGGCCACCGTCGATTGCCGGGCGCGCGTGGCGAGCATCCTCTCGATGACGTCGTAGTTGCCGACGACCGCCTGTTCGGCCAGTTCCGGGGCCAGGGAGTCCAGGGCGTTCCCCAGCCGCTGGCTCAGGTCGCGGCGCAGGACTTCGACCTCGCCGCGAGCGAGCAGGAAGATCAGCACAGCGCCACAGACCGCGAGCAGCACCGCAGAAACCGCGATGAGACGGGCCGGAATGCTCAGCCGCGACCACCCACGGACATCCGCAGCCGAGGCCACGCTACTTCCCCGTCACGACGCGGCTGCGGTACACGCGGCGCACATTGTCATATTCGCTGCCCGACGCGGCGACGAAGCCGTAGGGCGGTACCTGGCCCACCTGCGCGGCGCTCTCGGCCAGGATGCGGCCGCCCTCCGGATCGTCCGTCATGGTCGTCAGCGCCTCCTGGACGGCCCTGGCGCGCTCCGCGCCGACGCGCGGATGGACCACCACCGGGATGGCGAGGAACGGCTCGGAACTCCACAATGCGCGGTAGCCGAGTCCCTCCCGTGCGGCGTATTCCCGCATTACCGCGGAATTGACGGAGGCTGCCTGCACGCGCCCGTTCTTGAGCTGGGCCATCGCCCCCTCCTGGTTCCCGGCGAACACGGGCCTGACGTGGATGCCTGCCCGCAGGAGATGATCCTGGGTGACGTAGTAGCCGAGGAACGCCCGGGCATGGGGGAACGCGACCTCCACGCCGTTCAGTTCGTGCAGCGACCCGATGGTCGACCCGGAGCGCACGACGATCTGGCCCCGCACGGCGTTCTCCCGCGGCCGCGCGATCACGCGATAGCCGATGCGGTCGTTCTCTTGCGAGAAGCAGTGGTTGGTGTACGCGAAATCCGGCTCGCCGCGACCGATGGCCTGCGAGGCTTCCTCACCCGTGTTGCTGAGCTTGAGGATCAGCGGCACGCCGCTGCGGTGCGAGACGTAACGCAGGATGGGATTCCAGTACTTCGCCGTGACCATCGGGCTGCGCTGGCTGACGACGCCGAAGCTCAACCTTTGGTCCTCGGCAGACACGGCCAGCGTGCAGGCCACACCTGCGACGACCAGGGCCACCATTCTCAGTGCGGACGCCACCACGTAGGTCATTCAGTGCCACCCTTGGCAAGGGTCGGTCGTTGCTTACCGCCACCGTGGGCCGATCTCGTTTCTCCAGCCGGCGCCGCATTCCGACGCGTCGCATCGGGCGTCCGAGGAGGCTTCCGGCGTGCCCCGCCGCTTCGCCGGCCGGCGAGGAACATCGTGCTCCTCGGCACACTCCGTGGAATTCTACCTGCTTGTGGGAGACAGTGGTCTGCATGGTGAGAATGCTCTGCCGGCCTTGATTGGCGGCCTTTCACCTGATAATTGGACTGCTTCTTGGGGGGGGCGCGGCACGGGGTCGTGCAGCGCCTCGCGCAAGGTGCTGGTGGGCCGTGTTGGACTCGAACCAACGACCAAGGGATTATGAGTCCCCTGCTCTAACCGACTGAGCTAACGGCCCGTGGGGGGGCAGATTGTACGACTGCGGGATGATGCGGGACAGACCCCGGGCCAACAGACCCGGGCCGGCGCCAGCCGGCCCGGGGCGGATCAGGTCTCGCTGTCGAGGAAGCTGCGCAGCTTCTCGGAGCGGCTGGGGTGGCGCAGCTTGCGCAGGGCCTTGGCTTCGATCTGGCGGATGCGCTCGCGGGTGACGTCGAACTGCTTGCCGACTTCCTCCAGCGTATGGTCGGTGTCCCTCTCGATGCCGAAACGCATGCGCAGCACCTTGGCCTCGCGCGGGGTGAGGCTGTCGAGCACTTCCTTGGTGACTTCGCGCAGGCTGCCGTAGAGGGCGGCGTCCACCGGGGCGGTGGTGGCCTGATCCTCGATGAAGTCGCCGAGGTGGGAGTCGTCGTCGTCGCCGATGGGGGTCTCCATGGAGATGGGTTCCTTGGAGATCTTCATGATCTTGCGGATCTTCTCCTCGGGCATTTCCATCTTCCTGGCCAGGGTCGCCGGGTCGGGCTCCAGTCCCGTCTCCTGCAGGATCTGCCGGCTGATGCGGTTCATCTTGTTGATGGTCTCGATCATGTGCACCGGGATGCGGATGGTGCGCGCCTGGTCGGCGATCGAGCGCGTGATGGCCTGGCGGATCCACCACGTGGCGTAGGTCGAGAACTTGTAGCCGCGGCGGTATTCGAACTTGTCAACTGCCTTCATCAGGCCGATGTTGCCTTCCTGGATCAGGTCGAGGAACTGCAGGCCGCGGTTGGTGTATTTCTTGGCGATCGAGATCACCAGGCGCAGGTTGGCCTCGGTCATTTCGCGCTTGGCGCGGCGCGCCTTGGCTTCGCCGGTGGACATCTGCTTGTTGATGTCCTTGAGTTCCCTGAGCGGGATGCCGATGCGCGTCTGGATATCCACCAGCTTCTGCTGCTCGTCGATGACCGCCGGGGCCACGCGCATGAGCGCCGGGCTGTAGGGTTTGTTGGCGGTGATTTCCTGCTTGAGCCAGTCGAGATTGGTTTCGTTGCCGGGGAAGACCCTGATGAAGTGGGAACGCACCATGTGGGCGCGGTGCACGCACAGATCCTGGATCTTGCGCTCGTGGCCGCGCACCTGCTCGACGGTGTGGCGCACGGAATCGCACAGCCGTTCGATGGAGCGGGTGGTGAAGCGGATGTTCATCAGCTCCTGGGAGATTTCCTGCCGCGCCTTGAGGTAAGCCTTGTCCTGGGAACCCTTCTTGTGCAGCGCCGCGGTCATCCGCCCGTTGAGTTCGTGGATGACGGCGAAACGCTCCAGCGCCCGGGCCTTGAGCAGGGCCAGGGACGCGGCCTTGGCGGCGCCTTCGGCGTCGACGTCCTCGTCGTCGCTCTCGTCTTGCTCGTCGACCAGGTCTTCGGGGGTCTCGGCCGCCGCGCCCTGTGCGTTATCGGGTGCGTTGGGGTCGACGATGCCGTCGACCAGTTCGTCGATGCGCATCTCCTCGCGCGCGATCCTGTCCGCCAGTTCGAGGATCTCGGCCACGGTGGTGGGGCAGGCCGAGATGGCCATCACCATGTGCTTGAGGCCGTCCTCGATGCGCTTGGCGATCTCGATCTCGCCCTCGCGGGTGAGCAGTTCCACCGAGCCCATCTCGCGCATGTACATGCGCACCGGGTCGGTGGTGCGGCCGAATTCCGCGTCCACCGTGGACAGGGCCGCCTCGGCTTCCTCCACGGCGTCCTCGTCCGCCACCACCTGGGCGGCGGCTTCATGCATCAGCAGCGTTTCGGCATCGGGCGCCTCGTCGTACACCGAGATGCCCATGTCGTTGAAGGTGGAGATGATGGATTCGATCTGCTCGGCGTCCACCATGTCGTCGGGCAGGTGGTCGTTGATCTCCGCGTAGGTCAGAAAGCCGCGCTCCTTGCCGAGCGTGATCAGGCTCTTCAGGCGCGTGCGCCGGGCGTCCACATCCAGCGGCACGGCCGGGGTCTGGGTCTGTTCGACCTCGCCGGCCTTGTCGCGCGCGCGCGCGAGCTTGACCTTGGGTGTTTCCTTGGCGGGCTGTCTGGCTTTGTCCTTGGCCATGAATTTCCTCGATGTGCGTGGCAGCGGCAGGAGACAGAAAACTTTAAATTATACCTTAGCTCACGCGCTGCCTAACTGTTCGCACTATTGTGCTTTTTGGCCAGCAACTCGGCCAGGCGGCGTCGTTCCTCGGCCGACAGCCCGTCGCTGCGTTCCTTGCGCGTGAGCGCGTCGATGGCCTGGCGCAGTTCGGCCCCCCGAACCCGCTCCAGCGCGTCACCGAACACGGTTTCCAGCGCCGACTCGTCGGCCCGTTCCGCCACCAGTTCGCCGACCACCTCGTCCAGCAGCGCATGGTGGGCCGTCTCGCGGAAGTGCTCCAGCAGCATGCCGAGTTGTCCGGCGGGCAACTCGCCGTGATCCACCGCGTCGGCGATGGCGCGCAGCGCCTCGGCCTCGGGTCCGTCGGCCAGCAGGGCTTCGGGGGGGATGCGCGCCGCCCATTCGGGCTTCTGCAGGATGATCTTCAACAGGGTTCGCGACAGCGGCGCGGGCCTGCGCCGCGGAGCGCCCGGCGCAAGGCCGGAAGGGCGCCGTGTCGGCACGACCAAGGGTTTGAGGCCGCAGGCCGCCTCCAGTTCCGCCGGGCTGATGCGGCTGATCTCGGCCAGCGCCCGCACCAGTTGCAGGCGCAGCAACGGTGCGTGCAGCCGCGCCAGCAACGGCTTGGCGTCGTGGACGAGACTGGCCCGGCCCTCGGCGGTGGCCAGGTCGCGGCCGGCGCGCAACTCACGCAACAGGAACTCCGCCAGCGGAGCCGCACGCGCGGCAAGCCGCTGGAAAGACTCGGCGCCGGCTTCGCGCACGTAGCTGTCGGGGTCGTGGCCTTCGGGCAGGAACAGGAAGGCCGCGACACGGTCGTCGCCCAGATGCTCCAGGCTGGACTCCAGCGCGCGCCATGCCGCCTTGCGACCGGCGTTGTCGCCGTCGAAGCAGAACACCACGCGCGGTGCCGCGCGCAGCAGCGCCTGGGCGTGGATCGGCGTGGTGGCCGTACCCAGCGTGGCCACGGCGTTGGTCACTCCGTACTGCGCTAGCGCCACCACATCCATGTAGCCCTCCACCACGATCACCCTGCCGAGGTTGCGCACCGCGGCGCGCGCCTGGGGCAGGCCGTAGAGCGTGCGTCCCTTGTCGAACAGCGGTGTTTCGGGCGAATTCAGGTACTTGGGCTCGCCCTGGTCGATGATGCGCCCGCCGAATCCGATCACATTGCCGCGGCCGTCCAGGATGGGGAACATGATGCGGTCGCGGAAGCGGTCCCAGCGCCGGCCGGTGTCGCCGTCGATGACCAGGCCGCACTGATGCAACTGACCGGCAGTCGCGTAGTCGGGAAAGGCCTGGGCCAGTGCTTGCCAGCCGTCGGGCGCGTAGCCGAGGCCGAAGCGGGCGGCGATCTCGCCGGTCAGGCCGCGTCCCTTGAGGTAGTCGATGGCCCGCGGCGACGCCTTGAGCTGTTCGCGATAGAAGCGGGCGGCGCGGGCCATGACTTCGGTAAGCGGCTGGACGTCCGCACTGTGGCGCCGCGCGCGGCTTTCCTCGGGCACCGTCAGCCCGAGGCGGTGGGCCAGTTCGTGGATGGCGTCGACGTAGCTCAGCCCCGAGTATTCCATCAGGAAACCGACGGCGCTGCCGTGGGCGCCGCAGCCGAAGCAGTGGTAGAACTGCTTGACCGGGCTGACCGAGAACGAGGGCGTCTTTTCCGAGTGGAATGGACAGCAGGCGACGAAGTTGGCGCCCTGCTTCTTGAGTTGGACGTGACGCTCGATCACCTCGACGATATCGATGCGCGCGAGCAGATCCTGGATGAAGGACTGGGGGATCACGTCCCTGAGCTATGGCCGCTGGGGGTTTTCCCAAGGCTTCATGAGCATTATAGGGTGGTGCCACGCCTGCCGCGGTCCGAACGGGGTGCCGCCTGCGATGGGCTGGGGGCGTGGCAAGTGCCCGGATCGGGCAGGAATCACCCGCACGCGGTTGAAACGCCGGCTCCGCAGTTCAGTCGAAACGCACCCTTCACGGGCGCTCAGCCGGCCGGCGTCAGCGCCTTGCGCACCAGCGCCGACACTTCGGCCATGTCGGCCCGGCCGGCAAGGCGGGTCTTGAGAAGGGTCATGACGCGCCCCATGTCCTGCGCCGTGGCCGCACCCGTCTCGGCGACGGCGGCGGCCACGGCGTTGCGGATTTCTTCCTCGCTGGCGGCCTGGGGCATGTAGGCGGCCAGGACATCGAGTTCGAACTTCTCCGCGTCCGCCAGATCCTGGCGCTTGGCTGCCTGGTACTGGGCGATGGAGTCGCGGCGCTGCTTCTGCATCTTGTCGATGACCGCCACCACGCCGGCGTCGTCGAGCTGGACGCGCTCATCCACCTCGCGCTGCTTGATGGCGGCGAGCAGCAGGCGGATGGCCGACAGCCGTGCGGCTTCGCGGGCGCGCATGGCCGCCTTCATGTCGTCGTTGATGCGTTCCTTGAGGGGCACGATGTCGATGACCTCAGTCCCGCGCCCGGGGAGGGGCAGGGGCTCGGCAGCACGGACTGGCGGTGGGGATCAGTACATCTTGGGCGGCAGGGTCTGGCTGCGCAGGCGCTTGTGGTGGCGCTTGACGGCGGCGGCCAGCTTGCGCTTGCGCTCGGACGTGGGCTTTTCGTAGAACTCGCGGGCACGCAGCTCGGTCAGCAGCCCGGCTTTTTCGATGGTGCGCTTGAAGCGGCGGATGGCGACTTCGAACGGCTCGTTTTCCTTGACGCGAACACTCGGCATTACACTTCCCCGGATCAGGCGAAAGCGCGAATCATAACCCGGCCGGCGTCGAATGAGAATACGCGCAGGCGGTGCTCGCCTGCCTTTTCACACCGCCGCCGTGTGCAGCACACGGCGGCGGTAGAATTTGCCGACCACCACACGTCCGGGCGTCGCCAGGCGCGACCTGCCCACCGATCCATGCTCGTCCTCGGCATCGAATCCTCCTGCGACGAAACCGGCGTCGCCCTCATCGACGGTGACAGGGGATTGCTCGCCCACGCCCTCCATTCCCAGGCCGATCTTCACGAACTCTAAGGCGGCGTGGTGCCGGAACTGGCATCGCGCGATCACGTGCGGCGCCTGTTGCCGCTGGTGCGGCAAGTGATGGCGCAGGCGTCCGTGGCGCCGCGAGCCGTGGATGCCGTCGCCTACACCGCCGGGCCGGGTTTGGCCGGCGCCCTGCTTGTCGGCGCAAGCTTCGCCGAGGCCCTGGCCTACGCCTGGGGCGTGCCTGCGCTGCCGGTGCACCATCTGGAAGGCCACCTGCTCTCGCCCCTGCTTTCCGCCGATGCGCCGCAGTTTCCTTTCGTCGCGCTGCTGGTGTCCGGCGGCCACACCCAGTTGATGCGCGTGACCGGCGTGGGACGTTACGAACTGCTGGGCGAGACGGTGGACGACGCGGCGGGGGAGGCCTTCGACAAGACCGCCAAGCTGCTGGGGCTTGGCTATCCGGGCGGGCCGGCGCTGGCGCGGCTGGCTCTGCAGGGGCAGAGGGGGCGGTTCCGCCTGCCGCGTCCCATGGCCGCCAGCGGCGATCTCAACTTCAGCTTCAGCGGACTCAAGACCGCGGTGATGACCCACGCCCGCGGCGGGCTCGACGAGCAGGAGCGTGCCGACCTGGCCGCCGGCTTCGAGGAGGCCGCGGTGGACGTGCTGGTGGGCAAGGGCATGGCCGCGCTGCGCCAGACCGGCCTGCAGCGGCTGGTAGTGGCGGGGGGCGTGGGCGCCAACCGCCGCCTGCGCGAGGCGCTGGACGCGGCCGCGGCGCGGGCCGGGGCAAGGGTGTTCTACCCCGAACCGGAACTGTGCACCGACAACGGCGCCATGATCGCCCTGGCGGGGGCGCTGCGCCTGCGCCATGGGGCGCCGCAGCGCCCCGCCGGCCACGCCTTCGGCGTGCGTCCGCGCTGGGATCTGGCGGAACTGCCGCCGGCGGGCTAAGAGAGGCAGTCCACGTTGCTTCGCAACGGCGCCGCGGATCGGTCACCGCGCCGGGAGCGGGCCGAGCGGCGGGTAAACCGCCTGCTTCTTGCCCGTGCCCCCCCTCTTGCGCCGCTCAGAACTCCACCGGCGGCAGACGTTCCACCAGGGCATCCCAGGCGATGACCACCTCGGGCAGCACGCCCACCGCCGTCTCGCCCGCCAGTTCCTGCACCTCCGGCTTGCCGTACTCGGCCCCGTCCAGGCGGTAGATGGTCAGCATGCGGTCGGCGGGATGCACCAGCCAGTATTCCCGCACCCCGGCGCGCTCATAGACGCGGCGCTTGCGCACGTGGTCGTGGGAGGCGGTGGAGCGGGAGAGCACCTCCACCACCAGGTCCGGCGCGCCGCGTACCCCGCGCCGGTCGAGTTTGGCCGGATCGCACACCACCAGCACGTCGGGTTGCACCACGGTATCGACACGCTCGTCGGTCTCATTGGCACGGGGCAGGCGCACATCAACCGGGGCGACGAAGGCGCGGCAGGGGCGGCCTTCCAGGGCACGGCGCAACTGGAAGTAGATCTCCCCGGCCACGTCCTGGTGATCCAGGGCTGGAGCCGGCGCCATCAGGTAGGCGACGCCGTCGATGAGTTCGTAGCGCACGTCCTCGGGCCAGCCGAGGTAGTCGGCGTAGGTGTGGGAGGTGCTGTCGCGCAGGGCCAGTCCCATGTTGATCCTTCCGTGGGCGGACGATGACGAACCGATTCTAGCCCGAACGGGCTCGACATTGAGCGCCGCGGGCGATGACGATCAGGGCTTTGCCGGGCGGATGCCGCTTGCCGCCATCGCGCGGCCAAGGGCTTCGTCATGCTCGCGGGTGTGCGCCTGCAGCCAGTGCTCCACCACGGCGCGAAGTTCATCTCTCAAGGCGATGGCATCCTCACCGTCGAGCCTTCCCGCCAGAGCGGAAAGCCGTGCCACGATGTCCGCATGGTCGGCGCGGTGGTGTTCGCAGCACGCGTGGAGTCCGGGTTCGCGGGGGAGCGCTTTCATGAGCGACTCCTCGGTCCGGAAGAGATCGAAAAAGAAAGCCAGCGATTCGTCGAGAACGTCGGCGAGCGCATCCGCGCAGGAGCGCCGGCGCGCGGGGGCACACCTGCGACAGTCCTGGTGCGCCGCATCGGCACACCACTCCTTCAGCCGCTCCAGGAGCGCTGCGCCATCGGCGTGCCGTTCGCGTGCGGTGATGCGGTTCTTGGACAAGACTCACCCTCCCGGCGGCGTCGCCGTGCATGCCGCCCACATGAAGTCTACGTATTTCGTAGAGGCCGTGCAAGTCAGAATTACGAATATCGCAGGATGCCCAAGCATCCACAGACCCTGTTTGGCCGACGTCTGCGCGCGGCGCGCCAGCGCGCCGGCTTGCCCCAGGACCGGCTTGGCGTGCTGATCGGACTGGATGAGAGCTGCAGCAGCGCCCGCATCAGCCGCTACGAGACCGGCGCCCATGAGCCACAGTTCAAGGTGGCGCAACGGATCGCTGCCGCGCTGAAGATTCCCGTGGCCTACCTGTACTGCGACGACGACGACCTGGCGCAGCTTCTGCTCGACTTGTCCGGCCTGTCGCCCGCCGAGCTGGATCAGGTCTGCGCCGCCATTCGCGGCATCCGGGAACGGCACGATCCCTCCCTCACGGCAGCGCCCGGCGCTCCTCCAGAAACGTGAAATGGCTGGCCCGCGAGCGCGTCAGCGCCTCGCGGATCATGGCGGCGCCGCGGCCCGCGCCCGCGGTCAGCAGCGATTCGTAGAGTCCGGTGTAGAAATGATCCGGCTCCACCCTCAGCCGGTAGGCCAGCCGCACCGCGCCCGGCGAGCGCGCCCGGCGGTAGTCGAGCACGGCCTGGGCGCCGGGGGCCAGGCGCGTGTCGGCGATCTCCCGCGACAGGTCGGGGCTGACCTGGCGCTGGATGACGTGCTCGGCGCGGGTGTCGGGGATGGCGCGGCCGCGGGCGTCTTCCTGGAAGATCTCCGCCACCACGCGGGGGGTGACGTAGGTGGGAAAGTGGTGGCCGGTGCCGGTGTTGCGCACGACGAGCGCGGCGTGGACCGTGCCCTGTTCCAGCGCGGGGGCCGTCACTTCCACGGTCACGGCGGCGCGCATGGTCTGCGCGTCATGCACGCCGCGCCACAGGTGGCGCCGCCCGGGCATGTGGCAGGACTGGCAGCTCTGGCCGGCGGCGGCCTGGGGGCTGGCCTTCCACTCTTCGTAGGTGTTCTCCAGCAGCTTGCCGTTGAGGGCGTAGCCGTCGGGGTCGAACTGGTGGCAGGCGGCGCAGAAGCGGGAATCCTCGAAGGCGGGCGCCGCGCTCCAGCCGCCGTGGGGGAGCGCCGGACGTTCGTCGACCGGCGGTATCGGCCGTCCGGTGGAAGTCTGCGCCGGAAGTTTGTCGGCAGGCGGTGTTTGACGCTCCGCGGACGGCGCCGCAAGCGGTCCAGCGGGAGGTGGTGCGGGTCGATCGGCGGAACGTGGTGCCGGCACTCCGGAGGACGGGGGCTCGGTACCGGCGCGCCGCGGCGGCCCGAAGTGCTCCCGGCCGCGCACGTGGCAGGCGGCGCAAACCAGCCCCCGCTGGTGCAGGCCGCCCGTCTTCTTCCGGCCGCCGACGGCGGCGATGGCCTGCGCCAGGCTGTCCGCCTGCTCGGCCAGGGGCGCGTGGCAGCGGATGCAGTCCTGGTGCTCGTCGCGCGCCTCGGGCGCCATGTCCACGAGCTGGCCGAGGAGGCCCGGCCCCATGGCGGCGGCGTGGAGCGAGCCCTGCCAGTCGCGGTACTGCTCCACGTGGCAGGTGCCGCAGGCGGCGGGTTCGAGATCCGCCTCCAGGGGGCTGAAGTGCGGCGGGGCCGCGCCCTGGGGAGGCAGCGGTCGCGCCCAGTGGCGCGCCAGGAAGGCCGCCGTGGCGTCCGGCGCCGGCGCGGAGGAGGAGGCCGACGGCGCAGCGGGCGGCACGGCGGGTGCGGGCGGCTGGCCGCATCCTGCGGCCAGAGCCAGCACCAGCAACCAGGGGGTGGGAACGGCGCTCATCGACGGCGACGCGACTCCAATGCGAAAAGAATCCGGGAAGCGGCGCCGGCCGCTTCCCGGCCATCGCGAACGTCGTGGTGACTGCTGCCGCGTCCTACTTCTTCGGCGCGCAGGGGTTCATCGACTTGGCCGCGCAGGGATTCTTCGCCGCACAGGGGTTCATCGTCTTGGCGTCCTTCTTCTTCGCCGCGGGTGCGCAGGGATTGGCCATCTTGGCTGCGCACGGGTTCTTGGCGGAGCAGGGATTCTTCGGGGCGCACGGGTTGGCGGCGTGGGCCGCGGGCAGCGCCAGCGCCAGGGCGGCGGCGCCGAGGATGAGACGGGCTTGTCGGAAGGTCGCTTTCATGGGGGTTTCCTCCTGTCGGAACGGTGGGGTTACATCACGCATAGCGGGGCGTGGGCTCCGCTATTTCTTGCCCGCGCACGGGTTCTTTGGTGCGCAGGGGTTCTTCGCCGCGCACGGATTCTTTGCGGCACACGGATTTTTCGCCGCGCACGGGTTGGCGGCCTTGCCGGCCTTCGCCGGCCTGAAGCTCTTCTGCACCTCGGCGGTGTAGGCGGTGAGCGCGGCCAGTTCGCGCGAATCCCAGGGCAGGGGCTTGGCGGCCATGGGCATGACCATGCAGGCCTGGATCATCTCGTCGAGCGCGATGGTCTTGAGCCCGGCGCGGTCGGAGGCCATCTGCACCTTGTGGGGGTAAGGCTTGGCGAAGCTGGCTTCGAAGGCGCCGTGGTTCTGGTGGCAGGTGTTGCAGGACATGCCGTTGGTGGACAGTTTGGTGTCGTTCCACAGCTTCTCGCCGTCCTTCCTCAGTTCCGCGGCGGGGCCTGCGGCCAGCCGGGTGCCCTTGGGGCGGGTGATCAGTTTGGGATCGACGCGGTCGCTGGCGGCGCAGGGGTTGGCGGACTTGGCCGCACAGGGGTTCTTCGGCTTGGCCGCGCAGGGGTTGGCGGACTTCGCCGCGCAGGGATTCCTGGCCTTTTGCGCGCAGGGATTGCACGGATTGGCCGCAGCCGCGGGCAGGGTCGCGGCGAGCAGCGCGGCGCCGGCCAGGACGGCGGCAAGGGGAAGGGTTCTTCGGTTCATGTGGCCTCCGCAAAGGTGGGTGGGTCGCCGGCCCCGGGGCGGGCCCGGCATCGACGAGCAGGGCTTGCACGGGGGCGGGGTGCGCCGCGCGCTCCATCCGGCCCGTGATCGGTAGTCGGGCCGGCGCGCGAAACCTTACACGGGCGGCGAATAACTTCATTTTTTGGTGGCGCTGTAAGACGCAGTGGCCGTTTCGCGACCAATGGTGTGCGACGCCGGCGGCGCTGCGGCCCCATGGCCGGGTGCCCCCGACGGGCACCGGCGTTGCGCGCGCCGCATCACGACGTGCGGCGCGGCCGGCGTGCCGTCATTTTCTTGCACCACACCACCCGCCAGGAGCCTGCCATGTTATCCGAGTACAAACTGTCCCTTCCGCCGCACACCCCCGACACCACCGACGGCGCAGCCCGCGCCGTGCTGGACAAGGCGCTGGCCCAGGTGGGCTTCATCCCCAACATGTACGCCCGCATGGTCCACTCGCCGGGCCTGCTCGACACCTACCTGGACGGCTACGCGGCCTTCCGCCGCGATTCCGGCTTCACCCCGGCGGAGCAGGAAGTGGTGTTCCTCGTGATCAGCCGCAGCAACGGCTGCGAATACTGCGTGGCCGCCCACAGCTTCCTGGCCGACGTCAAGTCGGGGGTGGCGCGCGAGGTCAC
>JACQYB010000029.1 GCA_016208415.1 Betaproteobacteria bacterium | reverse complement strand
CTTCTCCTCTCGCAGTGGCTCCATTACGCCGGTCAGCGGGTGGCTCCTATATGCCGATCATCGACTGGCTCCATTACGCCGATCATCGACTGGCTCCTATATGCCGATCCTCAAGTGGCTCCTATATGCCGGTCGCTGACAATCGCGCCACCATCGTCGAGTGGGCCTGGAGCCCGCAGTACGCCAAGCGCTTCGGCGTGGCGGTGCAGCCCGACGGATTGAAAGACGGGCCGCTGTGGCTGGTGGGGATCACGGTGCTGCGCCTGCAGGCCGGCGAGCGGCAGACGTATCACTGCCGGATTGCCGGGCTCATCGACAACCGGCTGCCCATCATCTGGCCGCCGGGGGAACAACACATGATTCATCCAGGGTATCAGTGGAGTGGGGGACTGCCGGGAAACTGGGTGGAGGCGCACGATTACGGCAAGCCTTTGACAGGGAAGGAGTACGTCCCTGGCCAAGCAACCTGGTACAAGAACCCGAATTCGGACCGGCAAGCAAAGCTGCCAGAGGACGGTATCGGCACTCCCTACCTTTCCTATTACAAAGACTACCTGCCCGGACTCGCCTATTTCGAACTGCAAGGCGGCTGTGCTTACTTCAATGATCCAGAGTCTTTCCGCAATCAGATTCGTTTCCCTGCCACCCGAGAGTCACGCGCGGCGTTCAAGTCCAACGCCCTAGCCTTCGATCTGCCCGACGGGCTGATGCGCAAGATCTACCCCTATACGCGGGAGGCGGATGCCTGGGGTGGCTGCCTGTTGCACCGAATCGACGGCAAGCGAAGCCCATTGCCACTGTGGGCGACGCGCCGTTTCAAGGGCCTGTGCGAGCCCGAAGGCGCGCCGCACCCCTCTCGCTGAACTACCACTACTGAAGAAGGAGACCAAGTGTGATCACCGCTGCCGAATACGCAAGACTGGCCAGTGCCGCGTATGAAGAAAAAGGGGCACCCGCGGGATGGGAACGCTTGCCAGACAAACCCCAAGACAACGACGCGGGCTATGACGGCGCTGCGTTCAGGAAAATCGGGACCAATGAAGTCGTCGTCGCCCACCGCGGCACCGAGCCCGTGCGCTTCGACGGCGACTGGACCGCCAATGCGCAGATGGCGGCTCGCAAGGTGCCGGACCAGTACGAGTACGCGAGGAGGTTCTACGAGCAGGTCAAACGTGAGAACTCGGACGCCACCCTCTCCCTCACCGGCCACTCCCTCGGCGGCGCCCTGGCGCAGTTGCAGGCCGCGCAAACGAACCTCCCCGCGGTCACCTTCAACGCCTACGGCGCCAAGACGCTCATCCCCGCCCTGAACGAGAAATACGGCCTCGACCTCGACGCCGAGGCCGCCTACGCCAACATCGCCAACCACCGCACCCTGTTCGACGGCGTCTCGCAAACCCCCGGCAGCGCCCATCTGGGCGAGATGAACACCCACGTGGCGGGTTCCGAACTGGTGGGGCTGATCGCCGTGGCGGGCACCCGCTCGCCGGCCCTGCTGGGGGCGCTGAGCGGGTATTGGTCGCACAGCGTGGAGCGCTTCACCACCGAGATCTTCCGAGCCGAGGACGGCGCATCGTCCTCCGCCAGCGCTTCCCTCCTCGATCTGGAACTCGCCACCACGCTGCCCGAGCTGACCCTTCCCCAAGTGGGGGCCATACGCGAGCGCCTCGGCCAGGCACGCAGCGTCTCCTCGCCCATCGTGCTGGACCTGGACGGCGACGGCGTGGAGACCACCGCCCTGGGCACCGGCACCTGGTTCGACCACGCCAGCGACGGCTTCGCCGAGCGCAGCGCCTGGGCAGGCCGCGATGACGCCCTGCTGGCCTGGGACCGCAACGGCGACGGGCGCATCGGCAGCGGTGCCGAGCTGTTCGGCTCCGAGACCCTGCTGGCCGACGGACGCAAGGCCGCCAACGGCTTCGAGGCGCTCCGCCAGCTCGACGCCAACGCCGACGGCCGCATCGACACCGCCGATGCCGTCTTCGCCAGCCTGCGCGTGTGGCAGGACACCGACGGCGACGGGTGCACCGATGCCGGCGAACTGCGCACCCTGGCCGAGGCGGGGGTGCAATCCGTCGCCACCGCCTACGCCGAGGGCACCACGCTCGACGCCCAGGGCAACGCCCACCGGCAGGTGGGCCGCTACACCACCGCCGCCGGCGAGCAGCGTAGCGCCACCGACGTCTGGTTCGCCACCGACCCGGCCTACCGTATCGACACCGGGCGCATCGCGGTGCCCGCGGACATCGCCGCCCTGCCCGACCTCGCCGGCTCGGGCACGGTGCGCGATCTGCATCAGGCCATGGCGCGCCATAGGCTGGCGCCGAGCTTGGAAACCCACTGGCAGTAGCGCCCTCCGTTCGGGCGCGGTCACCGCGCACAAGTCTGCCCCAATCCCAAGCCCTGACGCCGGGACACCCGAGGCGCAGACCGATGGGTTTGTGTCACGTTGCAAACTCGGCGCCCGAGGTGCAGGCGCCTGATAGACTTCATGGCATGAGCAGTTCGCATATGCCGATCATCGACTCGCGAGGGAACCTCCCGCCGGCGTGCGCCGGTTTGCGAGCGAGGTGACTCGCACAAACGGCATGAACTGGACCCTCCCGCAACCGCCTGCCCCATTGCCGAAGAGGAACGGATGATCAACCGAAGCGCCCCGCTGCGGCTGCTGGCGGTGATGACCACGCTACTGGGTAGCATTGCTGCCAGCAACGCCCAAAGCCAAACCGCCTTGCGCCGCCGGCTGCTACCGGCGTTGCCGATGCTGCTGGGTGCCGTCTGCGTCGGGTGGGCGCAGTTGCTGGTCTTGATCTCCTTGGCAATCCTTGCCGCGGCAGGCGAGACGCAAGCCGCCAGCTTCAACTGCGCCAAGGCAACCAGCAAGGCGGAAAAGGCGATTTGCACCGACCCCGCCCTGTCTGGCCTAGACAAAGAACTGGCAAAGACCTACGCCCAAGCCAGAGAGAAAGCACCGGACAAGGAATCGTTGATTCAGGCTCAGCGCACTTGGGTCAAGACCGTGCGCGACGTATGCCCGGACACGGCATGCATGGTGGCGGCGTATGTGGACCGCATTGCCCGACTGCAACTTGGTTGGGAACAACGGGAAGAAGAGGTGCGCGCCCAAGCGACCCAGGACGCTCTGAAGCGCATCCCTCCAGACATGCCCTGCATAGGGGCAAACGAGCCGAAAACCGAGGCCACAAGCCCGGCATCTGATACTGAAACTCTGGCGCTCCATCAGATCGCGGCCTGCATGGCGAAGCTGCTCGAACAGGGCCAATTTGACTTGGCCAAGCAGATCATTCAAGCCGGACACCCGAGAACGAATGACTGGGGTTCGATCATGTTCCCAGAGGTGGCAAGCATTCCGGAATTTGCTACTCGTGGACACTGCAAGACGGGCATGCAGCGGTATGAGGGAAAGGAATTAGAGGAAATTATCGAGCTGCTCATATCAAAGGGAATCGGACTGAATGCTTCCCCTGGGTTTGTTGACAGCCCCAACACAAGAGATTTCGTGAGCAGACTGAAGGTGTACGCCGAGCGGTACCCTGGTTGTGCAAACAAAGGTAGGGTAGTATCCATCGTCAATGTGCTCTTGAATTCCGGACTGAAGACGAACAATTTTTCGGAAGAAGAGTTCGTCACCAATTTTTCAGAACTGGAGAATCTCGATGACCTCGCCCTCTTGGAACGGCTCCTTAAAGGGGGAATCCGTGTCCGACGTCAAGATCGGGTGTGGCTATACTTTCGGGCGAAGAACATGGCTCTAGTAAAATTGTATGAGAAATATGGCCTAGAGATGACCAGAGAGGAATACAGACGTCTCGTTCGATTAATTGAGAATGTGCCTAATAACCCGTTAGCGCGCAATAAGGATGTCATTGCGTATTTTCGCCACAAAGCCATGTAACTTTGAACAGGGGATAAGGAATGGCCGTATTTCGTACCGAAGCCGAGCAGAACCTATTTATCAACCAGCTAAAGGAAGTGTATAAAGCAAATGAGGCCCCGAGCCAGGACCAGTACTACAGATTCAGCAACGCGGGGAAAGGTCAGAGTGGCTATAGGTTTGGGCAAGCTCAATTCGATGTGAGGACGAATGCCGATGCGCGCAGTTTCCTGACGGGGCTGAAGAACGCGTCTGGCGAACGAGAGTTCACCGATTCTGATATTAGAAAGCTGGCAAAGCAAAGCCAATCCTCAACTCAGGAAATTGACGCCCTCGGCGCGAAGCTTGCCCGACACGTGTCAGAAGTCGACAGGTTATTTGAAGCCAAACTCAGGGAAGACGTGGGGCTGATTGAGAACATCGTAGCCGAATTGCGTACTTCCGGTGATGCCAAGCAAGCCGGGACCGCGGACTACATTGCGAACAACCGCTTTGCTCAGTTGCTGATCGCCGACTTCAACAACCAGTTTCACATTAACGGTGTAGATAGTGGCGGCAAGTCGGCCAAAGATGGGCTGACTATGGAGTACCTCAAGGGTGGGCGAGTCAGCCTGACCGGAGGAAAGGTAGATATAGGTGTGATTTCGACACCGCAGACTGGGTTGACTACGCGTTCCGGACGAAGTACGCAATGACCGGCGGACGACCTGACCTCATCCGGCGGTACAAGAATATAGTAGGAATAGCGGAAAAGGCGGGCTTGCTATCCGGGAAGCCCGCCGCCTTACAAGAGGAAATCCTCCCCTTGAGCTTTGAGACTGCCCTTGAAGCCGCCAAGGAGAAGATCTCCGTCGCGAAGTCTGTCTCGTCGCCGATTGTCCTTGATCTGGACGGCGATGGCGTCGAGACCGTTTCGCTTTCCGACGGCAGCTTGTTTGACCATAGCAAGGATGGATTTGCGGAGCGCAGCGCCTGGACTTGGGGCGATGACGGCTTTCTGGTAATGGACCGAAATGGTGATGGGCAGATCAACGACGGGGGCGAATTGTTCGGGAGCAATACGCCGCTGCCTGGCGGGGGCATTGCCCCGAACGGGTATGAGGCGCTCAAGATCCTGGACGAAGATCGCGATGGCCAGGTAAATGCCAAGGATGCCACCTTTTCCAGCCTACAAGTCTGGAAAGATGTGGATGGCGACGGACGAGTGTCTGAAGGAGAACTGCTCAGCCTTGCCGATGCGGGCGTGTTCTCGGTAAGCACCGACTACGTCGCCTCCACGCAGGTGGACACGAATGGCAATGAACACCGCCAAGTAGGCAATTTCGTCCGCACCGATGGAACGACCGGCACATCCGCCGATGTGTGGTTTGCTACCGATCCGACGCGCAGCGTCGCGACCGCATGGCTGGATGTTCCAGGCGACATCGCCGCCCTGCCCGAGCTCGCCGGCTCGGGCACGGTGCGCGATCTGCATCAGGCCATGGCGCAGGACGCCGGCGGCCGGCTCAAGGCCGCGGTGGCCGCCTTTGCCGCCGAGCCGGACGAAGGCCGGCGCCACGCCCTGGCGCGCGACATCGTCTTCCTGTGGACCGGCACCGCGGCCATCGACCCCGCCAGCCGCGCCAGCTACGTGGACGCCCGCGAACTGACCGCCCTGGAGCGGCTCACCGGCCAGGGCTTCCACCAGCCCGGCTGGGGCGCCAATCCCGGCGCCACGGCGGGCCGACGCATCGGCGAGGGCTTCGACCAACTGCTCGGCACCATCCGCGCCCAGCTCGAAGCCCAGACCCACTACGCAGCGCTCTACGGGCAGCTCGGCCTGACCCGGGACGCCGCCGGGGCGCCGCACCTGGACCTGTCCGCCGCGGGCACGACGCTGGCCGGGCGCATCGGCGCGGATCGCGCCGCCGGCCTGGCGCTGCTCGACGGCTTCGCCCGCAACCTGGCCGCCCTGGGCTACGGCGACGAGACCGGCTGGAGCACGCTGGCGGCAACGCTCGCGACCGCCACCCCGCAAGCGTCCGAGATCCTGCGCGCCGCCCGCCTGCCCGCCTTCGTCGGCACCGATCAGGCCGACGATTTGAACGGCGGCACGGGCGATGAGCGTCTGCTGGGCTTCGGCGGCAATGATGCGCTGGAGGGCAGGTCCGGCAACGATGCGCTGGAAGGAGGAGCGGGCGACGATACACTCGACGGTGGTGCAGGCAACGACGCGCTCATCGGCGGCGAGGGCAATGACCTGCTCAACGGCGGCTCCGGGGCCGACACCTGCTGGGCGCCGATGCGGTGCGCGAAGTCACGCGCCGCGGCGACGATCTGACGCTGGACCTGGGGAGCGAGGGCCAGTTGACGGTTTTCGGCTACTTCGACACCGCCGCGCGCCGCGTGGACCTCTTCGAGTTCGCCGACGGGGCGAGCTGGGACGTGCAGGCCATCAAGGCGCGCACCCTCACCTACGGCTCGCACCAGGCCGACACGCTCTACGGCTACAACGGCGCGGGCAACCGCATCCTGGGTCTGGCGGGCGATGACGCGCTGCATGGCGGGGACGCCGACGACCTGCTCGCGGGAGACGAAGGTAACGATCGGCTGTACGGCAAGTCCGGCCGCGACACCCTGATGGGGGGCGACGGCAATGATGTGCTCCAGGGCGGCCTGGGCGGCGACACCTACCTGTTCGGGCGCGGCGACGGCGAGGATGCGTGGATCGAGAACGACGCCAGCGCCGGCGCCGTGGATGTCGCCCGATTCGGCTCCACCGTCGACTTCGACCATCTCTGGTTCCGGCGCAGCGGCAAACACCTGGAGGTCCAGGTGATCGGCGGTGGCGACAAGGTGGTGATCCAGAACTGGTATTCGGGCAGCGCCAACCGCATCGAGCGCTTCGAGGCCGGGGGCAAGGCCTTGCTCGACACCCAGGTGGACAACCTCGTCCAGGCCATGGCGGCCTTCGCGCCGCCGGCGGCGGGCCAGACCACGTTGCCGCAGAACTACCACGACGCCCTGGCACCGGTGATCGCCGCCAACTGGCAGTAGGTTCAACTTCTTTCGACTCCCCCGCCCCGGGCGGGGGACTTCCTGCCCCATGACCGATCAATCGCCACCGCCGGCGCTCATGGCGGACGAAGCCCATTGCGCAGAGCGGCGCAAGACACCACCCGGACGGGACACGGGGCTGATCGGCCTCGTCATGCTAGTGTTTAATTGCATTAACAGGCGATAGTATTATGATACCCACTCCGCTTGGTAGAAGGGGGTGGTTCATGGCACGAGTAGCGGTTGAGTTGTCGTGTACGGCAGAAGTGATATCCGAGCTTGAGCGCCTGTCTCGAA
>JACQYB010000033.1 GCA_016208415.1 Betaproteobacteria bacterium | reverse complement strand
GTCGTCGGCGTCGCGCCGCACGATGGAGTCGTGCGTCGCGGCCAGGGCAGCGGCGTCGTCGCAGGGCACCAGCCAGCGCGCCAGCGGGCCGGCCAGTACCTCGCGCGGGCCGGAGGGGCAGTCGGTGCTCACCACGCGGGTGCCACAGGCCAGCGCCTCCACCAGCACGTTGGGCATGCCCTCGCGCTGGGAGCACAGCACCAGCAGCTCCGCGGCGCGCATCCACGGGTAGGGATTGGGCCGGAAGCCCGCCACCGTCACCCGCGCGCCCAGCCCGTAGCGGGCGATGAGGGCGTCCAGTTCCGCCGCGGGGCGGGTGAGCAGCACCAGGCGGTGCGGGAGCGCGGCGCGTGCGTAGGCCTCGAAGAGCAGTTCGTGGCGCTTTTGCGGCATGAAGCGGCCGACGTGGAGGATGAAGGGTTCCCGCGGCAAATCCGGCTCGGGTGCGCCGGCCGCGGCGGCGATCGCAGCCAGGTCGAAGCCGTTGGGGATGGTCGCGATGCGCGCGCGCGCCAGCCCCAGCGCACCGCGCAGGTCGCGCTCCACGCCGGCGGACACGGCCACCAGATTGCGCCCGTCGTAGAGCCGGCGGTACTTTGCCTGGCGCCGTGCGGCGCGCCGCCGATCGCGCAGCGCCAGCATGTCGACCTCCGCCGACAGGGTGTTGGCGATGCGAAACCAGGTGTTGGGCAGGCGCGGGGCGTGCACCTCCGTGCCCTGCGGCAGGGCGTGACCGATGCGATGCTCCAGCAGCAGCAGCGCTGCGCGATGGCCGCGCCGGCGCAAGGCGTCCGCCAGGCGGATCATCACCCGCTCGGCGCCGCCGCCGCTGAGGTTGGTGACCACCAGGGCGATGTTCACGGACGCGAAATTCCCCGGGAGGCGCGGCGCTGATCGGCCCCGTCCGGCGCGGCGCCGGCCGTAGCCTGGCGCGGCCCGGCAGACTGGCCGCCGGATTCGAGGGCCTCCTCCACCGCGTGCCACACCGTGTCCACGGCGATTTCGGCCATCGGCGTCTGCGGACCGCAGCCCTCCCCGGCGCGGGGATGGTCGATGGCCCGGCAGCACGGATGTTCCAGCGGCGCCAGCAGCCGCGCCGGGGAATGGCAGTGGTAGAGGGCCACCATGGGCCGGTGCAGGGCGCCCATGATGTGGGTGGGGCCGGTGTCCACGCCGACGTAGAGGTCGGTGCGGTCCATCAGCGCCGCCGTCTGGCGCAGGGTGAGGCGGCCGGCGAACAGCGTGGCGTGGCCGTCGAAACGGCGCGCCAGGGCTGCCGTGCGGCGGCGCTCCAGGCTGCCGCCGAAAATGAGGAAATGGGCGTTCGGCCAGCGCGCCAGGATGCGTTCGCACAACGCCTGGAAATGCTCGATGGGCCAGTCGCGGTAAGCCTTGGTGGGAAAGCTCGCCACCTGCAGGCCGATGAGCGGGCCGGCGCTGGCGGCTGCCTCCTGGCCGTGGGCGGGAGTGCCCGGATGCGCCGCCGCAGCGGCCACGGCACCTGCTTCGCCCGGCGCGCCTCCACCTGTCTCCCCGCCGCTTCCCTCGGCGCCGCTGCCCCGGCGTCCGAGGCCCGCCGCCACGCCCTCCGCCACGCCCTCCGGCAATTCGCGAGCCAGGGTGGCCCTGGCCCAGGCCGCCTCTTCCGCTGTCACCCGCCAGGCCAGGGCCAGCCCCGCCGGGGCGATGCCCAGCGGCTCCAGCAGCGCCAGGCGCATGAACACGGCGTGGCGGCTCATGGCCGGGGGCTCCGCCACATCCACGGCCAGGCGCCGGTCGAGCGCCGGATCGCCCTGGCGGAAGGCCACCACGCGGCGCGCCACGCGCAGCGCGTAGGCCACCAGCGGGCGGTCGAAGCCGAAGACGAAGGCCAGGTCGTAGGCCTTGCCCGGCAGCCAGCCCAGGAACGGCGCCCGACGCTTGTCGATGCGCCCCACCCGCGCCACGAAAGGCAGGTGCTCCAGCACCTCGGCGCGTTTCGGGTGGGCGAGGCAGGTGATGGCCGCGCCCGGGAAGGCGGCGGCGATGGCACGCAGCGCCGGGGTCACCAGCAGCGTGTCGCCGATGCGCGAGACATTGATGACCAGGATGGAGCGCACGTCCTGCGGCGCCACACGCAGTTCCGGTCGCACCGCACGTTCGTGCTCAGCCATGGGGCGCAAATTCGTACACGAAGTCCGGAAAGGAATACTCCAGCGGCGTGAAGCGCCAGGCGATGCGTTTCACCAGCGCCTGGGCCGGCGACAGCTTCTTGATCAGGTGGTAGCCGGCCAGGGCGATGCCGGCGCGCCGCGCGATCTCCATGGCCTGGGTGGGGGTGATCCAGGCCATGTGGTCGAGATTGACGATGGCCGTGCCGTCGCGGCGGAAGCGACGGAAGAACTTGCGGCTGAAGGGGTTGGGCGTGGTGGCGTAGATGCGCCCGCCCGGCGCCAGGTGGCGGGCGGCGAAGCGCAGCAGCGCCACGGTGTTGTCCACGTGCTCCAGCACGTCGCCGATGAACACCACCTCGAAGCGTTCGCCCAGGTCGGCCTCGGAGGTGGCATCGACGCAGCGCACGTCGAAGCCGCGGGCGTTGAGTTCGTCCACCAGCGGCGCGAGGATGTCCACCCCCACGCAGCGCCGCGCGCGCCGGGCGACGTGGCCGTGGCGCCAGTCGGGCTGGTCGAAATAGCGCGCGCTGTGGGAGACGACGCCGATGTCCAGCACCGTGCGTCCATCCACCAGTGCCTCGACGAACTCCAGCAGGCCGCGGTCGGTGTGCACCCGGCGCGCGGCCAGCAGATGGCGCAGCACCGCCTGCTTGGCGGGGCCGTTGTTGGGGTCGTCGGTGAGGCGCGTCCAGTCCAGGCTCATTGATCGTCTTCCAGCAGCGCGTCGATCCGATTCCACGGCACCGCCTTCATGTCATGGCGCCGATGCACCGCTTCGCCGCCGTAGACGACGCCGGCACCGAGCTCCGGCAGCACGGCCCGCAGCCGTTCCAGCGGAGCGAAGAAATCCTGGGCCACGGTGGCGCCCGACTTGGCTTCGATGGCAAGACGCCTCCCCCGGTCGTCGAACAACAGGTCCACCTCCAGGCCGCGGCTCTCGCGATAGTGGTACAGCCGCGGCGACAGGCCGGCATGCACCTGCCGCTTGAGCACTTCGGCGGCGACCCAGCTTTCGAAGAGGGCGCCGCGCAGCGGGTGGTGGCGCAGTTGCTCCGGCTCGCGGATATCCAGCAGGCGGCAGGCCAGCCCGCTGTCGATGAAATGCAGCTTGGGTGCCTTGACCACCTGCCTGCGCAGGTTGGTGTGCCAGGCCGGCAGGCGCTGCACGAGATAGCCCGCCTCCAGCACCGACAGCCACTGGCGCGCCGTATTGTGGGAGACGCCGGCATCGCCGCCGAGCGCCGAGAGGTTGATTTCCTGGGCGCTGCGCCCGGCGCACAGGCGGATGAAATCGGTGAAGGACAGCAGGTCGCCGATATTGAGCACGGCGCGCACGTCGCGCTGCACGTAGGTCGCCAGGTAGTCCGCCAGCCAGCGCGCCGCGGGTATGCCGCGATCGTGGATGCGCGGGTAGGCGCCGGTCCACAGCGTGGCCAGCAGGTCGGCCGGCGGCGCGGGAAAGCGTTGCAGCTCGTCCAGGCTGGGCGGCAACAGCGTGAATACGGCGCAGCGTCCCGCCAGCGACTGGGCCACCTGCGCCGTCAGGCCGAAATGCTGGGAGCCGGTGAGCACGAAGCGCCCCGGCGCCGGGTCGCGATCCACCTCCTCCTGCAGGTAGCTCAACAGGTCCGGCGCATGCTGAACCTCGTCGATGATGGCGCCCGCCCGAACCTCCGCAATGAAGCCGCGCGGGTCGCGCATGGCGCTCTCCCGGAGGTCGAGGGGCTCCAGCGTGACATAGGGCAGGTCGGGGAAGGTGGCCTGACAGAGGGTGGTCTTGCCCGACTGGCGCGGACCGCTGACGAGCATCGCCGGGTAGTGGCGGGCGGCCTGCTTGAGAACGGGGGCGAGGTTGCGGTCGATCACGGTGGAACAGGGCAGGGTTGTGCATGAATTGTAATCGTGACTTACAAAGCATGCACAGGATTGCGCGCCCTGGCGTCTCCCAGCGCCCGGTGGAACACCGCTTCCATGCGCTCCAGCATGACCTGGCGCGAAAAGCGGGCGGCGCAGTGTTCCCGCGCTGCCGTGCCGAGCGCGCTGCGGCGTGCCGGATCGCAGAGCAGCGTGCGCAGGGCGTCGGCCAGTGCGCCCGCATCGCGCGGCGGCACCACGAGGGCGGTGCGCCCGTCGACGGCCGCCTCGCCGATGGCGCCCACGCCGGTGGTGACGCAGGGCAGCCCGCTGAGCATGGCCTGCACCAGCGCCTGGGGCACGCCCTCGTTGGCGTAGGAGGGCAGGCAGAAGATGTCCAGGGCCTGCAGCCAGGTGGCCACGTCCTCGCGGTTGCCGGGTTGAATCACGCGTGCGTCCAGTCCGAGTTCGGCGATGCGGCCGCGCACCACGTCGCGCATCGGGCCGTCGCCCACGATCACCAGCCGCGCGTCGTCGCGGCCCAGCGCGGCGAAGGCATCCAGCAGATAGAGGTGACCCTTCCAGCTCCGGAGCGTGGCGACGATGCCGACGAGCAGCGCCTCCTGCGGCAGTTCGAGTCGGCGCCGCGCCTCGGCACGGTCACCGGGCGCGAACACCGCCGTGTCGATGCCCGTGGGGATGGAGGTGACGTGCTCCGGCCCGCAGCCCAGGGTTTCCATCACCTGCCGGCGCAGCGTCTCGCCCGTGGTGACGATGTGGCGCGTGGCGCGGTTGTACAGCCAGCGGGTGGTGGCGTTGGGCGGCAGGGCGGCGGAGATGTGGCGGGTGCGCACAATGGGCGGGGGCGTGACCCCCCACGCTGCGCTGCCCCCCCGGGGGGGGGGGCCTGCCTTGGGGCGGCCCGGCGGCAGGGGGATGCGCAGTGTGGCGCACGCCAGCGCCGCCAGCCAGGTGTCGGTGGAGCTGTGGGTGTTGATGACGTCCGCCGGGTTGTCCCGCAGCCAGCGGCGCAGCGCCAGCAGGCCCTTCAGGTTCTTGCGGCCGATGGGCAGGGCCTCGACGACGATGCCGCGCGCCCGGGCGGCCTCGAAGATGCGCGCCTGCGGCGGGCACAGCAGGGTGATGCGGTGGCCGCGCTCCATCATGCCCAGCGACTCGGACAGGATGCGCATCTCCTGCCCGCCCCAGCCGCACGAGGCCTCGGTATGGACGATGTGCAGGCCGCCGGCCCGCCCCGAGGCGGCAAGCACCCCCTCGGGGGCAGGTTGGGGGTCCATCATCATGCCGAAGCCTCCTGCCGCTCCAGCGCGTACTGGATTCGGTAGAGCCGGGCGTAGATGCCGTCGCGCGCCATCAGTTCCTCATGCGGGCCGGTCTCGACGATGCGCCCGCGGTCCATGACGACGATGCGGTCCACGTTCTCGATGGTGGACAGGCGGTGGGCGATGACGAGGGTGGTGCGGTTGCGCATCAGCACTTCCAGCGCCGACTGCACCTGGCGCTCGGATTCGGAATCCAGCGCCGAGGTGGCCTCGTCCAGGATCAGTACCGGCGCGTCCTTGAGCAGCGCCCGGGCGATGGCCAGGCGCTGGCGCTGGCCGCCGGACAGGCGCATGCCGTTTTCGCCCACCAGGGTGTCCAGGCCCAGGGGGAGCTGATTCACGAATTCCATGACGTGGGCGGCCTCGGCCGCCGCCTCGATGGCTGTCCGCGGCGCGCCCTGCATGGTGCCGTAGGCGATGTTGTTGGCGATGGTGTCGTTGAACAGCACCACGTCCTGGCTCACCAGGGCGACGTTGGCGCGCAGGCTGGCGAGCTTCAGGTCTTCCAGCGGCTGGCCATCCAGCAGGATGCGCCCGGCGTCCACGGCGTAGAAGCGCGGCACCAGGTTGGCCAGCGTCGTCTTGCCGCTGCCCGAGGCGCCCACCAGCGCCACGCTCTCGCCGGGGCGCACGTGCAGGTCGATGTCGGCCAGCGCCGGGCGCGGCGCGCCGGGGTAGGTGAAGCTCACGTGATCGAAGCAGATCTCGCCGCGGGCGCGCGGCGCCCGGGTGCGGCCCTCGTCGGACTCGGGCGCCTCGTCCATCAGCCCGAACACGCTCTCCGCCGCCGCCAGGCCGCGCTGCAGCGGCGCGTTGATGTCCACCAGGTGCTTCACCGGCGCCAGCAGCATCAGCATGCCGGTGACGAAGGACACGAAGCCGCCCACCGTGGTCTGCTGACCGGTGGACTGCACCAGGGCGATCCAGATCACGACGGCCACGGCCGAGGCGCTGAACACCTGCACCAGCGGCACCGTGGCCGAGGCGGCGATGGACTGGCGCATGTTGAAGCCGCGCAGGGCGTTGTTGGCATTGCGGAAGCGGCGCGCCTCGTAGTCCTGGCCGCCGAAGATCTTCACCACCTTCTGGGCGCCGATGGCCTCGTCCAGGATGTGGGTGATCTCGCCCATGGCGAACTGGGAGTTGCGCGAGGCCCGGCGCAGGCGCCCGCTGAAGACGCGGATCACCAGCGCGATGGCCGGTCCCACGGCGAAGGCCACCAGGGTGAGCTTCCAGTTGAGGTACAGCAGCCAGCCCAGCAGGCCCGCCACCGTGAGGGTGTCGCGCACCGCCGTGGTGAGCACCGAGGTGGCGGCGCTGGTGACGTTGGAGACGTCGTAGGTCACCTTGGACAGCAGCGTGCCCGAGGACTGGTTGTCGTAGTAGCGCGTGGGCAGCGACAGCAGCCGGTCGAACATGGCCACCCGCAGGTCCATCACCACCCGGTTGGTCACCCACGCCATGAGGTAGTTGGTGACGAAGGTGAGGATGCCCCGGGCCATGAAGATGCCCACCAGCGCCAGCGGCAGCAGCCACACATGGGACTTGTCCGTGGCGGCGAAGCCGTTGTCCAGCAGCGGCTTCATCAGCGCCGGGAACAGCGGCTCCGTGGCCGCCGTGGCCGCCATGCCCAGGATCGCCAGCGCGAACACCTTCCAGTACGGACGCACGTAGCCCAGCAGGCGCAGGTAGAGCGCGCGGCTGGACATGGGCGGGGGGTGATTCATCAGCGGAATGCCGGGAAAATCAGGGGATTATAGCGGAGTCGCTTCCTGGTTCGGGGGAGTGGGCGGTGGCGGGCCACTCCGCCCCGCGCACCCCCGAAGGCCTTCAATGCGTCAGGCAGCGGCAGGGGTCCGTTCTTCGATCACAGAACGGCTTCGAGCCCCTTGCGCTCGATGAGGTTGAGCAGCTTCAGCGATGGACCGCTGGGCTTCTTGTCGCCCACTTCCCACTTGCGCACGGTGGACAGGCTGGTGTTGAGCACGGCGGCCAGCACGGCCTGGCTCAGGTGAAGGTGCTCACGCAGCGCGCGGATTCTCGCAGCGTCGTACTCGGGTACCGGCTCCAGGCACAGCGCGTCGTACTTCTGCATCTTGCGCTTGTCGATGAAGCCGAGGCGATGCAGGTCGCTCGCCGCCTCGTGCACGGCTTCGAGGATTCGGCTTTTGGCTCTAGGTTTGGTCGTCATGGCAAGTCTCCTGCAGCGTTCCGTCGGCGATGGATTCGTCCATCTGCCGCGGGACCAATAGTGGACCACGGTTTCCGGGGACCGCCCGGCCTCGCCCGTCGCGGTCGCGGTGCCGTTGAGGCTTGCCCTATCCGCCGGACGGTCGTACATCGACGGCAACCTTGGGCAATCGGAAGGCGTTCCGCGGCAGCGGAGGGCTTGTCCGGGGGGCGATTTCTGTTCCCGCCAAGGGCGGGAACAGCATGAGCCCCGCGGACAAGCCCTCCGCTGCCCCCTGCCGCCCGCCAACCCCGCCGTCTTGAATCCCGCCCCGGCACCCAGGGCGGCTTGCGCGACGCCCCAGGCGCCTCACCCGCCGCGGTCCCATCCCGTCAGCCCGCGATAAAGCCCCACCAGCCGCTGCGCCATCGCCGCGGGCGTGAGTCCGGCCACGGCCGCGACGGCGGCTTCGGTCATGGCGGCGGCGGCGCCCGGTGCGGACAGGGCGTCCACGTGGCGGGCCAGGGCGGATACATCCAGGGCGTCGCAGACGAAGCCGTTGCGCCCCGGCGTGATCAGCTCCGCCGCCCCCGAGCGGGCGCTGGTGATCACCGGCAGGCCGCTGGCCAGGGCCTCCAGCACGGCGTTGGAGAAGGGTTCGTAGAGCGTCGGCAGGATGAAGGCGTCGGCGGCGCCGTAGTACGGGCGCGGGTCGGGCTGCGGCCCGGCGAAATGGGCCCGGCCGGCCACGCCCAGGCGCGCGGCCAGGCGGCGGTAGCGTGCCTCGTGGCGGTCGCGCCCCACCACCACCAGGTGCGCCCCGCGGTTCGTCATGGCCGCCAGCGCCTCCAGCGCCGGGCCGACGCCCTTGCGCTCGAAGCCCGAGCCCACGAGCAGGAACAGCGGCGCCTCCGGCGCGATGGCCAGCCCGGCGCGCACCTCGGCGCGGTGCGCCTTCAGCGCCGGCGAGAAGCGTTCGCCGTCCACGCCGTTGTGGACGACGTGCAGGCGCGCCTCCGGCAGGCCGTGGAAGCGGCGCATGTCGTCGCGCACCATGGCCGAGTTGCAGATCACCGCCTTGAGCCGCGGGTGGCGCAGCATGCGCGCCTCCTGCGCCAGGACGTAGCGGTGCCAGGGGCTGAGGCGCTGGGCCAGGCGCCGCCACCCCGGCAGCACCCGGGCGCGCGCCTCCAGCCAGGCGGCGTGGGCGCCGTCGCCGGCGCGGAAGATGTCGCACCCCGGGATGCGCTCGTGGCTCTGCACCAGGTCGAAGTCGCCGCCGGCGGTGGCGCGCTGCACGCAGCGGGCGAAGCTCCAGTCGCGCCACAGGCGGCCGAGGTAGAAGGGGTCGCAGCGCAGCAGGGAAACGGGCGGAGACGAAATACGGTCTTGCGGTGAAGAACCGTGGTCCGAAGGGTGTGGGAGCGGGCTTGGCCGCGATTGCAGACGTCGGCATCGCGGGCAAGCCCGCTCCCATAGGCCTGTCCGCTGTTTATCCCCCGACCACTGGCGCGCGATCACCGTCAGCGTTACGCCCTCGTCCGCCAGCGCCCGCAGGGCCCCTTCCACGAAGCGCTCCGCGCCGCCGAAGGCGGTGTAGCGGGCGCGCACCAGCGCCAGCTTCATGGGGTGGCGAGCAGTTCCCGCACGGCGGCCATCACCCGCTCCACCGGCAGCGTGGTCAGGCACTCGCTCAGCTTGCCGCCGCCGCAGCCGTCCAGGCCGCACGGGCGGCAGGGATGGCGGTCGCTGGCGACCACGCGGTGCGCCACCTGCCATGGCCCCCATTCGATGTCGCCGGAGGGGCCGAACAGCGCCACCGCGGGCGTACCCATGGCGGCGGCGATGTGCATGGGCGCGGAATCCACTCCGACGAACAGCCGCGCGCGGGCGGTGAGCGCTGCCAGCTCCTTGAGGTCGAGGTGCCCCGCCAGGTTCACCACCGGCACGGCCGTGAGCCGCAGGATGTCGTCGATCATGGCGCGCTCGCGCGAGTCGGGGGCGGAGGTGACCACCACCTTCAGGCCGAGGCGGGCGATTTCCCCCGCCAGCAGGGCGTTGTACTGCGCCGGCCAGCACTTGAACAGCCAGCGCGAGGCCGGATGCAGATGCACGAAGCGGCCCGGCTCCAGCCCGTGTTCGCGCAGCAGCGCCTCGGCGCGCGCTTCGGCCTGGTCCCCGGGCACCAGCACCAGGCGGCGCTCGTCCTCTCCCGGATGGATGCCGATGCGCCGCAGCGCGTCCAGGTTGCGCTCCACGGTGTGGCGCGGCATGCCACCCGGCGTGGCGTAGAGGTGGCTGAAGCTGTCGCGCCACCAGCGCGACGCCCCGGGGCGCCGCGGCCCGACGCGGAAGCGTGCCCCCAGCGCGTGGCTGAGCCAGGCGCCGCGCGGGTGCTCGGTGAGGTGCACCAGCAGGTCGTAGCGGCGGGCGCGCAGGCGGGAGAACAGATTCCACTCGGCCCGCATGTGCGCCCGCACGCCCAGGCGTCGCCAGCCGCGGTCGATGGTATGGACCTGCGCGAGCGCCGGATGCAGCGCCAGCATGGGCGCGGTATCCTGATAAAGCAGGGCGTCGATCTCAGCCTCGGGGATGTGGCGCTTCAGGACCGACAACACGGGGGAGGTGAGCAGCACGTCGCCGTGGTGGCGCAGCTTGATCACCAGCACGCGGTGCAGCGCGCTCAGGGGGACGGCGTCATCAACCATGGCGCGCACGATATCAGGATTGAGCCCCTGCGCAAGCTTCGCCGGCGCGTGGGCGGGCACGAGTGATCGGCATGGCGGTCTATGCTGGAGGTGCGGGCGGAGAATGGCCTGCCTCACGGAGGGATATGAACCACCCCCACGCTCACATTGTGCGGCAAAGCCGCATCCCGCTTCGCGGGACCTGCCTCCGGCTGTCCTGCGACCTGCGGCCTTGTCGTCCGCTGCCCCCTCCGGGGGCGCATGCCCCCCTTGGGGTGGCCCGGCGGGAGGCGAGACCATGAAGCACCTGTTGGCGATCCTTGCACTGCTGGCGGCCTGGGGAACGGATGCCGCCGCCCCCGTCGCCGGCGCGGACGAAGTGGCCCGGTCGCCCCGCACACAGGCCGCCCGGCCCGCCGCGGTTCCGGTGCTGATGATCAACGGCGCCATCGGGCCGGCCACGGCCGACCTGGTGAGCCGCTCGTTGAAGCGCGCCGCCGAGGCCCGGGCGCCGCTGTTCGTGCTGCAGATGGACACCCCCGGCGGGCTGGACACCTCCATGCGCGCCATCATCAAGGACATCATCGCCTCGCCGGTGCCGGTGGCCGCCTTCGTGGCGCCCGGCGGGGCGCGGGCAGCCAGCGCCGGCACCTACATCCTCTACGCCAGCCACATCGCCGCCATGGCGCCCGGCACCAACCTGGGCGCCGCCACGCCGGTGGCCATCGGCGGCATGCCCGGCACGCCCTCCGGGCCGCCCGTGCCCAGGGAAGGCGAGAGGGAGCGCGGCAAGAACGCGGCAGAGGACGGCAAGCCCGCCGCCCGCGGCGCACCGGGTGGGGCGGCGCCCGAGCCCGAGGCGATCCCGGGCGATGCGGCCGCGGCACCCCTGGACGACATGGGGCGCAAGCGCATCCACGACGCCGCGGCCTACATCCGCGGCCTGGCCCAACTGCGCGGGCGCAACGCCGACTGGGCGGAGCGCGCGGTGCGCGAGGCCGTGAGCCTCACCGCCGAGGAGGCGGCACGGCAGAAGGTGATCGATTTCGTCGCCACCGATGTGGACGATCTGCTGCGCCAGGCGCACGGCCGCAAGGTGCGCAGCGCTGGCGGGGAACTCACCGTGGACACCGCCGCGGCCGCCCCCGCCACCTGGGAGCCGGACTGGCGCACCCGCCTGCTGTCGGTCATCACCGACCCCACGGTGGCCTACATGCTCCTGCTGCTGGGCGTCTACGGGCTGTTCTTCGAATTCTCCAACCCCGGCTTCGTGGCCCCGGGGGTGATCGGCGCCATCGCCCTGCTGCTGGCGCTGTTCGCCTTCCAGTTGCTGCCGGTGAGCTATGCCGGGCTGGCGCTCATCCTGCTGGGGCTGGCCTTCATGGTGGCGGAGGTGTTCCTGCCCAGCTTCGGCGCGCTGGGCATTGGCGGGCTGGTGGCCTTCGTCGCCGGCTCGGTGATGCTCATCGACACCGATGCCCCGGGCTTCGGTATTCTGCTGGGGCTGGTGGCGTCGGTGGCGCTGGCCAGCGCGCTGTTCGTGTTCTTCGTCGTCGGCATGGCGGTGAAGGCGCGCCGCCGGCCGGTGGTGAGCGGCGCGGAAGACCTCCTCGCCGCCGAGGGCGAGATGCTGGACGACTGCGAGGTCGAAGGCTGGGCGCGGGTGCGCGGCGAGAACTGGCGGGTGCGCACCGGCGCCCCGCTGCGCCGCGGCCAGCGGGTGAGCGTGGTGCGCCGCGACGGGCTGGTGCTGGAGGTGCGTCCGCTGGGCGGTCCCTGAACAGCCCCTGAGCTGCCCGCGGGGCTGCGCTGCGGCCGCGCACCGAGGCGGAGGCGGCGGCCGCGGCACCCGCCGCACCTGGCCGGAACAAACACAACCGGAAGGAGAACGTCATGATCTGGGATTTCGGATTCGGCTTCCTGCCGCTGCTGGTCATCATCCTCATCGCCGCGTCGCTGCGCATCCTGCGCGAATACGAGCGCGCCGTGGTGTTCCAGCTCGGGCGCTTCTGGCGCGTCAAGGGACCGGGGCTCATCCTCCTCATCCCCGGCATCCAGCAGATGGTGCGGGTGGACCTGCGCACCGTGGTGCTGGACGTGCCCACCCAGGACGTGATCTCCCGCGACAACGTGTCGGTGAAGGTCAATGCGGTCATCTACTTCCGGGTGATGGACCCCCAGAAGGCCATCATCCAGGTGGCCGATTTCCTCAACGCCACCAGCCAGCTTGCCCAGACCACCCTGCGCTCGGTGCTCGGCAAGCACGAGCTGGACGAGATGCTGGCCGAGCGCGAGCGCCTCAACCTGGACATCCAGCAGGTGCTCGACGCCCAGACCGACGCCTGGGGCATCAAAGTCTCCAACGTCGAGATCAAGCACGTGGACCTCAACGAGACCATGGTGCGGGCCATCGCCCGCCAGGCCGAGGCCGAGCGCGAACGCCGCGCCAAGGTGATCCACGCCGAGGGCGAACTGCAGGCCTCGGAGAAGCTGCTCGCCGCCGCCCAGATGCTCGCCCGCCAGCCCGAGGCCATGCAGTTGCGCTACCTGCAGACGCTCGCCGCCATCGCCGGGGAACGCAGTTCGACCATCGTTTTTCCGGTGCCGATGGATGTGCTGGGGCCGATGCTCAAGGGCCCGCAGCGCCGGGACACGACCGAAGGCGGCTGATGCGCGGCCCCACCGCGGGGGCACAGCGCGACGACGGAACGGCCCCGGCAGTGCTACATTCTGCCCATACGGCGTTGCTTCGCCTCGTCGGAGCAGGCCACGTCCTTCCGGCGTGACTTGGGGTTGCTTCGGCGGATCGGCGCTCGCGCCGGCTTGCAGGAGAAGGGACCATGCATCCACTACTGAGTCGCATCAGCATCGACCCCAACGTATGCTTCGGCAAGCCCTGCGTGCGCGGAACGCGAATCTGGGTATCGCTCCTGCTGGACCGGCTTGCGGACGGCGAGAGCGAAGCCGACCTGCTGGCCGACTATCCGCAGATCACCGTTGACGACATCCGTGCCGCGCTGGCCTACGGCGCCGAGATGTCGCGGGAACGCGTGATTCCCGTCGAACCGCAAGTCGCGGCATGAAGGTCAAGCTCGACGAGAATCTCGGCCATCAGGCAGCGCAGCGCCTGCACACCGCCGGCCACGATGTCGCCACGGTTTCGGGACAGGGCCTGAGCGGCGCCACGGACGAGACGGTTTTCGGCGTCTGTGCTGGTGAACTGCGGACCCTGATTACGCTGGATTTCGACTTTGCGCAGGTCCTGCGCTTCCCGCCGGCGAACACCGCGGGAATCGCCGTTCTCTCCGCGCCGGGGCGGATGACCTCGGGGTTGCTCGACATCCTGCTCGGGCAATTGGTCGCCGCCCTCCGCGACCAGCCCATCGACGGCCGGCTGTGGATCGTCGAACCTGGCCGCGTACGCATTCACGCAGCCGGCGCCGAATAGGTCCGCCAGAGCCTGGTCCGGCGGCGCACCTGGCGGCTCATCGTCCCGCCTCGCGTTGCCGACCGCGCACCCCCGCCGCCCATAGCGGACACCCCGCCCCCAGGGTGTGACGCTCGCCACGAAGAACCTGCCGGCTTTGGACGCCCCCCGATCCGCGATCCGGGCGCGGGCCGACCCGCATTTCGACTACCATGGGGTCCTGGACCGGCCACCCGCCATGCCCCTCCCCTTACCGCCCCGCGCCGCCGTGCCCTCGATGCGCCGTCTGGCGGCCGCCCTGCTCCTCGCCATGGCTGCGGCCGGCTCCGGCGCCGCACCCGCCGCCGTCACGGTGCGCGACGATAGCGGCGCCACGGTGCGCCTGACGCAGCCGGCGAAGCGCATCGTCAGTCTCGCGCCCCACGCCACGGAACTGCTGTTCGCCGCCGGGGCCGGCGAGCGCATGGTCGCCGTCACCGAGTACAGCGACGTCCCGCCCGAGGCCGCGCGCCTGCCGCGGGTGGGCGGCGGAGGCGGGCTGGACCTGGAGGCCATCGTCGCCCGCCGGCCGGATCTGGTGGTGGCCTGGGGCAGCGGCAATCCGGCGGCCCAGATCGAGCAGTTGCGCGCCCTGGGCCTGAACGTGTTCGTCTCCGAGCCGCGCCGCCTCGAGGACATCCCCGCCGCCATCGAGCGCTTCGGCGCGCTGGCCGGCAGCGCAGGCGCCGCCTCGGCCATCGCAGCGCAACTGCGCGCCCGCCAGGCGCAATTGCAGGCGCGCTACGCTGCCCGCCCGCCGGTGCGGGTGTTCCACCAGATCTGGGACCAGCCGCTGATGACCGTCAACGGCCGCCACCTCATCAGCGACGTGCTGCGGCTGTGCGGGGGCGCGAACGTGTTCGCCACGCTGCCTGCGCTGTCCGGCGCGGTGTCCGAGGAGGCGGTGCTGGAGGCCGATCCCGAGGCCATCGTCGTGGCCACCACCGCCGCCGAGGAAGCGCGCTGGCTGGCGGCCTGGCGGCGCTGGCCGCGACTCACCGCCGTGGTCCGCGGCAACCTTTTCGCCATCCCCGCCGACCTGCTGCACCGCCCCACGCCGCGCGTGCTGGACGGCGCCGAACGGCTGTGCGCGGCGCTGGAGACGGCGCGGGGGCGGCGGCCGACGGAAGGCCCCCCGCCGGCCAGGCCCAAAGCGGGCGGGTAGCCCCGGCAACGACTATAATCCGGTCGGACAAACGACGTATCGATAGGCGGCATCATGGCAACCGTTACAGTCTCCAGCAAGTACCAGATATCGATCCCACCAGAGGCGCGGGAACAGCTTCACATCCGGCCCGGACAGAAGCTCGATGTGCTGATCTACGATGGCATGATGCACTTCGTTCCCGTTTTGCCGATGGATGCGCTTCATGGAATGTTCAGGGGCATGGAAGTCCCTTATGAGCGCGAAAAGACGGATCGTGCGTTATGAACGTGCTCGATTCCTCGGCCTGGCTGGAGTACCTCAACGGCGGGTCGAACGCACCGCGATTCCAGCCGGTGGCGGCGGACACGGCGACGCTGATCATCCCCACCATCGTCCTGTACGAGGTATTCAAGCTCATCCTTCGTGTCCGCGGCGAGGTCGATGCACAGCGTGTCGCCGCGGCGATGCGCCAGGCCCGGGTGGTGGCGGTGGACGAAATCATCGCCCTTTCGGCCGCCAAGCTCTCCCTCCAGCACCGCCTGGCGATGGCGGACAGCCTGATCCTCGCCAGCTCACGCACGCACGGCGCAATACTCTGGACCCAGGATGAGGATTTCCGGGATATCGCGGACGTGCGCTATTTCACCAAGGGCTGAAGCCGCATCGTCGGCGGTCCGGGCAAGTCCGATGGCGCCGCGACCCCTATCCCCGAAGGGCAGAGTGACACTGCGGGCAACCTACCCCGGCACCAAGTAACGCCGCCCCTCCGCCACCACCTCTCGCAGCCCGTGCCCGAACAGCGCGCCGAGGCGCTCGGGCGTGAGCACCTCCCCGGCGCCGCCCAGCTCGAAGCGCCCGTCGCCGGCGAGCAGCAAGGCGCGGCCGGCCCAGCGCAGGGCGAGGTTGATGTCGTGCAGCACCATCACCGCCGCCGCGCCGTGTTCCTCGGTGTGGCGTTCGAGCAGTTCCAGCGCCGCCACCTGCTGGCCCAGGTCCAGGTGGGCCAGGGGTTCGTCGAGGAACAGCAGGCGCGGGCGCTGGGTGAGCAGGGTGGCCAGGGCGAGGCGCTGGCGCTCGCCGCCGGACAGCGTCTGGACGTCGCGGGTTTCGAACTCGGCCAGGCCCACCGCGGCCAGGGATTCGCGGGCGATGTCGGCGTCGGCGGCGCCTTCCCAGGCCCAGCGGCCGAGGTGGGGGTGGCGGCCCACCAGAGCCGTCTCCAGCACCGTCGCAGGGAAGGCGTCTAGCTGCTGCTGGGCCATGAGGCCGCGCAGCCGGGCGGCCTGGCGCGGACCGTGTTCCGCGTACGCCCGCCCGCACAGGCTCAGGCTGCCTGCGCGGGGGTCACGCAGCCCGGCCAGGGTGTGCAGCAGCGTCGTCTTGCCGCTGCCGTTACGGCCCAGGATCACCAGCCGCTCGCCGGGCGCCACGGCCAGTGCCAGGCCGCGCACCAGCACACGGCCGGGTACCGCCACCTCCAGCGCGGCGGCCTCAAGCAGGGGCGCGGCGGCGCTCATCGCCACACCCCGGGCGCGCGGGCCGTGCGCTGCCCGGGTGCGGCGGCCGGCGCGGACCGCCGTGCGGCCGGGTGGGACGCGCCTGCACGGCCGGGGCGCGGCGTGCGCTTCATGACAGCACGCCCCGGGGCTGGCGCGCCAGCAGGATCAGGAACAGCGGCACGCCGAGCAGCGCGGTGAGCACGCCCACCGGCAGTTGTTGCGGCGCCACCAGGGTGCGCGCGGCGGTGTCCGCCACCACCAGCAGCGCGCCGCCGCCCAGCGCCGCCGCCGGCAGCAGCAGGCGCTGGTCGTTGCCCACCAGCAGGCGAATGGCGTGGGGGACGATGAGACCGACGAAGCCGATGCTGCCGGCGGTGGTCACCGCCACGGCGGTCAGCAGCGAGGCCAGTCCGTAGACCAGCGCCCGCAGCCGCGGGCTGTCCACGCCCAGCGCCCGGGCCGGCAGCTCGCCGCGGGCCAGCAGGTTGAGTTCGCGGGCAAAGGGCAGGGCCAGTGCCAGTCCCACGGCCAGCGTCAGTAACGCCGGCCATGGCGTGGTGGCCCGGGCCACGTCGCCCATGAGCCAGAACAGCATGCCGCGCAGGCGCTCCTCCGGCGCCAGGGTGAGGATCAGCGCCACCAGGGCGCCGCAGCCGGCGGCCACCACCACGCCGGTGAGCAGCAGCCGCGCCTGGGTCCAGGAGCCGTCGCCGTGGGCCAGGCCGAACACCAGCAGCATGGCCGCCAGGGCACCGCCGAAGGCGCCGCCGTGCACCAGCGCCAGGGGCGCGGCCAGCAGCGTGGCGCCGAGCGCGCCCACCGCGGCGCCGCCGGACACGCCCAGCACGTAGGGATCGGCCAGGGGATTGCGCAGCAACACCTGCATCAGCGCCCCGGCCAGGGCCAGCAGGCCGCCGCAGGCAAAGGCGGCCAAGGCGCGGGGCAGGCGCAGCCCGAGCACCACTTCCGATGCCAGTTCGCTGCCGGAGGCCGACGATGGAGAAATGGGCACGCCCGCGCCCCCCGGACCGGCCAGCGCCCCCAGCACCTCGGCCGGCGACAGCCGCAGGCTGCCCGCCGCCAGCGCCAGCGCCAGCGCCCCCGCCGTCGCCAGCGCGAGGACGGCGAGGACGAGGAGGGCGCGGCGGCGGGTGGGCATGGCTACACGTGGGAGTGGGCTCGCCCGCGATCAGCGGAAATCGTAACGCGCCGTCACGAAGAGACTGCGCCCGTCCGCCGGGAAGTAGAAGAAGTCGTTGCGGAAGCTGGAATAGCCGGCGTAGGGCGCGTAACGCTTGTCCAGGGCGTTGAGCAGCCGCACGCCGACCGTCCAGGGCCGCAGATTCCACGACGCCATGAGATCCACGGTGGCGTGGCCGGCCAGCTTGCCGCGGGCGTTGGCGAGGTCGCCGCCGTACCAGCGGCTGCCCACGGCATTGACGCGCGCCGCGTACAGCCCCGCCGCGCCGGCGTTCCAGCTTGCCGAGGCGGACCCCTGGTGACGCGGCACCAGCGGAATCTCGCGCCCGGCGTTGGGACCGTCGCGGAAGCTGGCGCGGGTCCAGGCGTAGGCCACGCGCAGCGCGAGCGCCGGCAGCGGCTTCCAGGTGGCCTCGGCATCGAGCCCGTGGCGGCGGGTGGCGGGGAAGTTCACGTTCTCGAAGCTGTCGCTGTCGAAGCCGATCTCGTCCTTGAGCCGCATGCCGTAGGCGGACACCGCCGCCGTGGCGCCGGCGCTGCGCCAGTTGGCGCCCACTTCGGCGAGCCCGCCATGCTGCGGACGCAGGTCGCCGCGGAAGGTGGGCTCGAAGGTGAACGGATCAAAGCCGAACAGTTCGTCGGTATGCGGGAAGCGGAACACCCGGCCGATGCGCCCCCACACCCGGGCGCCCGCCGCCACCTGCTGCGACAGGCCGAACTCCCAGGCGCTGCGGCTGCGGGTGGCTTCGCCGCGCAGGGCCGAGAAGGCGCTGTCCTCGCGCGCTTCCTGGCGCATGCGCTGGCTGCGCAGGCCCAGGGTGAGGTCGGTGCCGGTGGCCACGGCGGTGGTGTTCTGGGCGTAGAGGGCCGTGCTGTCCTGGCTGGCCTGCTGCACGGTGCCGGTGAAGCGGTTGCTCACATCGCTGCGGTAGGCGTCCAGGCCGAACACCGTGTCGCTGGGCCGCGCCCCCAGGCCGTGGCGCCAGCGCAGGCGCGGGGTGAAGAAGCTGGTTTCGCGGTCGCGGTCGGTGGCGAAGGTGGGGGAGCGATAGCGGTCATCGTCGCGCTGCAGCCCCAGTTCGGCCTCCAGCGACAGGTCGGGCGTCAGTTCGGCGACCACGCCGGGGCGCACCCGAAAGCCGTTGCGCGCCTGCCAGTCGTGGGGGGTGCGGGCGCGGCGCGGGTCTTCGCGGTAGTCGGCGGAAAGCAGCGAGGACGGCAGTCCGCTGGAGTTGCGGTAGGCGGCGAAATCCACGAACACCTCGCCGCGGCCGTTGGCCAGGCCCACACGCCCGGCCACGCTGTCCTGGTCGGACTGGTTGTTGCGCCGGTAGCCGTCGGACTCGGCGTGGCGGGCGGCGAGGCTGTAGTTCAGGCCCGCGGCCCCGCCCGCCACCCCGGCGTCCAGCGCGCGGTAGCCGTAGCTGCCGGCAGCCGCTTCGATACGACCGCGCGGCTCGCCGGAGCGGTCGGTGACGATGTTGATCACGCCGCCCACCGCCCGGTCGCCGTATAGCACGGTGCCGGCGCCGCGCAGGATCTCGATGCGCTCCACCGCGCCCAGGGGAATGGTGGACCAGTCCGGGGAGGCGCCATCCACCGGGTTGAGGCGCTGGCCGTCGAGCAGGACCAGCGTGTTGCCGGTGGCGGATTCGCCGAAGCCGCGCAGGTCCACGGCGCTGTCCAGCCCCAGACGGCCGTAGAGCGGGCGCACCTGGATGCCGGCACGCTCGGCCAGCAGGTCGGGCAGGTTCAGCGCCGGGGAGCGGCGCAGGTCGTCGCGCCCTATGACGCTGATGCTGGCCGGAACGCGCGCCGCGCGGTCGGCGAAGCGGCTGGCGGTGACCACCACGGCGGCGGGATCGCCTCCCGCGGCAAGAGTGGAATCGGCGCCAGCGGCGAGCGTGGAATCGCCACCAGCGGCGAGGGCGGAAAGGGCCTGGGCGAGCGCGCAGGCGAGGACGGTCAGATTGCGGGTTTGCTGCCTTTTCACTTTCGATCTCCCTTGAGCCGGCCAGCGTCCCCGCAGGCCGGTTCGGTTCGCGTGGGCGGCAATACGGGGGACGGGAGATCGGTGGGAAACCGCCAATGGCACGCACCGGCCGCCGCATCCCCGCAGCACTGCCGCGATGCGTCCCAGGGCCGGTATCCGGGCTCGCGAGTCCTGATGCGTCGCCTTCCCGCGGAGGAAATCCGCAGTGGCGCAGATGACGCACCCACACTCGCCTACCGTTGCGGGGGCAGCACAGGAATTGCGGTCCGGACAGCCGGAGAACCGGACGGAACCGCGCACCTGTTTCCCGTTTAACCCGGCGGCGTGAAGGCCTCCAGGCACCCGGGGACGGTCGACTGCCCGCACCAGGCGGGCAGCGGCGCGGATTATACGCCCGGCGGGCCGGCCCGCGGCGCGGCTTGACCATGCGCCGGCCGCACCTCTATAGTTCGCGCATGACGGATCCGCTGCTCGCCCTCGAGAAGAAGCTCGACCAGTTCCTGGAGATGTGCCAGGGCCTGCGTGCGGAAAACCAGGATCTGCGCAACCGCGTGCTGGCCCTCGAGGCCGACAGGCGCGGCCTTTCCGAACGCATGGAGCAGGCGCGCAGCCGCATCGACGCCCTCATGTCGCGCTTGCCCGAAGCATGAAACGCGACGCCTCCGCCGGCAGCTCCCTGGACATCAACCTGCGCGGCCGCGAATACCGGGTCGCCTGCGCGCCGGAAGAGCGCGAGGCGCTGCAGGCGGCGGTGCGGTACGTGGATGCGCAGATGGCGGAGATCAGTGCGCGCACCAATGCCCAGGGGGAGCGGCTGGCGGTGATGGCGGCGCTCAACATGGCCCACGAACTGCTCGCCGACCGGGACGCATCTTCTTTTGACGCACGGGATTTCCGGCGTAGAATCTCCGCCATGGAAGCGCGCCTCGATGAGGCGCTGGCGCAACAGGAAAGGCTCTTCTAGCTTTGTGGCGCCGGGCTCCGGATGCATGGGGCCGCTCCGAAGGAATCCCCTGCGGTGTTCGTTAAGGCCTTAAATTCCTTGAACCAATATCTGGCATCAGGGATGCTGACCGTCGAACCCGCTGTTGTGCGTGCCCCTCAAGACGGGTGCGCCTGATGCGGAGGGAAGGCGACCCACTTGAACCGTAGGTTCAGGATGCCGGCCTGACGGCACTTGCGGGGGACCCGCACCGAAACGCGGCCGACATGGCCGCGTTTCCTTTTTCGGGATCGTGGGCGCGCCACGCCGGTGACCGGAACCGCCCAACGCCGAGGGAAAGTCCCCGTGCCCTACTGGCTGATGAAATCCGCCAGCCGGCATGCAGCCGATGGAATGCCTCATGAATAGGCGTTCTCCGGCCTGCGCAGCCTCATGGGGCTGGGAGCGGGAACCCGACTTGGGTGGGAATCTGGGTGGGACTTCGGGTTGGCTGCCTGTGGACGCTATTGCACCGTTCCGCCAGCGCCGACAACGCGCCGGCGGTAGCCGGCTCGCGTCGTGTTGCGAAGCCTCACTCGTTGGACGCCGCAGGCGGCACTTTTTCAGTGCTTCTCCGCCGCTTTGCAGGCGCCTTCGATGACGGCGTCCGAGAGGTAGTAGCCGGCGCGCTTCAACTCCAGCAGGGTCGAGCGTAGATCGTTCAGCAGGCCGCGCCGCTTGGCCTCCACCAGCAGCCCCGCCGTGCCCTTCACCGGCAAGCCATAGACCTGATGGGCGATGCGGCGCCCGCGCTTCTCGTCGATGATCGCCATGCAGGGAATGCTGGCGCGCGCCAGGCTGATGACCGCCGCCTCGCCCGGATCGAGCTCGGCCACCAGAAGGGGATCGGGTTCCGGCGCAGGGCGAATCCGCTCGGCCCATGCCGAATCGCTGAGCGCCGCCGCGCCGGGGCGCCCGAGGCCGGCGACGGCCACTTCACGGAACACCGCTTCGGGTATCCAGAATTCCCGGAACAGCGCGGGCAGAAGATCAAGTCGTCCCGCCAGCGACAGCGCCACCAGCGGGCCGGCATTGACGACTGCGCGGTCGAGCATCACGCGGCGAACTCTTCCGCCATCTCCCCTTCGGTCATATCGACGACGGCCACGCCATCACGACTCGCGGCCAGCAGGAATTCGACGCGCCCCATGCCTGCCAGCCGCCCGGCCTTGCCGGACGAAATGCGCCCTTGCTCGAAAAGCTTCAGGGCGAGCAGATAGCGTGCCTCGTCGGGAAAGTTGTTCGGCAGTTCGGCCGGGGAAGGCAGACCCTCGATCGGCAATTCAATCGTCATCGTGTTCATTTGACCTCCTGCGGGGAGTCGGCATGCAACGCCATAGCCATGATGATACGTTCAACGGCGTCCCGTGGCGAATTGTCGAATCCGGGCTGTTTGACCGACGCGCTGCGCGCCCGCCAGAAGTAATCGGCCGTGCGACCTCCCCGGCGGAATATCCCAAGTGGAACCCCGGATTGTGCAGGGTGTTGCTGTACACTTTGCGGGTTTTTCAGGCAACCTCCTTCAGGCGCAAGGCGACCATGACCGACTCAATCAAGGCCATTTCCGAATCCCCCAGCCCCGCCGATGAATGCCGTGCGCAGCTCGCCGCTCTCGTGCCCGCAGCGTTCGCCGAAGGCAAGCTGGACGTGGCCGCCCTCAAGCGCGCCCTAGGCGAGGCGGCCGTCGTCGAGGGCGGCGAACGCTATGCTCTTACCTGGGCGGGCAAGGCCAATGCCTACAAGGTGTTGCAAACCCCCTCCACCGCCACCCTGCGGCCGGCGCGCGACCAGTCGGTGAACTTCGACCAGGCGCAGCACGTCTTCATCGAGGGCGAGAACCTGGAAGTGCTCAAGGTCAAGCAGAAGGCGTACTTCGGCAAGGTCAGACGGCATTTCGAGAACTTCGAGGAAGTGCGCTTCCAAGTGGTTAGCTCGCTGACCGAGTTGGTGAGTTGACGGGAAGCAATTTCTCGAATTGCACTGAGAATATGCGCTACTGGCTGATGAAGTCCGAACCAGACGAGTTCAGCATCGACGATCTGGAACGCGCCCCCGGCCGGACCGCCGCCTGGTTCGGCGTGCGCAACTACCAGGCGCGCAACTTCATGCGCGACGCCATGCACCTGGGCGACCTGGCCTTCTTCTACCATTCCGGCTGTGCACAACCGGGCATTGCCGGCATCTGCCGGGTCGCCCGCGGCGCCTATCCCGACGCCACCCAGTTCGACGCCGCCAGCCTCTACTTCGACCCGCAGGCCACGCTTGAACGGCCGCGCTGGCTCAACGTGGACGTGCAACTGGTGCGGCGCACGCCCTGGGTTTCGCTTGTGGAGTTGCGCCGCCACCCGGAACTGGCGGACATGCGGCTGCTGGCGCGGGGCAACCGCCTGTCCATCACGCCGGTGGAGCCGGCGCAGTGGGACTTCATCACCCGCCGGCTGATGGGGCTGGACTGACTTGCCCGTGCAGCCTGCATTCCAGCGCCGATCCCGCCAAGGCGCGCTTTTCCGGAGGACCGACCCGTGTCG
>JACQYB010000012.1 GCA_016208415.1 Betaproteobacteria bacterium | reverse complement strand
GCCCGCGAGCTTATCTCACTTCGGAGGCTGCTATCATCCTTGATTCCTCGGTTGAACGCGCCCGAGTGTGGGCCTGCCGGGTCGGCTGGCAAGGCGCGACGAGGCCGCGGGGCCGCCCCCCGCAACGAGGAGCAACGCCGCCAGACGGCCCGGCAGGCGCGCAATCGGGCGCGTAGCGGGCTCACCCATCCGGTGCGCGTGGGCGAAGGCGCAGACCTCAAACTCCATGCGGCCTCCCGAGGGAAAACGAGCGGTCAACCGAGGAATCAAGGATCATCCCCGCACACCGGTACGGCCGATGCACGATCACGCGCCGCCGGCGTCCCGGAAGCCCGCCCATGACAGAAACACCCGCCACACCCCCCTACCCCCGCATCGAAGCCCTCACCGCCGCGGTGCGCGACATCGCCCGGGAGGTGATCATGGCGCGCTACCTCACCGCCGTGCGCGCCCACAAGGCCGACGGCAGCCTGCTCACCGAGGTGGACCTGGCGGCCCAGGCGGCGCTGGCGCAACGGCTGCCCCGGATCATCGACGGCCCGGTACTGGGCGAGGAAATGCCGGCCGCGCGCCAACAGGAGATCCGGGAGGCCGGCGATGCGGGCTTCTGGTGCATCGACCCCATCGACGGCACCACCAACTTCATCAACGGCATCCCCTTCTTCGCCGTGTCCGTGGCCTGGATGGTGGGGCGGCGCCCGCAACTGGCGCTGGTCTACAACCCCGCCAGCGGCGAGGCCTTCGCCGCCGAACGCGGGCATGGCGCCTGGCTCAACGGCCTGCGCCTGCCGCTGCGCGATACGCCGGCAACGCTGGCGCAATGCGTGGCCGGCGTGGATTTCAAGCGCGTGCCGCGGATCCTGGCCAAGCGCCTGGCGGATCGCCCGCCCTACCACTCCCAGCGCAGCTTCGGCTCCAGCGCCCTGGAATGGTGCTTTGTGGCCGCCGGGCGGCTGGACGTCTACCTGCATGGCGGCCAGATGCTGTGGGACTACTGCGCCGGACAGCTCATCCTCGCCGAGGCCGGCGGTGCCATGTGCACCCTGACCCACGACGACTTCGACGCCGACGACCCCTGGAAGCGCTCCGTCGTCGCCGCGCGCACCCCCGCGCTGCTGCCGCAGTGGCGCGACTGGCTGCGGGCGCAGGGGTGAGCATCCGTCATGGATGCGCCGCCCCCTCAGAACGCGAACGTCACCGACGCGCCCGCGCCCCAGTCGGGGGAGCCGTCCGACAACCCCTTGATCAGGTAGGCCTGGAGCCTGCGGTTGCGCCCCAGGTCGCGGTTGAGGAACAGGTTGATTTCGCTCAGCGGGGCGGTGGAGTCGAGCAGCCGCTGGCGGTAGTCGTAGGCCGCCCCCAGGTGGGTGGTGCCGTTCAGCCGGTAACTGGCGCCGACGCTGGCAAACCAGGGATCGCGGAAATCGGCCCAGTCGGGGTCGCCCATCCTGCGCCAGCCCAGGCTGCCGAAGGCCGACCACGTACCCATCTGTCGCGACAGGTCGAGCTGCAGGGAATAGTCGTCGGCCCCCGTGCCCAGGCCCTTGCCCGCGTCGGCGGTGGCAAACTTGATCTTGCCGGTGAGATCCAGCAGCACGCTGCGCTGGGGATCGTGAAACACCGCGTACCCTGCGGTGGCGACCACGTCACCCAGGCCGGACTCGGTACGGCGCGTCGATGCTGCCGTGGCGGAAACCTGGACCTGGCTGCCATTGCCCCCCACCACGCTGCCCGGACCGGTGACGCGCAGCCAGGGCACCGTCAGTCTGAGCGAAAGAGGGCCGCTGTCGTAACGGCCCGTCACCGGCAGGTACCACACCTCGGTGGCTTCGGTGGCACCGTAGCGCCCGGTGCTGTATTCGGCGCCCGCGGCCACGCTCCACCGCCCCTGCGCCAACGCCTGGGGGACCGCCAGGGCGAGGGCTGCGGCCACGGCCGCAATCGTCTTCTTCATCGTTCAATGCGCTCCATGTTTCGTGATCTGCGGGCGGCCCATCCGCTGGCCGGTCCCCGGAAACGGCCAGGGACGGGCCGCCGGGGTATGGCCACTCACCGCTGCGGATTGTTCGTGCCGCCCATGTTCGTGCCGCCCGACCCACCCATCATGGTGCCGCCAGGACTCGTCTGCATGCGCTGCATCATCGGCGGCCGATCCAGCGGGGAGCGACGCTCCATGCCTTCCGGCCGCTGAATCCGGTCGTCCCGCCCCTGGCCGGGTTGGTGCCCGCCGTTCGTTTGCGTGGCCCCTCGCCCGTCCCGGGGCATGTCGGGCATGAGGCGCTCGGCACGGATGCGCCCCGGCCCCAGGGGAATGCCCTGAACGCGAATGCGCCGTCCCGGGGCGAGATCCGGCATCGCCACGCCCTCCGCGGCGATGCCCTCGGGCACCTGCACCTCGAAGCCGCTGATGACCAGCATGCCCGCGGCGGGCATGGCGTGGGCGAGGCCCTCCACCACCACGCGCCCGGAGCGCTGCGCCACGGCGCGAGCCGGATCGGGCTGGCGATCCGCGGCCACCAGTGCCCGGCCATCCCAGCGACCGCGCACCAGCACCGCCTCCCCGGCAGCCTCCGCCGCCACGCCCGCAACGGCGACGCCGTCGATGACCATGCCGGTTTGCGCGCCGCGCGCGAGCAGGCCCACGGCGCTTGCGCCTTCGAGATCGGCCACCGCCTCGATGCGCGTCGCCAGCAACTCCCCGCGCACGTCGCCGAAGCCGCTTATCCGCACCGACTGGCCCACCCGCAGCGCTTCCACGGCAGGCACGCCGGCCAGCACGGTGGCGGCGTCCGCACGAACAGGCCGGTCCATCACCTTCAGCCCGCCTTCCACCGCCGTGACCGGCCCCTCCATCGCATGGACCACCGCGATGTCGTTCGCCACCAGGCCGCGCGCGGTGGAGCCGGCATGCACCGCCACCACCTGGCCCAGCGCCAGGGCATCGGCGCGGGCGGTGCGGCCGTTGACGCTCACGGGAGTGGCGGCGTCGAACTCGATTTCCAGCCCGTTGACGCAGATGCTGGCAAAGCCGGTGATGGCGCCGACGATCCCGGTGCCGCCGATGCCGCCCGCAGCCATCGCGCCCGTGCCGCCGATGCCGCCCGCGGCCCGCGCGTCAATCTCCGCCGTGGGCCGGGAGGGTATGGGCTGGCCCGTTCCTCCGATGCCACCCGCAACCGGGGCGGGCGCCACGCAGGCCGGTGCCGCCACCACGGGAGTTGCCCAGGCGATGCCCGCGGCCGCCAGCAGGCCCGCCAGCATCCGCACCCAGCCTGCCCGCCTTGGGCGGGACTGCGCTGCCTGACCGCTCATGCTCCGTTCTCCCCTTCCCGATCCTGGTCCGCGGCGTCGCTATAGAAGTAAACGCCGAAGGTGATGCGACGTCTTGGCCCCGCCTCGGCAGCGTCGCGTGTTTCCCGTTCCTGGGCGCGCCCGGCCAGCGCCTTCAGCGCCGCCATGCCCGCCGTGGTGGCCAATTCACCCAGCTCCTGCGCGCCCTCGGCGCTCAGGGCATCGAAGGAAGTAGTCCGCCATCTGGCCGAAGTCCGCGCGCGGGATGAAGGCATCGGTATTCAGTACCACCTCGTCGCGCTCGTTGAGGCTGGCCACCCCCAGTCTGAGCCATTCGTCCAGCACCACCCGGGAGCGGATGTCCTTGCTCACCCGCGCCACCAGCGCCTCGAAGGAGCGCTCGCCGCCGACACTGGCCAGCCGCGGCAGGGCAGCCGGACGTCGCTGCCCGTCGCGGAAGTCCTGCGTCCACAACGTGACGAGTTGCGCCCCCAGGGTAAGCTGGGCCGGCAGGGCATCGCCGGCAGCGCGCGGCGCACCGCGCAGGCGGCGCACGTCCTTGCGGTGCACGCCGCTGAGCAGGCTGATGCGGCTGTCGGTCTGCGCCCGCTGCTCCAGGCGGAACTCCGCCTCGGCCACGTCGACGAAAACCTCCTTGAGCATCTCCGCCACGTGGGGGTAGGTCATCCCGCGGGCGAGCATCAGCCGCACCAGCGGACGAAGCACCCGGCGCAGTGCGCGAACGAGGTGCGGGCGATCAAGGGTGTCATCCATGCCGCGAAGGTGTCTGGCACCAATTCTATCTGGACGTGGGAAATAATACCACAAACCGTTGACGTGGGAAAATTTCCCGCGTACAGTGGATGCCGGTGAGGGAGATGTCCCCCGCCCAAGTTGATTCGCTGTTCAACCTTTCCAAGACTGGAGAAATCTCATGACCATCCTCAAGACTTCCCTGGCCCTCGCCTTCGCCGCTGCCTTCAGCGCACCGGCCCTGGCGCAGGTTGGCACGCCGCCGGCCGACATGACCGCCCTGCACGCCCAGCATCAGGCGGACTATGCGGCGCTGCGCGCCCAGCACCAGGCCAACGCCCCGCTCACCGACGCCGAGCGTCAGGCGCGCTACGACCAGATGGCCAACGCCACCACCCAGGCGGAACGCCAGGCGCTGATGGATCAGTACCGCGCCACGGCGCCGGCCACCGGCACCGCCACGGCCACCACCGGCACCCAGGCGGCCATGAGCCGTGGGCTGCAGCGTCCCACGGGCATGCAGCCGCGCGGGCGCGTCCGCTAAACCACCGGACCCCGACGCAGCCGGCGGTGCAGTCTCGCGGCCGCCGGCCGCGTCCCGACAGCGGCGTGCACGGCATTGCCGACCTCGCCAGACCCTGACCACCCGAATGGAGTAACCGACCGATGGCCATCCGCACCCTGGGCGCGGCAGATCCGAATCTCTTCCCCGCTTACGACCCGGAATACGCCCTGAAGACGGGCACCGAGTTCACCTTTTTCTGGGGCACAGGCACCTACGCCAGCCTGGGGGGCAGCGGCTTCACCTACGACAGCGACGGCAACCTGGTGGCGGGGATCATCACCTCATCCACCTTCTATCTGAACGACGTGCTTCTGGTGACCGACGTCGGAGGGCAAGTGGACGCCGCCGCCCTCATCGGCCAGCCCGACGGTTACCTGGAGGAAGCTTTCTTTGCCGGCAACGATGTCATGTATGGCAGCGCCTTCGGCGACCAGATGTACGGATTTTCCGGCAACGACACCTTGTTCGGTTACAGCGGCCATGACCTGTTGTATGGCGGCGAAGGCAACGATGTCCTGGACGGCGGCGCTGGCAATGACCTGCTCGACGGCGGCGCTGGCTCCGACTGGGCCGACTACTCCAGCGGCCCCAACGGCTGGAGCGTGAATCTCGCACTGGGCTCGTGGACCCTGTTCGACGGCAGCACCGACACCTACGTCAGCATCGAGAACCTGCGCGGCACCGCCTACGCCGACGTGCTCATCGGCGACACCCAGGACAACCAGATCGAGGGCGGCGCCGGCAACGACTGGATGTACGGCGCCGCCGGCACGGACACGCTGCGCGGCCAGGATGGTGATGACGTGCTCTACGGCGATCTGTTCGCCGGCGAAGCGGGCGCCGATCGCCTGGAGGGCGGCGCCGGCAACGACGTGCTCATCGGCGGCGAACTCTCCGACTCCCTGTACGGCGACGACGGCAACGACTGGATCTACGGCGGCAACGGCGCCGACACCGACGTGCACGGCGGCCCCGGCAATGACGTGCTGTACGGAGATCTCTTCGCCGGCGAAAGCGGCGATGACTGGCTCTATGGGGATGAAGGCAACGACATCCTGATCGGCGGCGTGGGCGCCGACTGGCTGTTCGGCGGCACGGGCCATGACTGGCTGTTCGGCTCCGACGGCAATGACGTGCTCGACGGGGGCGAAGGCAATGACGTGCTCTACGGCGACCTGTTCGCCGGCGAGGCCGGAGAGGACTACCTCATCGGCGGGGCGGGCGAAGACGTGCTGATCGGGGGCGCGGGCAATGACACGCTGTTCGGCGGCGACGGCGCAGACTGGCTCTACGGTCTGGCGGGCCGGGACACGCTCTCGGGCGGTGCGGGGGCCGACCGCTTCATCTTCTGGAGCGCGGAGGATGCGGCCCTGGGCGGGGACACGATCCTGGACTTCTCCGGCGCCGCGGGCGAAGGCGACAAGGTCGATGTGAGCCTGGCCCTGGATGCCGCCGGCTACACCGGCAGCACGCCCTTCGCCAGCGGCTGGATGGCGCTGGTGCAGGTGGGGAGCGACACGCAACTGCGGATCGACCTGGACGGACCTGGAACCGCCTACGGCTACGCCACGCTCGCCACTTTCACCGCAGTGGGGGCGGCACAGATCGACACGTCAAGCGACTTCATCTTCTGATCGCAGCGGACGCGAAATCTCGGGGCCGCCCAATCCCTGCTACTCGACGCGCTCACGGACCTTCGGCTTTCCCGCCCTGCCAAAGCTCGCCACTTCGCAGGAAACCTTCCCGCCGCCGGCAACCACCGCCTGCTCCCGTTCCGGGCAGCCGTCCGGAGCGCCCGTTCAAGTCATCAACCGGCACCTGGGCACGAAGGCCGGCACCCGCCACGAAACCCCCTTGTCCGACCTCTCCGGCCTCCTGCCGTCGCCTGTCGCCGATGTAATCCTCAGGTCAGGCTGTTGTCCACCGCCGCCAGCCAGAATGCCTCCACGGTCGGACGAATTCTCATCGCCGACCGATCCAACCCGATCACAAGGAGAGCAGCATGAAAACCCGAATCGCAGGCTACACCCTCGTCGCCCTGTTCACCGCCGCCGCATCGGCGAGCGCCCTCGCCCACCAGAGCCCCCCCAGCGAAACCAGCGGCCTGGAGCACTGGCTGGAGCACGTGAGGGAAACCCCGGCCCCCGCCGCGGCCGAAATGGCCTTCCCGCGCGAGGAATACTCCGAAGCGGGCACCCTCTACTGGCTCGAGCGCGTGGCCAGCACGCCCGGATCGCAGGCCGGGGCGGTCCAGGCCGGCAAGCTCGGCTCGCTCGTGGAGGCCGCGAACTATTCCGGCCCCACCGTCCGGATCGGCACCGCCACGCGGAACATCAACGCCGAGCACGACGGCACGATGAAGATCGAAAACGACCGTGGCCAGAGCTTCGTCTGGCAGTTCGACACCCGCTCCTCGCCGACCAGCTTCGCCCTGTCGGACATCGCGCCGAAGGGCTTTGAGGCCGGCAAGGTGCGGGTCTTCGTCGGTCATTCGTCGTTCGAGTCGTTGGGGCATTGGGGCGGCTGACCGGCTCAGCGCACAACTACCACCCAACACCCGCCCGGGCCGCGCCGCCCGGGCGGTTTCACGTCGACTCCCGCGCGGGCGGAATCCCGGCATTCGCCATCCGGGCACAAGGAACGGAATCCGCAACCCGTCTCGCCGCCACCCGGTTCGCCCCGGGCGGCCATGTCATGCGCCGCGCCCATCCGCCCCGATCAGCACCTCCGTGTCGGACAGGTACTCGTAGCGCGGCACTTCCAGGTTGAGTGGCGCCGGCACGTTCTTGAACACGCGCCCGGCCAGGTCGAAGCGCGAGCCGTGGCACGGGCAGTAGAAGCCGCCCGGCCAGTCCGGTCCCAGGTCCGCCGGCGCCACGTCCTTGCGGAAGGTGGGCACGCAGCCCAGGTGGGTACAGATCGCCACCAGCACCAGGTATTCGGGTTTGATGGCGCGGCTCACGTTGCGGGCATAGTCCGGCTGCTGGCCGCGCCCGGACTCGGGGTCCAGAAGCAGGTGGCCGTTCTTCGACAGCCGTTCGATCATCTCCGGCGTGCGATGCAGGATCCAGACCGGCCTGCCGCGCCACGCCACGGTGGCCAACTCGCCGAGGCCCACCCTGGACAGATCCGCTTCCACCGGCGCCCCGGCGGACCTGGCCCGCTCGCTGGGCGCCATGCTGGCCAGGAAAGGGATGGCCGCACCCACCACGCCCACCGCGCCTGCCGCGGACGTGGCCGCGACCAGCCTGCGACGCCGCAGGTTCGCCGCCCTCGGCGGGGCGTCTTCCTCGTTCATGACGTGCTCCTTCGGGTCGCACCGGAGATGCCCGGAAACCTGCCAGTCCCTTCGCTTCGGGCGCCGGCCTTACGTCTGCTCCCGCCAACGCGATGACCGGCGGATCCGGTTTGACGGTATTGCCCGCGGTGCGGCCCGGGTTCCGCACCCGGTACGTCTCACGTTCATTCCCCGCGGCGCGGCGGCGGCCGCTTGCCCACTCGCACGCTCAAGGCCAGTTCGCGTCCGCCGCGTGCCACCACCAGTTCCACCGCCCCGCCCGGTGCCACCGCCGCGATGCGGTTGATGAGTTCCACCGTGTCGGCGACGGGCTCTTTGTCCATGGCCAGCAGCCGGTCGCCGGGTTTGATGCCACCGCTGTCCGCCGGCCCGCCGCGCAAGACGCCGGCGATGACGATGCGCTGCCCCGGACTTCCATTGCCGGGCGACACGTCCCGCGCATCGATGCCCAGCCAGCCGCGCTCGACCCGGCCGGTCTTGAGGATCTGCTCCAGGACCTGCCGGGCGATGCTGACCGGAATGGCGAAGCCGATGCCCTGGGAGCCGCCGCTCTCGGAGTAGATCGCCGTGTTGATGCCGATCAGGGCGCCCGACGCATCCACCAGGGCGCCGCCGGAGTTGCCGGGATTGATGGCAGCATCGGTCTGGATGAAGTTTTCGAAGGTGTTGATGCCCAGCCGGTTGCGCCCGGTAGCGCTGACGATGCCCTGAGTGACCGTCTGGCCGACGCCGAAGGGGTTGCCGATGGCCAGCACCGGATCGCCCACCTCGATGCTCTTCGGATCGGCGAAGGTGACCGGCGCGAGTCCTTTCGCATCCACCTTCAGCACGGCGAGATCGGTCTCCGGATCGAGGCCCACGATGCGCGCTTCGGCCGCCTCGCCCGTGCGGAAAGCGACCGCGATCTCGTCGGCGCCCTCCACCACATGGTTGTTGGTGAGAATGTAGCCGTCGCCGCTGACGATGACGCCCGAGCCGAGACTGGTCGCCGGGCCTTGCGGCGCCTCGAAGAAGCGCTCGAAGGGATCGCCGGGAGCCGAGCCGCGCCGGGCGGGAACCTGTTTCAGGGTGTAGACGTTCACCACGGAAGGCATGGCCTTGCGCGCGGCCTGGCGGAAGCCGTGCGGGCCGGCCGCGCCCGGGTCGGCCCGGGGCGCCTCCTCCTTGACGGTCACCACTTCCCGCGTGGCCGGCGACAGATTCAGTTCCGGGAAGGACGACCACAGCAGGAAGGCGATGCCGGCGACGGCTGCGAGCAGAAACAGGCCACGGCGACTCATGGCTGCGGCCCTTCCGCGGCGGGCGCGTCGCCCAGCCGGGGGAAGAAGGCCGGCGTCGCAGCGCGATAGCGCTCATAAGCCTCGCCGAACTCCGCCGCCACCTCGCGCTCCTCGCGACCGGCCAGGCGCGCGTACATGAACACCAGGACAGGGAACATGATCAGCGTCACCAGCGTCGGCCACTGCAGCAGGAAGCCGAACATGATCAGCACGAAGCCGGCGTACTGGGGGTGGCGCACGCGGGCGTACGCTCCGCTCAGCGCCAGCCGATGGGCGCGCTGCGCGTCGTAGAGGACCTTCCACGCGGCGGACAGCAGCCAGAAGCCGCCGAAGATGAACACCGAACTCAAGATGTGGAAGGGCCCGAAGTGCGGGTTGGACTTCCAGCCGAAGATCATTTCGAGCAGGTGGCCGGAATCGTGGGCCAGCCAGTCCACGCCGGGGAACCGGCTCGCGAGCCAGCCCGAGAGCAGGTAGATCGTCAGCGGAAAGCCGTACATCTCCACGAACAGCGCGACGATGAAGGCCGAGAAGGCGCCGAAGGAGCGCCAGTCGCGGGTGGTCGTGGGCTTGGCGAAGCTGAAGGCGAAAATGATGAAGATGGCCGAGTTGAGGACCACCAGGGACCACAGGCCGTAGGCAGGCGTCTCGTTCATTTCTTTGCTCCCTCGGACTTGTCCTGGGCCGCACCACGGTGTCCGCCATGACCGCCGTGCCCGCCATGATGGAACAGGTGCATCAGCGGACAGGCGAGCAGCAGCAGATAGGGCAGGAGTCCCAGAGCGTGCGCCCGGTGTTCGGTGAACAGGAAGAATGCCGCGACCGCCACGAACCCCAGGAACACCCATTTCGTGCGCGATCCCGATGGGGTCCGCGGGTGCGGTTGCAGATGTCCGTCTGAATGTGTCGATTCCATGTCGTCCCGCTCCGTCAGCCGCCCAGGTCGCGTTTCTTCTGTTCGAACTCCTCCCGCTCGATCTCGCCGCGGGCGTAGCGCTCCTTCAGGATGTCCAGCGCCGTGCGCTCCTGCCGCCGTTCGGGCGAGGCGCCGGGCGCGAACACGCCCCGCACGAGGCCGACGACGACCACCACGAGCACGGCGAGGATGAGAATCCAGAAGAGCGCCATGCCGAACCCCATCCAGCCTCCTTCGTATCCAGCCATGTAGCCCCACATTGCCTGCCTCCTTTCCTGTGCGTCCTAAGCCGGCCGAGCCGGAACCAACGAGGTTGGCGCTTCGAAGATGGCCGGAAAAACCCCGGCACACGAACAAGGGGAGCAACCCCCTTGTATATCCCCCGTAACGAACAAGAGGGCTCGCCCCCTTGTAAGTCCCCCAACACCAAGGGCTTCGTACAAGTCTTCTCACAAAATGCGAAGACTTCAGCCATTAGTGACTAAAGCCGGGCGCGGTTGAGCCGCAGCGCGTTCGTCACCACCGACACCGAGCTGAAGCTCATGGCCAGAGCCGCGATGAGGGGCGAGAGCAGCAGGCCGGTGAAGGGGTAGAGCAGCCCGGCAGCCAGCGGCACACCCAGCGCGTTGTAGACGAGGGCGAAGAGCAGGTTCTGGCGCATGTTGCGCACCGTCGCCACGGACACCCGGCGCGCGGCGGCGATGCCGCGCAGGTCGCCCTTGACGAGCGTCACCGGAGCGCTGGACATGGCCACATCGGTGCCGGTGCCCATGGCGATGCCCACGTCGGCGCGGGCCAGCGCCGGCGCGTCGTTGATGCCGTCGCCAGCCATGGCCACGCAGCGGCCCTCGGCCTGCAGCCTCGCCACCAGGTCGTCCTTGTCCCCGGGCTTCACTTCGCCCAGCACCTCGGCGATGCCCAGCCGGGCGCCTACAGCCCGGGCGGTGGTAAGGCCGTCGCCGGTGGCCATGTCCCGAGAAACCGCGGGCCTCAGCGGCGCCATCAGGCAAGGAGGCGGCGAAGGAGGCGGCCGGTGATGAGTCGCCCGAAGAGCCGCGACAGTCTCCGGCTTCGCCAGCGCCAGCCCCTGGCGCCGCGCCTCGTCGACGATGGCGCGGGCGAGCGGGTGCTCGGAGCCCTGGTCCAGGCTGGCGGCGATGCGCAGCACCTCGGCCTCGGTCCAGCCCACGGCGGCGACCGTGGAATGGAAGGCCGGCCGGCCTTCGGTAAGGGTGCCGGTCTTGTCCACGATCAGGGTGTCCACCTTGCGCATCTTCTCGATGGCCGCCGCGTCGCGGAACAGCACCCCTTGCGTCGCCGCCTTGCCCGTGGCCACCATCACCGACATGGGGGTGGCCAGGCCCAGGGCGCAGGGGCAGGCGATGATCAGCACCGCCACCGCGTTGATCAGTCCATAGGCCCAGGAGGGCTGCGGGCCGAAGAGGCCCCAGCCGAAGAAGGTGAGCAGCGCAATGGCCACCACCGCCACGACAAAGTAGCCGGCCACCACGTCGGCCATGCGCTGCATGGGCGCGCGCGAGCGCTGGGCCTGGGCCACCAGTTGCACGATCTGGGCGAGCACGGTCTGGGAGCCGATCTTCTCCGCCTGCATCACCAGGGCGCCGCTGGTGTTCAGCGTCGCGCCGATCACCTTGTCGCCGGCACGTTTGGTCACCGGCATCGGCTCGCCGGTGAGCATCGATTCATCGACCGCGCTTTCGCCCTCGATCACCGCACCGTCCACCGGCACCTTCTCGCCCGGACGAATCCGCAGGCGGTCGCCGGGGTGCACGTGGGTGAGCGGGATGTCCTCCTCCGTGCCGTCGGCATTCAGGCGGCGCGCCGTCTTGGGCGCGAGCCCCAGCAGCGCCTTGATCGCCGCGCCGGTTTCCGAGCGGGCCTTGAGTTCCAGCACCTGCCCCAGCAGGGTGAGCGAGACGATCACCGCCGCCGCCTCGAAGTACACCGCGATGTGACCATCGGGCCCGCCGATGCGAAAGGACTCGGGGAAGACGCCGGGCGCCAGCACCGCCACCACGCTGTAGCCGAAGGCCGCCGCCACGCCCAGGCCGATCAGAGTCCACATGTTGGGGCTGCGCTTCGCGACCGAGCGCACGCCGCGCACGAAGAAGGGCCAGCCGCCCCACAGCACCACCGGGCTCGCCAGGGCGAACTCGATCCAGGGCTTGGCGGCGCCGAGCAGGGCCTCAAAAGTGCCGCCGGCCATGGCGATCGCCGTCACCACCACGGTGAGCGGCAGGGGCCACCAGAAGCGGCGGCGAAAGTCGCGCAGCTCCGGGTTCTCGCCCTCCTCCAGTGCCGGCAGCACCGGCTCCAGGGTCATGCCGCACTTGGGGCAGGTGCCGGGGCCGAGCTGGCGCACCTCGGGGTGCATCGGGCAGGTGTATTCCGTGCCGGGGGGCGCGGCGGGCTCCGCCGCGGCCGGGGCCGGGTGAGCGTAGCGATGGGGTTCGGCCTGGAACTTGGCCAGGCACTTGGCGCTGCAGAAGCGGTATTCGCTGCCCTCGAAGCGGGTGCGGTGGGGCGAGTCGGGCTTCACCGTCATGCCGCAGACGGGGTCGGTCAGGGCAGTGTCCGCCGGCGGCGGCTCAGCCGGGTGGGCGTAGCGATGGGGTTCGGCCTAAGCGGGTGCGGTGGGGCGAGTCGGGCTTCACCGTCATGCCGCAGACGGGGTCGGTCAGGGCAGTGTCCGCCGGCGGCGGCTCATGGTGGACGTGATGGGCGTGGGCGGCGGGACCGGACTCATTCATGGCGGCTCTTCCCATCGGTCGAATGTCGGGCGGCGTAGACTCGCGACGGCGCGCTGCAGCACGGCCCGGCCTCGGCGCTCCGGTGGTCGCGCCCGTTCTGCGCCATCCAGGCACGCAGGCGCGCCAACAGGTTCTTCAATGCTTCTTTCATGGCCATCCTCATGCCGCGTGGGCGCAAGAATCGGCGGGCGGGACCTCGTGCCCTGCGCATTTCATCTCGACCATGCTCCGCAGCACCTGCTCCTCGGCGAGCATGGCGTCCACGGCCGCCGGATCGAACTGGCTGCCCGCCATGCGCAGGATCTCCGCCTCGGCCGCGTCGTAGGACTGGCCGCGGCGATAGGGGCGGTCTGAAGTCATCGCATCCAGCGTGTCGATCACCGCGAACAGGCGTGCGCCGAAGACGATCGCCTCGCCGCGCAGGCCCCGCGGATAGCCGCTGCCGTCGTAGCGTTCCTCGTGGCAGAGGACGATCTCTGCCGCTTCGGCCATGCCCGGGCACTGGGCGACGATGCGGTAGCCCGCCTCGGGATGCGTGCGCATGACCTGCCACTGCGCCTCGGTGAGCGGGGCGGCATCGAGCAGCACGCTGTCGGGCACGCCGATTTTTCCGATGTCGTGAAGGAGCGCACCCCAGTAGATCTGGCGCACCGTGTCCGGCTCCCGCACGAAGCGGCGGGCAAGCACCAGCGTGTGGCAGGCGACCCGTTTCGAATGCAGCCCCGTCTCGTGCTCGCGCAGGTCCAGCGTCTCGGCCAGGGCTTCGGCGAAGCGGGCGTAGAGATCGCCGTGCGCGGAGCCCTCGGCCGGCCTGCGCCTGTCGAAAAGGCAGCTCTCGCAGCAATAGGCGGCGCCCTCGGCCACCAGGAGCCGCTGCCCCGGCTGTGCGCCGCAATGCGCGCAGGAGGGCTGCCGCCCTGGCCGCTTTTCAGCGTCTGCGGCGCGCTCGCCCATAAACCCAACCGAACAGCGCACCGCCCGCGGCGCTGACTACCAGCGCGTTGAACAGGCCCCACGCCCACTCACCGAAGCCGATCGGCTGCGCCGGCGAGCGCCTGATCGGCGTCAGATCGATGCCGTGAAACCAGGCGTTGAAGAAGGCGATGGTGCCGTCCGGGAACAGCAACACCGCGACGGAACACACCACGTACAACGCGCCGAAAGTGGCCACCGACGCCACCGCGGCCGCCCATGCCTTGCTCGTTTCCATGGCCAACCTTCCTTAGCGCTCTGCCGTTTGGACGGTAAGCCGCTAGCCCCCCGCAGGGGGGTGCACACGGAGCTGCTCGTTGCCCTTGCGGTCACTTCGCCGGCGCGGCGGGCATGCCTTCCGGGCGGCGCAACATCTGCTCCATCATCATCTGCATCATGTCCATGCGGCGCTCCATCTGCTGCATGCGCTCGGCGCCGGCGCCCGGACCGGCGCCCGGGCCGCCCATCATGCCCATGCCGCCCTGGCCCATCATGCCGCCGCCCATCATCCCCATCATGCCGCCCATGCCACCCTCCATCATGGGACAGCCCATCATGCCGGCCTGCATGCCGCGGGCCATCTGCATGTTCTCCTGCATGGTGCGCACGTGCTCCGCCATGGCCTTCTGGCGCTCCTCGTCGGTCCTGGCCTTGGCCACGCGCTCGAGCTGGCCCGGCATCTTCTTCACGTTGTCCTGCATCTTCTTCACCGTCTCCTCGGGCTTGGCCGCCGGCTTGGTCGTGGCGGCCCCCTGCGCCTGGGCCAGGGGCTGGTCCGGATGGTGGGCGTCTTCCGCGATGGCGGGATAGGCGAGGCCAAGGGAGGCCGCGATGATGGTTGCGATCAGGGTTTTCATGGCATGGCTCCTTGCACGCTGGATGGTGGGATCTGCTCCCGGCGACGCGCGTCGCGACCGGACGATGCCAGTCTGATCGCCGGCCCTCGGCGCCAGGATGACCGGGAGATTACGTTTCGGTAAGGAAGCGGCGGCCGCGCGCCGTTCATGGGCCGGGACCTGGCGGCGTGCCATCCCCGGCTGCGAGGTCGCACCGTAGCTTCGCGCGTCCGCGAATGCTAAGACCGCAAGAAACGCCGTTCATTGCACCAGCTCGAAGTGCACCACCGTCAAGGCGCCGCCCACCTGTTCGGCGATGAAGCGAATCCTGTCGCCGGCCTGCATCTGGTCGAGCCAGGCGGCGTCCTTGACGCGAAACACCATGGTCATGGCCGGCATGCCCAGATTGGCCAGCGGTCCGTGCGCCAGCGTGACCTTGCCGGCGGACTTGTCCACCTTCTTCACGGTGCCCTCGCTCAGTTGGATCTGCGCGGCGGACGAGGCCTGGGCCAGTTGGGGGCCGGAATGGTGCGCGTCACCGCTCCAGTCCTTTCGCCAGCCGCCACTGCTTGACCAGGGCGTAGATCGCCGGGATCACCGCCAGGGTCAGCACGGTCGAGGAGATCATGCCGCCGACCATGGGCGCGGCGATGCGGCTCATGACCTCGGAGCCCGTGCCCGTGCTCCACATGATGGGCAGCAGGCCGGCCATGATGGCCACCACGGTCATCATCTTGGGCCGCACCCGCTCGACGGCGCCTTCCATCACCGCATCGTAGAGGTCGGCCACGGTCGGCGTGCCACCGTCGGAGTGTCGCCGGGCCTGACTTTCGCGCCAGGCCTGATCGAGATAGATCAGCATCACGACGCCCGTCTCGGCGGCAACGCCGGCCAGGGCGATGAAGCCCACGGCCACGGCCACCGAGAGGTTGTAGCCGAGCCACCACATGAGCCAGACGCCGCCGACCAGGGCGAAGGGCACCGAGAGCATGACGATCAGGGTTTCGGTCAGGCGCCGGAAGTTCATGTAGAGCAGCAGGAAGATGATCAGCATGGTCACCGGCAGCACGATCTTCAGCTTCTCGATGGCCCGCTCCATGTACTCGAACTGGCCGCTCCAGGCGATGTAGTAGCCGGGCGGGAATTTCACCTGCTCGGATACCGCCTTGCGCGCATCCGCCACATAGGAGCCGATGTCGCGGTCGCGGATGTCCACGTAGATGTAGGCGGAGAGCAGCGAATTCTCGGTGCGGATGCCGGGGGCGCCCTTGGCCACCTCCACCCGGGCGACCTGACCGAGTGGAATCATCGCCGGTGCCTGGCCCATCTCGCTCATGGCCGGCACCAGGACTTCGCGGGCGATGCGCTCCGGGTCGGCGCGCAGCTCGCGCGGATAGCGCACCTGCACGCCGAAGCGCTCCCGCCCCTCGACGGTGGTGGTCACCATCTCGCCGCCAAGGGCTGTGCCGATCACCTCCAGCAGGTCGCCCACCGCCAGCCCGTAGCGGGCGAGCTGCTCCCGGTCGGGCGTGATGTTGAGGTAGAAGCCGCCGGTGATGCGCTCGGCGAAGGCACTGGTGGTGCCGGGCACCTGCTTCACCACGGCCTCGATCTCCTTGGCGAGGCGCTCCATTTCGGCCAGATCCTTGCCGAAGACCTTGATGCCGATGGGCGTGCGGATGCCGGTGGAGAGCATGTCGATGCGCGCCTTGATGGGCATGGTCCAGGCGTTGGACACGCCGGGGAACTGCAGCGCCTTGTCCAGCTCGGCGATGAGTTTGTCGACGTTCATGCCCGGCCGCCACTCGGACTCCGGCTTGAGGTTGATGACGGTCTCAAACATCTCCGTCGGCGCCGGGTCGGTGGCGGTGTTGGCCCGCCCTGCCTTGCCATACACCGAGGCCACCTCGGGGAAACTCTTGATGAGCTTGTTCTGGGTCTGCAGCAGCTCCGCCGCCTTGGTGATGGACATGCCGGGCAGCCAGCTGGGCATGTAGAACAGCGTGCCCTCGTTGAGCGTAGGCATGAACTCGATGCCCAGCTTGAGGGCGGGATAGAGGGTGAGGCCCATGGCGGCGACGGCGGCGACGATAGTGGTCTTCTTCCACTGCATCACCCAGGCGATGATCGGCCGATAGGCCCAGATGAGGAAGCGGTTCACCGGGTTCTTCGCCTCCGGCAGGATGCGGCCGCGGATGAAGAACAGCATCAGCACCGGCACCAGGGTGACGGAGAGAATCGCGGCGCCGGCCATGGCGAAGGTCTTGGTATAGGCCAGCGGCGAGAACAGCCGCCCCTCCTGGGCCTCCAGGGTAAACACCGGCAGGAAGGAGACGGTGATGATCAGGAGCGAGAAGAACAGCGCCGGCCCCACTTCCTTGCAGGCGCGGATCATGGCGGCCGACCGGGATTCGCCGCCCGTGAGCCGCTCCAGGTGCTTGTGGGCATTCTCGATCATGACGATGGCGGCATCCACCATGGCGCCGATGGCGATGGCGATGCCGCCCAGGCTCATGATGTTGGAGTTCATGCCCAGCGCCCGCATGGCGATGAAGGCGATCAGCACGCCCACCGGCAGCATGAGAATGGCCACCAGCGCCGAGCGTACGTGCAGCAGGAAGACCACGCACACCGCCGCCACGATGAGGCTCTCTTCCAGCAGCGTGGTCTTGAGGGTGTCGATGGCGCGATGGATCAGCTCGGAGCGGTCGTAGACCGTCTCGATCTTCACCCCCTCGGGCAGGCCGGAAGCGACCTCCTCCACCTTGGCCTTGAGGTTGTGGATCACCTCCAGGGCGTTCTGGCCGTAGCGCGCCATGGCGATGCCGGAGACGACTTCGCCCTCGCCGTTGAGTTCCGTCAGCCCGCGCCGCTCGTCGGGCCCCATCTCCACGCGGGCGATGTCGCGCACCAGCACCGGCGTGCCGCGCTCGGCTTTCACCACCAGGCCCTCGATGTCGCTGCGGCCGCGCAGGTAGCCGTGGCCCCGCACCATGTACTCGGTCTCGGCCATCTCCACCACGCGCCCGCCCACGTCGCGGTTGGAGTCGCGGATCACCTGGGCCACCTTGGCGAGCGGAATGCCGTAGGCGCGCAGCTTCACCGGGTCCACCGTCACCTGGTAGGTCTGCACGAAGCCGCCGATGGAGGCCACCTCCGCCACGCCATGCGCCTTGGTGAGCTGGTAGCGCAGGTACCAGTCCTGCACCGTGCGCAGCTCAGCGAGGGTCTTGTTGGCGGCGGTCACCGCGTACTGGTAGACCCAGCCCACGCCGGTAGCGTCCGGCCCCAGGGAGGGCGACACCCCGCGCGGCAGCCGGCCCGATGCGAAGTTGAGGTACTCCAGCACGCGCGAGCGGGCCCAGTAGATGTCGGTGCCGTCCTCGAAGATGACGTAAACGAAGGAGGCGCCGAAGAAGGAGAAGCCGCGCACCACCTTCGACTTGGGCACCGCCAGCATGGCGGTGGTGAGCGGATAGGTGACCTGGTCCTCCACCACCTGGGGCGCCTGGCCGGGGTACTCCGTGTAGATGATGACCTGCACGTCGGAGAGGTCCGGCAGCGCGTCCAGCGGCGTCTTGGCCACCGCGTAGATGCCTGCCAGCACGACGAACAGCGTCGCCAGCAGGACGAGGATGCGATTCTTCCCCGACCACTCGATGAGGGCGTTGAGCATGGTTCAACGGCCCTGGTGGGTCGCGGCGGCTTTGGGCGTCACGGTGGTGACCACCCACTCACCCTGGCCGCGCTCGACGAACTCGAAGGCCACCGCGGCGCCCGGCTTGAGGTTCTTCGCCAGGGAATCGTTGGCCAGCTTGAACTCCATGGTCATGGCTGGCCACTTCAGCGTCTCCACCGGGCCGTGGCTGAAGCTCACCGTGCCGGCCTTGGCATCCACGCTGTCCACCGTGCCCTCGGCCTTGTGGCCCGCGCCCGCGTACTTGGCGGGAGCCGACGCGGAGAAACCACCTACGGCCGCCTTGAGGTTGCTCTCGGCATCGATGAGGAAGTTGGCGGCTACCACCACCAGTTCGCCCTCCTTGACGCCTTCGATCACCTCGACGAAGTCGTCGCTGCGCCCGCCCAGCTTCACCTCCCGCGGCTCGTAGCGGCCCTCGCCGGCCTGCACCAGCACGATGCGGCGCAGTCCGCTGTCGATCACCGCCGACAGGGGCACCGTCAGCACCTGACCGCCACGGGCGGCGGGCAGTTCCACTTTGGCGAACATGCCCGGCTTGAGCACCTGCCCCGGGTTGGCCAGTTCCACGCGCACGGGGACGGTGCGGGTCTCCGCCTTGAGGGTGGGATAGACGTAGGTGACCGTGCCCTCGAAGCGCCGATCCGGGTAGGCGTCGATGCGCACCCTCGCCCTGACGCCCGCGCGCACCAGGCCGATGTCCTGCTCGAACACATCGGCCACCACCCACACCGAGGAAAGATCGGTCACCTGGTAAAGGGCCTCGCCCGGCATGAAGCGCATGCCCTGCACGGCCTTCTTCTCCGTGACGATGCCGGCCACCGGCGAGCGGAAGGTGAGGGTGCGCCGCGCCACGCCGGAGCCGGCCAGCGCCTTCACCTGCTCCTCGGAGATGTCCCAGTTCTTCAGCCGTGCCAGGCTCGATTCCGCCAGTTGCTTCATGGCGGCCCGAGGCTCGGCGCCGGCCTCGCCGAGGGAGGCCACGCCCTCCATGGCGATGGCGTATTCGCGCTGGGCCGACACCAACTCGGGGCTGTACACCTCGAACAGGGGTTGTCCCCTGCCCACGGGCTGGCCGGTGACATTCACGTGCAGGCGCTCCACGTAGCCCTCGAACTTGGGCGACACGGCATAGACGCGCCGCTCGTCTGGCTCCACCCGGCCAGCGGCCCGCACCACCTTGTCCAGCCGGCGCAAGGTCGCGACCTCGGTCTTCACCCCCAGCTTCTGGACCTTCTCCGTGCTGATCCTGATCTGACTGGAGCCCGCGGCGGGGGCCTCGTCCTCACCCTCACGGACGGGGACGTAGTCCATGCCCATGGGGTCCTTCTTCGGCACCGGCGAGGTGTCGGGCAGGCCCATGGGGTTGCGGTAGTAGAGGATCCGGCGTTCCTTGGGCCTGGCGTCTGTGGCGGGAACAGTGGCATTCGCCGCCACCGGCTCGCGAGCGCCGCCGCTGTAGCGGCCGGCGACGAAGGCCGCGGCAGCCACGGCCGCCGCCATGGCCAGGAAGAGGTAGGGCCTGGCGTTCAACGGCTTTCTCCAGGTTCTTCGCCACTCAGGCGTTCGATGTCGGCGAGGCGCATACGGCTGTCCGCCTCGGCCTTGACGATGTCGAGGCGGGTGCGGCGGATCTGGCGCTGGGCGTCCAGCAGCGTGGCGAAGTCCACCTTGCCGTTCTGGTAGCTCGCCAGCGCCGACTGGAAGGTGAGTTCCGCTTGGGGCAGCAGAGCGTCGCGCAGGATGCGCGACTGGCGGGCGGACGCCTCGAACCCCGCCCAGGCCTGGCCCAACTCGCCCAGCAGCTCGTTGGCCAGCGCCTGCCGGCGCGCCTCGGCGCCCCGGCGCAGGGACGCCGCCTCGCGCTCCTGGGCGCGGCGCGATGCCTGCTGCAGCGGGATGTTGACCTCGAACATCAGCTCCCAGTTGTTGAACCGGGTACCGGTCTGCACCGGCGCGAAGCCCAGCGTGAGATCCGGATAGCGGTTCTTCGCCACCAGCTCCTCGTTGCGGCTCGCCGCCGCCAGTTGCGAGGCTGCCGCCGCGAGCTGCGGGTTGCGCGTCACCAGGGCCTCGCGCAGCGCCGCCGCATCCGCGTCCCGGGCGGGCAAGGGCGGCAGCGCCTGTGGCGGCGCCAGCGGAGCTTCCGCCGTACGGCCCACGGCCACGTTGAGACGCGCCCCGGCCTGGCGCTGCTCGGCCTCCAGGGCGGCCAGTTCGGCGGCGAGCTGGCTTCGTTCGGACTGGGCCTTGATGGCGTCCTGCTGCGGCACCAGCCCCGTGGCGTAGCGCGCACGGGCGATCTCGCCCAGCCCCGCCAGCACCGTGCCCAGTTCCTCGTTGATGCGCCGCGCCTGGTGGGCCGCGTAATACTGCGCGAAGGCGGTCTTCACCCGCGCCCGCAGTTCAAGTCGCAGGGCCTGCGAGCGGCTGCCGGCGCCTTGCGCCTCGGCGCCTGCCACCGACTCCCTCAGCCCGCGCTTGCCCCACAACGGGAAGGTCTGGCGCAACTGGTAGCGGGTGCTGCCCACCTGGCTGGGGGAGAGATTGAGACTGGGATTGCCCACGCCGATGTCGCGCAGTTCGACGGCGAACACGGGATCAGGAAGCGCCCCGGCGGGGTAGACCCGCTCCTTCGCGGCATCCACCTCCCAACCCATGGCATGGAGTTCCGGATTGTTGCGTTCGGCCAACTCCAGCAGCGGCGCCAGCGAGGCGCCCACGCCTTCTTCGCCCTGGCCTGCGGCGTGCGCCGAAGCCGCCACCAGCACCGCCAGCAAGCCCGGCACCAAGAACGCCCCCGCCCGTCTCCCCATGGAATCTCCCTCCCGGTTGCAGAGCGCACCCGTCGCGGGTGCTTCGTTACGCCGCGCCCCTTACGGTTGCTCAGGTGCCGACGCACCCTTCACGAATGCTCTCAGACCGCAAGAAACGCCGTTCATTGCACCGGCTCGAAGCGCACCACCGTCAAGGCGCCGCCCACCTGTTCGGCGATGAAGCGAATCCTGTCGCCGGCCTGCATCTGGTCGAGCCAGGCGGCGTCCGTGACGCGAAACACCATGGTCATGGCCGGCATGTCCAGATTGGCCAGCGGTCCGTGCGCCAGCGTGACCTTGCCGGCGGACTTGTCCACCTTCTTCACGGTGCCCTCGGTCAGTTGGACCTCCGCGGCGGACGAGGCCTGGGCCAGTTGGGGGCCGGAATGGTCCGCGCCGCCGAAACCGGGCGCCGACGCCAGGAATGCGGCCGCGAGCAGCGCGGGCAGGAGGGTGCGTTTCATGAAGTCTCTCCGTATGGCAGTGGCAACCGTTGCAGTCTGCCAAGGCCGTCCCCACGGAAAGCTGACGCGAGGATTACGTTTCCGTAATGCTCGCCGCCGCGACGGTGGTCAAACCGGGTCGCCGGCAAAGCCAGCCCGGCGGCGCCAGCCTGCCTCATGCGCCGCCATCGTGCGCGCGGGGCGCGCCTGCATCACGGGAGCACCGGTTGGTGCCGGACGCCGGTCAATGGAAATGGCGGTGGTGGGCGTCCGGAAAATGCGGATGGGCGTGGTTCAGCGACTCGTGCCGGTGCCGATGGCTGTGGCGGATGCCCGGGGCTACCGGATGGTCGAGGGTGTGACGGTGATGTGCGTCGTGCTGGTGCTGGTGCTCGTGCTCCAGGGCTTCATGAACGTGGGGGTGGACGTGCCGCTCGGTCAGGTGCAGCCACACCCCCAGCGCCATCAGCCCGCCCGCCAGCAACAGGCGCGCCGTGACGGGCTCGCCCAGCAGCGGCAGGGCGATGAGCGCGCCGACGAAGGGGGCGAGGGAGAAATAGGCGCCGCTGCGCGCCGTGCCCAGGTGGCGCAGCGCGACCACGAACAGCGCCAGGCTCAGGCCGTAGGAGAGCCAGCCCAGGGCGCCCGCGGACAGCATCACCCACGGCGACGGCCAGTCCCGGGTCAGGGTGGCGGCGATGGCGAGGTTGATCGGGCCGGCGACCCAGCCCTTGCACGCCGCGATCCAGGTGGCGTCGGCCAGCGAAATCCTGCGCGTCAGGTTGTTGTCCAGGCCCCAGGCCAGGCAGGCGCCCAGCACCGCCAGAGCCGGCCAGGCGGCGATCGAGCGCGCCTCCCCCGGCCAGGCCAGCACCACGGTGCCGGCGACGATGGCGGCCATGCCGAGGACGATGTGGCGATCGAAGTTCTCGCGGAACACGAACCACGCCAGCAGCGCCGTGAACACGCCCTCGGCGTTCAGGAGCAGGGCGGCGCCCGAGGCCGGCATGCCTGCCAGGCCGGCCATGAGCAGCACCGGCCCCGCCACTCCGCCGGCGAGGATGGCCCCGGCCAGCCAGCGCCACTCGCCGGGCGCCAGGCGCACCGGCGCCGCGCGGCTCGCCACCCGCACCAGCGCCAGCCCGACGCCCGAGCCCAGGTACAGCAACCCCGCCATCAGCCACGGGCTCACGGCGCCGAGCAGCAGCTTGGCGAAGGGCGTGCCCGCACCGAAGAGCACGGCGGCCCCCAGCGCCGCCGCCACCCCGGGTGATCGCCATCCCTGCCCTGCCGGAGTCGTTGCCATGACGTCGTCTCTAGCCTGGATATTTCATGAGTTGCCGTGATGATCGCGCCGGATTTTGATCCGCCAAGGAATTTTCTGAACGAGCACTGTATCGGGCTATACGGGCGAGTGAAGAAGATTTCTTGGCGGATCAAAAGACAAGCGAGGGCGCGGCGAATTCATGAAATATCCGGGCTGGATGCCTGCGCGCAACAGCGTGCGCCGCGCGGGCCGATCAGCCGACCGAAGGGCGAGCGCTCACCGCACCGTGACCGCCCCCACCATGCCGGCCTCGAAGTGGCCGGCGATGAGGCAAGCGTAGTCGAATTTGCCGGCGCGGTTGAGGCGATCGCTCACGGGCAGCCTAGTGGTCTGCCCCGCAGATAACGAACATGAAAGCTTGTCTTTGCACCGCTGGCGTCGTTGCTCATCCTCGCAATAGCTACGGCTATTGCTGCGGTTCGCGCCTAGCCAGCGGCACAAATCCTACGCTTTCATTATGTTCCGCCATCTACGGGGCAGACCACTAGCAGCCGCACTTGCGCCGGCGCGCCGGCGGCGCCGGGCATGAAGCGCCCGCCCGGGGCATGCCACCCCGGGTCAAATGCTTGACAATGCATATTAGCGTATGCATCATCGAGCGCATCGAATTCACCTGCAATCCAGTCAAGAACGAAACCAACATCCGTGACCGGGGCCTGCCGTTGCTGGCGGCGCGGGTGATGTTCAACCCGGCGATGGTGGTGCGCGAGGACACGCGAAAAACCTACCCTGAGCGCCGTTTCATCGGCTACAACACCGTGGCGGGGCGCTTGATGGTGGTGTTCTGCGTTGCGGCGGCCGACCACGTCCATATCATTTCTTTCCGAAAGGCGAATGATCGTGAGCAAAGGAAATTTGAAACTCAAAGCCCCTGACCCGGCCCCGGAAATCGACTGGGCGGCGGTGGATGCCAAGCCCCTGGCGGATGCGCCCGATGAGGACAGCCCGGAATTGACGGCGGTGCAGAGGAAGGAATTGCGCCCGCTGGGTGAGGTGCTGCCCGGTCTGACCACGGGCAAGACGCGCATCACCATCATGCTGGACGATGCCGTGTTGGCCGCGTACAAGGCGCGTGCCGGGGGGCGTGGATATCAGACGCTGATCAACGAGGCTTTGCGCCGCGCACTCGAAGCCGACGCGATCAAGGAAGCGCTGCGCCAGGTGATCCGCGAGGAGCGGGCGGCATGAGTCGCGAACAGGGGGATTTTTCCATCGGCTCAGCCGTGGTCTGACGGTGCCGGGCCGGCGCGGGCGGTCTCACTGTGCCCCGTCCTGGTCCTGCTCCGGCGGCGCCGCGGTGAGGCGCGTCACATAGCCGGCGCTGCCCACGTTCGAAGGCAGGAGAACGAAGAATAGCGGGCTTCTGCGCCAGCGACTGCAACGACGCCGGCCCGCTCACCGCACCGTGACCGCCCCCACCATGCCGGCCTCGAACTTCGTGGCGAGAAAGGCCGGCGCCGAAATCAAACGTATCCGCGTACCGCTCGGCAACGTCAGCAGTAGCGCAGTAGCGGTGGCGACGGGATACCAACGGTTCGAAAAACCGAGAATACGTTCGTCAGTCGGCATCAGGTCAACTTCCACTTCACCGACACGCCAGCGGCAGATCGGAGCGTCTGGCGCCATGTCACGGGTAAATCCCCGTTCGGCAAAACGTGCTTCCATCGCATGATAGTCGGCCAGTGCAGCCACTTCAGCAACGAGGTCCACATCGTAGGTCGTGCGCGGCGGCGGCGCCTGCACCGACGTATACAGCAATCCGGTGGCACAGCCGCCCACCAATACAAGCTCATCACACAGATCGCCCAAGGCATGGGCCACCAGTTCCACTCGTATCAGGTTCGGGGCATTGGGATTCAAAGGCGCTCCTCGAACATCTGTTCGGCGAGCTTCCGTTCCCGCGCGTTGCCCATGCGCATGGCATCAAATAGCGCCAGGTTTTCATAGAGCGCAGGGTTGCGCAGCGCGGCGGCTGGTGCGCTTGGGTAGAGTGGTGTCAGTGCAATCCCGCGTGCCGTGCCTTCCGCATGGGGCCACACCGGTGGCGGATCGCCGGACGGGGCAATCTGTTTATCGAGGGGCGCAGCAGCATAAGCGGTGGGAACGCCTCCCACCATCGCCCCTCGCGCCGCAGGAAAGGCATAGCGTGCGCCATGCAGCAGAAACTCCTTGAACGACGGCGTGACGATGCGTGGCTGCTTATCCACAAAAGCCAGCAGCCGCGCCTGCTCGGCCCGTTTTAGCGCGCCATGCACCTCCGACATTGACAACCCGGTCAGGGCCGCCAAATCGGGATAAGTCGCGCTCCCTCCCCGCACGGCGGCAAGCGCGAGGAGCAGGTAGAAATCCTGGACTTTAAGGACGGGCTGGCGATTGACAGGGCGGCGCATGGTTGTTTGCTCGTTGTTTCGCGTTTCGCGAAACACGAAAGTATTGTTTTATCAGATTGTTGTCAATGACTTTTTTCCGTCATTCGTATTTCGCGAAACAAGAAAGTCGGCGCTGGCGGGACGGCGGCATGGCGTCGCTCTAGGGTTTCTGGACGAGGGTGGAGGCGTTCATAGGGGAGGCAGCGATTCCAGTTGTTCCGTTACTTTTCGGCAGGCGGCAATCAGATCGGCAACCAGTCAGGCCGGCGAATTCCGTCGCATCCGGCGATTCCGCCTTCAGCGGCTTGCCAAAGCCGGTCAGGTTCTCAAACGCCGAGCTCATGCTATGGCGTCTTCAGTAATGAATTCTTCGACTTCCGACACGAGTCCGTCGTTGAGTTCGCCAGACTTAACCCACGGTATCGAACCCTCGAAGAAGTCCGACCGTTTGCGCGATGGTGTGCCGCCGCTGGTTGTTCGACAAATCTGGCCGAGTGCAACAGTGCTCACGCCGCCAACTCCCGATTCATACGCCCTCCCCCCGCTTCAACCGTCCCCGCGCCTTCCGATACACCGCGCTGTCCTCGCGCTTGCCGATGGCAACGACGATCACCACGACGCGGGCGTCGACGACCTGATAGACCAGCCGGTAGCCGGCGGCGCGCAGTTTGATCTTGTAGCAGTCGGGCATGCCGGAAAGGCGTGCGGATTCGACGCGGGGGTTGTCCAGTCGTTCGGCGAGCCGCGCCTTGAATTGCTCGCGCAGTGGGCGGTCCAGCTTCTGCCACTCCTTCCAGGCGCTGTCGCGGAATTCGAGGCTATAACTCATCCAGCGTGACCTTGACCGTGGGCTCGTTTTCGCGCTCCTTCACCAGCCGGGCTAGATCGATGTCGTCGAGCTTTTCCATCAGGGCCTCGAAGGCGGCGGCGGGCACGAGATAGGCCGCCGGCTTGTTGCGGTTGAGCACGGCAACGGGGAAGCCATCCGCTTCGTCGATCACGGCGGTGGGGTTTTTCTTCAGTTCGCTGATGCTGACCGAGGCGTTGGTGTAGAGCAGTTCCATGATCGCTCCTTTCGTGACCTGTTAAACAGTCTTTATTGTAGTCTCGTCAGGCAACCAGTGCCAGGTTCAACACCTCAATCACCTTCGGCAGTTCCTCGCCGAAAAGCTGATGCACGCGCCCCAACCCGCCCTCCTTGTTGAAGGGCGCGTATTCGAAGTCGTCGAGGTCGATGCCGAGGTTGGCGGCGATGTGGTGAGGCGCGTCACGTAGCCGGCGCTGCCCACGTTCGAAGCCGGAAGAATGAAGAAGAGGGGACTACCGCGCCAGCGACTGCAACGACGCCGGCCCGCTCACCGCACCGTGACCGCCCCCACCATGCCGGCCTCGAAGTGGCCGGCGATGAGGCAAGCGTAGTCGAATTGGCCGGCGCGGTTGAAGCGCCACACGATCTCCTCCATCCCGCCCGGCGCGACGTGGGCGATGTGGGGCTCGTCGTGCTCCGTGCCCAACGCCTCATCGCGCAAGCTCGCCAATCCGGCAACGAGCTTGAAAACCGCTTCCTCGTCGCCACGGTAGCCTACGCAAACTGGTTTGCTACAACGCCGATTTTCGCGTGACCGTCAGCGTTTCCGAGGTCGTGCCGGGCTAGGTCGTCCCGCCGTTCAGGTCGGTGGCAATCAGGCGAAATTGTTCGAGGGCGGCTTCCAGGTCCTCGACGATTTCCTGCGCGATGATCTGCGGCGCCGGCAGGTTGTCCGAATCGGCCAAGGCTTCGTCCTTGAGCCAGAAGATGTCGAGGCTGGCCTTGTCGCGCGCCACCAGTTCCTCGTAGTCGTAGGCGCGCCAGCGGCCATCGGGATTCCCGGCACTCCACGTCGCCGCGCGCTGATAGCGATTCGCCGGGTTGTAGAGACCGACGAATTCCATCAGATCATCGACCTTCAGCGGATTGGTCTTCAGCGTGAAGTGCTGGTTGGTGCGCAGATCGTAGATCCACAACTTCTTCGTCCACGGCGTTTCCGACGCCGGCTTCTTGTCGAAAAAGATCACGTTCGCCTTCACGCCCTGGGCGTAGAACAGGCCGGTGGGCAAGCGCAGCAGGGTATGCACCTCGCACTCGTGCAACAGCTTGCGACGGATGGTCTCGCCCGCGCCGCCCTCGAACAGCACGTTGTCCGGCACCACCACGGCCGCGCGACCGTGGATGTCGAGCAGCGTCTTGATGTGCTGCACGAAGTTGAGCTGCTTGTTCGAGGTGGTGGCCCAGAAATCGTCGCGCTCGATGATGTCCTTTTCCGTCGTCGTCTTGCCATCCTCGCCGACGATCACCGTGCTGCTCTTCTTGCCGAACGGCGGATTGGCCAGCACCACCTGGTACCGCTCGCCGGGATCGGCGGCCAGCGCATCGGTCACCTTCACCGGCACGCTTTCCTCGGAGCCGATGCCGTGCAGCATCAGGTTCATCGCGCACACCCGCGCCGTCGCCTGCACCAGTTCCCAGCCCATGAACGCATCGTTCTTGAGCCGACGCAGTTCGGCGCGCTCCAGATGCGGATTCTCGTGGGTGATGTAGTGGTGCGCCGCGAGGAGGAAACCGCCCGTGCCGCAGGCCGGGTCGCAAATCCGCTCGCCGGGCTTGGGCGCGATGCAGGTCACCATCGCCTGGATCAGCGCCCGCGGCGTGAAGTACTGGCCGGCGCCCGACTTTGTATCCTGCGCGTTCTTCTCCAGCAGTCCTTCGTAGGCATCGCCCTTCACATCCACGTTCAGCGACGACCAGTTCTCGGCATCGATCAGGTCGGCGATCACGCGCGTCAGCTTGGCCGGGTCCTGGAACTTGTTCTGCGCCTTGCCGAAGATCAGCCCCAGCGTCCCCTTCTGCTTGCCGAGTTCGTCAAGCGCGTGGCGGTAGTGGTCGAACAGCGCGTCGCCGCTCTTCGCCAGCAGCGTCGGCCAGGCGTACGCCGCGGGGATCAGGCTCTTCTGGTTGTGCGGCGGCCGCGTCCGTTCGTCCGCCATCTTGAGGAAGAGCAGGTAGGTGAGCTGCTCGACGTAGTCGCCATACGACATGCCATCGTCGCGCAGCACGTTGCAGTAGTTCCAGAGCTTCTGGACGAGGGTGGAAGCGTTCATGGGGTGCGCTACAGATACTCCGGATGTTGTTCCGCAAGCCAGCGGCGTGTCGTCGCGAGTAGTGCAGCCGCCTGTGCAATGCACTCGGCCACCGCCTCGGGCTCGATCGGATCGCCTTGATAGTCATTGACGTTGCGTTTGCGCCGCAGGGCATCCAGCACCACCCATGTCGTGTTGGGCAAACCCAGCGTCAGCGGCAAGGACTGGATCATGGTCTGGTGATGTCCGGGCTCATTGGTCGATGGCCGAAAACCGCTCGCCATCATCGCGATCAGCGCCAGTTGCATGATGGCCTTGTAGGCCGCATCGAAGCGCGTTTCGTCGCTGATGACTTCGGCTCGTGCATCCGCAAGGTTGCGCTCCGACGCCGCCAGCAGGCGCTGGATATCCTGTGCCGTTGGCGCATGCGGCTTAAGCCGGCCGATCTTGAGCAAGTTCTGCAAGGTCATTTTCGTCACCCACCAGCCAAAGCTTGGGCTCGCGTATCACGCTCGACACAAAGCCGTCGCCTGTGGCGCGTTTGCGCGCAAAGTCTTTAGGTTTCATCACCGTCGCGTTCACCTCACGTCGCAGCCCTTCCTGAGTCGGCGCCAGCGCCTGCACCACCGGCGCAAAGCCTGCCTGGCCCAGCACCATCACATCCACGTCGCTACGGGCATTCGCGCTGCCAGTGGCCACCGAGCCATGGACGAAGGCCAGGGCGATGTCGCCGGCCAGAGGCAGCAAGGCCGCCCGCAGCACATCAACCACGCCCACTGTCTTGCGCAGCAGACCGGCCAGTTCCTCGAATACCGGGCAGGCGGTATTCGCCCGGTAATGCACCTGACGCCCCGTTTCCTGTCGCAGCAGCAAGCCGAGTTCGGTCAGGGAGCGCAACTCGCGATGCAAGGAACCGGGCGACGTTCCCGTCAGGCGCGCCAATTCCCGCACATGCAAGGACGTATCGGGATGCAGCAGCAGCTCGGCCAATACCGCCGAACGGGTGCTGCCGAGCAAGTGATGGGCGAGGGAAGTCATTGCGGTGTTCTCAGGGTTGCTTCAAATGTAGCAATGTTGAGAACGCGTGGCAAGCGAAGAAATCAAAAAGTCGGCGCTGGCGGGACGGCGCATCCGCCACTGCTTACAGCTCTGCCGCCCGCAACTCCGGCAACGTGGCCTCGCCCGTCCTTCCGTTCGACGTGCCCGTTGGCGCTGCGCCCCAGCCTTGACGACAAAGCCCTGCGTCGTAAACAAGCCCATTTGTCGTTCCAATGTTCGGAGCCGAAATGTTCGGACCTGACAGGTATTTGTTCGAAGCCCAGGTGCATTTGTTCGGACCTTCTTACGCCCGACGTCGTCAGAATACCCAGTTCTCGCGCCGCATCATCCCCAACAGATTGAAACAGGGAATGCCAATTTCTCGGCAAACATCGGGAATGAAGTGGCTGCGCTTTGGGTTGCGCTTCTCCGCTGCCGGTGTTTCCTGCGTGATGACGATACCGCCACGAATCTTGGCGAGCGCGATTACATAGGCATCCGCTTCCTCGAATTCCGCCTTGGGATCGCGCAAGCCAGGAAAAGCGTTCTGGATGGCTTGCGCCTCCACCAGCAGATCGCCGGTCGGAACGAAAATCCTCGGTCGCGCCTTGGCCCACGTATTCAGGTCGCCCGTACCGACAATCGATAGTTCCTCCTTCACCAAGGCTGGTGCGAAGAGGCGGTTGGCCGCGATCAGGTCGTCGGCACGCCCGACGATACTGGCGAATACGTCAATCGGGTAGTAACGCGCTTGCCAGTCCATGAACGAACTGGAGTCCACCGAATAGAGCAGCTGCGGCGCGCCGTCACTCATCGCCTGTCATTGCCGCCGTTCCATCGTGAATGGCGGCTTTCAGCTTTTCGAAATGCTCGAACTTCAAATCGAGATAACGGGCGGCAGTCACGGGCGTGATCCGATTCGACGAGAGTGCTTCCAGCACCAGTTGCGTGAACGGGCGACCGTTGCGTCCAAGGGCTTTCGATACCGGCGTGGCAAAACCCTTACCCCGTTCGGGCAAGCTGGCGACGTACTCATCCCATTCCTGGCGCCAAGCCTGATATTGCGCCCAGTTCATGTGGCCGGACTCGCGCAGTCGGGTCGCCATCGCCAGTGGCGTGATGCGAAATCGTCGTGCCAGCCGGCGCGTCGACGAAATGTCCCATTCCGACAATTTGAGCGATGCGATCTCGTTGTTCAGTGCACCTTCCGGAACCAGGGCATGACTGGCGGCGATCTCGGCAAACCGCTCGACGTCGTCCCATTCCTCGCCGGATCGAATCTCCTTGAGGGCCGACTCTTCCTGATGCCCAGCGGCAAGCATCAGATGTACGATTTCGTGTAAGGCCGTGAAGCACCGGGCCTCGGGAATTTCCTTGCTGTTGATACCGACAACCGGGAGCGGCGTCCGCAACAGCGCCAGACCGCGCACCTCCGAAAGCGCCACCTTGCCGAACTGGAAGACCAGAACGCCGAGGCTCTCGACAGCGGCGCGCCATACGGCCCAGGCACGCCACTCGTTGGGCCAGGCAAGCTGTTCGTCCATGGGCACAGCCGTGGCAGCCCGTAATCGAGTGCCGACCGCTACCGGCGATTCGTCGAGCCTCGCACTGAGCACAAATTCCGCGACCGGTTCGCCAAGCTCTCCCATCAGGTTGAGCGTGTTGTCCCGCCGCGTCAGCATTTGCCTCAGGCCAAGCCTCAGCTCAGGCGATTCGTGCCCAGGAATCACATGGGGCAGACGGCGATACTCGGCGGCGAGAGGGGTCAGTTGCGGCGGCTGTGGCAGGAAAAAAATGCTGAGCGGCCGATGGAAGAAACGCGCGAGATTCTCGATCTGCCGCATCGTCGGCTGCTTCTCGCCGGTTTCCCAGGCTTCGACCTTCTCCGGCTTGACGTTCAGCCGCTTCGCCACCCGGAAAAGCTCAAAGCCACTTTCCTGGCGAGCCCAGGAAAGGAGTTCGGGATTGACGGGAATGGTGTGCTGCGCGGGCATGATCGGGTGTGTCGGAGGGCTTCAGGTGCAATTATCCGGTAAATGACTTTGCAAGGACAGATTGCCGCAACCCCTGCGCCCGCTTGAGATTGGCATCCACCTCGGCTTCGGCTTCTCGGGCGATGGAGAGCAGGCGGTCGACTTCGGCGACGATACGGTGTTGTTCAGGGAGAGGTGGCAGAGGAACAGCAGCAGTAGCAAGCGTCGTCATGCTGATGTTGTGCTGCCCAGCGGATGTCGCGGCATGTGCTTCAATCCAAGAGCGACTTGGGGGCCCTTGCCAGACGACGGAAACCCAGTGCGCTAAAGACTCCAAATTCATCAATCTGAACCTGATGAGATAAGACGCATAGGCAAGAACCCTCGTCGTCGACGCGAGGACAACCGCTGCTCGCCCAATAAGTGACTTACTTCCGTTCGTCCGGATAACCAGCATATCGCCGGCAGCAACGGCCTCGCTCGCCGAAATTGCCAGCGCAGGCGACGCGAACTTGAGGTCATCAAGATCAAGCGCCCCATGCTGCACGTTTGGAATTCGCAGCACCGCGACGCCAGTATTTTCGTAAGAGCACTTCTCGGAAGTTCCGTATGCCGAGTCCCAAGAAAGGGCATCCAATGATGCCCACACCCACCCCTCCGGCAACTCGGGCAGGTCGGTGGTATTCGGCGCGGCGGGTTCCTTGTACTTGCCCTTGCCTTGCCACTGGCTGCGGCGGGTTTCGAGGATGCGGTGCAGGAGTTGGGCGCCGGTCTCATAGTTGCGGCCTTCGCGACGGGCGAGGTCGGCTTCGGTGGGGACGAGGCGTCCTGCCACGGCTGACTTTAAGACGGCGGCCTTGTAGCGCTTGAGGTTGGCCTTGACGCGCTTGAGGCCGGCGACGGCTTCGTCGAGGCGGGAGAATTGCTTTTCGATTTCGGCGACGACCGTCTCTTGCTCGGCTAAGGCGCGGAGTGGAATGCGTATTTCAACGACATCTGACTTTCTGACAGACGGAATCGCGGTCGCTTGCGATAATTCACCGAGGTCTACCGTTTGCATGAAGTAGTAGAGGTAATCGGGCGCCACGACGCCAGCTCTTGGTATGAGACCCATGACGTTGTTGTCAACCAGCGAGGGTTGCGCGAGGATTCCCCGCCGATTGAGCTTGAGGCCCTCACCAATCTTGGCAAAGACCGTTGTGCCAGCCGGCATGAGGTTCTTCGAAAGGTGCTTCGCCGCCTCCTTGCTAAGGTGGTTTGGTGACCGCCGGAGATGGCGGGTGCCGCTCTTCAGTGCGTTGGAAATGTCACCAACCTTGAATACGGGCACCTCCCCTTCCGCACGGCCCTGCATCTCCTTCGGAAACCCGACGCCCGATACAACGTCGGCAACGTGGCCGAGATGCACTACGTTCGTCACGCCACCAACTCCCGATTCAACACCTCAATCACCTTCGGCAGTTCCTCGCCGAAAAGCTGATGCACGCGGCCGAGGCCGCCTTCTTTGTTGAAGGGGGCGTATTCGAAGTCGTCGAGGTTGATGCCTAGGTTGGCGGCGATGTGGTCGCGGATCATTTCTAGCCAGTGTTGTTGTTCGGGGGTGAAGTGGCCGCCCTGCTGCGCGAGCCAGGCTTTGAAGTTGCTGGCGACGCGCTCGGGGTAGGGCACGAGTTCGTTTTCCTGGTGCATGGCGAAGCGCACGAGGCTGACGAGGTCGGTGAGGATACGCCGCGCGCTTGTTCCTTTCACCTTGCTCTTGTCGAGCGCGGCGTAGGCCTGCCAGAGCGTGGATTCGTCGAGCAGGTGCGGCGGGGCGTGCAGGGTGTCGGCCAGGGCCTTGATGTCCTCGAAGCGGAGCGGTGCTTTCACCGGGCGGTTGTAGAGGATTTGCAAGGCGGTGATTTCGTCCTTGTGCTGGGCGATGAAGGCTTCGAAGGTTTGCACCAGGCTCCTGGCGCGCTCGGTGGCGGCGGCGCTGAAGCCGGCTTCGATGAGCGTGTCCTGGGTGACGATGTCGATGATCTGGTCGGCCTTCTGGCGCAATTGCAACAGCAGGTTGCGCAGGGCGGGATCGGCGAGCGGTTTCACGGCTTGCTGAACGGCGCCGGCATCGGGTGTCTCGGCACGCAGGGCACTGACGATGCCGCGGGCGAGGCTCTTGAGGTCGTGGCCGCCGCTGGCTGCGACGACCTTGGCCTTGTCGGTGTCGGTGATGTCGCGCTCCAGGCGGGCGAGGCGCGCGGCCACGCTGGAGAGCACTTCGGGCTCGGTGTTGCCGAGCGCCACGGCTTGCAGGAGCTTGTCGAAGGGCACGGCCTTCTTCTGGTCCATGGGCCGGCTGTCGGTCTTGTCGCGCTCGCAAACGCCGACGGCATCGACGATGACGAAGTGGTCCTTGACGACGTGCTCGCCGGGATTCACGGCGAGCAGGTCGGCGCGCTCGATGATGCGCACGCCGCGGCCCTTCATCTGCTCGAAGAAGCTGCGGCTCTTCACCGAGCGCAGGAAGACGACGATCTCGACGGGCTTGATGTCGGTGCCGGTGGCGACCATGTCCACGGTGACGGCGACGCGCGGGTAGTAGCTGCTGCGGAAGGCGCGGAGCAGGTTCTCCGGCGTATCGCCGGTGCTGCGGTAGGTGATCTTCTGGGCGAACTCGTTGCCGCGGCCGAATTCCTCGCGGATGATCTGGACGATGGCTTCGGCGTGGTTGTCGTCCTTGGCGAAGACGAGGGTCTTGGGCAGTTCCGTGCGCTGGGGAAACATCTCGGCCTGCCAGCGGTCGCGGAAGGTGCGCACGACGGTGCGGATCTGGTCGGGCGTCTGCACGCTGCGGTCGAGTTCGGCGGGGTCGTAGTCGAAATCCTCGTCGAGCTGCCAGTCGCTCTTCCTGCGCGTGTCGCGGTCCAGCATCTGCACCCAGTAGCCGGCTTCGACCTTGCTGCCGGCCTCGGTGACTTCGGTGCGGATGCGATAGACGTCGTAATTGACGTTCACGCCGTCGGCCACGGCCTGCTCGTGGCCGTATTCCATGACCAGGTTCTGGTTGAAGAAGCCGAAGGTCTGCTTGTTGGGCGTGGCGGTGAGGCCGATCAGGTGGGCGTCGAAGTACTCCAGCACCTGACGCCAGAGCTTGTAGATGGAGCGATGGGCTTCGTCGGTGACGATGATGTCGAAGCTCTCGATGGGAATGGCCGGGTTGTACTCGATGGGCGGCGCGTCCTTGAAGAGGCTCTCGCTGCCTTCGGTCGATTGCTCGTCGTCCTCCTCGGGCAGATCGCGGCCGCGCAGCATGGAGTACATGCGCTGGATGGTGCAGATGACGACGCGGGCGCTCTTGTCCAGGGTGTTGCTGGACAGATGCTGGACGATGTATTCCTCGCCGAACTTGAAGTTGTTGTAGGGCGAGACGTACTGGTCGAATTCCTTCTTGGTCTGGCGGCCGAGGTTGCCGCGATCGACCAGGAACAGCACGCGCCGCGCGCCGGCGAACTTGATCAGGCGGTAGATGAAGCTGATGGCGGTGAAAGTCTTGCCGCTGCCGGTGGCCATCTGGATCAGCGCGCGCGGCTTGTTGGCGGCGAGGCTGGCTTCGAGGTTGCGGACGGCGGTGATCTGCGCCGGCCAGAGGCCGTCTTCGATCAGCGGCGGCAAATTGCGGACGCGGCCAAGGAAGGTGGACGACGGTTCCGCGACGCCACCCGGAGACGCGGACAGGTCGTAGCGCAGCCAGTCGGCCAGCAGTTCGGGACGGTGAAAGGCGAACGTGGGCCGGGCGCGCGGCTCGGGGTCGAGGCCGTTGGTGAAGTGGGTCTCGACGCCGGTGGATTCGTAGAGGAAAGGCAGCGGCCGGCGCCAGGCCGGCAGGCTGGCAGGCAATCCGGCGGCGTACCGCGACGACTGACTTTCGACGCCGGTCAGCGTTGCACCGGCCTTCTTGGCCTCGATGACGCCGGCGGCCTTGCCGTCGATGTAGAGCAGGTAGTCGGCGAAGCCGAAGCCGGATTCGAGAGGGAACTCGCGTAGCGCAACACCACGCGCAGCATGAATGTTGGCCTGGGCGAGGTCGCAAACCGCCCACCCGGCAGCGCCGAGCAGTCGATCGATTTCCTCCCGTGCTTGTTGTTCTGGTTGCGGCGCCAAGATCGTGCCCAGATCGCGATAAATGACGGTGGCAATCGTAGCACGGCCATTGCCCAAAGGCCGATCACAAATCGGTGCTTGCCGGACACAGTGCGCGGAATTTCGTCGACCGGATTGAGTTCGAAGTTCATCGTCGCGTCAGCGTCGCGGCGGATGCTCTCCTGCATTGAACGGATTGGTGATCCGCGAGGAGCGGGCGGCATGAGTCGCGAACAGGTGGACTTTTTCCATCGGCCCCACCGTGGTCTGACGGTGCGGGGCGGGCGCGGGCGGTCTCACTGCGCCCCGTCCTGGTTCTGCCCCGGCGGCGCCGCGGTGAGACGCGTCACGTAGCCGGCGCTGCCCACGTTCGAAGCCGGAAGAATGAAGAAGAGGGGACTACCGCGCCAGCGACTGCAACAACGCCGGCCCGCTCACCGCACCGTGACCGCCCCCACCATGCCGGCCTCGAAGTGGCCGGCGACGAGGCAAGCGTAGTCGAATTGGCCGGCGCGGTTGAAGCGCCACACGATCTCCTCCATCCCGCCCGGCGCGACGTGGGCGATGTGGGGCTCGTCGTGCTC
>JACQYB010000046.1 GCA_016208415.1 Betaproteobacteria bacterium | reverse complement strand
CGGCTGGGCAAAGTTGCTGATGACAACCTGCGGCTGCAATGAGGCCGCGGCAATAAAGCCGCGGAAAACGTCATCGGTGCAGGGAGCCATGGTACCAGAAACAGCGCTTCAATGAGGCCGCGGCAATAAAGCCGCGGAAAACTCGACATGAGGCGTGACGGTGTATTCATAACCCGTCGCTTCAATGAGGCCGCGGCAATAAAGCCGCGGAAAACATGTTTGAACAGGCGCGCCTCGCCCTGATCCTGATGGCTTCAATGAGGCCGCGGCAATAAAGCCGCGGAAAACCGCAGCGACATGGAAGGCGCTTCATTATGCCACGTGCTTCAATGAGGCCGCGGCAATAAAGCCGCGGAAAACGTAATGTTGGGGGAAGAAAAAAATAAAAAACTGAAGCTTCAATGAGGCCGCGGCAATAAAGCCGCGGAAAACGGTGGGCCGGCGGAAATCCCGATCAAGATTCACCCGCTTCAATGAGGCCGCGGCAATAAAGCCGCGGAAAACCCGTCAATGGTCTCTGCCCCATTGGGGTCAATTAAGATGCTTCAATGAGGCCGCGGCAATAAAGCCGCGGAAAACCGGGGAGCGTGAGGCTACGGCAGGTGACCCCTGGCTGGCTTCAATGAGGCCGCGGCAATAAAGCCGCGGAAAACCGCCATGTCCGAACCCGTTGCCCGACGGGGATTCGGAGTTCCGAGTGCGAGCGCTCCCGTCGCGCCGGCTGAGAATAGCATGGCCGGACGGACGCGAGCCACCCGGCACATGGAAAGTCTCCTCCTTTTCAAAGAGCTACACACTTCGAGCGCTGCCGGGACATTCGCGGTCACTGGAGCGCTCGCGTCGCATCGGCAAAAAATCACACGATCACCGGCTCGCGGACCACGGTCTCGAAAGTCTTTCCCAGGCTCACCACCCGCGGCTTCACCGCATCGGCCACGCCCACATCCAGCAGGATCACGTGGTCTGCGCGATGGTGGATCATGCCGTCGAGCAGCGCAATGAGCTCCGCATGGCGCCGGCGCGACAGCCGGCACTGGAACACGGAAAGCTGCACCCATTCGCCGTAGGCGTTCATGAGCTTGAACACGCGGCGCCAGCGCTTCGGGTCGGCGATATCGTAGGTGATGATGTAGAGATGCTCTTCCACGCCCGTGCTCCGGCTCTAGCGGGTCACAAAGTTCGGGTATTCGTCCAGTTCCCCGAGCAGAAAGCGTCCCAGGAGCCGCGCCTGGATCTCCAGGAGACGGCGGTAGGCCACCGTGTAGCCGAACAGCGGGTGGGTCACCTCGTGGCTCATGCGTCGCTCGAAGGCCGCGATGAAGCGCTTGCGCCCGTCCGGGGCCAGGGCCACGCTGCCCGCCGCGGAGATGAAGTCCGTCGGCTTGACCTCGCCGTTGTTGATGGCCTGGATGACGCTCGAATCCGCCAGCAGCGGGCGGAAGGGTTCCATCATGTCCAGCGCGAGGGCCGGGCGGCCGTAGCGCGGCTGGTGGTAGAAGCCGCGGTAGGGGTCGAAGCCCACCGCCGACAGCGTCGTCGTCCAGGTGCGCGAGAGCAGGCTGTAGGCGTAGGACAGCAGCGCGTTGACCGGATCGGCGGGCGGGCGGCGGTTGCGGCGGTTGAAGTCGAAATCCAGCTCGCCCTCGCCCTCCTTGCGCCGGATCATGGCCTTGAAGTGGCGGAAGTAGCGCGCGGCGCTGTTGCCTTCGGCGCCGAGCAACTCGGCCAGCCCCTTGGCGCGGCGGGCGAGGTCGATGTCCTGGCGGAAGCCGTCGAGAATGGGCTCGGGCATGTCGCTGTCCTTCCAGTTGCGCCGCAGCAGGGTGCGGCAGTTCTGGATCTTGGCCACCACCAGCCCGCGGGCGATGCGCAGGCAGGCGCGCTCGTCGAAGCTGGCGCGGTACTGCGCGGTGCGCAGCTCGACGTTCTTGTGGCCGGTGCCGATGGTGTGGCCGACGAACCAGCCGCCGAAGCTGTGCCAGGAGATGGGGATCTCGCGCGTCATCAGCTCGTTGAGCGCCGGCGTGGTGACATACACATTGCCCATGAGCACGAGCTGGGAGACCTCCGCCAGCCGCACCGTCTGGGTCTTGACGTCATCGACGAAGATCTCCAGCGTCTCGTCCTTCTTCGCCACCTTGGCGGAGCGCGCCTGCACATAGACCGGCAGCGCCTCCTCCAGCCCCACCGCCATGGGCCGCGGCGGGGTTTCCATGCGCTTGAGGAAATTCACCTCGTCCGGCAGGCAGATTCCGACCAGCGAGCAGCGCGGGCAACGGGGGCTGTCTTCCAGCGGCTGTGGGATCTGGCCGCCGGCGGCAATCAGGCGCAGGCCGTCGATGGCGTTCTGCGTCAGGTAGCGTAGCTCGGCGTCGAACTCCACCGTCACGCGCTCGCGGCTTTCCACGAAGTAGAGCACGCCCTCCGGGCAGGTGTAGCCGTGTTCCTCCAGGATCATCCCCTGCACGCACAACTGCACCCGCTCCGGGTCGTAGGCGCCGCGGGCCACGTGGGGGCGCTTGCCGCGTTTGTAGTCCACCGGCGTGACGACGCCGCCCTCGCCCTCGATCAGGTCGAGCTTGGCGATCAGCCCCAGGCGGTTGCTGGACAGGGTGATGGAACGGGCGTGGATGCGCGTGTCGGCCTCGATCTCGCCGGGCGGGGGCAGATCGCCCGAGCTGCGATCCACCCGCCGGTGGGCGTGGCGCCCCTGCACCGTGTCGCCGGAATCGGCCCATTCGCCCTGCACCCACTCCAGGTAGGCCAGGCGCGGGCAGTACTGGTACTCGTTGATCATGCGCGCCGGCAGCAGCGGCAGATCGCCCGAGAGGTCGGGAAAGGGCAGCGGGAGTTCGGCCTGGAGGGGGTGGAGGGGTTCGTTGATCATGGTCGTCTCGCCCGAAGGAAATAGCGGTTGGTCCCGGCACCGGCTGCCACTATGATGTTCGTCACGTTCCTGCTGCACAGACCGGAGTTCGACGATGGCTCATCCATCCACCAAGAGAAATGATGTCCGCTTTACATGGGCGGACTATTGCACCTGGCACGAAGACGAGGCATGGGAACTCATCGATGGCACGGCCTACGCCATGTCCCCTGCGCCGTCGACGAAGCATCAGACCATTGCGGGCAACATGTTTGGCGCGCTTCTGCAGCGCCTGCGAGGCCGGCCGTGCAAACCCTTCATCGCTCCCACCGACGTCAAGCTCTCTGACCTGGATGTGGTCCAGCCTGACATCCTGGTGGTTTGCGAGCCCTCCCGCATCACCCCCACCCACATCGAGGGCGCGCCCGATGTGGTGGTCGAAGTCCTTTCGCCCGCAACCTCCGCGAAGGATCTGCGGCAGAAGAAGGCGCTCTACGAACGCTGCGCCGTGCGCGAATACGTGGTGGTGGATCCGCTGGAGCATTACGCCATCCGCTTCCTCAACGGCGCCGACGGCTTCGACAAGGGCACCGTGTTTGCCGCCGACGAGATGCTGGTGTTCGCCACGCTGGAAGGCATGGAGGTGCCGCTGTGGGAGGTGTTTGAGGTGGCGGGGCCGCAGGGGGAAGAGGCCCAGGGAAGCGACGCGCCCAGCCCTTGACCCGCTGCCGGGAGCCCAGGCCATCCCGGCGGGCAACCATTGCCCGTCATTCGTCGCGTGTGTAATATCGCAGCACATAACGTCACACATGGAGCACGACGTGTCAGCACTCAGCTTGCGCCTCCCCGACGACATCGACCTGCGCCTTGAACAGGAAGCCGTGGTCGAGGGCAGGAGTCGTTCCGAAGTCGCGCGGGCGGCCATCGTCGAGTATCTCGAACGCCGGGAGAAGGAGCGCTTCATGGCCGAGATGGTCGAGGAAGCGCGCCGCGCATACTCCAATCCCGCGATTCGCCGGGAGGCACGGGAAATCGCCGATGACGTCGTGGACGACGGCCTGGACGCGATCATCGCCGACGAGCGAACCGCCGGCATCGACCCGGACGAGAAATGGTGGCGCTGATGAAGCGCGGCGAAATCTGGGTGGGCAATCTCAACCCCTCGCGCGGCAAGGAAAACGGCAAGATCAGGCCCGTGCTGGTCGTCCAGGCGAACGAACTGACGCCGGAAGTCACGCCGATGGTGGTCGTGCTGCCGCTGACCACGCAGGTGTATCCCGGCTTTAACCGCTGGCGCATTTCCATCCCCGCCCGCGAACGCCTGCTGAAGCCCTGCCAGGTCGTCGCAGATCAGCCCCGCGCCCTGGATCGTAGCCGCCTCGGGGAGGGACCGCTGGCGAGTCTCACCGGCGAGGAGATGGCGGCGGTGGAGAAGAGCCTGCGGGCGGTGATGGGGATGCTCTGAGGATGCGCCGTTTGCCCCATTCGCGCGCAGAACACACAATCGGTCTACAATTCGGTACATACTCATGCACCGGAGAGCAGAATGGATTTCGTAACCGTTAGAGAACTGCGCGCCGAGTCGGGCAAGGTCTGGCAGAAAGTTGAAGCGGGCGAGGAGATCGTCGTAACGCGCAACGGCAAGCCGTTTGCGTTGCTCGTCCCGACCGCGCCGACCGAACTCGAAGACAAGTTGCGTGCCTTGCGCTGGGCGCGCTTTGACCGGCTGATTTCCGAACAGCACAAACGGTCCGTCGAGCATGGGCTCGACAAGATGACGATGGAGGAGATCGACGCGGAGGTCGCCATGGCGCGGCGCGAACGGCGCGAGCGTCATGCTGGCGGTCGTTGATACCAACGTCTGGGTATCGGCCTTCCTCACACCGCGCGGCAACGCGGCCCGGCTACTCCAGGCCGTGCGGGCCGGGCGAGTGGTTGTGGCATGCAGTTTCGATGTTGTCGACGAGTATCGAGAAGTCCTCTGCCGACCGAAGTTCAAGCTGGGCCCTGAAATCGTTGCGGAATTCCTCGACCGGCTCCATGCTGAAGGACTGTGGGCGGAACCCCGGGCGGTGTTGCTGCCCCAACTTCCCGATCCGGACGACCTCATGTTCATCGCCTTGGCGCGGCATCTGAGCTGCCCGATCATCACCGGCAACACCAAACATTTCCCTCCTGAAGCGGGGGTGGGGGTGACGACTCTGAGTGAGTGGGTAGGGAATGACATAGCCGGATGGCTGTGAGTCCTGCGCTGCTTGTCACTCGCTAGGCAGGGCGCGCCGGCGCGAAATTGCGGTACTTCCCCTGTGTGATGCGCTGGCACCGGAACACTTCCGAAATGCCCATTGCTGCCAAAGCGCGCCTGTCGGGTACATCCTTCTGCAACTCCGGAAGAGCCAAGAGTGAGCGCACCGCGTCCAGCCCGATCGGTACCGTCCAGATAGGCCAAGTCCAGATCACGCCACGCCCTTTGCGCTGAGTAAAGCCGGTGGTCTCCAGCCTTCCCTTGACTGGCGCGGTAGGCAATAACGGCAGCGCTTCGATGGCGAGCCGGTTCGCACCACGTACCGTTCTGGTCGGGTCGCCTGAAGGCTCCAGCCATCTCAGGGCATATCGTCGATCGTCGCTTGGGTCCCACCGCATGCTTGGGCCAGGATCGGCATATTCCCATGCATTGAACAGAGCACTACGCAAATGGTCTTCCTCGGTTGCCTCCGCGAGCTTGCGCATGGACCCCAGAAAATGTTGGTGCCCTGCTCCGCTCATGGTCCGCAATGCCGTATCGGCGATATCGCCCGTCTTTTTCCCGTTTGCCTCCGACTCCACCATTTCGGACCCGAACGCGGCAATAAAGTCCGCGTTGCACCTGCCCCTCTTTACCCCAGGGTTGGCCGCCGATGCGGCGGCAGTTCGGAATTCGACGCATGGCACCGTGAGGTCGTCCGCGAGCTGAAACGCTGTATGACCAGCCGGATTCCGCAAAAGCGCTCCCACCGCCGTTAGCCATTCCTCGCGATCCACCTCGACGTCGAGTGACAAGCAAGGACGCCAGCCCCCCGATGCATTTGACCAATACAGGCACGAGCATTGCTCGGGCCATGTCAGGCTCGTCGTCCGAAGAGCGCCCAGTGCCGCCAGATATGCAAGGGGATTGCCTCCATCCAACCCTTCAAACATCATTTCAGCCATGCTGCACCTCCCTTGCGTGCCGTTCCTCCCAATCACTTCTGCGGTGATCCGCCAACCGCAACATGGCTTCCAGCCAAGCCAGACCCCACCAGCCATAGCGGCGGGTGAGTCGCCAATACCGTTCGGCGGGGCCCGCATCGAGGCGCTCCAGGCCGGTTGCGCTGGAAGCCGCGTATGTCTTGCTGGCGAAGTCCACGCTGACCTGAATCGGCACTCCGTCTTCAACCACGGGCGCAAATGGCCGGCAGTAGCCGTGATGACTTTCAACCAGGTGTAAGAGCAAGTCGCGCAGTGTTTCGTCTTTCGGCAGGGCATCGGGCGCGGACTCCAGCAGGCGCACGGAAAGCAACTCATGCCGTCCGCCTTCCGGATAGCGGGCTCGCTCCCTGGCCTTACGGCTTTCTTCCCGGCTATGCGCCATGTCCCCAGACTTCGCAAGCAAAGCTCCCCGTGCCCAAGGATTGCCACCTTTCAGCCATGCCTGGAATCGTGGATCGGCCTTGCCCAGGTCGTGGCCGCGCCCAGCGGCTTCCACGGTCTCTGCCAGATCGGCCGGCAGCCCACACAAACGCGCATGCCGGGCGGCGTACTCCGCGACGCCGTCCAGATGGCCGGGATTGTTCCCCATCGGCTCGAGTAGTAGAGACCGGACCGTGCCCGAGGACGCCACGTCGTCTTCGTCACTGAAGCTACCCGTCTCCAAGTCTGGGGATTCGATACGGCGGCTACCGCAAACGACAAGCCCCCCGGTGGGATGGGCCAGGACACCCTTGGCGAGTTTCCTATCACCGGACAGGCTTCCAGCAACGACTTTGAGCCATGCCGGCCCCGTCGCGTCAAGGCTGGACGCCCAATCGGCTAGAACTGACTTCAAGTCGTCGGCCAGCGCGCCGGGATCTTCGTTCAGGCGTTCCTGGCAGATCTCCGCCAAGCCGCGCAGGCGATCCAAAGGCTCACTCGCCGGCCACTGCTTCAGCACCTCCGGATGGAGCCGCAGCAGAGCCTTGCCTCGCGCCATCAGTTGAGCGCGCTCGCCCCAATCCGGCACAGGATCGCTACCCAAAGTTGCGAGAGCCTCCCAACCCTGCTGACTCGCGGGTATTACCAGCACATCGCCCGGCCACAAATTGGACGCATCGCTCACAACCTCGCTCTTGCCCCTTCCCCGCCAACACAGCGCCTTTCGGCTGGGCCGCGGATTGGCGGACTCGGCTTCCGCCGTTTCGCCTTCGACGTCTGCCCCAGAGTCGTTTCCTGCGCCCGCCAGCCAACGGCGCATCTGACCAATCGGAACCGACAGGCATTCCGGCGAGGTGGGCGGACAGAGATCGATGGCATCCGCCCAAACGCATTCGTCGCCGGTCAGGTCAGCCCGCCAGCACACCTGCACGTCCGCCGGCCCGCTGTTCGGCCCGTGAAGGAACAGGGCCACATCGGGCGAAGGCCAAGGCTCGGGCGCGGTCTGCGCCAGCGCATCCACATGGGCGGGCAACATGACCGGAGCGTTGGCACTGGGGGCGTTGAGCGCGGACAGACTTGTGTCTTCCGGCAACCGCTGCGCGAGCGCGGCGATGCCGAAGTCGATGCCAACACCATCTCCTGCTTGGTGCCTAAGCCAACTCCAGGTATTCGCCAAAGCGGCGCCGTAGACGGGATCGTCGTCGCTCTTCTCCGTTTGATCTGCCCGCACCACGATTACTGCGTGCGCCTGAACGTCCCGCCCCATGCGGTTGAGGCGTCCGAAACGCTGGCGAAGGGCGTCCAGGCTGGCGCACTCGGTCACCAGCAGGTCGAAGTCCAGATTGGCACCGACTTCCAAAGTCTGGGTGGCAACGACAAAACGCGGTTGGTCGAGTCGGCGGCTGGCAGAACGTTCCACCGAGAGTTCCACAAGCTCGCCATCGACCATGTCGTCCTTGTCGATGGGACGCATCCGGCCCGTGAGCAAGCTGGCGTCTGCGCCCTGCCGTTCAAGGAAGCTATGCGCGTGGCGCGCGGTGTCTACCCGGTTGCAGAACAAGACGACAGCGGGCCTACCAGGCATTGCCCCGTCGAACAAGTCGGATTGCCCGTTTGCATGGGGCGCGCTCCATTGCTTCACCAGATCCAGCGCCTGCTTCACTAGTTCCTTGGCCATTTCCTCCTTGACCACGGCAGGCTTCTTGCCTTTGGCCTTGTCGGCGACAACCAGTCTGGCCGGCTTGCCGGCCAGTTGCCGCCGCCCGAGGGGGTGTTCCGGATCGCGGCCTTCGTCCGAAGAGTCACCGAAGACGTCGCTCACCGCCGGCGGCGTTGCGCTCATTGCGGTGACGTGAAACGGCGACGGTAGCGGGGCTTCCGCCCAACCCCGATAGCGCTTCACCGCATGCAGGGTTTCCAGGAAGGGCTGCGCACAATGGGCCTCGTCCAGCAAGATCAGGCTGTCGTTACCGACCAGCCCGGCATGGACGGGCCGCATTCCGGCACCCGGGCCATAGGCGCGGAACAGGAGACGCGAACCGAACTGATCGACGGTGCTGGCCACAATCATCGGTTGCGTCGGCGACTTGGCCCAAGCATCGGAGCGCATGATCCCCCCGCGCAACTGGTGCGCGGCCAGCGGAATGGCGCCGCCCGCCAGTTGGCGCAGGCGCTCGGCGACCTCCCTGACGATGCCGTCTTGCGCCAACTTCAAGCGCATAGCGAGAGATCTGGCACGCTCGAACGCCTCGTCAACGATCACCCGCCGGTCCACCACGAAAAACACGCGCCGGGGCGCGGTGAACGCGGTCCCGGTTTCGAGGCGGCCCGCCTGCGCCGCCAAAGCAAACACGGCGACGTCCATGCAAGCGGTCTTGCCCGCTGCGGTGGGGAGGGCGATGGCCTCCGGCCAGGGCGCGTCACCCCGCTCCAGCACACGGCGAGCCAGCGCTTTCTGCCAGGCGAAGGGCGCCTTGCCCCAAAGCGCTTGAAAGAACTCAACGAAACCCGCGGCGTCGAGGTCACGCATGGGCGTCTCCTCCCTGTGGCAGGGGACGGCACAGACCATAGCCGCGGAATCGGCCCGCACCCACCAGTACCGGCCCCTGCACCTCCTCACCGAAGACGATCATGGCATGTGCGTGATGCATGCGCCCGCCGTCCTTCTTGCGGGTGATCCAGGGAAATTCGTTGCTCCGGGGCACGCCGCGGATCAGGGAGACCGGATGAAGCAGCACGTCGAGCGGACGCGGCAGGCCGATGCGCTCACAGGCCGTCTTCACCGACTCCGCCGCCTGCTCCCATTTGTCCGGGCCGTCGAAGTGTCGATCCAGTACCACGGGAGTAACACTGGCCCAGCGAGTGGCCGGTCCCGTCCAGGTCTCCGGGCGGAGGTTGATCGGCGGCCGCTCCCGTACTTCCAGTTCGGCACCGCACTCCAGCCACTGGGCGTCGAACAGCGTGAGCCGGCGCGGCAGACCGTCGTCGTCCCGCAGCCAGGGTTCCAGCACCTGCGCGGCCTCACCTGGATCGATGGTCTTCGGAAGCGCGAGCCCTACGCCCATGATCCGCCCGTCGGCATGCTCGGCATCCACGAAGGGCAGAGGCGTTATGGCTACATGCGGCTGCCTGCTGGCACGGCCATCTGCGTCATGGCCCGAAACCCATTCGGGAATCGGTTCGGGACAGGCCTTCAGCAGCGCCCCACGCAGCGCTTCAGTGATCTTGAGGGTGGCCGGCAGGGCAAGGCGCTTGCCGGCAAGGGACACCACCAGCAAACGCGGATCGAAATGGCTTCCGGGGATGGGGGCCTCGACGGCCGGAGACGCTGGCCCATAACCCAACCACAGAGCCGGCTCCGGCCGGAGGCTGACGGGAGCGCCCTGAGGGAAGCGCTCCGCGCGTTGCGACTCTAGCTGGGCGATGTACTGGTCTTGTTCGCGAGCACTTCGTGCGCGATCCGGGCCACCTCCAACTCGCTTTGCCGAAGCAATTCGATTTCGGATTTCGTCAGCATCCGGGGAGCGGGCGAGATACCGAGCTTCCGATTGAGTGAGGCAATCGAAGGCGTGTCCGAAGTGCTCCTTCCACCATTTTTCGAGGGGTTTGCCATGCCTGTTTCGTAGCTCATCAAGCTGCTCCTGATCCAGCGCCAGTTTAGCCGAATAGGGCTTTCCCGTCAGGCAGACGGCCCCCGCCACCCTGGCGCCATTCTTGAGGATTCGTCCGCGAAGATTGGCCAAGGTTCCGCCCTGACCGACGAAGTCATCCACCATCACGTAGCAGCGCTCCGGCTGCACCGGTCCGTCGAAGAGGGCCTGGCGGGCAAGGCGGCCATAGCCGTCGGCACCGGTGTGGGAAACGACGTTGATCTGCACCATGCCGGGTTCGTACCGAACGCCCAGCCGTTCGCTGAGGAACTCGGCGAGCGCAGCGGGAATGGCATTGACACCCTCGCGCTCGTAGGCGTGGGCGCTGACCAGGGCAAGCTCGGCCGGGGCGGAAATCGAAGCCAGCAGATTCCGGATCCGCCCAAGTCCAGCCTCATCCACCAGTTGCTGGACCAGCCAGGTGGCCGCCTCGGCGTCACCCGCCTTGGCAGCCCTGTAGGCAGGATGCCCCCTGGTTTCCGACTCTCCTGCCAGCAGAACCACCTCCGGAAAGGCATCCCATCGAAATCGTGGCGGGTTCGGCATCGCCCTTCGATCCTGCTTGGCCTGATCGATGTCCCCAAGCAGATCCCGGTATTCGATACAGGCTCTCCTGTTCATGCGCCGCTCCAGTTCCGCCAAGCGCCCGGACCCAGTAACCCGCAGGCGCAGCGGTGCAACGCCGGAGATGGGGATCAGCGTCGGAGGCGGCGGCCGGTCCTCGACCCACATCTGCACCAGCGAAGCGGAATGGCCGATGGCGCCAACCTTGCGGCACAGGGCTGCGAGCGGTTCCCGGTGGGCCGGAGGAACGTCCTCGTTCCAGATCAAGTAGACGTCAGGGTCATAGGGAATGGCTATGGGAAACCCACGGGGTTGGCGATTCCTTCCAATCGGCAGATCGCCCGAGACTTGGCGGAACTGCCATTTCTTCGCCTGCGCATCCCACTTGATGGGCGCCGAATCGTCGTTCACCGGAACGAAATGGGTTACGATCCGGTGCGACAGCTTGTCCGACACGCACATCCCCGGTGGCGACAAGGTCTCGAGCCACCCAAGTGCCTTGCCTTCAGCAGCCTCCTGGCCTGTCTCGAACCAGGCTGCGGCCAACGCCATGAACACCCGGTCCGGGTGGGGCGGCCATTCCGCCTGCTCTTTCCTGGCCCCGTCCGCCGCCGCCATCGACCACCCCATGAGGTAGCGAATGCCGAGGCTGAACATCACTCGCTTCCTTCGGCCTGATGCATGGCGAGTTCCTGGCTCTTGGCCACGAGCCGGATCAGATCTTCGGAAGGCTGGAGCAGGATTTCCTCTTCCCACGGCAATCCGACATCCTTCGCTTCCTTCACGGCATCGTTGAACAACACTACCGCTCCTTCGCCGGTGAGCGTGAAGGACTGATGCTGTTCCTCGCCCGGCTTGTCCAGCAATTCCCAAGCGAACGCTTCCGTTGGGAAGAGTTGGCAGCGTGAGCGCAGGTCGGCGCCTTCTTCTCGCGCCAATACGGCGCCCAGCAGGGCCAGCGCCGCAAGCGCGGTGCGAGCGGCATGATCCACCTCCGGTTTCGAGTCCAGTCCGCCGTTCAGCGGGAAACGAAGGCGACGCAGCGTGGCGAGAGACAAGACGGTGGTTTGCTTGGCGTAAGCGATCGTGAAGCCGCCTTTGATTCTCGGTTTCTTGACCACCCGCCCGTTGTCGAGCAGGACTTCGTCGTATATCACATTGCCGTTCTTGTCCTTGGCAAAGGCATAGTCAGGGGTGACGTTTCCATGATTGATCTTCGAAGGCGCGCCTTGGTCCTGATCCCTCTTCTCGTCATAGGCGACGAGCGCCCCTTTGCTTAAGCCAAACAACGCGGGCTTGTCTCCAACCTTCGCTGCTCGGTGCTGATCTGCGGTCCAACCTCCGTCTTCCGTGCGAAAGATGGGACCTGCGGATCGCAAGATCCCTAGCGGGTCATTGCGACTCCCCGTATTGACCCCTTCTTGAGCTGCGTAGCCCACCATTTCCGAAACCAGTGCACGCTGGAATTTCGCCCCCAACCCGCCCCGTGGTCCGGTGGAATCCCATATGCCGAATACAAGGGCGGTGGGATTTAGCCCAAACAGGCCAGTCGCGTTCCTGGCGTGGGCGGTGTCCAGCAGCTTTCCTTTATCCGACTTGCGGAAGGCTACGCCATCAACTTCGCTGTCGCGCAAGATCGCATCGGCCACCCGATGCGGTGCATCCAGGCTGGTGATTTCGATCCCTTTCGGATCAAGGTTCTCGTCTTTGAATTGCACTTTGATCGCATCACGCTCTATGCGCACCGTAACAACCGGAAGATCGATCCGCCGCTCCCCCTGGGCGCCCCTGGTACGCCAGGCTTCCAGCAACGCCCGTTCCATCCGGTTGGCCTGCGACTGCACCGAGTCCAACAGCACGCAATCGATGATCTCCCCGGTCTTCGGGTCGATCCGCTTCTCAGTCGCGTACTTCCCGCCCTCATAGGTTGGCGGGAAGACCTTGTCTCCCATTCCTCCTGCGGGCTGGTACTCCGTCACGCACCGGAGGGCCGCCGCATGACCGGCCAACACTTCCTTCAGAACTTCCAAGCTCAGGGTTTTTGTCTCGCTCATCGTTCGATCTCCTTCAAGACTTGCAACACGGATAACCAATAGCGCCGCAGTGGAGGTCACATATCGCCCGCCACTCCGACATGCTCACGACCCGCGGCCCGTCACCTTCCCGCGGCCATATCCACCACCCATCCGCCTGCTCGGCGAGCCACGAAAGGGTTCGCGCGACGGCGCGCGCCGAGTCGGGGAACGCTTCGTCTTCCGACGAGAGCGCCGGGTTCGCCCGCCAGTCGTGCACATCCCGCCAGAGCATACATTCGAGCCCGATGTGCCAGCCCGCGCACCAGCGGTCCTCGGATATGAATTCCATGCACATCCGAAGCGCGTGACGTGCGGCGGTGCGCTGCAATGGCAGATCGTCGTTCATGGAACAGCCCTCCAGTCCACCCCGCGGCAGGCCGCGAAAGTTCTCATTCTTCCTCCCCCACCGCCTCATTCCGTGACACCGCCGAATACAGCCCCAGCGCTCGCTCCAGCGCCTGCACGACCATCTCCCGCAGCCCCTTCGGCCCCACCACCTCCACCCCCGCCCCATGCCGCAACACATCCATCACCAGCTCCCGCGCATCCGAATACGGCACCCGCAGTTCGTAGCCCCCGTCCTCCAGCCAGCGCCCCTCCTGCCGCGGATGCCACTGTTCCTCCGCCACCCAGCGTGCCCGCTCGGGGGCAAAGCGCAACACGGCAACGGCGATCGGCTCGCCGGCAAAGATCCCGTAGGCCGTGGCCAGGTGCCGATCCAGATCTTCGTCGCCGATGTCGCGCACGGCGTCGGGTGCCGGTCGGGCACTGCGAATCCGCTCCAGCGCAAAGCTGCGCAGCGCCCGGCGGCTGTGGCACCAGGCGTCGAGATACCAGTTGTCGCGATAGTGGGTGAGGCGCTGGGGCGAGACGGTGCGGCGCCTCTCGGTGTCGTCGCCGCGCCCGTGATAGACGATGCCCAGGCGCTGTCGCGCCGCCAGCGCCAGGGCGACGGCTTCGAAGCAGCCGCCCACGCCGCGCCCGGCCATGCGCTCGATGCGCACCCGTCGGGCCAGTTCGCCGGCGCCCAGATGTTCGGCGCGCAGCAGTTGCTCGACGCGCCGCCTCAAGGGCGCCAGGGTGTCGCGCAGCAGCCCGGGCTCGGCCTCCGCCAGCAGACGCTGCGTGGCCAGCAGGGCGACCAGTTCGGATGGCGAGAACCACAGCCCCGGCAGTTCGAAGGCCGTGCCCGTGGCGTAACGGTAGCCATTGGCTTCGCGGTCGTATTCGATGGGGGCACCATAGCCTCGCAGGCCGTCGATAACCCTCAGCGCCGTGGCGCGGGAGCATTCCAGGCGGGCTTCGATTTCACGGCGCGGCACCGGCAGCCGGTGCGCCTTGAGCAGGCCGTGGAGCTGGTAGTAGCGATGAAAGCGATCCATGCGAGGGGTGCCGCCGCCATGAAGCCCAATGTTGCAAGATTGTCATATGCCGCCACGGCCGACTGTGGAATATTTCGCGCAAGTCGCAGGAAGTTTGCACACTGCCGCGGCAGACCCCGCCCGGTCCGCGGGGGCGACGGGCGCTGCCGCAACGTCTCCCTACGGCGGATGGGCCGGCCAGACCAAGCTGATATACTTCGCGTTTTTCGGGAGGGAGCCCGTCGTGCTGATTTCCAACGCCTATGCCCAGGCCGCTCCGGCCGCCCCTGGTGCGACCGACCTGATGAGCCTGCTGCCCATCATCCTGATGTTCGTGGTGCTCTGGTTCCTGATGATCCGCCCGCAGATGAAGCGCACCAAAGAACACAAGGCCATGATGGAAGCGCTGCAGAAGGGTGACGAGGTGGTGACCCAGGGCGGCGTGGCCGGCCGCATCACCAAGGTGGGTGAAAACTACGTGCACCTCGACATCGCCGAAAACGTGGAAATCGCCGTGCAGAGGGCCGCTGTCGCCAACCTGCTGCCGAAAGGCACGCTCAAGTCCCTGTGAAGGCGTGAGGGGTGAAGCCCGAGGGGTGAGATGCAGCCCCTCGCCGTTGCCGCCCCCTTTTCGCGCACCCCCCTTGCCCCCCGCCCAGCCATGAACCGCTACCCACTCTGGAAAAACGCCATTGTCGTCGTCGCCCTGCTGCTGGGGCTGCTCTACACGCTGCCGAACTTCTTCGGCGAGGTTCCGGCGGTGCAGGTGTCCAGCGGCAAGGCCACGGTCAAGGTGGACGCAAAGGTCCTGGAGCGTGCGGAGCAGGCGCTGCGCTCGGCCGGCATCGACAGCCTGGGCCTGTTCATGGACCCGAACAGCGTGCGCGTGCGCCTAGCCGACACCGACACCCAGCTCAAGGCCAAGGACGTCATCGAGCGCGCGCTCAACCCCGACCCCGCCGACCCCACCTACGTGGTGGCGCTGAACCTGCTTTCCGGCTCGCCGCAATGGCTCACGGCGGTCAACGCGCTGCCCATGTACCTGGGCCTGGACCTGCGCGGCGGTGTGCACTTCCTGCTGCAGGTGGACATGCGCGGTGCCATCACCAAGCGCATGGATTCCACCGGCGCCGACCTGCGCACGCTGATGCGCGACAAGAACATCCGCCACGGCGGCATCGGCCGCGAGGGCCAGACGGTGGTGGTGAAGTTCCGCGACGCCGACACCCGCGACAAGGCGCGCGCCGCCATCGCCCAGGCCCAGCCCGACCTGCAGTTGACCGACTCCCAGGCCGGCGAGGACTTCCGCCTGGTGGCCGTGCTCACGCCGCAGGCCGCAAAGCGCATCCAGGAATTCGCCATCAAGCAGAACATCACGACCCTGCACAACCGCATCAACGAGCTGGGCGTGGCCGAGCCGGTGATCCAGCAGCAGGGGGCGGATCGCATCGTCGTGCAACTGCCCGGCGTGCAGGACACCGCCAAGGCCAAGGACATCCTGGGCCGCACCGCCACGCTGGAGGTGCGCATGGTGGATGACACTCCCGGCGCGCTGGAAGGCGCGCTCAACGGCCAGGTGCCCTTCGGCGACGAGCTCTACACCGAGCGCGGCGGCAGTCCGCTGCTGGTGAAGAAGCAGGTGGTGCTCACCGGCGACCGCCTCACCGACGCCCAGCCCGGCTTCGACAACCAGACCCAGGAGCCGGCGGTGCACCTCACGCTGGACTCCGCCGGGGCGCGCATCTTCCGCGACATCACGCGCGACAACGTGGGCAAGCGCATGGCCATCCTGCTCATCGAGAAGGGCAAGGGCGAGGTGGTCACGGCGCCGGTGATCCGCACCGAGATCGCCGGCGGCCGGGTGCAGATTTCCGGACGCATGACCACCACCGAGGCCAACGACACGGCCCTGCTGCTGCGCGCCGGCTCGCTGGCCGCGCCCATGGAGATCGTGGAAGAGCGCACGGTCGGCCCCAGCCTGGGCGCCGACAACATCAGCAAGGGCTTCCACTCCACGCTGTGGGGCTTCCTGGCCATCGCCGCGTTCATGACGGCCTACTACCTGCTGTTCGGCTTCGTCTCCGTGGTGGCGCTGGCCTCCAACCTGCTGCTGCTCATCGCCCTGCTGTCATTGCTGCAGGCCACGCTCACCCTGCCGGGCATCGCCGCCATCGCGCTGACGCTGGGCATGGCCATCGACGCCAACGTGCTCATCAACGAGCGGGTGCGCGAGGAACTGCGCAACGGCGCCAGCCCGCAGGCGGCCATCACCGCCGGCTACGAGCGCGCCTTCGACACCATCCTCGACTCCAACATCACCACGTTGATCGCCGGCATCGCCCTGCTGATCTTCGGCTCCGGTCCGGTGCGCGGCTTCGCGGTGGTGCATTGCCTGGGCATCCTGACGTCCATGTTCAGCGCCGTGGTGATCTCGCGGGCACTGATCAACTTCATCTACGGCCGCCGGCGCAAGGTGGAGAAATTGTCCATCGGCCAGGTTTGGAAGCCGGGCGTGCAGGCGAACTGAGGGGACATACGATGGAATTCTTCCGCATCCGCAAAGACATCCCCTTCATGCGCCATGCGCTGGCGTTCAACATCATTTCCCTGGTCACCTTCCTGCTGGCGGTGGGCTTCCTGGCGGTCCGCGGGCTGAACCTGAGCGTGGAGTTCACCGGCGGCACGCTCATCGAGGTGAGCTACGCCGAGGCGCCGAGCCTGCAGCCGCTGCGCGAGGCGCTGGCCCGGGACGGCTTCCACGACGCCCAGGTGCAGAACTTCGGCAGCTCGCGCGACGTGCTGATCCGCGTGCCGCTGCGCAAGGACGTGGAAACCGCCAAGGTGAGCAACAACGTGGTGGCGTCCCTCACGCGGGGGGGCGGGGCGACGCCGGAATTGCGGCGGGTGGAATTCGTCGGCCCCCAGGTGGGCGAGGAACTCGCCTCGGACGGCGCCATGGCGCTGCTGCTGGTGGTGTTCGGCATCGTGCTCTACCTGGCCGCACGCTTCGAATGGCGCTTCGCGATCTCGGCCATCATCGCCAACCTTCACGACGTGATCATCATCCTGGGCTTTTTCGCCTTCTTCCAGTGGGAGTTCTCGCTGGCGGTGCTGGCGGCGGTGCTGGCGGTGCTGGGCTATTCGGTGAACGAGTCGGTGGTGGTGTTCGACCGGGTGCGGGAGACCTTCCGCAAGAGGCGCGGCATGAGCACGCCCGAGATCCTCAACCACGCCATCACCAGCACCATCTCGCGCACCATCATCACCCACGGCTGCACCCAGATGATGGTGCTCTCCATGCTGCTGTTCGGCGGCCCGGCGCTGTACTACTTCGCCCTGGCGCTGACCATCGGCATCCTGTTCGGCATCTACTCCTCGGTGCTGGTGGCCAGTCCGCTGGTGATGTGGCTGGGGGTGTCGCGCGAGCAGTTCATCAAGCCGAAGAAGGAAGCCACCGCCGACGACGGCGCGGTGGTGTAGTTCCTTACGCCGCCGCGGCCACGCGGCCCGGGCGGCGCTTGCCGGCCGGCAGGCGCGATTGCGCGTAGGCGAGAAAATCCTTTGCCGCCAGCGGCTTGCTGAAGTAGAAGCCCTGGATCATGTCGCAGGCCGCCACCCGCAGGAAAGCCACCTGCTCGCTGCGTTCCACCCCCTCGGCGATGATTTCCTTGTCGAGCTGGTGGGCCATGTCGATGACCGAGCGGGCGATGGTGGACGCGGCGCGGTCGGTGAGCACGTCCTGCATGAAGGCGCGGTCCAGCTTGATGACGTGGATGGGCAGCGTGCGCAGGTAGGCCAGCGACGAGTAGCGGGTGCCGAAGTCGTCGATGGCCAGGCGCACCCCCATGTCGCGCAGGGCCACGAGGGTCTGCAACGCGTGCTCCATGTTCTCCATCGCCAGGCTCTCGGTGATTTCCAGTTCCAGGCTGCCGGGGGGCATGCGGCATTCGGCGAGGATGGCGGTCACGTCCTGCACCAGATGGGCGGAGCGCAGTTGCCGCGCCGACAGGTTCACGGCGATATGGCGCAGCGGCAGCCCGCTCGCGCGCCATTCCAGAAACTGGCGGCAGGCCGTGCGCAGGGCCCAAAGCCCCATGGGCTCGATGAGTCCCGATTCCTCGGCCAGCGGAATGAACACCGCCGGCGACACGATGCCGCGGCTCGGATGCTGCCAGCGCATCAGAGCCTCCGCACCCACCACCACGCCATCGGACAATCGCACCTGGGGCTGGTAGAGCAGCAGCAACTGGCCCTGGTCCAGCGCCTTGCGCAGGTCGCCGCCCAGGGTCAGGCGTTCCCACTGCTCGGCGTTCATGCGCCCTTCGTAGAACAGGAAGCCGTCGCGCCCGTTCTCCTTGGCCTTGTAGGTGGCGGTATCGGCGCGCTTGAGCAGGTCTTCGGCGGACTCGCCGTCTTCGGGATACACCGAGATGCCGATGCTCGCCGCGCCGAACAACTGCTGGCCGCCCATGTGGAAGGGTTCGCGCAGGGCGCTCAGCAGCTTCTGCGCCACCAGCGCCGCATCCTGGGGATTGTGGAGCCCGCCCAGCACCACCGCGAACTCGTCGCCGCCCAGCCGCGCCACCGTGTCCTCGGCACGCACGCATTGCGCCATGCGCCGCGCCGCTTCGCGCAGCATGTCGTCACCGGCCTCGTGGCCGAGGGTGTCATTGATCTGCTTGAAGTGGTCCAGGTCGATGAACAGCACCGCCACGTGTTTGCCATGGCGGTGCGCGCGGCGCATCTCCTGGACGAGGCGATCGGTCAGGAGCTGGCGGTTGGGGAGCTGGGTCAGTTCGTCGAAGTTGGCGTGCTGGTAGATCTGGTTCCGCCAGCCCGAAGCCGAGAGCGTCACCGCGAGCCGCTTCGTCAGCGAGATCAGATAATTCCGCTTATCTTCCGCCGGCTCGGGACGATGCCGGTAGCCCAGCACCAGGCAGCCATCGAGCGGCGCGCGCTTGCCGCGCTCGCCACCCTCCTGATTCATGCCTCCCGCCGGGCCGCCCCAAGGGAGGCATGAGCCCCCTCGGGGGGCAGCGAACGATGGTGAGCGTGGGGGCTCTTCATCTGCTCCCGCCGGGCCGCCCCAAGGGAGGCATGAGCCCCCTCGGGGGGCAGCGGACGATGGTGAGCGTGGGGGTGGTTCGATCGCATCGGCTCCGCCGCGCAGCGGCAGGGCGTGGAAATACCGCGCCCCCAGCGCCGCCAGGGGCGCCAGGCTCTCCCAGGCCACGGCCCCGGAGCGCAGGCTCCCCAATGCCTCCACCGACAGGCTGCGGCGCTCCTGGGCGGGGAGCGGGACGTCGCGCACGCGCGCATCGCCGCGGGGCTGACGCTGCAGGACATGGGCGCGCGCGCTGTCGTCCTTGTCCGCGCCGAATATCAGCACCGCCACCGCCTCGCACTCCACGAAGCCGAACACCCCTTCCATGGCCTTGGCCACCACCGGGGTCACGTCGCGTTCGGTGAAGGCCAGGTGGTCAATCTCCGCCAGCAGTTCCAGCATGCGGAACTGCTCGCCCAGACGCCCGGCCATGGCGTTGAACGAGCGCCCCAGGTCGCCGAATTCGTCGCGGTTGCGCACATGCACGCTGACATCGAACTGCCCGCGCGCCAGCCTGCGAAAGGCCGATGTGAGCTTCTCCAGCGGCTCCAGGGTGCGGGGCACGTGAAACAGGCTGAACACGATCACCAGCGCAACGGTGAGCGCCACCAGGGGCGGAAACACCGTGCCGAAGAATTCCAGCGGAATCAGGGCGCTGGCCCGCGTCTGCGTGACCACCACCACCCAGGGCTCAGCGTCGAAGCTGTCGTGCAGGCTGATCTGGCGCCACGCCCCGATCATGCGGCCCTCACCCTCGCCGCCGTCCAGGAGGCCTGCCGTCGCGCCCGCGACGCGGGCCGGCAGCGCCCTCGCGGAAAGGCGCTCGACGTTGCCGTGGCAAGCCACCGGGAGCGCTTCGGCGTCGAGCACACAGGCGCTCGCCGCGCCTGACGGCGGCGGCACCCTCGCCAGGAGGAAGGCGGGATCGACCTCGCCCGTCAGCACGGCACGCCCGTGCGCGGGCAGATCCACCGCCATCATGAGCCGGACCACCGGCGGGCCGGCCGGGGGATGCTCCACGCGCAGGACCGTATGCTCGCCGGCGGGCATTTGCGGCGCGGGCGGCGGCAAGGCCCGCGCCTGCCCCGACCCTGCCGGCGCGCGCGCGCCGTTTGCGCCGTCATCGTGACCCAGATCCACCCGCTCGCCGCTGCGAAGCTGCAGGGTCACCGAATGTAGCCCTTCCCCCGTCAGCCCCGCCGGCAACTCGCGCACGCCCTGGGCCAGGGCTTGCGCCACAGTGTCGAGACGCCCGTTGGCAGCACCGAGCGCGTCGGCCACGCCCGTGGCGTAAGTCTTGCTGGTGGACTGCAGTTGACTGCGGGCGAGATCGAGAATCACCCGGTAGGTATGCCCGGCGGCCACCACGGCCAGCGCCAGCATGGGCAGCAGCGCCACAAGCAGGAACAGTCCGAGGACGCGCTGGCCCACACGGCTGCGCAGAAAGCGGAACTGGAAGCGTGAGGCCATGGTCCGTCAGCCGGCCCGGGCACGGCCATGGGCCGCGCGGCCACACCTGCCGCGGGCGCGCACCGCGCCGCCGGGGCGCCCGCCCGCGTCCCTCACCCACCCGATTGCCGAAAGTGCTCTTGTGCCGTCCATGGTCCGCTGTTCGCCGTGCGGCGGGAATCGCCATCCGCCTCGTTGCGGAAATATCGGCCGCCACGGCCATGGGCTTGAGGAAGGGGAACGGATGCCGACGCGGCGGCGGGCTTTCCGGCGGGGGGGCGCGCCCTTGCCGCCGCCGTCGTGCCTACACCGCGAACACGTGCTTGATGCGCAAGGTGCGGCGCTGTTCGACCAGCGCCAACAGGCGGTCGATGTTGGGATGGTGGCCGGGCTTGGCGCGGGCCTCTTCGGTGTGCTCGGCGTAGAGATCCAGGCCGTGCGCCGCCGCCTGCGGCGTGATGGCGCCGAAGATCTGCGCCAGGTGGTTGTAGACGGTGAGCGAACCGGCCTGGCCAGGGCGGTTTTCGATCACCGCCTCGATGCGCCCCTCCTCGTCCAGCAATTGCAGCGCCACCAGGTGAGAGATGCCGGGCAGCCCGCGGAGGTTCTCGGCGAAGCTCGACATGGAAGCGCCCGTCCCGGCCCGCTCAGATGCGCCGCGCCAGTTCCGCCGCCCGACCGATGTAGCTCCAGGGCGTCATGGCCAGCAGCCGCGCCCGCGCCTCCTCGGGGATCTCCAGGGTGCGCACGAATTCCTGCAGCGCCTCGCGGGAAATGCCGGCGCCGCGCGTCAGCGCTTTGAGCTTGTCGTAGGCGTCGGGCACGGCATAACGGCGCATCACCGTCTGGATGGGCTCCGCCAGCACTTCCCAGGCGTCTTCCAGATCGGCGCGCAGCCGGGCAGGGTCGGCTTCCAGCTTGCCCAGGCCGCGCAGGCAGGAGTCGATGGCCAGCAGCGTGTGGCCGAACGCCACGCCCATGTTGCGCAGCACCGTGGAGTCGGACAGGTCGCGCTGCAGGCGCGATACCGGCAGCTTCTCGGCCAGGTGGCGCAACAGCGCATTGGCCAGGCCCAGGTTGCCCTCGGCGTTCTCGAAGTCGATGGGATTGACCTTGTGGGGCATGGTCGACGAGCCCACTTCGCCGGCCTTGAGCCTCTGCCGGAAGTAGCCGGTGGAGATGTACATCCAGATGTCGCGGCAGGCGTCCAGCAGCACGGTGTTGGCGCGGCCCACGGCGTCGAACAGCTCGGCCATGGCGTCGTGGGGCTCGATCTGGATGGTGTAGGGATTGAAGGCCACGCCCAGGGACTCCACGAAGCGGCGCGCGATGGCCTCCCAGTCGGCCTCGGGATAGGCGGACAAGTGGGCGTTGTAGTTGCCCACCGCGCCGTTGAACTTGGCCGTCAGTTCCACCGCGGCGATGGCGGCGCGGGCGCGCATCAGGCGGTGGGCGATGTTGGCCATCTCCTTGCCCAGGGTGGTGGGCGTGGCGGGCTGGCCGTGGGTGCGCGACAGCATGGGCAGGTCAGCCAGGTCGTGGGCCAGCGCGCGAAAACGCCCGACCACCGCGTCCAGCGCCGGCAGCAGCGCGTCCTGGCGTGCCGCCTTCAGCATCAGCGCGTGGGAGGTGTTGTTGATGTCCTCCGAGGTACAGCCGAAGTGGATGAATTCCATCACCTCCAGCACTTCCGGGTTGTGGCCGAGGCGGCCACGCAGCCAGTACTCCGTGGCCTTGAGCTGGGCGTCGGCTTCGGCGAAGCCGGCCACCAGCGCCGCCAGTTCGGAACGGGTGGCGGCGGAGAAGGGGGCCACCTCGGGGACGGCGGGCTCGTCGCCCAGGGCCACCAGCCAGGCCAGTTCCACCCGCACCCGTTCGCGGATCAGTCCGAACTCGCTGAACACGCCGCGCAGGGCGTCCATCTTTCCGGCATAGCGACCGTCGAGCGGGGAAAGGGCGGTCAGGGCAGACAGTGGCATGATGGTGGCGGGAGGAAAAGGATAAATTTTATCACGCGCTTTCCGCGACCCCGCCGCAAGGCCCCTGCCCGGCCCTGCGATGCGGCCTGCCCCGCGCTCGTCGGCTTCGCGGCACCCCCTGCGCAGAGCCATCGCCGGCGCGCCCCGCCGCCGCTCCGGCGCGAGAGCCGCTCGTGCCCCGCTATTGCGAAGACATCATCGGCAAGGACAGTGCGCTAGGCAGCCGGATGCCGGATCCGTACCTCGGCAAGGTGACAGCCGGCATGGCGCCCGATATATAATCCCCGGCAACCCACCCTCCGCTACTTGTCATGAAACTCATCGCATCGCTCACCAGCCCCTTCGTCCGCAAGGTCCGTGTCGTGCTGGCGGAAAAGAGGATCGATGCCGATCTGGTGATCGACTCGCCGTGGACCGACGACACCCAGGTGCAGCAGTTCAACCCCCTGGGCAAGATACCGGTGCTGGTGCTGGACGACGACAGCCGGCTGTTCGACTCAAGGGTGATCGTGGAATACCTGGACCATGCCGCGCCCAACAACCGCCTGCTTCCCGTGACCCCGCGGGAGCGCATTGTCGTGCGGCGCTGGGAGGCGCTGGGCGACGGCATCTGCGAGGCCGCCGCCAACGCCTTCCTGGAGGCGCGCCGCCCAGACGGCGAGCGCAGCGCGGCGTGGATCGCGCGCCAGCGCGACAAGGTGACGGCCGCGCTCCGCAGTGCCGCGGAGGATCTGAATGCCAGTCCGTGGTGCTTCGGCAATGCCTTTACTCTGGCGGACATCGCCATGGGCTGCGCCCTGGGCTACCTGGACTTCCGCTTCCCCGACATCGACTGGCGTGCAGCCCACCCCAACCTGGCGGGGCTCCACACCAAGCTGATGCGCCGCCCCTCCTTCGCCGACACCGTGCCGCAGGGCTAGTGCCTCGCCCCGGCGGTCCCTCCGGGGGAGGCGATGACTCCGCCCCCCAGACACACCCGACTCTCGTAGACCACCACCGATTGCCCCGGCGTCACCGCCCATTGCGGCTCGGCGAAGACGATCTCGCAGCCGGCGGCATCGACGCGCTCCACCTCGCAGGCGGCATCGGGCTGGCGATAGCGGGTCCTGGCCGTGTAGACCCAGTGGGTGTGAGGCTCGCGCCCGCCGACCCAGGACAGATCGCCGGCCACGAGCCGCTCGGCCAGCAGCGCCGGATGGTCGTGGCCCTGCACCACGTAAAGCACGTTGGCCGCCACGTCCTTGCCCGCCACGTACCACGCCTCGTGCTCGCCGGCCTCGTCCCTCCCGGCAATGCCACCGATCCCCAGGCCCTTGCGCTGGCCGATGGTGTGGTACATCAGGCCGTCGTGGCGTCCCACCACCGCCCCCTCCAGGCTGCGGATCTCCCCCGGCTGCGGCGGCAGGTAGCGCGCCAGGAATTCCCGAAACCGCCGCTCGCCGATGAAGCAGATGCCGGTGGAGTCCTTCTTGCCGTGGTTGGCCAGCCCGATCCCCCTCGCCATGCGGCGCACGTCGCGCTTGTAGAGCCCGCCCACCGGGAACAGCGTCTTCGACAACTGCGCCTGACCGAGGCGGTACAGGAAGTAGCTCTGGTCCTTGGTGCCGTCCTCGGCCTTGAGCAACTGGAACTCGCCGCCCACCTCGCGCACCTGGGCGTAATGGCCGGTGGCGATGCGCTCCGCCCCCAGGGCCAGGGCGTGGTCGAGGAAGGCGCGGAACTTGATCTCGGAGTTGCACAGCACGTCCGGATTGGGCGTGCGGCCGGCCTGGTACTCGCGCAGGAACTCGGCGAACACCCGTTCCTTGTACTGCGCGGAGAAATTCACCACCTGCAGGTCGACGCCGATGACGTCGGCCGCCGCCGCCGCATCCACCAGATCCTGGCGACTGGAACAGTACTGCTCGTCGTCATCGTCCTCCCAGTTCTTCATGAACAGGCCGATGACGTTCCAGCCCTGCTGCTTGAGCAGCCACGCCGCCAGCGACGAATCGACGCCGCCGGACATGCCCACCACCACGGTCCTAGGCATCGGTGCCATCCCCCTCGCCGTAGTGGGTGATCAGGTCCAGCGGGAAACGCCGGCCGCTCTGGTAGTCGGCAATGCAGCGGCTGACCAGGGGGCTGCGATGCCGGTCACGGATCGCCTCGATTTCCGCGGGCGAAAGCCACGTCGCCCGCACGATGCCCGCATCCAGCGCCCGCCCGGACTCCGCACCCGTCACTTCGCCGCCGAAGGCGAAGCGCAGATAGGTCTGGGAGCGCCCCGGCCGGCGCCACTGATAGACGCCGACCAGCCAGCGCGGCACGAAGTGGTGGGCCGTTTCTTCCAGCACCTCGCGGGCGGCGGCGGCGAGCAGGGATTCCCCCTCGTCCAGGTGGCCGGCCGGCTGATTGAAGCGCAGGCCGGCCTCGGTTTCTTCCTCCACCAGCAGGAAGCGGCCATCGCGCTCCATGACGGCGGCGACGGTGACATGGGGTTTCCAGATGTGGCTCACGATGCATACGCGCCCCGGCGGGCGCCCAAGTGCGGAAAGGCGCGATTTTACCCCGCCCGGGCAGGCCTTTCGAAGCCCGTCGGCGGCGGCTCCCCCCGCGGCGGCGGCGGGATTTTGCGCTAGAATTCTGCGCTTGTTGTGCGGGAGGAGATCCGAACATGTCCATGGCCGATCGCGACGGCTACATCTGGTACGACGGCAGGCTGGTGCCCTGGCGGGATGCCACCACCCACGTGCTGACCCATTCGCTGCACTACGGCCTGTCCGTGTTCGAGGGCGTGCGCGCCTACAACACCGAGATCGGCACCGCCATCTTCCGCCTTCGCGAACACACCGCCCGCCTGTTCGACTCCGCCCACATCTACATGATGAAGATTCCCTTCGACCGGGAAACGCTCATGGAGGCGCAGTGCGAGGTGGTGCGGGCCAACCGGCTGGAATCGGCCTACATCCGCCCCATCGCCTTCTACGGCTCGGAGAAGATGGGCGTCTCGCCCAGGGGCGCCGCCGTGCATGTGGCCATCGCCGCCTGGCCCTGGGGCGCATACCTGGGCGCCGAGGGCCTGGAGAAGGGCATCCGCGTCAAGACGGCGTCGTTCGCCCGCCACCACGTCAACGTCACCATGCCGCGCGCCAAGGTGGCCAGCACCTACGCCAACTCCATCCTCGCCAACCTGGAGGCCACCCAGGACGGCTACGACGAGGCGCTGCTGCTGGACACCGAGGGCTTCGTCGCCGAAGGCGCCGGCGAGAACCTGTTCATCGTGCGCGACGGCGTGATCTGGGAGCCCGAGATCGCCTCGGCGCTCACCGGCATCACCCGCGCATCGGTCATCACCCTGGCGAGGGAACTGGGCCTTGATGTGCGTACCCGGCGCCTCACCCGCGACGACATCTACATCGCCGACGAAGCCTTCTTCACCGGCACGGCGGCCGAGGTCACGCCCATCCGCGAACTGGACAACCGCGTCATCGGTGCCGGCAGCCGCGGCCCCATCACCACCCAGATCCAGAGCCTGTTCTTCGATTGCGTCAACGGTCGCGTGGAAGCCCATCGCGACTGGCTGACCCCGGTGGAGTGAGTCCTGCCATGTCCGCAGCCAAGCTCGACGAAAGCGCCCGCCAGGTGGAAGTCACCGCCGACGACCTGCCGCTCGCCTGTCCGCGCCCCGGCGCCCCGCTGTGGGCGCGTCACCCGCGGGTCTTCCTCGATGTGCTGAAGACCGGCGACGCCATGTGCCCCTACTGCGGCACGCGCTACGTCTTCGGCGGCGAGCGGTCCAAGGGGCATCACTGACGCAAGCCGCCCGCATCCTCGTCGTCGCTCCCTCCTGGATCGGCGATACCGTCGCCGCCCAGCCGCTGCTCATGCGCCTGCTGGAGCGGCATCCCGGCGCGCGCATCGAGGTTCTGGCGCCGGGCTACGTGGCGCCGGTGCTGCATCGCATGGCCGAAGTGGCGGAAGTGCTGGTCAATCCCTTCGGCCACGGCCAGTTGCGACTTGGCCAGCGCCTGCGCCTCGGCCGCAGCCTGGCGGCCCGCGGCTACGACCTGGCGGTGGTGCTGCCCAACACGCTCAAATCAGCGCTGGTGCCCTTCTTCGCCCGCATCCCGCAGCGTACCGGCTTCGTCGGGGAGGGCCGCTACGGCCTGCTCAACCGCATCCACCGCCTGGACGCGCGCGCACTGCCGCAGATCGCCGAGCGCTACGCCCAACTCGCCGAGGCTCCCGGTGCGCCCCTGCCGCGCCCGCTGCCCATGCCGCGGCTGCACAGCGAGGCGCTAACATGCCAGGCCACGCTGCGCAGCTTCGGGCTGACCGGGAATGCAGGCCCGCTCGTCGCGTTCTGCCCTGGGGCCGAGTACGGACCCGCCAAGCGCTGGCCGGAATCGCATTTCGCCCAACTGGCGCGCGACCTTGCCGGCAGCGGTGCCCGGGTGCTGCTGGTGGGCTCTCCCAAGGACGGCGCCGTGGGCGCCCGCATCGAACACGAGGCCGGCGGCGCCTGCCGCAACCTGTGCGGCGGCACCACCCTGGACCAGGCCATGGATCTGCTGGCGGCGGCGGATTTCGTGGTCACCAACGATTCCGGACTGATGCACGTGGCCGCCGCCCTGGGGCGCCCGCTGCTCGCCCTGTTCGGTTCGTCCACCCCGCATTACACGCCTCCGCTTTCCGATCGCGCGCAGGTGATCTGGCGCGGGCTGCAGTGCAGTCCCTGCTTCAAGCGCGAGTGTCCGCTGGGACATCTGGACTGCCTGGCGGGCATCCCGCCGCAGCAGGTCGGCCAAAGCGTGCTGGCCCACCTGCGGCCCACGGCTGGCAGCAACGGCGATGCTGAACTAACATCGGCATAGACGACACGGCGGCCCGACCGCCGGACGCACGCCAGGAAATCCGGATGGAAAAGACCAAGCGATTCTTCGCCACGCCCCAGGACGCGGAAACCGCCTTCTACGAAGCCCTGGAACAAGCCAACCTGGAAGCCATGATGAGCGTATGGGCGGAAGACGAGGAGGTGATCTGTGTGCACCCCGGCGGCGTGCGCCTCGCCGGCTACGCCGAGGTGATGGAAGGCTGGCGGCAGATGTTCGCCCAGGGCACGCGCCTACAGATCGCGCTTTCCAACCCGGTGCATGTCCAGGGACTGCTGATCTCGGTGCATAGCGTGCATGAGCATGTCGTGGTGGTGGGCGAGGACGTGCGGACCCCGCCGGTCGTCGCCACCAACATCTACCTGCGCGGCGCCGAGGGCTGGCGCATGCTGGCGCATCACGCGTCGCCGGTTTCGACCTCCGTACCGCTGACGGTGGAAACGCCCAAGACACTGCATTGAACTCCGACCCCGACCCTCACCCCTACTGCCCACCCCGGTGGCTGCGCGGCGCCCACGCCCAGACCATCTATCCGCTGTTCATCAAGGGTCGCCCCCCGCCCACCCGGCGCCAGCGCTGGGACACTCCCGACGGCGACTTCATCGACGTGGATTTCCTCGCCGGCGCGGCCGCGGATGCCCCGCTGGTGGTGCTGTTCCACGGCCTCGAAGGCAGCGTGCGCAGCCATTACGCCCGCGCCCTGCTGCGTCACGCCGCCACCCTGGGCTGGCAGGCGGCGGTGGTGCATTTCCGCGGCTGCTCGGGCGTGCCCAACCTGTTGCCGCGGGCCTACCATTCCGGCGACTGGCAGGAGATCGACTGGATCCTGCGCCGCTTGCGCGAGCTGTTCCCCGGCGTGCCGCGCCTGGCGGTCGGCGTCTCGCTGGGCGGCAACGCCCTGCTCAAGTGGCTCGGCCAGATGGAGGAGGACGCCCGCGGCGTGGTGGATGCCGCGTGCGCGGTGTGCGCGCCGCTGGACCTGACGGCTTCGGGGCGGGCGCTGGAGCAGGGATTCGCGCGCATCTACACGCGCCATTTCCTTGTCTCCCTCAAACGCAACGCCCTGGCCAAGCTCGAGCGCCATCCCGGGCTGTTCGACCGCGAACGCGTGCTCGCCGCCCGCACCCTCTACCAGTTCGACGACGTGGTCACCGCACCGCTGCACGGCTTCCGCAACGCCACCGACTACTGGACGCGTGCTTCCAGCCGCCCCTGCCTGGGCGGCATCCGCGTGCCCACCCTGCTCCTCAACGCCCTCAACGACCCCTTCCTGCCGGTGTGGGCGCTGCCCTGCGAGCGCGAGGTGTCGTCCATGGTGGTGCGGGAATTCCCCGCCGAAGGCGGCCACGTGGGCTTCGTCCGCGGCGCGCCGCCGGGGAGGCTGGACTGGCTGCCGCGGCGCATGGCTCGCTTCCTGGCTGGCGCGTGCCCGCCTCGGTGACATTTACAACGGCGGGCACCCCCGTGCCCCATGGGATAATGGCCCATCGTCGAACAGGAGCCCCCCATGCAGCGCGCCGCCACGGAAATCTTCAAGGCCTATGACATTCGCGGCATCGTCGGCCGCACCCTGACGCCCGACTCGGTGCGCGCCATCGGCCAGGCCATCGGCAGCGAGGCCCTGGCCCGCGGCCAGAAGGCCATCGCCGTGGGACGCGA